>CAYGWX010000011.1:46509-66461 GCA_964353855.1 uncultured bacterium | reverse complement strand
TAAATTAGACTTAAATTAGTGTTAAATTAGAGTTAAATTAGTGTTAAATTAGACACAACTTAGTGTTAACTTGGCGTGAAGCCTTCCTGTAGCGGGCTTATTACCCTCCCCTAAAGCGGGGACAAAAATAGCCTCCCTGTGGTCAAGGGAGGCATTGAACTCAATATAAAACAGGGTCTTATGAAAAGGCCCCCGATAAATCGGGGGCCTTCGTTTAATTCATTGTCATCGCTAACTACGAGACAACTTTGAGGGGACCACTATATATTGTGGTCGCCGTCTTCAGTGAGGAGGCTTTTAAGGGCTTCCGGGACCTTGTCTAAGATATCCCCGGCGATCATCCCAAGCTCTGTCTTCTCTTCTGCGGCGAGGTCTCCAGCCAGGCCGTGGACGTAGACGCCCAGCTTGGCCGCACTGTAGCCCGAGAGGCCCTGGGCCATGAACCCGGCGATCAGGCCCGTGAGCACGTCCCCGGACCCCGCAGTGGCCATGCCGGGGTTGCCCGTGGTGTTGATGCAGGTGTCCTGATTGGGCTGGGCGATGATCGTGGGCGCGCCCTTTAACACGACTGTAGCCTCGAACTCCTGGGCGGCCCGCTCGGTGATCCCGATGCGGTCCTTCTGCACGTCCTCGGTCGCGATGTTGAGCAAACGGGCCATCTCGCCGGGGTGGGGAGTGAGTACCAGCTCGGAGCGGGAGTTCTTCTTCCAGCCTTTCTTCAGGGCCAGGCAGTTCAGGCCGTCGGCGTCAATGATCATGGGAAGGGTGAGCGTGCTCACGGCTTGATGGACCAGCTCTGCCGTTTCCGGATGGGTGGAAATTCCGGGGCCAAGGGCAAGCACCGTAGCTTTCTTTAAGAACGCTTCGGATTCGGCCAGGGCTTTCAAGGCGAGGCTGCGGGCCGATGTCTCAGGCAAGGGCTTCGTCATCACCTCGGTGAGCTTGGCCTCCATGGCGTCGTTCAAACTCTGGGGAAGCCCCCAGGTCACAAGCCCGGCCCCAGCTCGCAGGGCTGAAAGACCGGCCATGGCCCCGGCTCCGGTGAACCCGACCGAGCCGGCGAGAAGGTATACCGTGCCGCAGTCCCCTTTGTGGGCATCGCGGGGACGCTGGGGAATGAGCAGCCGGGCTTCATCCTCTTCCAGAGTGGCCAGGCGGATCTTCTGCTGCTCCACCAGGGAAGGAGGAATCCCGATGTCCACGACCGCGACCTCCCCACAGAGGTCGGCGCCGGGATAGAGGAGATGCCCCCGCTTCAGGAGGGCCATGGTCACGGTGAGGTCGGCCTCGACACAGGCGCCCTCCGGGCGCCCGGTGTCCACGTTCAGGCCTGAGGGGCAGTCGATGGCGATGAGGGGGGAATCGCAGGAGTTCATCCGGTCGATGACGCTGGCGTACAACCCTTCGGCTTTGCCGGAAAAGCCCGTGCCGAAGATCGCATCCACAACTACATCGGCCTCCAGGAGAGTGTCCGTGAGGAGCGCCAGGCCTTCCTCGTCAAGGATCTCCACGATGGGGAGCCCCATGCCTTTGGCGATAGCCATATTCACTTGGGCATCCCCCTGGACCTCGCTCATCCTTCCCAGCAGGATGATCCGGACATCGGCTCCGTGATTGGCCAGGTGCCGGGCGACCACAAAGCCATCGCCCCCATTGTTCCCCTTGCCGCAGACCACCAGGGCACGAAGGCCTTCCACGCCATCTGTGAAATCCGTGAGATGGATGAAAACGTCCCGGCCGGCGTTCTCCATAAGTACGAGGCCGGGAATGCCCAGGCCTTCGATGGCAGCCCGGTCGATGGCTCTCATCTCCTGCGAGGTGACGACTCTCATCAAATCCTCCGTTCCATGAAAACGACGGCCACGGCCATAGCCCGCTCGTGCGAGAGGCTGAGCAGGATGTCGGCCGGTCCGGCGAGGTCCCGGGCTATTCCGGAGAGCTCCACGTGTGGAGGGCTGTGCTCGTTGTCCACGATCTCCACTTGGGTGCAGAAGACGCCCCGGCGGAAGCCCGTGCCCAGGGCCTTGACCACGGCCTCCTTGGCGGCGAACCGTGCGGCGTAGCACTCGTATTTTGCCGGACGGCTTTCGCAAAAGGCGATCTCCCGGGGGGTGAAGACCCGCCGGAGAAACCCTTCCCCCCAGCGCAGGATCGCCTGCCGCATCCGGGAGACGTCCACGAGGTCCACCCCGATGGCGCGCATCAGGAACGCGCTTTCCCGTTCTCCCGATCCACGATGGCGACCAGCTCCAGGATATCCCCGAGATCGTAGTCCGCGCCGGAGTCCTTGGTCCCGAAGGTGTCGCCGTAGCGGGCGAAGGCCGTCTTCATCCCCAGCGTGGCGGCCCCGGTGATGTCGCGTTCGGCCCAATCCCCGGCCATCAGGGCTTCCTCGGGCCGGATGCCGAGGAGGGACAGGACTTTCCGGAACGGGGCCGGACTGGGCTTTTTCTCTCCCGTATCCTCGTAGGTCACGACGTAATCGAACATGTGTTGCAGCCCCAGATAACAGAGCCTGAGCCAGGCCTGAAGCCGGGGGGCATCCGAGACCACGGCGAGCTTGAGCCCCCTCCTGGTCAGTTCCATCAGGGTCAGGTTCACGTGGGGGTAGAGGACCAGCGCAGCCTCGCGGGCCTTGCGGTAGGCCACGATCCCGGCGGCGTGCATCTTGGGATCCATCCGTCCGAACTCCTCCTGGAAGAAGGTGTCAAAGACCCGCTGGAACTCGATGCCCTCCTTGTCGTAGATGGCGTAGAGCTTGCGGCGGGCCTCCTCCTTGTCCATCTGGAGTCCGGCGTCGATCATGGCGTCGATCGCGGCCATGATGGACTGCTCCTTCATCTTCATGAAGTCCACCAGGGTGTTGTCGAGGTCGAAGACGACGGCCTTGATCATCCCTCGTCCGCAGCTTTCTTCAGGGCCTCGGTGAATTTCGTGAAGGCGGCCTGTCCGAGGACCGCGAAGACCACCTTGCTAAGCGAGGTCCCCTGGAGACAATGGTCGCGGACCCCTTGGGCCATCAGGCGGGCCGCTTCGTTCAGCGGAAATGCTCCCACCCCGGTTCCCAAAGCCGGGAGGGCGATGGAGGAAAGGCTTTTCTCTTTGGCGCGAAGCAGAGCGGTCTCGGTCGCCCTTTGGATATTCGCCCCGCCGGTCACGAGGTCCGGCCCCATGACCGCGGCATGAATCACATAGCGGGCTTTGAGGTTTCCGGCCGAGGTGACGACCGACTCTCCCACCGGAATGGGGCCGAGCCGTACGGCCTCGTCTTCGATCGCTTGGCCCCCTGCGCGTTTGATGGCCCCGGCCACCCCCGCTCCCATCCAGAGCTGGCTGTTGGCGGCATTCACAATAGCATCCACCTCTAAATGGGTGATGTCACCCAGGAAGACTTCTGCATCCGTGGTGCCGAAGGTCACCACCGGCCCTCTCGCTTCAGAATGCATCGTTCGAGTTCACAGCGCCCGGAGATGCTCTTCAACCAGGGGCTTGGGCGCAAGGCGGGCGAATAAAAAAAGGGAGAGAAGGAAGAGGGTGGCGTCATCCAGATAGCCGATGATCGGAAAGGCGATCTCGGGGATCAGGTCAAATGGAGAGAGGATATACAGGATAGCGAGGAGCGGGATGAGCTTGATCCACAGGGGCACCCGCGAGTCCCGGAACAGCCGCCATCCCAGTCGCAGGGCCTGAAACGTCTTGCGGTATCCGCCGAGGCGCTCCGGGGGGAGGGGCGTCATCGACGGTTGGCTTTCGCCTTGAACTCCCTGCTTTTTTGGTCGGCGAGGCGAACCGGCTCCGGAAGCCGGTGTTCCCGTGCGCAATACTTTACGATCTCCAGGGCCGTGTCCACGTCCACCAGATGGCCCGGGGAAACGTAAATGGGATCCATCTTGGCCTTGGTCCGCAGGACGAACCCCACCTTCTTCCCGGCCAGCATCAGGGGCTCAACCCCCCCTTTTTCCAGAGGGGGGATTTTGTGCTCTCCGGCCAGCTTGGACTTGGCGCAACCGATCGTGGGCTTCTCCAGCAGGATCCCCATGTGCGTGGCCAGGCCGAGCCCGCGGGGATGGGCGATGCCCTGCCCGTCGAACAGGAGGACGTCCGGCTCCACGGTCAGCTGCTCGAGGGCCCTGAGCAATGGCTGGCCCTCGCGAAAGGAGAGAAGCCCGGGGACGTAAGGAAAGGACACGTCGGTCACTATCTCCTTGATTTCTAGGACGCGGAAATCATTAAGGGAGACCACTACGGCCGCGACGTAGGCTTTCTTCTTGCGCTCGTCGAAGGCCACATCTGCGGCTCCCACGGTCGAAACCTGGTGGAACCCGTTGCGCAGGAACACTCGCGTCCGGAGATCCCGCTGAATCTGATAGGCTTCCTTGACCGTAACGTCCCAAGGATGGTTATGAACCTGCTTCATCGCACCAAACCCTCTTGATTGGACCATCGGCAACCCCTCATTAAATGGGACCATATATTATACCATAAAATCCTCGAAAAGTCTACCAAAATTTAGCAAAACATCGCGGGCCCCAAATTTCGGGGCCCGCTTGTCCAGACCGGGTGCTTACCTCTTTTTTTTCTTTGCAGCCTTCTTCTTGGGGGCTTTGCAGGGTTTGCAGGGCACGGTCGTCACCTCCTTCTCGAATCAACTTCCGGGCGAGGATTTTTCATTTCCCAATAAATCTTCTCTCGTGCTCAGGGAAACGGGCAGGGCATTAAAATTTTTGCCCTGCCCGTTCCGAATAAAGGATGTTACTTCTTCTTTTTCTTGGCTGCCTTCTTCTTCATGCCTCTAATCCACCTCCTTCTTGTGGTATGCTGCAAATATCATACAATATATTGTAGATTTTGTCAAGGGGGTAATTGAAAAAAAGTAAATTATTTTTATTATTCACTAATATTTGTTCACCACCTGTGGATAACTCAAATTGAGAAAAAAGAAAAGGAGGAGGAAAATTCTCCCCCTCCTTCGTAAGCGAAAAAGGTGATTAATGCAAGAAGAGCACCTTTCTGGAAGCGTTGTATCCTGAGGCTTCCAGGCGGTAAAAGTAGATCCCCGAAGCCACAGGACGGCCGAGATCATCCCGGCCATTCCAGCGGACCTGATGCCATCCGGCGTTTTCCGAGACCCCCTCCACCAGGGTCCGGATGAGTCTGCCTTGAATGTCGTAGACCTTGAGGGTGAGCGGCGTCTTCTCTGCAGACGTGGCGTACGCGATCTCCACCTCTCCCCGGACCGCGGGATTGGGCCGGGCCTCTCCGAGGGCGAAGGCCTTCGGTGGGCCCGGGAGTCCCGACGGCGTTTCCTCCACCCCGCTGTAGGGGACCACCCCCCCCGTAACGGCGACCGCATAGGGCTGTGGCCGGGTAGCCACGCTCTGGGCCGAGATGCGCAGGGTCCACGTGCCGGTCTGCGGTGCGTTGACGCGGGCGCATTCGACCACGTCCCTGCGGTCCCAACTCGAAGGGTTGACCGTGGATTGGCCGCTGGTGTACTGGTTCCCACGGTAGTAGGTCCCGCTGGGCGCTGTGACCAGGAGGTCAAGATCGTTGATCAACGCCGGATTGGCGTTGGCCGCGGCCGGGGTGTCGGTCCAGCACGCGGTGATGCGCAAGGGAATGGCGTCGTTAAGGGTGAAGCGGTAGTCGCGGTATTGCCCGGTGGCGATTCCGGTGGTGTCATCCCAGAGCAGGAGCTTCCGGCGGTCGCCGGAGAAGAAGAGCACCGAGTCCAGGTCGAGTCTCCCCCAGCCGATGTGGTCGCTGGGGACCACGTAGCCTCCGACGTTGGGATCCGCAGAGACGATGAGCATCGACTTCAAGAGAGCCCCGCTTACGTAGGCCAGGGAATCCTGGGCCCGACGCGTCCCGCTGGGATAGAATCCCTTGCGGAGGTAGGAGCGGATCAGCCCGATGCTGCCGTTCGTAGAGGGGGCGGCCATGGACGTCCCACTCATCGAGACATAGGAGTTGGTGGTGTTATAGGACGCGGAGTAGATCACATCCCCCGGAGTGCAGATATCGGGTTTTACCCGGCCGTCCGGGGCCGGGCCGCAACTGGAGAAGATGGCCAGAGAATCAGCCAGAGTCCCGTTGCCCAAGGCTCCCGCCGAGATCACGGACTTGGAGTTTCCGGGTTCGGTGATTCGGTACTGGCTGGTGTGGTATTGGTTTCCGCAGGACTTGATCAGCACGAATGTCCGGTGCCGCCAGCAGAACAGGTCCACCTCCGAGGACTTCGCCGAATACTGACCCAGCGTCCCTGTCCACCAGGAGTTGGAGCAGGTCGTCGCCTGGAGGGACCGGTTGCGCAAGCTGTCCGTGAGGTAGGTATAAACGCTGTAGAAATTGTACGAGGACGAAGGGATCGGCGAGAGGTGGACCAGCCGGGCGTTCTTGGAATGCCCGTCCCTGGCGTCCGTCCCGCCCATCGCGGAATCGTTCCCGCAGATCGTCCCCGCCGTGTGAGTGCCGTGGCTGGAGCGGGTGATACCGCTGGCCTTGGGGTAATGCTTGTAGGCCACGATCTTCCGGCTGGTCGGCCACTCCCCGGTGTCGCTGATCGTGATCGCGGGATCGCGAAAGGCGTAATGGCTCACATCCAGGCCGTCGTCGCAGTGGCCGAGGATCTCTCCCGAAAGGTCTCCCCAGAAGTCCCCTCCGAAGATCCGCTGCCGCCAGACCGGACGGGTGGTATCCGGAGGAGCAATGCCCTTCTGGTTCACCCACTGGACCTGGTTGTTCTCGGGCTCGGAAGGATGCCAGGCCTCGATGTGCGAGACCCCGGGAAGGCCGGCGAGCTTGGCGATCAGGCTCGGGGACATCTCCACCCAGAAGAACTTGATGTCCTCGGTGATGTCCGAGGAGAGGACCCTCGCTCCCGCCAGCTCGATGGCCCGCTGGTTTGCGGCGGCGTCCTCGGTGTGGAACAGGTACACCAGATAACGGTCGGTCGGGGAGCCGGCAAGAAGTCCCGGGGCGAGCTTGTAGGCTGGCTGGTAGAGTCCGATCCAGCGGACCAAGGGCAGCCGAGCCATCTTGGCCTTCACGGCCGAATTCATCCGCACGATGAAATTGCATCGGGAATGGAGGCCCAGCACGTTCGCTCCCAGCCCCTTCATCTCGGAGTATACCGTCTCCCGGATCGGCCCCGTCACCTGGACGAGGTAGTAGCCCGTGCCGTCCCCGGGATAGTCCGCAATTCTGAGGTCCGCAGGCTGGGAGGGCTCCCCTGCCATAGGATCGAAGGCGATCCCATTCCCGAAATCGATCCATCGCCAGGAGGGATCCGGTTCCGGGGTGAAGGTTTGAATCGGGCCGGGAGCGAAGAAGTCGTTCGAGGAAGCCGAGGAGGAAAGAGCGACGAGCAGGGAGGTGGCAATCAGAAGCAGGCGTCTCACGGCGTTCTCCTTAGAAAAGGGTTTGCCCGTGCAAAAATTATACCGCGGAATGCTGGTGAAGTCAAGAACTATTATTAAAAACTACATCCCCCGAAGAACAGGCCAGAGGCTCTTCATGACCAGCAGGGCGACGGCCAAGACGAGGAAGATCAAGACCGCGGCCAATTTCCATGGAAAATTCATCCGATGGGCTCTCCCCCCCGCTTTTTGACGCGCACGATTTCCTTGAGATTAGCCCGAGAGGTCTTCAGAGTCTGCCTCGGGACCACAGGCTCGGCCTTCTCCCAGTCGAGGTAAGGGTCGAAGACCAGCATGTCCTCTTGCTCTTCGTAGGCCTCGGCGAGAAAGGAGGCCGAATAGGACTCCAGGGGCGGATCCCCGGAGATCGGAGTGCGGAGGTAGGAGAGGGGTTGATGCAACGTAATACGATACGCGGTATCTTCGGTCATGGTTTCAACATTATAGCGGATTTGAGAGGGGGCGTCAAGAGGTGGGTCTTCCAAGCCAGCCCCGGGCCTTGACTTTGGGGATAGGGTATAGTATAGTATAAAGACAGAAAACAGGAACAAGCATAGGTAAAAAATGACGATCCATTCCATGGGAAAGAGATTGGTTCTTGGGGCAGGGTTCCTCCTCTCGGCCTGCGGCCTTTCCTCCGCACAGGACAGCTTGAAAGCCAAGGAGATGCAGCTTCCTGTGGGCGTCGGCTCTCCGGACACGGCCAGCTCTCGGGCCGCTTTCCAGCGTATCGCCAAAGCCTGGCTGGAGGGAGACGCGGAGGGGATCGCCTCCTTTCTCGGGGAGGGCAAGGTCACCATCCAACTGCCCAAGGTGGTGGGCGGGGTCCTGTCCAGAAACCAGGCGGAGTACGTGCTCAAAGACCTGTTCAAATACACGACCACCGACAAGTTCGAATTCACGAAGTACGATGCCTTCCTGAGCGAAGGAGTTGCGGGGATCGCGGACCGGACCTACCGCTCCGGCAAGGACGGGCCGGCCCAGAAGGACAAGGTCTCGGTGTGGCTGGTCAAGGAGGGCCAGGAGAAGTCCAAATGGGTGATCCGGGAGATCCGGGTCAAATAACAGCAGTTCGGATTGCGGAACGAGGGGTAGGCCAAGGCCTACCCGCTATTTTCTTGGAGGAGGCGCCATGGATTTTCCGTTCCTGATCGGCGAGCGGGTCTATCTCCGGCCGGTGGAGATGGAGGACGTGGACCGGTTCGTGCGCTGGTTCAACGACCCGGTGGTGCGCCTCACCCTCTCCTCGGCGACCCCGCTCAACCGCCTGAGGGAGCGCGAGTTCGTGGAGAGACTGTATAAAGACAGCCGCGACGTGGTCCTGGCCATCGTGGCCAGGGAAGGAGACACACACATCGGGGTCGCGGGGCTGCACGGTATGGGACTGCCCAACCGGGGTGCCACGTTCGGGATCGCCATCGGCGAGAAAGCTTACTGGGACAAGGGCCATGGCACGGAAGCGACCAAGCTGATGCTGAACTACGGCTTCGGGACATTGAATCTGCACCGCATCACGCTCTGGGTCTACGATTTCAACCCCCGGGGGGTCCATGTGTATGAGAAACTGGGGTTCAAGGAGGAAGGGAGAAAGCGGGAGTCGGTGTTCCGCGGGGGGAGGTATCAAGACGAGATCCTGATGGGGATTTTAGAAAACGAATGGAAGGGCTGAAGACGCTCGGGGAACTGGGCGAGCTGGGGCTAATCGAGCGCATCCGGAGAAAGGCCCGGGTCGGACAAAAGGGCGTCGTCCTGGGCATCGGGGACGACTGCGCGGCCTTCCGTGTCCCGCCCGGCAAGCTGTGCCTGCTGACCACGGATGCCCTGGTGCAGGGCGTGCACTTCGACCTTTCGTTCCTCTCTTACAAGGACTTGGGCTGGAGGTCCCTGGCCGTGAACCTCTCGGACGTCGCAGCCATGGCAGGCAAAGCCGTGGGAGCCCTGGTGACCCTGGGCCTGCCTCAGGGCATGAAGGTCGGGGAGGCGGACGAGCTTTATGCCGGGATGTTCGAGCTTGCCAAGAAGTTCAAGGTGGACCTCGTGGGCGGGGACACGGTGCGCTCCCCGGTCCTGGTGCTCAACCTCACGGTGTGGGGAGAGGTGGAGCCGAAGAAGATGGCAACCCGCTCCGGGGCGAAGCCTGGAGATCTGCTTCTGGTCACGGGGGAGTTGGGAGGGGCGCAGGCCGGGCTGGAGGTGCTCTCGGGCGCCGTTCAGGGGATTACAGAACCCGAGCCGATCCTTGAGCGGCACCGCCGTCCGATGCCCAGGCTCAGAGAGGCACAGGCTCTAAGCAAGGCCGGAGGCGTGCATGCCATGATCGACATCTCGGACGGGTTGGCCTCGGAGTGCCAGCATCTGGCCAAGGAGAGCAGGGTCGGGATCGAAATATGGGAGGAGAAAATACCGATTCTCCCGGTCACCCGGAGGGTAGCTAGGGCCAAGGAGCTGCCGGGGACGGACCTGGCGCTCTTCGGGGGGGACGACTACGAACTGTTGTTCACGGCCCCGGAGGGGCGGGCCGCGAAGTTGGAGAAGGCGTTGGAGAAATCAGGAACGAAAGTGACGGTCATCGGAAGGGTCGCAAGGGGAAGGCCCGGGGTCGTGATGGTCACTAAATCAGGCGAAAGGAAAAAGATCACCCGGGCTGGTTTTGACCACTTCCGAGGCTAAAGCGCCGGATCATGTAATCGGTCAGGAACCGCATCATCTCGGCCAGGGGTTTCGCCTTGGCCTCTTTCACTTTCGGCATGAAGAACAGGACAGCCACCCGGCCCAGCGCGGAGAGCAGGAACAGGATGTGGAAATTGAGCAGGGTGACCGGGCCGATCTTCCAGATGAAGAAGGAGAACAGCGTGGCCAGGGTCCCACCCAGGAGCGAGGCGAGGAAGCCCGTGACCCCGGTGATGGTGGTGAACACGGCCAGGTAGGCGGCGCGGTTCTCCTCTTTGGCGCTGACCAGCAGGAGGTTGAAGGAGGAGAGGGCGATGCCCGGCCAGAAGATGCCGGAGAGGAAGGCATCCACCCAGATGGGAAACAGGAACTCCCTCCAGGCGAAGAACCAGAACAGGGGCAGGATGGTGACGCCCAGGATGCTGGCGATCAGGACGGGCTTGTTGCCCATGCGGTCGATCAACCGGCCCCAGAGGAGCTGGGCCGGGAGGCTCACCAGCCCGGCCACGATGGAGTAGAAGGCCAGGCCGGAGAAGGAGCCGTGGAGGTTCTTCAGGAAGTGGGCCCCGAAGTACCCGGCGGGGAGCCCGGTGGCCACGGCCCAGAAGGAAAAGAGCAGGACCAGACTCCGGAAGTCCTTGTCCTGAAAAGGCGTTGTCGCCAGCTCCCGCAGGGGCACCCGGGGGCGGGGCGCCATTTTGGGCTCGGGCTGGCGCAGGAGCACCAGGAAGGCTAAGAAGGCGAAGAAGACCGCGACCGAGAAGATGATGAGGAACCCCGTGGCTTCGCTCCCCTGGGCCTTGTAATGGTCCAGGGCCTTTCCCGCGGCCAGGTTGGTGGCCATGGAGACCACGCCCAGAAGCGTGCTGCGGATGCCGAAGTAGCGGCCGCGGCGCTCCAGGGGCACGAGGTCGGTCATCCAGTCGGTCCAGGCGTTGCCGGACAGGGTGAGGGCGATGTTGGAGACCGCGATGACCGCGAGGAACAGGGCCATTTTCGCTCCACCGAGGAGAGGCAGGAAGGGAAGCAGGACCAGGGGAAGGTAGAGGGACCGGCCGAGGAGCGCGGACCAGGCCGCCAGGGGCTTGCGCCTCCCCAGGGAGCTGATCCAGTAGGCCCCGGCCAGGGAGAAAGTGGAGGAGAGGGGGGTGAGCGAGGCCAGGAGCCCGATCTGGAAGTCCGAGGCCCCCAGGAAGAGGGCGAGCCCGGTGGTGAACGCGCCCAGGGTGATGGCGATGTGCACGGTGGCGAAGGCGCCCTCCACGACGGCGAGCCTCATGCCGTGCTTCTGGATGCGATCGAGCGGTTCGGGAAATGTCATAGCCGATGGGCCGAAAGCCGGGGTAAGTTCATAAATTAACATAACAGGATAGCCGAAAAGAAGAAAAAATGCAAGCGCCCAAGTCCCTCAAAATCAGAAGGTAATCGCAAACAAGCAGGCCCAGGGCCGAAAAAAGTTACCTCCAGGGGGTTGAAAAAAGCCCGATTTGGTGCTATATAGTAGAGGGGGAGAGGATAATACCGGCCCCCTACCCCTTCCAGGCAGGTAAAACCCCCAAAAACCAAGAGATGAAATCCATACCAAATCCGCACCAAATACCAACCAAACCCGTACCAAATCCCTATGCACACGCTCCTCTCCCCCACTCCTCCGGCACCCCTGCACCACCACGCGAGGGGTTAAGGAATGAGATGGGAAGGGATTGAAATGGATGGAAATTGATTGTAACTAATGGAATGGAAAAGACTTAAATGTGCTGTGTCTGCAAGCGAACGAGGGGACCTCAGGGTGCCTATTGACAAAAGCACGGACCTATGATATCCTTTTTTGAAGAATGGCCCCATTTTCAGGACAAGACTGGTTGAAAAAACCACATTTACTGCAGAGACCTTTTAATCAGCGTTTCCTTTTGCAAGGATTGGACCTAACGGCTGTGGCCGTTTTCGTTTCCGTGCTATCGGTGTTAGTGATGTCCATCCATGCTGAACCAAGGAAAGAGCCGAGGAATTTATTCCCGGTTATGAGAAAGGGTCAATGGGGCTATATGGATAGGAAGGGCAAGGTCGTGATAGATTTTCAATTTCAACAAGCCTTTTCGTTTCGTGAGAATCGCGGAGCAGTTATGGTAAAAGGCAAATGGGGCTATATTGATAAAACAGGCAAAGTTGTCATAGAATCCAAATTTGAAAACGTCCGTCCCTTTTCAGAAGACATGGCCTCCGTTAAACAGGACGGCAAATGGGGCTATATCAACACTAAGGGGGAGACAATCGTCGCACCCCAGTACGATAGTGCAGAGGAATTCTCGGAAGGAATGGCCCTGATCAAAATCAGAGGGAAATGGGGATGTATTAATAGGAACGGAGATGTAATAGTCGGCCCCCAATATGAGAATGCGTACGATTACACCGAAGGAGTCGCGGCTGTAATGGTCGGTGGCAAATGGGGCTTCATTGACAAGAAAGGGGAATACGTCATCTCTCCCCGATATGCCGACGCCGGCCAATTTGGGGAAGGTCTGGCGCCCGTAAAAATCAGGCGCAAATGGTTTTATATTAACCCCAAGGGAGAACTTGTCATCGACTCCCTAAACTGCTCCTGGGCGGGCATATTCACTGAGGGGTTGGCCATCATTGAGGGCGGTGATCACAGCGGGTATATTGACCATACGGGAAGACGGGTCATCCAGCGTACCGGAGCGAACTTCTCTGAAGGGATGGCTGTGATTTCGGGAGTTAAGACGTATGGGCACACTGCGTACAGTCAGTATGGATATATCAATAAGAAGGGTGAAGTGATAATAAAACCGCAATTCGAATATGCTTGGCCCTTCTGGGGCGGGTTGGCTATGGTCAACGATCGTAATAGAATAGGTTACGTTGATAAAACAGGGAGATTCATTTGGAAACCCGAAAATTGAAATCGGGCTGGGTATCGGACACCATGAATCAAATCCTCCTGATGCCGAGGCTCCGATTCATGGCGTCAAGACCGCCCCCTAACGACCGCAGGGGAGCTGAGGGGCTGAGGAGAACGGGAGAAAGGGGGCCAACGACATTTCGGATTGCGAATTTCAAATTGAAAGACAAACAAAAGACACTGGATTCCCGCCCCCGGCCTAGAGCTTGCCGGGGCAGGCTTCGCGGGAATGACGACTAAACGCCGGACACACCGGACAAGGCATACCCTTTAATCCCCAAGGAATAATAGCCAAGAGAGATCCTGAGTCAAGCTCAGGATGACGAGATAGAGTAAATGCCTAAACTCCGAAAACCCCTCTTCTCGGACGGTGCGACCGGCAAGATGGACGAGGAGACCGTGTTCTCCTCGCGCCTCGGCAAATCCTACCGCAAGCGCTACGCCAAGCCCAAGCAGCCCAACACCCCAAGCCAGAAAGAATCCAAGGCCACCTTCGCCTGGGCCATTAAGACTTGGCAGAAGGAACTCACGGACGAGGACCGGGAAGCCTGGAGGGCCTTTGCCAGAAAGAACAAAGAGGTAGACCCGTTCACCCTGACCCAAATCAAGCCCCCGGCCCATGCCCTGTACATCCGGTTCGCGTCCCTGGCCAAGAGGGCCGGATACCCGGCCCCGAAAAGACCTCCACAAGACCCCAGACCTCAGCCGCTCAGCTTTACGCTCGCCCCGAAAGGGAAAGGGGTAAAGATTCGGTGGGAACCCCTCACCCTTCCCTCTCCCGCAAGGGGAGAGGTGAAATCCCCCCCTGCCCCCCTTTTGCAAAGGGGGGAGGGCGTCGTGGAGCTCAGGATGGCCGTGACACAGCCCTGGGTGAAGCCCTGGCAGACGTGCTTCCGAATCCAGTCCTACGTCCCAATGCAAATCGGGGAGCACTTCGTCAGCCCGCTTGAGCCCGAGAAGAAGTACACCTTCACGGCCCGGGTCCTCGCCCCGGAGGGGCAGGCGAGCATATCTTCGTGGAAGGACATTGTGCTGAAGGATTGACATATTAAATTCCGCCCGCCCACCCGATAAGGACGGACAAGGAGACAAGGGGACAAGGAGACGGGGAGAAAGGAAAGAAGGGCGAAGTTAAGAAGTTAGGAAGTTTAAGATGCTGAGAAAGGGACAAAAGAGCAAAATCCTGGATTCCCGCTTTTCCCGGATCAGGGTCCGGGACAGGCGCGAGAATGACGACCCTGTAATCTCCTAAGGCGTTAGGAGAGGGGAACCACCTCACTCCGTGGATCAAATCTCCCGATAAATCCAAGGCAGGCTCTGCGGGGCGTAAAAAAAGCGGCTCATGGCCTTGACAAAACCGGGCGTAGAAGCTATAATTTAAAGTTAAGTTTTTATATCCACCGGCTTGGTTATTAACCTCTCCCGTGCCCGAGGTGCGGGGGATCCTGAAAAGGGAGGATGAAAGGCATGAAGTTGACCGAGGTCCTGACTGTGGAGATGATCAAAATTCCCCTGTCCGCGCGGGACAAGGAGGGCGTGCTCCAGGAGCTGGTGGAGGTGGTGGCCGCGAACAAGCCGGTTGGGGACAAGGGCGCCCTGCTGAAGGCGATCAAGGACCGGGAGAAGCTGATGTCCACGGGTGTGGGCAAGGGGATCGCCATCCCGCACGGCAAGACCAACGCGGTCAAGGACCTGGTGATCGCCCTGGGCTCGACCCCGGTGGGGGTGGACTTCGGGGCGCTGGACGGAGAGCCCGTGCGGCTGTTCTTCTTCCTGGCCTCCCCCCTGGACGTGTTCGGGCCCCACGTCCGGGCCCTGGCCAAGATCTCCCGGCTCCTCAACCAGGACGCGATCAGGGAAGCGCTGTTGTCGGCGAAGAGCCCCCAAGAGGTCTTCGATATCCTGCGAGCGGAAGAAGAGAAAGAAGAGTGACCGTAAGACATCCGAAGGGGGATGAGACTGCTCGCGGGAAGCAGGGCCGTCCCCTTTTTTCATTTTGGATTTTGGAATGCGGATTTTGGAATATCGGAATCAATAATCCCCAATCCAAAATCTAAAATCCAAAATTGCTGAAGAGATGATTCAAGCCATCAAAGGCACCAAGGACATCCTCCCCGAGGAGTCGTATCTCTGGCAACAACTCGAGGCCAAGCTCCGGGCCCTGGCCAGGGCCTACCACTACGAGGAGATCCGGGTCCCGACCTTCGAGGAGACCGAGCTCTTCGTCAAGGGCACGGGCGAGACCACGGACATCGTGGGCAAGGAGATGTACACCTTCCGGGACAAGGGGGAGCGGAGCGTGACCCTGAAGCCGGAGGGCACGCCCTCGGTGATCCGGGCTTACCTGGAGCACGGGCTGGACGGCAAGGCGCCTCTCTTCAAAGCCTACTACCTGGAGCGGATGTACCGGCAGGAGAAGCCCCAGGCCGGACGCTTGAGGCAGTTCACCCAGTTCGGGGCCGAGGCCCTGGGCTCCCTGGACCCGGCCCTGGACGCGGAAATGCTGGACCTGGCCTGGAAGGTCTGCGAAGTAGCAGGGTTGAAGCAGATCGAACTCAAGCTCTCAAGCATCGGATGTCCGGCCTGCCGTCCGGCGTACAAGGCGATGATCAAGGAGAGGCTTCTGCCCGCGTCCGGAGAGCTTTGCGGGGACTGCAAGGAGAGGCTGGAGAAAAACCCTCTCCGGGTGCTGGACTGCAAGGTGGAGCACTGCAAGGAACTGACCCAAGGCCTCCCCTCCATCCTGGACTACCTGTGCGTGGATTGCAAGGCGCATTTCGTAAAGGTTAAAGCCTGCCTGGGCGACCTGGACATCCCTTACGTCATAGATACCCGAATGGTGCGGGGGCTGGATTATTACACCAAGACCGTGTTCGAACTCGTCTCGACGGCTTTGGGTTCCCGGGGGGCACTGCCCGCAGGGGGGCGTTACGATGGCTTGGTTGAAACCCTGGGGGGGAAACCGACCCCGGGGGTCGGGTTCGCCTGCGGGATGGAGCCCCTGCTTCTGGCCATGGAGAAGGAGGGCGTAGTCTGGAAAGACGAGAACCGCCTGGACGTTTTCCTCGCCACCCTGGGTGAGGAGGCCAAGCGGGCCGGGTTCAAGCTCGTAGACGCGTTGCGGAATCAAGGGTTGTCCTGCGAAATGGACTTCCTCTCCCGGAGCCTCAAGGCTCAGATGCGGGAGGCGGACCGGCTTCAGGCGAAGTATGTGCTCATCCTGGGGGAGGATGAGTTGAAGAAGAAGATCATCACGCTCCGGGAGATGGCGACCAAGGAACAGAACGAGGTTGCGCTGGATGAAGTATCCGGGACCCTGACCAAACTGTTGGAGAAGTAATGTCCGACCTCATCCAGGCCTTTCAGGAATACCGCGAGAAGATGAACGCCGAGATCCTGTCCTGCGGGCATCTGGGCATCAAGCGCTTCTTCGCCCTGGACCACGACGCCTACCAGGCCGGGGCGCTCCCGGCCAAGACCAAGGAGCTGCTGGGCCTGGTGGCCTCCACGGTGCTCCGCTGCAACGACTGCATCGCCTATCACCTCATCCAGTGTCATAAAGAAGGCGTGACGGATCAGGAATTACAAGAAACCCTGAACGTGGCTCTGATCGTGGGGGGCTCGATCACCATCCCCCATCTCCGCAAGGCCTTCGAGGTCTGGGGGGAATTGAAGCGGAAGGACAAGGATTCCCGTGCTTGATCCTCTGGGGACCTTAGAGCGCACGCACACCTGCGGGGCGCTGCGCAAGGGGGACGCGGGGAAATCCGTGGTCCTCCTGGGCTGGGTGCATAAGCGGAGGGACCACGGAGGGCTCCTCTTCGTGAACCTGCGCGACCGCTACGGGGTGACCCAGACCGTGTTCCGGCCCGAGGCCGGGCAGGCCCTCCTGGACAAGGCGGGGGGATTGAAGCCCGAGTATGTGGTCGGCGTGCGGGGCGTGGTCAGGGAGAGGCCTGCGGGGATGACCAACGAGCGCATGCCCACCGGGGCGGTGGAAGTGGAGGTTCAGGAGCTCTTCATCCTCAACACCTCGGCCACCCCGCCCTTCCCGATCGAGAACGAGGTCAATGCCAGCGAGGAATTGAGGCTCAAGCATCGCTACCTGGACCTCAGGCGCCCGGCCCTGGCGGGAAATCTCGTCCTGAGACACCAGGCGGTGCAGGCGGTGAGGGGTTACCTGAACGGCCAGGGGTTCCTGGAGATCGAGACGCCCTTCCTGACCCGCAGCACCCCGGAGGGGGCGAGGGACTACCTGGTGCCGAGCCGGAACCATCCCGGGAAGTTCTACGCCCTGCCGCAGTCCCCGCAGATGTACAAGCAGATCCTGATGGTCGCGGGGTTCGACCGCTACTACCAGATCGCGCGCTGCCTGCGGGACGAGGACCAGCGGGCCGACCGCCAGCCGGAGCACACCCAGATCGACATCGAGATGAGCTTCGCGACCGAGGAGAAGGTCTACGCCCTGGTCGAGGGGATGATGGCCGCCGTGTTCAAGGACGTCCTCGGAAAAGAGCTTAAGACCCCGTTTCCCCGGATGTCCTATGCCGAGGCCATGCAGCGGTTCGGCTCGGACAAGCCGGACACCCGGTTCGGGATGGAGTTCGTGGACCTCTCCGCAGACCTGGCCGGAACCGAGTTCGGGGTCTTCCGCAAGGTCCTGGACGAGCAGGGCGTGGTCAAGGCCATCGTGGTCAAGGGCGGGGCGAAATGGACCCGGAAGCAGATCGACGATCTGGTGCCTTTCGTGCAGCACTACCAGGCCAAGGGCCTGGCCTGGGTCAAGGCAGCCGGAGAAGGATTTGAAGGACCGATTGCCAAATACCTGAAGCCCGAGGAAACTGGCGCCATCAAGAGAAAGTCCGGGGCAGAAGAAGGAGACCTGCTGCTTTTCCTGGCCGACAAGCCCGGGCTCGTGACCCAGGCCCTAGGTGCCCTGAGGGTCGAGGTGGCTAAGCGCGAGAAGGTCATTCCGGAGGGTCAATACCACTTCCTCTGGATCAGGGATTTCCCCCTGTTCCACTGGAACGAGGAAGAGAAGACCTGGGAGGCCGAGCACCACATCTTCACCATGCCCAAAGAGGAGCACCTCGATCTCCTGGAGAAAGATCCGGGCAGGGTCCTGGGCCAACTCTACGACCTGGTGTGCAACGGTTTTGAGCTGGCCTCAGGGAGCATCCGGATCCACCGCCGGGACATCCAGGAACGAGTGATGAAGGTCATCGGGGTCAGTCCCGAGGAGGCCAAGGGGCGGTTCGGCTTCCTGCTCGAGGCCTTCGAGTACGGCGCGCCGCCCCACGGGGGGATCGCCCCGGGCCTGGATCGGATCGTGATGCTCCTCGCCGGGCTGGACAACATCCGCGACGTGATCGCCTTCCCCAAGACCACCGCGGCCGCGGCCCTGATGGAGGGCGCGCCGTCCGAGGTGGACGCGAAGCAGCTCAAGGAATTACACCTGAAGATCGTTGAGTAAACCGGAGGACGCATGAGCGAACCCTGGATCACCGAGCGCATCTCGCTGGCCGGCATCGATGCCGGACTGCTCTTCGGCACGCAGGATGCCCACCTCAAACACATCGAGCAGAGCTTTCCGGTCAAGATCATCGCCCGGGGGGACGAGATCGTCATCAAAGGCTACCGGGTGGACACGGACCGGGTCGTCCGTCTGCTCCTCAACCTGCGATCCCAGATCGAGAGCGGGGAGAACATCGGGTCCAAGGACGTGGCCTTCGAGATCGAGGTCGCCAAGGGCGAGGCCCGGGGGCGAGGCGCCGAGGAGCGCGAGGAGCAGCGCAAGGAGGAGTTCAAGCTCTCGGCCCTGAAGAAGCTGGTCAAGCCCAAGTCCGAGACGCAGCGGCAGTACCTCTTGGAGATGCAGAACTCGGACATCGTGGTGGCCATCGGCCCGGCCGGGACCGGAAAGACCTATCTGGCGGTGGCGGCCGCGGTCTCCGCCCTGAACCAGAGGCAGGTGGACCGGATCGTGCTGGCGCGACCGGCCGTAGAAGCCGGAGAGAGCCTGGGCTTCCTGCCCGGGGACCTGCAGGAAAAGGTGAACCCCTATCTCCGGCCCCTGTACGATGCCCTCTACGAGCTGATGGCTCCGGAGAAGGTGCGCCGCCTGGTGGAGGTCGGGATCATCGAGATCGCGCCCCTGGCCTATATGCGCGGTCGGACCCTCGCCGACTCCTTCATCATCGTGGACGAAGCCCAGAACACCACCAGCATGCAGATGAAGATGATCCTGACCCGGATGGGCTTTAACTCCCGGATGGTCATCACCGGGGACATCACCCAGATCGATCTGCCCAAGACGAACACCTCCGGGCTGGTGGAGATCCAGGGGTTTCTGTCCACGATTATGGGCATCAAGTTCGTGTACTTCAGCGAGAAGGACGTGGTCCGCCACCGCCTGGTGCAGGAGATTATCAAGGCCTACGAAGCCCACGAGAACGACCGGAAGAACGGGCAAAACGGTTAGCCGGCCAGACGGTTCGATCGGTAGACGGTAACAATGGTTGATCGCTTCAATGGTTTTGTCCGTTGAGTTCCCAGATCGTTCATGTTCCTTTCCGGTATGCGATTCCCCCCCCGTCTATTAACCGATGCGCGTATTCATAGAGAAAACGACCAAGGTCGAACTGAATGAGCGCTGGCTCTCCCGGCTCGCCAGGCAGGTCCTCGTTGCCGAGGAGGCCGGGAGCTGCGACCTGACCGTGGTGCTGGTGGACAACGCCTACATCCGCACCCTGAACCGGCGCTGGCGCAAGCGCAACGCCCCCACCGACGTGCTGTCCTTCTCCATGACCATGGGCCCGGACGCGGCCTACAACTACGGCGTCCTCGGGGACGTCTATATCTCCATCGAGAAGGCCCGGGAGCAGGCCCGGGAATACGGGGTGACCTTCGAGGAGGAGATTGCCCGGCTGGTGGTGCACGGCGTG
>CAYGWX010000011.1:4338-46409 GCA_964353855.1 uncultured bacterium | reverse complement strand
GGAATACGGGGTGACCTTCGAGGAGGAGATTGCCCGGCTGGTGGTGCACGGCGTGCTGCACCTCGCGGGGTACGACCACGAGAAGCCCGGGGAGGCCCGACGCATGCGCTCCCGCGAAGAAGCTTTCCTTCATTCCCTCCCTCATCCCAAAAGGAAAAGGTGCAAGACCTGAATCCGATACCAAGATGAAATCCTGGCTCCTTCCGCAGCTGCTCGGTCTCGTTTTGCTCTTCCTGCTGGGCTCTTTTTTCTCAGCCATCGAGACTGCCCTGGTGGCCTTGTCCCGCCACCGTCTGTCCCACCTCAGGGAAACCCGCAAGCCCTACGCCCGGGCGATCCAGTCCTGGCTGGACAACCCCAACAAATTGCTCACCACGATGCTCATCGGGATCAATCTCGTGGCCATCGGCTCCACGGCCCTGGCCACCACCATCATGATCAACCTGGCCCATCTCTTCAACTGGCGGCAGGAGCTCGTGGTCGGGGGCTCCACCGCTGCCGTGGCCCTGATCGTGATCATGTTCGGCGAGATCATTCCCAAGATCGTAGCCATCCACAATCCGGAGCGGGTGGCCCTGCTCCTGCTCCTGCCCCTGTGGTGGATCGATATCGCGCTCACGCCAGCCACCGGGGCGATGGTCTGGGCTTCAAACGGCCTCATCCGCCTCTTCGGGGGCAAGCCCGAGCGGAGCGGGCCGTTCGTGACCGAGGCCGAGATCCTGACCCTCCTCTCCATCGGGGAGAAGGAAGGGGTGCTCGAGAAACAGGAGCGGGAGATGATCACCGGGGTCCTGGAGTTCACGGATGCTACGGTGGCAGAGGTCATGGTCCCGCGTGTGGACATGGTGGCCGCGGAATGCGGCAAGACCGTGGAGGAGATGGTGACCTTTGCCGAGGAGGCCGGGCACTCCCGGATCCCGGTCTATCGCGAGACGGTGGACAATATCGTGGGCGTCCTCTACACCAAGGACCTGCTCAAGGGCATCGCCGAGGGCAAGGAGCAGGAGAAGGTCGAGGGCCTGTTGCGCGAGGCCTACTTCGTGCCCGAGAACAAACGCCTGGTGGATTTGCTCAAGGAGTTTCAAAAGAAACGAATGCACCTCGCGCTCGTGGTGGACGAATACGGAGGGACCTCCGGGCTGGTGACCCTGGAAGACCTCCTGGAGGAGATCGTGGGGGAGATCCGGGACGAGTACGATACCGAGGAGCCGCTCTTCCGGAGGATCGATGCCCAGACCCTGCGGGTGGACGCGCGCATCGGCCTGGAGGAGCTCTCGGAGCTCCTCGGGACCGAGCTCCCCGAGGGGGAATACCAGACCCTGGGGGGGCTGGTCATGGACCTGGCCGGGCGGGTGCCCAAGGAGGGGGAGTCCGTCCGGCACAAACACCTGGAGTTCGTGGTGGAAAAGGTACTGCGGAGACGAATCCTGATCGTGAAGATAATAAAAAAGTGAAATGGTGAAAAAGGGTAACCGTGTAGACGTTTTCAACCCCCACCCCTTTTCATCCGATCCCTGTTTCATCTGTTAACCCCATGGCTATTGTAAAAACCGAGGCGATCTTCCTGAGGGGCACGAACTGGCGGGAGTCCAGCCGCATCCTGACCGCGTTCTCCCGGGACTACGGAAAGGTGAAGCTCGTGGCCAAGGGGGCCCGGCGGCCGAAGTCCAAGTACGGCGCGGCCCTGGAGCCTCTGACGCACGCCCACGTCATCTTCTACATGCGCGAGAACAGGGACCTCTACACCCTGTCCGAGGCCGGGGTCCTGGACACGTTCGAGGGAGTGAAGGGGGACCTGGAGAAGTTCAGCCAGGCCGCGGTGGCATCAGAGATGCTGGAGCGGTCTCTCGCCCCGGAGGAGGCCAATCCGGGATTGTTTAATCTCTTCATAGAATTCCTCCAGGCCATGGATGAAGTGAACCCGGCAGCGGGGCGGATTTTCCTCTTAGCCTTCCAGCTTAACCTCTCGGCCAAACTGGGGTTCGAGCCCCAGATCGAACACTGCCTGGGGTGCCGGAGAAAGGAGTCCCCGGCGTTCTATTTCAGCACGCAGATGGGCGGGATCCTCTGCGGGCGCTGCCTCCGGTACAAGGACGTGACCGCGAAGGCGATATCGAAGGAGGCTCTGGCCGCGCTGAGACACCTGCAGGTGGCGGACTGGGAGGAGATCTCCGGGCTCACGCTCCCGGAGGTGCTGCGGAAGGAATTGGACTTGAGCCTGGCGGGGTTCCTGGAATACCATGAGGAGCACCGGAGCGTGCTCAAGTCCACGAGGTTCATGAGAGCAGTGACCAGTCTATCCTAAGGCCTGTCCGTTTCTCCTTATAAAAGGTTGTTAAATAGTAGGTTAAGTCCAAAACACGCCCAGGGCGGCCTGCTCCGCGTTCCCAGGCCCCTGCTCCGCGTGCTCAGGCACCCGCTCCGCGTGCCCAAGCCCCTGCTCCGCGCCGCCCTCCACCTGCCCCGCGTGCCCAGGGGCCTTCAAGAGGGAGGCCCTTTGATATCCCCGCCCCCCCGGCCCTCTTACCTTACTAAACTAATCGTTGTATTCGTTCTTTCGGCTCTTCCCGGCGCGCCGGGCTTCGGCCTGGTGCTCCGGGACTTTTCCATCTGGCCTGAGGGCGAGCGGGTCTGGGTGGGCATGCCCCAGGGACTTTTCATCTACCACCCCACGGACCTGACCTGGACCGGGCAATCGGCCCGGGCCGGGCTGCCTGCGAACAAGGTGCGCTTGGTGGCCGTAGACCAGGGCTTTGTATGGGCCCTGACCCCGAAGGGCGCGGCCAATGCCGATGTCCGGCTCTTGGACTGGCAGGCCGCGGACAGCGCCAAGGGAGACCTGCCCGCGGACGAGGCCCTGTCCCTGGCCTTCCAGGGGGACTACGTGTGGGTTGGCACCTCCCGCGGGGCCGCGCGCTTCGACCGCGCCAGCCAGGACTGGCGATTGTTCACGTCCAAGGAGGGGCTGCCGGGAAACCGGGTTCAGGACATCGCGGTGGACGGGAACATCGTCTGGTTCGCCACGGAATCAGGGGTCGCCTCTTTCGATGCCGAGTTCGAGACCTTCCGCAGTTACGGGGAAAAGGAGGGGCTGGCTTACCGGGACATCCGGCGCATCCTGTCCCGCTCCGGGAACCTGTGGTTCTTCTCACCCGAGGGCGCCCTGAGATACCGCAAGGACCTGAACGCGTTCCGCAGCTATCCCCGGGAGCAGGGGGCCTTAAGGGGAAGCGAGATACGGGGCCTCACGACCTCCGGGGATTCGCTGTGGGTCGTGACCGAGGAAGGGGTCTCGATCTACGACCCCCTGTCCGACGCCTTCCTGCCTTTCAAAGAAGAAGACCGCCTGCCCAGGGGGGAGGTGAGGGACGTGCTGTTAGACAAAAACGACGTGCTCTTCGCCACGGACAAGGGCCTATACCGTTATTCCCGGGACACCAAAGTCTGGAAGCAGGAGGGCACGACTGCGGGACTGGCCAGCGACACGCTCCTCTCTCTGGCCAAGTCCGGGGACCTCATCCTGGTCACCTCGCCCTCCGCGATCAGCGTGTACGACGGAAAGACCGCGCGCTGGACCTATCACCCGGTGAAGGCGGAGAAGGAGGGGGGACTGGGGCTGTCGCTCAGCGAGGGCGGGGGACTGCAACTGGCGTTCTCGCCCGCGCATACCTGGAGTCTGAAAGGACGGTCCTCGTACTTCCGGGACGAGTTCCACCTGAACTCCGAGCCGGCCTACGGGACCGAGGAGTGGAAGAGCAACCTGGCCCTGGTCGGGGCCCTGGGCCGGGGGCGCACGGCCAGCGCCTACTTCGACAACACCGGCCCGGAGGGCAGGCGCTATGGGGCGAGGTACCTGGGCGCGGACCGGGACTGGGTGCAGCAGATGGAGCTGGGACACTTCCGCTACCTCTCGGGCGGGTCGCAGTTCCTGCCCAGCTTGGGACTCTACGGCGGGCAGGTCAGGATGGGAGCCGGGCCCAAGACCAAAGAGACCCTCAAGTCTCTGGCCTCGTTCAATGCCCAGGCCGGGGAGCGGACCACGGCCTTTGCCACGGACCGGTTCACGGGATACATCCAGAAACAGGTCCGGGAGGTCAACGACGTGGCGTTCGCCAAACGGACCTACTTCGTAATCGACGCCATCGGGGGAACGCTGCCCATCATCTCCGCGTCGGAAAAGATCTACAGGGACGACCAGCTCCCCCTGACCAATGACCCCAATACGCTGGGCGGCACGACCCTCGCCGGCCTCGCCGGGGACTGGGACCTGCTCACCGGGGAAAAGGACTATGCCATGGATTACGGAAGAGGGATCGTCGCGTTCAATCCCCCCCTGGCGTCCACGGACCGGGTGGTCATCCAGTACGAGGGTCGGGCGGGCTATTCCGAAACCGTCCTCTACAGCGAAACCGAACGCGGGCACGAGCTCTGGAACCGCTATTACCTGGGCGGGGCGGACATCCTGCCCAACAGCTTCCGGCTGACCCTCGCGGATACCCTCGGGCGGGAGAGGCCGATCGCGGACTTCGGGCTGGACGCGAACCGGGACGGTGAGGTAGACGCCGGGCTGGCGGACTTCAAGCGCGGCATCCTCGCCTTCCCGCAGGACCGGCCCTTTCCCAGGGCGGTCTACGACACCCTGAACCCCAGGCACGTCTACACGATGCGGGCGAGGTTCCGGACCGAGGCGCCCCTCTTCCAACTCTCCCGATTCCCGATGGTCAAGGAGTCCGAGGTCATCACCGTGGACGGGGAGCTCCTGGAGCGGGGCGCGGATTACCTGGTGGACTACACCAGCGGGCTCTTAGTGTTCCAGCGGAGGGGGCTCATCTCGCAGGAGAGCCGGGTCGAGGCCGTGTACGAGTACGTGCGCGAGAAGAAGGAACACTACCGGGCGAGCGGGTTCGGGTTCGCGCCCTCGAACCATTTCTCCCTCGAAGGCCGGTTCGCGAACTGGGAGCGTTTAACAACCGACACCACGCTCTGGGCCCAGCAGAACAACGTGACGGCGGAGTTCCGGCAGAGCTGGAAGGGGAGCAGGACCGAGCTGCGCATTCCGGTGGAGCTCGGGACCTCCCTGGTGGACCGGATGGCCAGCGCCCAGAGCGGGGCCCTGCTGCTGTCCTCTCCGAGATACAAGCTCCGCACCCGGTACGAGCATTACGAGAGGGGCTTCAGCGCGCTGTACATCCCCCTGACCCAGGTCGGGGAGCTGCGCGAGCGGACCACGGCCTTCGGCGAATACCTGCTGATGCCGTCCTCGCCCCTGTCGGCCTCGTTTCAGAGGACCCTGGGCCGGCTGGGAGGGAGGGAGGACAACCTCCAGGGGAAGTGGCGGTTCACGAAAGAGAACCTGCCCAGCCTGGGGCTCACCGGGGTGCGGGACGCGGTCGTGAGCGACACCCTGGACATCTCGCGGGGGAGCGGGCGGTTGGACCTGGACTACACCCTGTCCCCGAAGGCCTTGAAGAAGGCCGGGATGAAGTCCTTCAAGCTGACCTCCTACTACCGTGAGGGAAAGGAGCGGTATACGCCCCAGGCCGCGATCGCGACCGAGGAGAGAAACCTCCAGCACCGCTCGGGCTCGCTGGGCCTTGCGACCTCGCCCGTCAACGCGGTCTACGTCTCCGGGCGGTACGAGGAGGAGAGGACCGGGGAGAAGCTGGAAGGGATAGACCCGGACTTCTGGCTCTCGGCCCGCAAGCAGTGGGCGGAGTATTTCCTCCTGTTCGACCGCATCCCGAGCCTGTCCCTGGGCTTGGTGGGCAGGGACGAGGGGGCGGAGGTCTACTGGCGCGCAAGCCACGGGCTGAGGGACGTGACGCTCGACCAGAACACCTCCGCGAGCCTGCGGGTGTATCCGGGGGTTTGGACCAAGGCCCTGACGCCCTTGAATTTCGAGTTCACCTCGGACAAGACTTGGCGGGGCTATCTCGCGGGCCGTGCGACGGATCTGCCGTCCTCCTGGTTCATCTACGCCAGCCCGGAGGGGGCAACGCAGGAGAGCGAGCTCAGGCGATTCGGGGCCAGGGCGGAGCTCAGGCCCCGGGAGTCGGTCACCTACTCCCTCCGGGGACAGTGGCGCACGACCCGGGACAGGAACCTGGAGAGCGTGCTGGAGGGCCGGGGCAGGCTTTTTGAGAACCGGCTGGAGCTGAACCCGGGGATGGCGACGCAGGTCATCCTGATGGAGACCTACGAGCGCCTGGAGGACCCCGGGACCACGCAGCGCAACACCGGGATCCTCTGGTGGCAGAACCGCTGGGGGCGCTCGCTCCTGTCCAAGACCAACGTCACGGCGAGCGGGGAGAAGACTCACGACCGGGCGGTCTCGGGACGGAAGCGGAACGGCGCCGCGACCCTGGGCTTGACCTATCAGAAGATGAAGTGGTGGAGGTCCGAGGAGCTGCAGGTCTCGCAGGAGGTTTCGGGGCAGTACTCCCGGGCCGAGGCCTGGAACGGGAATGCCACCCAGACGACCTACACCTCGCTGACCTACGGCCAGGCCCGGTTCTTCACGGCCCTGGCTTTCAGGCCCTCGTTCTCGTACTCCTACACCCCGGAGACGAGGACCACGCTCATCGAGATGCAGATCCGGGCGACGGCGCAGTTCTGAAGGGCAGAAGATAGAAGTAAGAGGTTAGATGTTAGAATAACGATTGACCCGGTCAGGCCCTTGACAAAACCACGGGAAAATGGTAGTATCTTTTCCCAGACCAAGAGGAGATCATATGACTCCGCACCACCTGATCGGCGAGATCCTTTGCGACCTGGGCTACCTGAACCGGGGTCAGCTCGTGGAGGGTCGGCGGGTCCAGATGTCGAAGCCCGAGGTCTATCTGGGCGAGCATCTCGTAAACATGGGCTTCATCACCATCCGGCAGCTCAACGAGGGCTTGCAGAAGCAATTGGAGGAAGAACGGCGCGGCCCGTAGGGCCGTTTTTTTCTTCTTTGCGGAACGAATTCATCCCAGGAGAGGAACGATGAAAACGACGATCATCCTTTTGGCCCTGACTACGACGCTCTGGGCGATGCCGCCCCGGCCGGGGGTCTTCCCCGGGCCGGAGCCGAGATTCCCTCCTGGGGTCGAGGTGGCCGGGCCCAGGAACCTGCTCCTGGCGCTGGACTCCCTGGAGACCGTGACGATCCTGATGCAGTTCCCGGACAACCGGGCGGACACCCTGCGGAGAAGGCCCGCAGTGTTCGATTCCATGCTCTACTCCACCGGGGTCTACACCGGCCAGCCCTACCGCCAGGGAAGCCTGAACGACTTCTTCCTGGAGAACTCCTACGGGGATTACAAGATCAAGGGCGGGATCGGGGGAAGCCGCTGGTTCACCTCGACCTACAACTACTCCCGGTACTACGACGGGAACTACATGCTCTCTACCGGGGGGCAGCTGGCTCGGGAGAACGTCCAGCAGGTGGACGCCCAGGTGGACTTCCGTCAGTTCGATCTCAACCACGACGGGCACATCGAGGCGATGTTCATGGTCCACGCCGGGGCGGACGGCGCGGACGACGGCAACGTGAACCACTGCTGGTCGCATGCCATCCCCTCCTTCAACTATGTGACCAACGACGGCGTGACGATCGACGGCGTGACCAACGTCCCGGAGTTCGCCATGGTCACCCCGGCCCGCGAGACCACGATGTGCTGCATCGCGGTGATGTGCCACGAGCTCGGCCACCTGGTCGGGCTGCCCGACCTCTACGACGGCAGCCGAACCACCTGGGGGGTTGGCTACTGGGGCCTGATGGGCTACGGGGCCTGGGGCGCGGGCGGGAACACGCCCTGGAGCCCATCCCATATGGAGGCCTGGAGCAAGGTGCAGGCCGGGTTCGTGACCCCGGTGGTCCTGACCCGCGACACCCTGGGCCTGCGCATCCTGGATGTGGAGACCCGCCGCGTGGTCTACAAGGTCTGGCGCAACGGCCTGAACCGGGACACCTGCTTCTACCTGGAGAACCGCCAGAAGAAAGGGTTCGACACCCCCCAGCACGGTCATGGCCTTCTCATCTGGCATATCGACCCCGGGCGGGGCTCCTGGCACAACATCGTGGATTTGGAGGAGGACTCCACCTTCCACCTGGACTACGGCACGGGCGTGCGCCCGGACCCGCACCTCTATCACGATTCCCTGGGCCGGGACAGCGACCCCCTGCCCGGGACCTGGACCCGGAGGACCTTCGACAACAGCACCCGGCCCAACAGCCGGACCTCGGGGGGCGGGGTGACCAACGTCGGGGTGCGCAACGTCCGCGAGGCCGGGGACACGGTGATCTGCGACGTCACCTTCGGCGCGGTGGGCACCGAGGAGGAATCCGGCTCGCCCATCACCCTGGGTCAGGTGGTCGTCCAGCCCAACCCGTTCCGGACGCAAGTCCTCCTGCGCTTCAGCCCCGGGCCGTGGCGAAACGTCCCGGGAAGGATTGCGATCTATGCCGCGAACGGTGCGCTCATCCGGGAAGAAAACATACCCTCCTCGGGCGAGCTCTTCTGGGCGGGCACGGACCGGCAGGGAAGGCGCCTTCCCGCTGGGATCTATTTCCTCAAGGCCGAGGTTGGCGGAACGCATTACACCCAGCGGATCGTGTTTCTGCATTAGCATCAGCGATGACGGACATGGGCGGGCCCGAAGGCCCGCCCATGATCCTTGAAAGGAAGGAGGAAACATGAAGACAGCTGTTTTTCTGATGATTCTCCTGGCCGGCTTGTTCGCGGGCCCGACTGCGGCCGGAGACTGGCACATCAACTTCAAGTTGAACAACGACGCCACGACCCAGCTCCAGAACGAGGAGCAGGTGGTGGTGAACCCCACAAACCCGAACAACGTGGTCGCGGTCTGGAGGGACTTTAGGCTGGGCTACCGCGAGTGCGCCTTTGCCACGACCTTCGACCAGTGGCGGACCATCGCCCGGGAGACCCTGTTCTACGCCCACGGCTCGAACTACGTCTGGGACTCCGACCCCGGCCTGGTCGCGGACGCGAACGGCAACTTCTACGCGGTGATCCTGTCCTATATCTCCACCAGCCAGCCCAATGCCCTGTACGTCCTGAAGTCCACCAACGGGGGGCTCACCTGGGGGCCTCGGGTGCCCGTGATTGACAACATCTCCGGGTACTTCGAGGACAAGGAGCTGATCGGCTGCGACCGGACGAGCAGTCCCTACCGCGGCTACCTCTACGTGCCCTGGGCGCGGTTCGGGACCAACGTGCAGGTCATGATGTGCCGCTCCACGGACGGGGGCGCGAGCTTCCAGGCCCCGGTCGCGGTGTCCAACGCGGGAAGCGTGCAATGGCCGGTCCCCGCGGTCGGCCCCAACGGGGAGCTCTACGTCGCCTGGTACAACTACTCCGACATCATGCAGTTCAACAAGTCCACGAATGGCGGGGCCTCGTTCACCGGGATCCGCACGATCCAGAACGTGACCTTCGGGTTCGAGTACCTGAACGGGAGCATCGGGACCTTCTCCTACCCGGTGATCGACGTGGACATCACCTCCGGGCCCAGGCGGGGCTGGGTCTACTGCGTGTACACCGACAACGAAGCCGGGGCCTCGGGGATCACGGACATGTACTTTACCCGCTCCACGGACGGCGGGACCACTTGGAGCTCGCCCCTCCGGATCAACGACGACACCCTGAACAACCGGCGGGACCAGTTCCATCCCTGGATGACCGTGGACCCGCAAGGCACGATCCATGCCTGCTGGCTGGACCGCAGGCTGGACCCCTCGAACATGATGATGGACTGCTACTACACCCGGTCCACGGACGGGGGGGCGACCTGGCTCCGTAATGAGCGGGTGAGCACGGTTTCCTCGGACCCGAGGTTGGACTTCAAGGAGGGTGAGAAACGCTGGAAGCCGGGAAGGCCCTTGGCGGATGCGATGCCGGCCGAGCACCTTGGAGAGTACATCGGGCTGGCCGCGGCGGACAACCTGCACGTCTATCCGGTGTGGACGGACACCCGGAACGGGAACCAGGACGCTTTCGGGGCCAGGCCGGACAGCCTTTCCGGGGTCTGGGAGGAGGTCAGCCCTTCCCGGCGCGAGTCAGAGCGGCCCGGGCTCTCCGCCTTCCCGAACCCGGCGAGAAAGGGCTGCGAGATCCGTTTCGCTCGTTTCTCTGAGGTCCCTGCTCGTCTCACGATCTATGATATTAGCGGCCGGGCTGTGAAATCCTTTTCGCCTTACCCCTCACGCCTTACGCCTTACGTGCTTTTCTGGGATGGCCGTGACGAGTCCGGCACCCAGGTCCCCAGCGGGGTCTATCTCCTCCGTGCTGAGGACGGGAAGGAGAGTGTAACCGGAAGGGTCGTGGTGGCGAGGTAATTGTCTCCAAAGCAAGAGGGGCTGCCTCAATGGCGGCCCCTTTCAATTACCGGCCAAACCTAATAGTTCAACAAAACCAACCTAATGACCTCTAAAGACTTACCAACCCACTTATCAGTTTCAGCCCATAGCATTCCCCCCGTTTTTACGCCATAACTCAAGGATTAACAAGGCACTATCGTAACACTTCCAGAAGTGTTCCCGCCATGTTCCCACCAATTTGACGCCAATTTCACGCCAACTTCACGCCAATTTGACGCCAACTTGACGCTAATTATTCCAGCACCAGGGTACTTGACAAAGGAATGGTAAACACGAGTATAATAAGGGCGTGAAAAGTGAAAGGTGAAACGTGAAAGGTAGAAAGGAGTAAGAGATGGCTAAGGTAAGGTCGCCCCTGCACAGCATCGGCCTGAGGGGGAGGATGGCGGACGGGTTCGTGTTCACGGAATGGCGGGGGATCAGCTGCATGAGAACCTTCGTCATGCCCGCTCAGCCCAGGACACAGAGAAGGGAGCAGGTGTGGAAGACAACCCCTCAAGTAACCAGAGCGTGGGGGAACCTTACGGACCCAGAGAGAGCCCAGTGGGACGCGTTCACCCTTCTGGTCAAGCCGATAGACCCCACACTGGGAAGAGAGAGCCACTGGTCCGGTTACAACGCCTATCTCTCCGTGAACCGGGTCCTGGCGGATGCAGGACTGGCCTTAATGAATCAGCCCCCAGCCATCCCACAGCCCAACCCGCCGGAAAGGTTCAGGCTCAGAAATCCGAGTCCCGGAGTCGTCAGGATAAGATGGGAGCCCCTGCCCGCAGGCACCCTGATAGACCTCTGGCTCAACCAAGGCAAAGCCTCCCGCAAAGCCTATCCCTCCCGGTTCCGGCACCACGTCTATGCGGATGGAACCACCGGCCTCCACGTCCTCTCGGGAATCCCTGCGGGAACGAGGGTAGCCGTGAAAGGCCGTGTCGTCAGACCCGATGGGGGAAGGTCAGGCTACGCGCAGGCGGAGATCGTCGTTTAAGGGCGACCGTAGACTGTGGACTGTGGACTGTAGACCTCCGAAAAAGGCGAACCACAAAGCCACAAAGACACCAAGAAGGACCCTACCCCCTTAAAAACAGAAGGTGGTTGACAAGGGGTTCGATTTGTCGTATAATAACACTTTGCAGGAAGTCTCGTTGAAATCATCGGAGATTAAAGGCTATTGAAACCAAAGGGGGCGGGGCGAAGCTCCGCCCCCCGCCTGAGAGGATGAACATATGCCGACCCTTGAATTGATACGCGCACAACCCGTCTTCCCGTTTACCTTGGCGGCGAAGGCCAACGGGAACGGGGCGGCTTTCGATGACCCAGCTTTCATGGAGAACCGGACGGCTCCGGTTCATCGGTGGGTGCCGTGGATCGCTGGGTTCTCAGGGGCCTTTGTGGATTCGGTCCTTGCGGCTTACATAGGCCGTCGTAAGTCCGCTGTTGTCCTCGATCCCTTCGCGGGAGTTGGGACAACACTTATTCAGTCCGCGATCCGTGGCCACGATGTCGTCGGCTTCGAAATCAATCCATATGCGGCCCTCGCGGCGGAAGCAAAGCTGAAGGCTCTCCGCGTGAAAACGGAGACCTTCGACACCGCCATAAAGGCGATGCGGTTAGATGCGCGCTCGTGGCGCGATGGTCGAGTTGCTACGGCTGTAGCGCCTCAAGCTTTCCGATCTCGTATCCCCTTCTACGGCGAGAAGGTTAAAAAGCAGGTGCTGCACGTGCTCGCGTTCACATCGAAGATTAGAGATGACCGTGTGCGCGATCTTTTCCGGATCGCGTTTGGTTCTGTGATGGTGTCGTTTTCAAACTACACCTATGAACCCTCGCTAGGCACGCGCGTGGGCGCGGGGAAGCCGCTTATCGAGGATGCAGACGTGGCCGCGACACTTCTAGAGAAGTTGCGACACATGAGAGCCGATATCGAATGGATCCGATCCGAAGCAAACGAAACAAGCCCGGGAACCGGGACTGTCTACAACGAAGATTTTTTTACGGGGAACCTGCGGCTGGAGAACGGATCGGTTGATTTGATGGTCACCTCACCGCCATATCTCAACAACTACCACTATGTTCGGAACACACGGCCACAACTCTATTGGCTTGGCTTCATTTCATCGCCAGATGAGCAAAGGCCGCTAGAGGAAAGAAGTTTTGGGACATTCTGGCAGGTCGCCAGAGAAAAAGATTACGTTCCACTTGCTTTAGAGCATCGCGGCCTCGAGCGCATCCTTGCCCGGCTTCGGAAACTCAACCCAGAGAAAGGGAAATACGGCGGGCGCGGATGGGCGAACTATACCGCCTCCTACTTCAACGATTGTGACCGCTTCCTTACAGTGCTCAGGCGGGTTCTTGCGCGCGGTGGAACCGGGGTGATCGTCGTAGGGAACTCGATTCTGCAAGGGGTTAACGTTCCGGTTCAGGACTTGATCGGTGACATTGCCAAGATGCGCGGCTTGGCGGTCGAAGGTATTTACCGCATCCGCGATAAGCGCGTAGGCGACTCGATTACGGCCTCATCGGTGCGGAGAGGTACAAGCAAGGAGACTCTAGATGAATCGGCAGTTGTTGTTCACGGAAGGTAGGCATTGATGAAGCCTCTTGGCGAAGAAGTTTTCAATCCCCTCGACAAGACGAATCTGGCGGAAAGCGTCAGAGATCACCTACTCAAACGCCCGGTTGTTCAGTTGCCGCCGGACAGATTCATGGGGGCTGGGATATACGCCATCTACTATACCGGCGGGTTCCCGGCCTATCGAAAAATCGCCAAGACTGCGCCGAGCGATGAGAAGGCGATCCCCATTTACGTTGGTAAGGCCGTCCCGGCGGGATCGAGGAAGGGCGGCTACGGCCTTGGTGCTGATCCCGCGGACGTTTTACATCGGAGACTGTCGGAACACGCCTCCTCAATCGAGGAGGCACTAAACCTAAAACTCGGCGATTTCCAATGCCGCTATCTTCTCGTCGATGATATTTGGATACCTCTCGGAGAGTCGTTGCTTATCCAGACGTTTAAGCCGGTGTGGAACATGCTTGTTGACGGCTTCGGCCACCATGACCAAGGTACGAATCGGAGAGGTCAGAAGAAATCGGCGTGGGATACGCTTCATCCTGGGAGGCCGTGGGCCGAAAAGGTGGGGCAGCGAAATGCCAAATCTGCCGGGCAGATCGCAAAGGATATTGTTGCCTATCTCGGCGGGTGAGCCTGCCGGGGCACCGGATCGTGGAGGGGCTTAAGGCTGGGGTGTATTTCCTTCGTCCTCAGGATCGCATGAGCTCACCGGTGAGAGTCGTGAAGGTCAGGTAAATCCCCGCTACCCCCCTTTTACAAAGGGGGGTAGGTCTACGCTCCAATACAAAGGGGCCGCCTTTTGGGCGGCCCCTCTGATTGTTCCTAATAACTTTACTAAGCCACTTGCCCTTGCTCCCCAGGCTTGAAGCTCCCCGCGACCCAGAGGAGCCAGACCAGGATCAGGGTGAGCGCGAGGGCCATCACGATGGCCCCGTAGCCCGAGGCCAGGACGGCCAGGGTGATTCCTCCCTGGATCAGGATCAGGGGGACGGCCCCTTTGCCCAGGGCCCCGCCGAACCCGGCATAGCGCACCAGGAACAGGATGGCGAGGATCGCGCCGGGGATCAGGGACAGGAGCACGGCCCAGGGCGCGGGGATCCGGGGCAGGGCGAAGGCCAGGAAGGGATAGAACGGGATATACGCGAAGCTCGCGGCGAACAGGGTGCCCAATGGCGCCTGCTTATCCTTGCGCATCCGGGAAGCCAGCAGGGCGAGCAGGAAGCCCAGATACAGAGGGAAAGCGAGCCGCCCGGCTTTGGACAGGCTGGGGGTGAACCTCGGCCTGCGGGAGAGCTCGATCCCGATGTCCGCAGAGGTGATCAGGTTGGCCAGGTCCCAGGTATAGGTCGTGGCCCCGCCCGAGGTCTTGCGGTCCGTGGGCATCAGGGCGTTGTAAGCCAGGTTCACCGCGTCCGTGCCCTTGACCTCGACCACCACGTGCAGCTTGCGCACCCGGCGGTCGTGCTCCAGGCCGTAGTTGAAGCTGCCCATGCCGTAGGCCTTGTAGGTGATGTGGATCGGCCGCTCCTCCCCGGGCCCGAGTGTGTCGCTGTACTGGATGCCCTGACCGGAATAGAGCACACCCTTGGGCTCCTGCCCGTTGATTTGCAACATCACATCATACAGGGTCCCGGAGTTGGGGGGGAAGGGGAAGTAGAAGGTCAGCCTGGACTCAACGTCCTGGAAGTTCTTGATCACGTAGTCCGCGGTGAAGTCCGCCTTGTAGGTCTGGGCGTAGATCCCGCCCATCTTCAGGGGGTCCAGCTGCAGCAGAACCCGGACGTCGGAGTCCTCGATCCCGGCCTTGGGCGGGTAGGGATTATACGGTCTTTGCTGAGTGATATCCGGCTCGGCCGGGTAGCCCGCCTCATTGAACTCCTTGTCTCCGGCCCGGGGAGCGGACTGTTTCAGGGCATTGGAGCTGAGCCCCTGGGGCAGGGTGATCGGCCGCTCGTCCCGGAGGGGAGTCTTCGCCTCCCAGGGGATGTTGAGGGACAGCACGGCCAGCAGGGCCACGAGCGCGACCCCGGCGACGATGGCGACATACTTCAAGTATTTCATGACCGCCTCCTTGGTTTGGGTTCTGCCTTTAATACCCTCTGAGAGAAGGGTTTATTCCTCAGCGTTTCCGCAAGGCTGCGATTTCGCGGACCGCCTCGACCGCATGCCGGATGTGCTCCTCGGTATTAAACGGCCCGATCCCGAACCGGACCGCGCCGCGGATCTTGTCGGTCCCCAGCTGCTCGTGGACCCGGGGAGCGCAGTGCAGGCCGGTGCGGCAGGCGATGTTATGGTCCACGTCCAGCATCGTCCCGACGTCCCCGGCGTCCAGGCCATTCACATTGAAGGGCAGGACGGCGATGTGGTCGGCCAGGTCCTCCTGGCAGTACAGGGTCACCCCGGGGATCGCGGCGAGCCCGTCGCGGAGCAGGCGGGCGAGCTTCATCTCCCGCTCGTGAAGGGCCTCGAGCCCCTGGACGAGAAGCCATTCCAACCCGGCCTTCAGGCCGGCGATGCCGACGACGTTGGGGGTCCCGTATTCCAGGCGGAAAGGATACTCCTCGAGATGGGCCTTCTCGACGGAGCGGACCCCGGTGCCCCCGGCCCGGGTGTGGCGGATCTCGATGCCCTCCCGAACGTACAGGCCGCCGATCCCGGTGGGGCCGAACAGGGATTTGTGGCCGGTGAACGCGACCACGTCCAGGAACTGCTCCTCCATGTCGATCTCGACCTTGCCCGCGGACTGCGAGGCGTCTACGGCAAAGGGAATGCCGGCCTCGCGGCAGAGGCGCCCGATCTCCCGGAGGGGCTGGACGGTCCCGAGGACGTTGGAGGCGTGGTTGACGACGACCAGGCGGGTGTTTGGCTTGAACCTCTTTTTGATCTCGCCGGGATCCACGAACCCCTTGCCGTCGAAGGGGACGTAATCCACCTCCACGCCCTCCCGAGAGCGGTGGTAGAGCGGTCGCAGCACCGAATTGTGTTCGAGGGTGGTCGAGATGGCGTGGTCCCCGGGGCGGAGCATGCCGAAGAGGATGAGGTTCAGGGCGTCGGTGGCGTTGTAGGAGAAGCAGAGGCGGTTGGGGTCCGTGCCGTGGAAGAACGTGGTGAGCATCTTCCGGGTCTCATCGACCACGGCCCCGGCCTCCATGCAGAGGTCGTAACCCGACCGGCCAGGGTTGACCCCGAATCTCCGGTAAAAGACATCCATGTAGACATAGACCTCTTCGGGTTTCGGGAAAGAGGTCGCCCCGTTGTCCAGGTAGATCAAGTCGCCCATCAAAGCCCCCTTAATTTAAATAGGACTAAAGAGAATAATCTCGTGGAGTTGTTTACGGTCATCGTCATGCCTGACGTTCCGGGGTCGTCTACCACGCCCTACCGTTCCTGATCCCATTCGATGTATGGCCGGGGCAGGTCGCTCATCGCATTGACGATCAAATCGGCCAGCCCGCCGTATCCGATGCCGAATTTCTCCTTGAGCCCGTAATGCGCGATCGCGTCCCGCATCGCGCCTTTGCAGTTCGAGCAGGCCGCGACGATGTATTTGCGGATTCCGGGGTCGAGGACATCTTGGAAGACGTCGAGGACCTGCTTTACCTTCATCCGCACCGAGACTGCGTTCCGCCACTCCGAGAAGTTGAGCGTATCCATGATGGCGAAGCCTCCCCCGCCCCCGCAGCAGTAGTTCCAGACCCCATGCGGGGTCATCTCGCGCAGGGGCTGCGCGCAAACCGCTTGGAGGATCTCCCGCTGGGGGCGGACGATGCCCATCAGCCGGACCACGTTGCAGGAATCGTGCAGGGTGACGGGGAAATCGTTGCGCTTGGGGTCCAGCCGGAGCACCCCGCTTTGGACGATGTCGCGCAGCAGGGGCAGGCAGCTTTCGCGGGGAACCTCCGAGAGGCTCAAGTCCCCGGGTAATACCCGGTCGGCCACCACGCAGAGGGCCTTGTGGGCGTGGCCGCACTCCCCGACGATGATCTTCTTGACCCCCAGTTTCCGGGCGATCTCGACGTGCCTCAAGGCCACCCGTCCCAGCTCCAGATCGTCGAACCAGACCCCGTAATTGACCGCGTCGTAACCCAGCAGGTCGCTGCTCAGGGTATAGTCCACGCCGGCCGCGTCAAACAAAATGCTGAAGGCCGCGGGGTTCTCCGGCCAGGAGAGAAACTCCCCGGCGTTGTGGATCAGCAGAACCGCCGCGCCTTTTTTGTCCACCGGGACTTTGATCTTCCGGCCGGTCTTCTCCGCGATGATCTCCTCGATGGATTCGATGGAGTCCCGGAAACCTGCCGGGGTCATGCCCGTGGAAGACCCGGCTTCGAGGTGCTTGCGGGTCCCCTTCTTGAACAGCTCCGGGGGAGCGATGCCGAGCTCCTGGCTGAAGAGCTTGCGGATCTCGCGCGCCAAGAGGGCGTTGTCAATGCCGACCGGACAGACCATGGCGCACCGGCGGCAAAGGTTGCAGCGATACGACATTTCCAATAACCGCCAGACTGTCTCGAAGCTCAGCTCGATGTCCGCCCCGAGGAAAGGCCCCAGCCACCTGCCGGGGGCCGTGAAATGCCTCTGATAGATCCTCCGCAGGACCTCGGAGCGAAAGGTCGGCCTGTAAATCTCCTGCTTTCCGCTTGCCAGATATACGTGGCAGGCTTCCGAGCAGGTCTGGCAGCGCAGGCAATAATCCAGCGAGAGCTTGAGGGCCTTGAGGAACGTCCAATTGTTCTGCGGGTCGAACAGCTTTCCCAGCCCGCTCAAGAACGCCTGAACGAACTTCTCCTGTTCCTCCGACGTCTTGGGCTTGGGAAGGTCAAAGTCCGAAAATCCATCCAACGAAAAATCGTACCTTTCGAGCCAGGAAGCTCGAGGCGCCCGAAGAACCGGCTGCTCCTCCAAGAGGGCCAGTTTCAACAGGGTCTGAGCATCCAAGGATACCAGAGGGTCGTTGCCCGGTCTGGCTACATCTCGAAAACGAATCGGTTTTTTGCTCATTTCTCTTGGCCTTCACCCGCCAAGGGACCCCGTACTTGCTCCCGCCATGTTTTGCCTGGCGTGATGTGCGGTCCCGCCCAGGTCGCCAGGGAGGAGAGCTGGCGGTCGATCTGCTTATCCTTGCTTGAGCCTTTTACCTTGAACTCGTCATTCCACAGGATCTCATGGAAAGTAAAGTGCTTCATGAGGTAGTGAATGAGTTTGGAACAGGGCATATAGATCGCAAACGCTTGAAGCAGGAGAAACAAGGAAACAACCGCCGGCGACACGGGAGTCGGTCGGAAGAAAAGCAGGCTCTTGACGTAAGCGTGGTGTAGTGAGAAAAGGGGGTCACCCCACCAGGAAACGAGCCCCAGGCCGAAGATCGCGGCCAGAAACACGAGATTGAAAAAGTCTATAGGCGTGGTGTACAACGCGAGACTCCTATCGGTCGCCCGTAAAACGATCAGCCCCACCGCTCCACAGGCTCCCAGCACGAAGGCCGATATACCGACCGCCATCGTGAGAAGGGACAACGCGGGGACGAAAACCGTTGCGGCCAGGATTCCCATCCAAAGGATGAGCAAGTAGAGGCCCCAATGCAAGGCCAGGGACAGGGGCCAGATGTGGTAGGGATTGTGCTCCCGGACGCGCTTCAGGAAGAATATCTCCGAACCCATCTCGGCCCACTCGGCTAAGGGAGATGAGGGCCGGGGCTTCTTGACCCAGTCCACTTCCTCCATGTAGGAACCGCCGTAAAGGCGCTTGTCTCCCGCTTCGTGGGGTACGGGGTAAACTTCCCAACGAAGGTTGAGAGGCATGGTCGCGAAGCGGTGGATTTTATAGGCAGCCAGAACGACAAAGAGGAAAAGCGCGGCCCAGCCGAAGACGATTGTGAACCATTGAAAGGCCATCGATTGCCTCGCTTGGGAAGAGGAGGGTCAGGGCAGGGTGGGATTACACACAGCCCGTCGGCTTGGGCAGGCCAGCGACCTTGCACGCGCCTCTGGCCGGGCCATTGGGGAACAGCTCGTAGATGTACTTGAGCTGAAAGCCGGTCTCTTTGCACAGCTTACGGACCATCGGGGCGATCCCAAACTCTTTGTAATACTGGTTCAGGTAACGGATGACTTTCCAGTGATCCTCCGTCAGGTCTGAAACCCCTTCTTCGTGTGCCGCCAGAAAACGGGCCAGATCCTCGTCCCACGTAGCGGGATCGGCGATGAAGCCGTCCTCATCCACCTCAAGTTGAGTTCCTTTGTAATCGACAAACGGCATTTCTACGCTCCTTGCTATGGTTTCCGGCCGTATCGCAACACCCGCTCCAGGATCACTCGGTTACCTGGACAGGTCGAATATCTCCCCGCAGTATCGCTGCCATGACCCGATCCCGGGAGGTCATGATTTGACGCGTAATCACATCCCGTGCTCCCTTGACCTCCCCCTTTTCCAGGGCCGCGACCACTTCCCGATGCTCCTGTCTCATCTCCTCCCGGCTGTCCCGCAAACGGAGCCCCAGGTGGAAGAGGCGATCCATCTCGTTTAACAATCCCACCAGCGTTCCCACCAACCGGCGATTCCCCGCTGCTTCAGCCAGAGCCAAGTGGAAGTCACGGTTCGTCTTGAGAAAAAGGCGGTGGCTTTCGGGGTCTTCCAGAGAGTAGCTGACGGACGACATCTCCTTTAGCGCGGCGATCTGTGCAGGCGAAGGATGCCGGGCTGCTCGCTCCACCGCGATGACCTCCAGGATCAAGCGCAGATCAAAGAGGTCCTGGACATCCTTGATGGTGATCGGTGCGACCATATACCCCCGGCCCGGAAGGCGTTTCATCAGCCCTTCGCGACAGATCTGAGTCAGCGCCTCACGGATAGGGGTCTTGCTCATCTTATATTGGCGGGCCAGTTCACGCTCAGTTACTACCTGACCGGGTGACAGGATGCAGGTCGAGATTTCCCGGCGTAACCGGAGGTAAGCCTGTTCGACCAAAGAAGACACCAGTTTTTTTAAGTTCATGTTTTTTTGAGTGGATATCTCTGGTATACCAGAGATATATTAATATTATACCAAAAACCTAACGAGGAGTCAAGACCCCAAACCGACTGACTCGATTTGAGAAAGGTCGGGAGAACCCCAAAGATCATCCACGGTTGACAAAAAAATGGACACACGGCCGTACGCCCTTGCTACTTGACAAAACGGTCTCCGAGATGTTACAATGCAAAGGCTAAAAGCCCGTCCCTCGAGACCCCGTCCTCTTGCCGCGAGGGAAAAGCCGGGTCATCCTTTAGGAGACCTTGAACGTCTAACGCTTTAATCCCATGAATTGCCCTTCATGCAAGCACAAAAACGCCCACGGCCAGAAGTTCTGCGGGAACTGCGGAAGCCGGCTCGTCGCCTCCCCGGGGAAGAAGAACGAGGCGGAGCGCCGGAGGGTCACCCTGCTTGCCGCCGAGGTCTCCGGGTTCGCCGCCCGGTGCGAGGGCCTCCCGCCCGAAGAGGCCCTGGAGCTTCTGTACAGCTGCCTGGAAGCCTTCGAGGGTGCGGCGCGCAATCAGGAGGGGACCCTCATCCGCTCCTTCCGGAACGAGGCGCTGGTTCTTTTCCGGACAGAGGGGGCTAAGGAAAAAGGGGCGGAGCAGGCCCTGCGCGCGGCCCTGGAGATGCAGGCTGCACTCACCGGGATCGGCACGGGCGGGGAGATACCGCTCTCCTTGGCCGCCGGGATCCACCAGGGCGAGGTGGTCTTCGCCCAGACCGGAGGAAAGGAATCCAAGACCTTCGCCGTTCTCGGGGAGGCCGTGGCCGTGGCCCGCGGTCTTCAGGAGGCGGCCCAGCCCGGGGAGATCCTGGGCTCGGAGCCGGTCGTCAGGGAGGTGGAGGGGTTGTTTGAATTCGAGGCCGCCCACTCCCTCACCCTGAAGGAATCCCGGGGACCCCTCACGGCCTTCCGGCTCCTGGGGATCCGGCGGGCCGGCATCGGACGGGCCCTCACCCCCCTGGTGGACCGGGAGGAGGAGTTGGAGGCGATGCGGGCCTGGGCCGAGGAGGCCCTTTCCGGGAAGGGCCGGGTGCTCTGCCTGGTGGGCGAGGCCGGAGCCGGAAAGTCCCGCCTGAAGTACGAGCTCAAACGCTTCCTGGCCGAGAAGTACGTGGAGGTCGTGGAGGCCGCGGCCCTGTCCTACGGCCGGAGCTTCTCCTACTGGCCCTTCCTGGAGATCCTGCGCGAGCTCCTCCGGCTCTCCCCGCAGGACGGGCACTCCGAGATCCACGCCCGGCTGTCGGTCTTAGGGGGGGTCCTGGAGCTGGGGGGGCACGACGTGGAGCACCTGGCCTGGTTGCTGCACGCCCAGCTTCCCAACAGCCCGGGCATCCGGCTCGACCCGCCGGCCCAGAAGGCCGCGACCTTCCTGGCCATGAAGCGCCTTCTCCTCACCCTGTCCGAGCGGCGGCCCCTGGTCCTGATGCTGGAGGACATGCAGTGGTCCGACCCCCTCACCCGCGAGCTGCTCGCCTTCCTGGTGGGCGCCCTCTCCCGGGCGCCGATCCTCATGGTCTGCCTCTACCGGCCGGAGTACGACCCGGAATGGATCGGGCGTCCGGAGGTCAAGGTCATTCCGGTGAGGGAGCTGGAGCCCGAGTCCATCCGGTTGCTCATGGCTAAGCTTCTGGGCTGGGAGGAGGTTCCGACGGACCTGGCCCAGGCTGTGCTGGGAAGGGCGGAGGGGAACCCCTTCTTCCTGGAAGAGCTTCTGAGGAGTCTTTCCGAGCAGGGGGTCCTGGCCTGGAGGGGCGAGCGCTGCGAGCGGGTGGGGCGCCTGGAGCAGGCCGAGATCCCGGACACGCTCCAGACCCTGGTGGCGGCGCGGGTGGAGAAGTTGCCCGAGACCGAGAAGCGGGTGCTCCAGAAGGCCTCAACCATCGGCCGGAGTTTTTCCCTGGCGCTCCTGGAGCGGGTCTGCCAGGATGGGCCCAAGGGCTGGCGGGAGGCCTTGGCCACCCTGGAGGAGGAGGGGATGATCTTTCTCCACGCCCGGGACGGAGAGCCGGAGTATCACTTCAAACAACTCCTCACCCGGGAGGCCGCCTACCAGTCCTTGGCGCGGGGCGCGGCGCGGGAGTGCCACGGGGAAGTAGCCCGGGCCGTGGAGTCGCTTTTCCCGGATCGTGCCCAGGAGGTCCCCGAGCTCCTGGCCTGGCACTGGGGCCAGGCCGGGGAGGTCCGCAAGGAGGTCGAGTACCTGCTCAGGGCCGGGGACAGGCACCGGGAGAACGTCCAGAACGCCGAGGCCGTCGCCGCCTACGGGCAGGCCTTGGAGCTCCTCCTCTCCCCGGGCCCCGATAAGGCGGGGGACCCCAACGAGGAACGCCGGAGGCGCTTTCAGGCGCATTTCGGGCGGGCCAAGGCCTTTGAGTATCTGGGCCGGCTGCCGGAGGGGATCGCGGATGGCGAGCACGCCCTGGAGGCCGCCGAGATTCTTGGGGACACCCCGAAAACCGTGGCTGCCCTGAACGGGCTGGCCTCGCTCCACGGACGGCGCGCCGAGTACCGGGAGACCCTCTCCCACGCCAGCCGCGCCCTGAAGATGGCCGAGACCACCTCCCTGGAGAGCGAAGCGGCGGCGAGCCTCCTGCTCCTGGCGATGGCCCACCGCGAGCGGGGAAGCTCGGACAAGGCCTTTCCCTTCGTGGAGAGGGCCGTCGCCCTTCACCGCAAGCTGGGAGAGCGCCAGCCCCTGGTCGCAGACCTGACCCTCCTGGCTTTTCTCTTGGCCGAGCAGAAGAATCCGGACAAGGCCCTGGGCCTTCTCGAAGAGGCGACGGCTCTGTGCCGGGAGAACGGAGACTCCTTCGGCCTGGCATCCTCTCTGGCCAGCATCGCGGGTTTACGCGCGCAGAAGGGGGACGCGGATGCCGCCCTCGCGGCCTACGAGGAGTCCCTGGCCATCCGGCGGGAGCTGGGGGACAGACTCGGGGTGGCCGCCACCCTCATCACCCTGGGGGCCTTTCTTAGCGGGGGGGGCGAGCACACCAAGGCCCTCAAGGCCTATCAAGAGTCCGCGGCCCTCTCCCGGGAGCTTGGGGACCGGAGGGGGCTGGCCGTGGCATTGGTCTATTCCGGCCAGGCCCTCCGCGACCAGGGCCAGCACCCGGAGGCCCTGGAGGTCTACGAGGAAGCCTTCCTGATCCAGATGCAGCTCGGGGACCGCCCGGGGATGGGCGCCTCCCTGGCTGCGATCGGAGACCTTCACGCCCAGGGCGGGCGCTGGGAGGAAGCCCTGCGCTCCCAGAGCGAGGCCGCGGCCCTGCACCGCGACTTGGGCAGCGGGAAGGAGCTGGCCCAGGACCTGTGCCGGATGGGGGAGGCCCTGCTTTCCCTGGAACGGCCTGAGGAAGCCCTGACCCGGGTGGAGGAGGGGCTGGCCTTCACCGCGGGGATACAAAACCGCGCCCCGCGGGCGGATCTGTTGGTGACCCTGGGAAGGGTGAAGACGCTCTTGGGTTCGCCAGAGGATGCCTGGGACTCGATTGTGGAGGGGATGGACCTTGGCCGGGAGATGGATCTTCAGGGGGTGGTGGTGAAGGGCTGGCTGGCCCTGGGGGACCTGGCCATGAAGAAGGGGGACGGGAAGGAGAGCCGGAAGTGCTACGAGGCGGCCTATGATTCGGCCAAGGCCGCGGGCCTGGCCCACTGGACGAGGGAGTTGGAGAAGAAGCTGGGGATTGAAGGCAAGGGGTAGAGGGTTCTCCGTCGGGCAGGGCGCACTCATGTGCGTCTTTTCTTTTTCCATTTCCTACTTTATTACATCTCTTTGGTGGGTGGGTGGGGTTAATCCTTTAACAGCCCTCTTTGCCGGAAGTCGGGTCGGTTTTGAACCGTTTTACGTCTTCCTATTTGGGCCTTTTAGGTTTTTTCACGAAAAGTAATTTTGGGGCTTGACAAAGCCTGGTTTTGGGAGTAAAATAGTTCTTTCCGGGGTGGGCATAACTCATTGGAATATAACGAATAAAGTTATATTAAAGCCGTCTTCTTCGGGCGGGACGAAAACCATAGGGAGGTTGAGATGAGAAATGGGTGGTGGTTAATCCTCCTCGCGGGGGCTTTGTGCGCATTTCCGGCCTACGGGAGCTGGGTCGCGGCGGGCCCGGGGAGCGAGGTGGGAATAAGCAAGATGACATCCGATGCGGCGGGGCTGACCTTGGAGGTGACCCTGCCGGGGTTCCAGGCGGAGAGGACCCAAACGCCCGGAGGAGAATTCGCAAGGATCTCCCTGCCGGGCGCCGGCGTTTCCGGGGCCCTCGGAAAGCCGGCCCTGCCGGTCATCCGGAAGTTCGTGGAAGTGCCCTACGGCGCCCGGGTGGCCCTGGAAGTCACGGCCCTGGAGCGGAGGAGTTACTCCCTCGCGGAGCTGGGGCTTCCCGCGCGAATCGTCCCGGGGCTTCCCCCAGTCCCCAAGATTCAGGGGGCGAAGCAGGAGTTCTCGCTGGACGAGGCCTCTTACCAGCGTGACGCTTACGCGCCCTTGGAAGTCGGCGCAGTCACCGAGCCGGCCTTCATACGGTCACACCGGGTGGTGGTTTTGGAGCTCTCCCCGGTTTCCTACAATCCCGTGCAGGGCAAGGTCGTGGTCACGACCCGGATGAAGGTGGCCCTGCGGTTCAGCGGGGGGAACCTCTCCGAAACCCAGAGGGGCCTGGTCCGCTACCGCTCGATTCCCTTCGAGGAAGGCTACCGGGGCCTGGCCCTGAACGGGGATGTCTTTGAGAAGATAGTAGCCTTGGTGCCCCCCCTCCCCATCGGTTATCTCATCCTGGTGGACGACGCCGATACCGCAGCGGTCAAGCCCCTCGCGGCCTGGAAGGCCAAGAAGGGCTTCAGCGTCACGGTGACCCGGCGCTCTCAGATCCCCGGCGGCTCGGACACGGCCCACGTACAACAGTACATAGACAACGCCTACCACAACTGGCCGATCCCACCCACCTTCGTGCTCTTCGCCGGCGGGACCAACGTCTTTCCCTGCTACATCGGCAGCCAGGCCGACAACCCGCCCACCGACCTCTACTTCGTGTGCGTCCAGGGCAGCGATTACTTCCCGGACATGCACATCGGCCGGTTCCCCAAGCGGGCGAGCGGGCAGCTGGACGTGCAGGTGGAGAAGACCGTGGACTACGAGCGGGTCCTCTGGGCCAACGGCTACACCTGGCCGCAGAAGGCCTATTTCATGTCCTCGGACGATGGAGGTTACCATCAGGTGGCCGAGAGCACTAACGCCTACTGCCAGCGGATCGTCCGGCGGAAAGGGATGATCGCAGACTCCCTGGCCTATTATTACAATCAAGGCACGCCGGTGGCCACGGCGGTGAACGACGGCCGGGCCTTCGTGATCTACACCGGCCACGGAAGCGAGACCGGCTGGGCTGGGCCGCCGTTCTCCATGGCGAACGTATCCAGCCTGACCAACGCCGACCGCTACGCCTTCGTGGCCGGCCACTGCTGCCTGACCGGAAACTACAACTACTCCTCCACCTCGTTCAGTGAGCAGTGGGTCATCCAGCAGAACAAAGGCAGCCTCATCTACTGGGGCTCTTCCGTGGTCTCCTATTGGGACGAGGACGACATCCTGCAGCGACGGATGTTCGACGTGGCCATCGACTCCGGCCTCACCTGGGTGGGTGCGATGACCGACCGGGCGAAGTATTTGCTCTACCTGTACTACAGCGGCGGCGGCCGAAGCCACCGCTACTACGAAGAGTACAACGTCCTGGGCGATCCCTCGGTAAATCTGTACATCATGCAGCCGAGGACGATGACGGTGTCCCACCCTGCCGTGGTTCCGGTCGGGCCCTCGGCGCTTCCGGTCTCGGTGCAGGCCGACAAGGCGCCCATCCGGGACGCCCTGGTCTGTGCGATGAAAGCCAGCACCAAGGCGATCCTGGCCACGGGCTACACCGACGCCGGCGGGAATGCCTCCTTGAACATCAACCCCGGGGGCGTGGACACGGTATACGTCACCGTTACCGCTTACAACTGCCGGCCCTACGAGGGCTACGCGATGGCCCGCTCCTCCGGAGCCTACGTCTCGGTTCTGCGGACCTCCATCAGCGACCCGGGGCCCGGGGGCAACGGGGACGGGATCATCAACCCCGGAGAGACGGTGTACATGCCGACCTGGGTGAAGAACTTCGGCAACCAGCCGGCCAACGGCGTGGTCGCAAAACTGCGCAGCACATGTTCCCAGGCCACCGTGCTGGACTCATCGGCCAACTGCGGGAACATCGCGGCCGGGGACTCATTTTTCATCAACACCAGCTTTCGCTTCACCGCGTCCTCCTCCTGCACCAACGGGGTGGCCCTGACCTTCAACGTGGTGTGCAAGGACGTGAACGATTCCACCTGGACCTCTCCGGTTTCCAAGACCGTGGGCACGGCGGTGCTGGGCTACGACTCCTACTGGACCGCAGACGCGAATCACCGGTTGGACCCTGGAGACTCGACGCAGATGCGGATCGTGCTGCGGAACTCCGGGCTCGGGAACGGGTACAACGTACGCGGGACGCTGCGCTGCGCGGACAGCCGGATCACGATCACGGACTCATCCGGGACGTACGGGACGATCCTGCACGACACCACCGGGGTGAACGATGCCGACCGGTACACGGTGAAGGCTTCTTCCGCGATACCCAAGGAGACGCCGATCCCGTTTGTGGTCCATCTTGTGGCGGACGGGGGTTACGTGGTGGACCGGAGCTTTACGATCGTGGTCGGTACGATCACCACCGAGGACCCGATCGGGCCGGACCCGTACGGCTACTATGCTTACGAGAGCTCAGATACGTTGTACTTGAACTCCCCGACCTACGCCTGGATCGAGCTGAACCCCTCGCGGGGCGGCAACGGGACCACGGTGGGGATCTCCGGGGACGACATGACCCTGCGGCAGCTTTTGGGGATCCGGGCGCGGCACTACGGGGTGCGCGCGGACTCGGCCTCGATCTGCACCAACGGCTGGCTGGCCGTGGGGCGGACGACGCTATCGGTGTACTCCAACGCGGCCTTGCCCTCCACGAGTTTTGTGCCCAACGGGGTGGCCTTGTTGTGGGACGACCTGACGGTGTCCGGGACCGGGACCTGCTGGTACCGGAGGGACGCCAACCAGCGGTTCATCGCGCAGTGGGACAGCGTGCCCACGCTGGGAGGGAGCTTTGCCGGGACGTTTGAGATCATCGTCATGGATACCAGCCTGACCCCCGGGACGGCGAACACGCGGGACTCCGAGATCATCCTGCAGTGGAAGAGCGTGAGCGCGATTAGTTCGATGACCATGGGCCAGCAGAACCAGGCCATGACCGTGGGGCTGTGTCCGTATAACAACGGGACGTACGACCGGGGGATGGGTGCGATCTTGGGCGGGAAGGCCTTGAAGTTCACGACCGACCCACCGCGGATGCGGGGGGTGGGGGTGGAGCTGGAAGTGGCGACTCCGCGAGCCCTGCCCACGGCCTACGGGCTCGCCCAAAGCCGTCCGAACCCGCTCACGAACCGAACGCTCATCGGGTACGCCCTGCCCAAGGACAGCAAGGTGACCTTGCGGGTGTACAACGTGAGTGGTCAGATGGTCCGGGAGCTGGTGAACTCCGAGGAGAAGGCGGGGTGGAAGGAAGCCGCCTGGGACGGGCGTGATGCCAAAGGTCATGCCTTATCCAGCGGAGTCTACTTCTACCGCCTGGAGGCCTCCGGCTATACGGCAACCCGTAAGCTCGTCATCGTGAGATAAGCCTAACGTTCCTGAGGGTGCTTTGCAAAGGTTAAGACGTCAAAAACCTAACAGAAGGAGGTTAGTGATGAGGAGAAGTATGGTCTATCTCTTGGCGGCAGGAATGGCTTTCGCCGTGGCCGGATCCTTGTCTGCCGGAGAGCTGTATCAGACGCTCTCTTTCTCACCCAGCGAGGTGGGGATATCCCAGGCTGAGGGGTATCAAAGGGTCAGCGTTCCCGGGGGCGTGGTGACCGGGGAGGTCGGGGGTCCGGAGACACCTTGCGTTCCGGTGAGGATGGTTATCCCGCCTTCGGCCACTGTAGAGAAGGTGGAGGTGACGGAGGTCCGGGAGGAAGTTCTCCCGGGATCCTACGACATCGTTCCGGTTCAGCCCGGGCGTCCGTTTTCGGTTCCGGCCGGACCGTTCGTTGGTCCGGATCCGGCCATCTACCGGTCCATCGCTCCCCTGCCCGGACGTTACGTTGAAGTCGCCGGGACCGGGACGAAGTGCGGTTACCGGATTGCGGGAACCATGGTCTATCCCCTACAGTACGTCCCGGCCAAGAAGCAGCTCATCCTGGCGACCCGGCTGGTTCTGAAGGTCACCTACCGGGAGGGGACGGTTGCCGTTGAATCCAACACCCCGGAGCAGAACCTGGCTTTCGGGAATGACGTGAGGGACCTGGTGTCCAATCCCGGGGACGTTTCCCGGTTCGCGCCTCCGGAGCGGCCCGCCGGCCTCGTAGGCTCAGCCTTCCTTCCCGCGGGGAATTTCCCCCATGTCATCGTGACCACGAACCAGAACACGGGGTCTTTCCTGGGTTTGCGCGACACTCTGGCCAAGCTGGCGTTCTGGCGGAACCGGAGCGGAGTGCGTTGCACGATCATGACCGAGCAGGACATCGCCCCTCTCTACACCGGCCGGGACACGGCCGAGAGGCTGCGGAACTTCATCAAGGACGCCCGGACGACCTGGGGCACCCAGATGGTCTTCATCGCCTCGCGGGACGTGCCGGCCGCCAAGACCCAGCACAACTGGCGCCGGGCCTATGCGTTCTTCTCCGGTTATCCGGCAGAACGCTTGCCCGCGGACCTGTACTTCTCGGACCTGGACGGCTCCTGGGACGGAGACAATGATAATATCTTCGGGGAGACCACGGACTCGATCAACGGGTACTGCGACATCTATGTGGGGCGCATCACCCTGGACTCCACGATCGAGGCCTCCAAGTACCTGCGCCGGCTCTTTCAGTACGAGAAGACCCCGGGGGCCAGCTACTACCAGAAGGCCTTCCTGACCAACGACGTGACCTTCTCCAACGCCTACAATGATTCCATCCGGACGATGACGCCCACCCCGCCCTGGCTGGACTGCCGGATGTACGCCTCGGGTGGAGACGTGCCCATCTCCGGGGCCGCCTTCCGGGACAGCCTGAACCGGGGCTGGATGTACACCGCGCACATCGGGCACGGCTCGCCCAGCGCCATGGGCAGCCTCTACAACTGCGCCAACGCCATCGCCCAGAGCAACGTGGGCAAGCCGGAGCTGATCATCGCGGTCTGCTGCCACCCCGGGGCCTACGATACCTCCGGGGTTTCGGGGATGCAGTTCGGGGACTGCCTGGCCGAAAACATGATCACCCACGCCGTGGATGGCTGGGTGGGAGTGATGATGAACTCGCGCTACGGCTGGGTGAGCTGCGCCGAGAGCTACAACATCCGCTTCTTCGAAAGCCTCCTGCCCCCACCCAAGAATCACTACCTTCGGGTGGGGCAGTGTCTGGGGAAGGCCAAGGACTTCTTCATCCCGCTCTGGCCGAACGCCACCTGGGGCACACGTCACCGCTGGGAGTGCTACGAGAAGAACCTCTTCGGAGATCCCGGGGTGCCCTTGTGGAACAACCCGCCCACGGCGATGACGGTATCGCATCCGTTGAATATAGGGCGGGGGAGCCAGTCCTTCGCGGTGAACGTGTCCGCGGACCAGTTCGCCGTGGACTCGGCCTACGTCTGCCTGTGGAAGGGGGCGGAGGTCTATGCCACCGGGTACACCAACACCTCCGGGCTGGCCACGTTCACCATCAATCCCGCGACGAACGGGACGATGTACGTGACCGTGACCAAGCGGGACCGCCTGCCCTACGAAGGGAACACGGCGGTTTCCTCCGGGGTGGAGGCCGGGGAACCCGTGGGCTTGCCCCTGTCTTTTGAACTGGGGGCGGTGAGCCCCAACCCTCTGGCCGTACGCGGAATGATCCGGTATTCCCTGCCGCGGGAAACGCAGGTCAGCCTCAAGGTGTACGATGCCTCGGGGCGTTGCGTGGGGACCCTGGTCAACGGCCGCGAGGCCGCGGGCTGGAAGCAGGTAGGTTGGGATGCCCGGGGTCTCGTCTCGGGCGTGTACTTCTACCGCCTGGAAGCCGGAGGGCAGACGGCCACGCGCAAGCTGGTGATCGTGAGATAGCTGGGCGCGGGAGGGCCTCCCGCAGGGAGGCCCTCCCGCCAACCGTAATCATTCAAGGAGGAAGGAGAACGGCCATGAGGAAAGAGTGGTTCATCCTCTGGACGGCGGGCTTGGTGCTGGTTCTGGCCTCGGCCCTGTCGGCCGGAGAGTTGTATCAGACGATTCAGTTTTCACCGTCAGAGATCGGCATCTCACAGGCCGACGGCTACCAGAGGGTCACGGTCCCAAAGGCCGTGGTCACCGGGGCGACCGGCGGGCCGGAGGTGCCCTGCCTGCCGGTATTGATGGTCATCCCGCCCTCGGCCACCGTGGAGAAAGTGGAGGTCGCGGAGCTGGATCAGGAGATCCTTCCCGGGGCCTACATCCTGCATCCGGCCCAGCCGCCGACCACGTTTTCGGGCCCGGTCCCTGCCTTCGTACCGCCGGATCCGACCTATTACAGTTCCTCCACCCCCCTTCCTGGCCATTACGTCGAGCAGGCCGGGACCGGGACGAAGTGCGGCTACCGCCTTGCCGCGGTGCGGCTCTACCCGGTGCAGTACATCCCGGCCACGAAGCAGATCCTCTATGCCCGGCGGATCGTGCTCAAGGTCACGTACAAAGAAGGCACGGTTGCTTCAGAAGTAGCGAGCCCGGGCCAGATCCGGATGTTCGGGGACGACGTGCGCTGGCTGGTCTCCAATCCCCATGACGTGGCGCGGTTTGCGCCGCCTCTGCGGTTGCCCGGTTTTGCGGGCTCGGCCTTCCTGCCGCCCGGAAGCTTCTCCGAGGTGGTCATCTCCACCACGGTGAATTCCGGGGCGCTCGTAGGTCTGAGGGATACCCTGGCCAAGCTGGTGAACTGGCGGACGAAAGCCGGGGTCCGCTGCACCCTCCTGACCCAGGAGGACATCGCGGCCACCTATGCCGGACGCGACACCGCCGAGCGGATCCGGAACTTCATCAAGGATGCCCGGACGACCTGGGGCACCTCGATGTTCTTCATCGCCTCCCGGGACGTGGCTCCGAGCAAAGCCCAGCATAACTGGCGCCGGGCCTATGGGCCCGTCTCCGGCTATCAGGACCAGTTTCCCGCCGACCTTTACTTCTCGGACCTGAACGGCTCCTGGGACGGGGACCGGGACAACATCTTTGGGGAGGCCACCGACAGCATCGACGGCTACTCCGACGTCTACGTCGGTCGGATCACCCTGGACTCCACGTTCGAGGCCTCCAAGTACATCAGCCGGATGTTCACCTACGAGAAGACCCCGGGCGCGGGCTTCTACCAGAAGGCTTTCCTGACCAACGATGTGACCTTTTCCAACGAATACAACGACACCATCCGGACGATGACCCCCACCCCGCCCTGGCTGGACTGCCGGATGTACGCCTCGGGCGGGGATGTGCCCATCTCCGGGGCCGCCTTCCGGGACACCCTGAACCGGGGCTGGATGTACACCGCCCACATCGGGCACGGCGCCCCCAACGCGATGGGCTCGCTGTACGACTGCACCCACGCCATCGCCCAGAGCAACGTGGGCAAGCCGGAGCTGATCATCGCGGTATGCTGCCATCCCGGGGCCTTCGACACCTCGGGCGTCTCGGGGATGCAGTTCGGGGACTGCCTGGCCGAGAACATGATCACCCATGCCGTGAATGGCTGGGTGGCGGTGATGTTCAACTCCCGCTACGGCTGGGTGCAGGTGGCCGAGAGCTACAACATCCGCTTCTTCGAGAGCATGCTCCCGGCCCCGCAGCGGAACTACCTGCGTCTGGGGCAGTGCCTGGGTCGGGCCAAGGACTTCTTCGTGCCTCTCTGGACCGACGGCACCTGGGGAGATCGTCATCGCTGGGAGTGCTATGAGAAAAACCTCTTCGGCGATCCCGGCGTACCCCTTTGGAACGGGGCCCAGCCGACCAACCTGACCGTGAACTATCCTGCAGTGGTCCCGGTGGGTCCCTCGGCTTTCACCGTGACGGTGAACGGGGACAAGGCCCAGATCCGCGGGGCGCGGGTCTGCGCCATGAAAGGCGGGGAGACCTACGCCACGGACACGACCGATGCCTCGGGCTCGGTGGTCCTGAACATCTCGCCCCTGACCCCGGGCAACCTGGATGTGACCGTGACCGCGAGGAACTTCCTGCCCTGGGAGGGCACAGCCCTGGTGCGCTCCTCCGGGGCCTACGTCGGGGTCCTTAGAACCTCGATCAACGACCCCGGGCCCGGGGGGAACGGGGACGGGATCATCAACCCGAGCGAGACGATATTCATGCCGACCTGGGTCAAGAACTTCGGGACCCAGCCGGCTAATAATGTGGTGGCCAAGCTGCGGAGCACGACCTCCTATGCCACGGTGCTGGACTCGGTGGCCAACTGCGGGAACCTCGCGGCCGGGGACAGCTTTTACATCAACCCCGGCTACCGCTTCACCGCGGCCCCCTCCTGCACCAACGGGGTGGCCCTGACCTTCAACATCGTATGCCGGGACGCCAACGACTCGATCTGGACCACGCCCGTGTCCAAGACCGTGGGCACGGCGGTGCTGGGCTACGAGTCCTACTGGACCGCGGACGCGAACCACCGATTGGACCCCGGGGACTCGACGCAGATGCGGATCGTGCTGCGGAACTCCGGGTTCGGGAACGGGTACAACGTGAGGGGGACGCTCCGCTGCGCGGACAGCCGGATCACGATCACGGACTCGCTTGGGACGTACGGGAGCATTCCTCACGACACCACCGGGGTGAACGACGCCGACCGGTACACCGTGAAGGCGTCGAGTTCGATACCCAAGGAGACGCCCATCCCGTTTGTGGTCCACCTGGTGGCGGACGGGGGTTACGTGGTGGACCGGAGCTTCACGATCGTGGTCGGGACGATCACGGCCGAGGACCCGCAGGGGCCGGATACGTACGGCTACTATGCCTACGAGAGCACGGATTCGATGTACCTGAACCGTCCGACCTACAGCTGGATCGAGCTCAACCCCTCGCGGGGCGGCAACGGGACCACGGTGGGGATCTCCGGGGACGACATGAGCCTGCGGCAGCTGATGCGCGGGACAGGCGGGATCCGGGTCAGGCACTACGGGGCGACGTCGGACTCGGCCACCATTTGCACCAATGCCTGGCTGTCGATCGCGCGGACGACCTACGCGTATTACTCCAATGCGGCCTTGCCTTCCACGAGTTTCGTACCCAACGGGGTGGCGATCTTCTGGGACGACCTGACGGTGTCCGGGACCGGGACCTGCTGGTACCGGCGGGACGCGAACCAACGGTTCATCGTGGAGTGGGACTCTGTGCCCACGCTGGGTGGGAGCTACGCCGGGACGTTTGAGATTATCGTCATGGACACCAGCCTGACGCCCGGGACGGCGAACACGCGGGACTCGGAGATCATCCTGCAGTGGAAGAACGCGAGCACGATTTCTTCGATGACGGTGGGCCAACAGAACGCGGCGATGACGGTGGGGCTGTGCCCGTTTAACAACGGGACCTATGACCGGGGGATGGGGGCGATCGTGGGCGGGAAAGCGTTGAAGTTCACCACCGATCCTCCGCGGATGGTGAGCGGGGTGGAGCTGGAAGTTGCGACTCCGCGAGCCCTGCCCACGGCCTACGGGCTCGCCCAGAGCCGTCCGAACCCGCTCACGAACCGTGCGCTCATCGGGTATGCCCTGCCCAAGGACAGCAAGGTGGCGTTGCGGGTGTACAACGTGAGTGGTCAGATGGTGCGGGAGCTGGTGAACTCCGAGGAGAAGGCGGGCTGGAAGGAAGCCGCCTGGGACGGGCGTGATGCGAAAGGTCATGTCTTATCCAGCGGGGTGTACTTCTACCGTCTGGAGGCCTCGGGCTACACGGCAACTCGCAAGTTGGTCGTCGTGAGGTAACCTTTTTACCCAAGGGGCCCCGATTGATCGGGGCCCCTTGTCCTTTAGTGAGGATCTCTCCATCCGGTTATTCGTCCTCTCGGACAGCTGATCGGGACCTATCGGGGCGACCGGATCGGGGAGGGCCTATCTGCCGGGGTTTATTTCCTCAAAGCTGAGAACGAGAACAGCAAGCCTTTACGGATTGTGAAAGTGAGGTAGCGATGAGATTGGTTTCGCCTTTGGTTTTCCGCCTCACGCCTTACGCCTTACTTCTTACGTTTGTTATGGTTCTTCCGGCAGGGGCGACGACCTACTATGTCTCCCCCTCCGGGAACGACGTATGGCGTGGGATGAGGCCGGACTCGGCCTGGAGGCACGTAAACCGGGCCTGCACCACGGTGGTGGCCGGGGACTCTGTCCTGGTGCTTTCAGGAACTTATCCCGAGCGGGTGGTGCTCCGCCGCTCCGGCACGGCGAGCCGGAAGATCGTGTTCAAGTCCTCTCCCCGCAGGACGGCTACGACCTGGGGCTTCGACACGAACTCCCCCGCGTCCGGGAGCTACACCCGGATCGAGGGGTTCAATGTGGTCTGGGACACCTCGCTCACGGGATGGAGGGACCGCTACGGGGTTTTCGTCTCGAGCGACTATGCCGAGGTGGTGGACAACTACTTCTCCTTCCTCCGCGGCCCCGGGGTGCAGGGGAACTGGTCCCAGCCCCTGCCCCGGGGGGCCTACGTCGCGGACAACCGGGTCTACCACTGCCAGGCCGGCCTGGGGATCTCAGGCACGGCCTGGACTGTGGAGCGCAATGAGGTGGACTTCCTGTTCCAGTACGGCCGGGGGGACTGCGACTACTCCCGGTTCTTCGGGGACAGCTTGGTGATCCGCAGGAATTACTTTCACGGCACGGTGCCGGAGTCCATCGGCTCGGCCCACGTGGATGCCTTCCAGACCTTTGACAACAATGGTGAGCGCGCCCGCTGGGCGGTGATCGAGGCGAACTCCTGCTGGGACTTCCACCAGGGCTTCATGGGCGAGGCGCATTTTTATCATCAGACTTCGGACCTCACCTTCAAGAACAACCTCTTCGCCCGGGGCTGGGCCTGGGGCCTGTGCGTGCAGGACATCGCGAGGGTGCGGGCCCTGAACAACACCTTCGCCTACATCCAGTGGCACGGGATCGGGTTCTCCGGGCAATACTGCCAGGGGGGCGAGGTGCGGAACAACATCTTCTACAACACGAACACGAGCTACTGGTGGGCGGACACGGCTCAGGCCTCCGGGGATTACAACCTGATTATGGGCGCGAGCGCGCCCACGACGCGCGGCCCGCACGACCTGCTCGGGCAGGACCCGCGGTTCGTGGACTCGCTGGCGAATAATTTCAGGCTTCAGAGCAGTTCCCCGGCCCGGGATGCCGGGGATTCCCTGCTGGAGGTGCGCGAGGACATCCTGGGGACGCTCCGTCCCCAGGGCCCCCGCTGGGACATCGGGGCGTATGAGTATATCGTCACCGGGATGGAGGAATCTTCTGGAACTTTCTATCCTCTATCCTCTAACCTCTCCTTCTCTGTCTTTCCCAACCCCTTCACCTCCTTTGCCGCGATCCCCGGCCACTCCTCCGAGCGTTTCGCCCTCTACGACATCGCGGGCCGTAAAGTTGGAACCTACAAAGGCGACCGGATCGGGGAGGGGCTTTCCCCGGGGGTCTACTTCCTGAAGCCGGACCGGAAAGACGCCAAGCCCTTGCGGATTGTGAAGTTGAGGTAGAACCCGGCTTTTTCCCCCATGCGGTAATAAAGATGAAAATTTTTTTAACACCCGACCCGATAAGCGTTTAGCCCATACCGAATACCTCGTAACCCGCATCAGGGGGTTGCAAAAAGCCCGATTCGGCGCTATTATAGTAGAGGGGGAAAGGATAAACCCAGCCCCCCACCCCTCCCAGGCAGGTAAAACCCCTCAAAACCACGAGATAAAACCCATACCAAATCCGAACCAAATACCAACCAAACCCGTACCAAATACCTATGTACCAGCCCCTATCCCCCACCCCTCCGGCACCCCTGCACCACCACGCGAGGGGTTAAGGAATAATGTGGTAATGGATTGGAATGGATGGTGATGAGTTGTAACGAGTGGAAAGGGAAGGAGTTAGAAACTAAGGCGGGAAAACAATACATGAAAACACCAACCTCCCCTTGACTTTATCCTTTGATTTACCTATAATACCTGAGGGGAAAGAAATACCGCAAACATACTTGGGGCCAAACCGGCGCCCTGAGAACTCCGCCTGAATTGATGAAAAAGGTACCGAATATGACTGAACAACAGAAAAAACTCAAAGAATTGTTAATTGAATTTGGAATTTCATCGGAACCTATTTCAGAAATAACAATTGCTGAAACACTTAAAAAGGCTCTCAAAGAACTGGGAGAAGAAACACCGCACGAAGAGTGGACCGCAGAAATTACTGCCTTCGATCTCGCTGAAAACTTACAAGATTCAGAGATAGGATGGGGTACTTACTATGGGCCTAAATTGGTATGGAAGAAGGAAGATGGGTCTATCGTTGAATATCCAAGCATTTCACAAATAACACCTATACTGATTGATTATTGGGAAAGAAGGTCAAGAGAAGCAAGTCACCCAGTCATGCGAGCAAGATATTCTGACTTAGTATGGGTCTTCTCGGAGAAAATAGCTGGGAAGAAACCGCATTTCAATATGGCGACTAGCGCTATCGATAGCAATGTTGATATTGCCAGCAGAGGCGACTATAAACATGATGTTGAAATATTTAAAAAGCTTGAACGATCTCTTTATCTTGCATTGACTCTTAATGATGCTCAACGAGTAGAGAAGGTTAGGGACGCCATAATAGCCTACGAAGACAAGGTTGCTAAAGACGAATTAATAGGGCTATGGGGATATTCTTACGATCTACTGATTGAAAATAAAAAGGTACCCCTAACGGAAAGTCAGAGAATTAAAATCATCGATGATCTAGAAAAACGACTTGAAAGGATTTCAAATCCACCGGAGCAGTCAAACCTGGATCCCTGGGCTGCGGAGAGAGCCGCCAATCGGTTGGCCAATTATTACCGAGCTCTTGATCGGAAAGGCGACGTTAAAAGAGTATTGTTAAAATACGGTGGGGCTTTTGAAAAACTTAGCGAGCAAGCTTCTGCCATATTGGCTATGTCATGGTTGCAAGATGTTTATGAAATTTACCAAAATTATGGCCTGAAAGAAGATGCTGAAAGAATTGCAGTCAAATTACAAAGTATCGGCCCAAAAACTAGAGATGAGATGAAACCCATTTCCGTCTCTCGTGAAATTAAGAGAGAGGAAATGGATAAATATGTTGCTCAAATAATCGAGGGTGACAAAGAAACTGCACTTGCAAGGGTTGCTATTCGCTATATATCAAGAAAAAAAGGTGTAGAGAAGCAACTTCACGATCTTTCTAAGAAAGCCCCAATTACATTTCTTTTTGCCAAGAAAATTCAAGATGTAAGGGGGACGCCAATTGCTGAAGTTGGTCCACTAGAACAAGATTTAGAAGGAAACATTATTCTTCAAACAGATCAAAATATGAAAATTGAATCTATATTCATAAGGAAAGTTCTAGACTCATTATTCCATAAGTTCGAGGTTGATGCTAAACAGCTAGTAGATTATATATATAAAGCTCCAATCTTTAAAGAAGAAAGGAGAGAAATAGTTTTAGAGGGTGTGAATTCGTATCTTGAAAACCGACATCTTACGGCTATACATTTACTTGTCCCACAAGTAGAAGAAGCTGTAAGAACCTTGGTCCGGAATAATGGGGGAGCCGTGCTAAAACCAGCGCGAATAGGGGGAGGATTTGTTAATAAAACTCTCGATGAGCTATTACGCGACCCTATATTTTCTAATGTGTTCGGAGAATTTGGCGAAGATGTCGCTCTCTATTTACGTATACTTTTTACCGATCGAAGGGGATGGAATATTCGTAACTGTGTGTGCCATGGATTATGGCCGGCTGTAGCTTTCGGGATTCCCGTCGCAGATAGAATAATCCATTCCATACTTTGCTTAGCGTTAGTTCGCGAAGTAGGCAAAAAGGATTAACTAAACATGCCCAAACTCCGAAAACCCCTCCTTTCCGACGGTGCGACCGGCAAGATGGACGAGGAAACCGTGTTCTCCTCGCGCCTGGGCAAATCCTACCGCAAGCGCTACGCCAAACCCAAACAGCCCAACTCGGAAAGCCAGAAAGAGTCCAAGAAGACCTTCGCCTGGGCCATAAAGACCTGGCAGAAAGAACTCACGGACGAGGACCGGGAAGCCTGGAGAGCCTTCGCCAGAAAGAATAAAGATATCGACCCGTTCACCCTCACCCAAATCAAGCCCCCGGCCCACGCCCTTTTTCTCCGCTACGCCACCCAAGCCAAGCGTGCAGGATATCCGGCCCCGAAAAGACCTCCCCAAGGCCCCAGGCCCCAGCCCCTCAGCTTCACCATGACCAAAAAGGGGAAGGGAGTCAAGATACGCTGGGTACCAGGGAAGGAAGGGGTCGTGGAACTCAGGATGGCCGTTACCCAGCCCTGGGTAAAGCCCTGGCAGACCTGCTACCGAATCCATTCCTACGTCCCCTTACAGATCGGGGAGCACTTCGTCAGCCCGCTTGAGCCGGAGAAGAGATACACCTTCGTCACAAGGGTGTTGAGCCCCGAGGGGCAGGCGAGCATCCACTCATGGAAAGACATCGTGCTATAGGGATGAAATTGAAATATCGAATTTCGGATTGCGAAATTCGGATTTAACGACCAACAAAAGACACTGGATTCCGGGTCAAGCCCCCCGGATCGTGGTCCGGGGCAGGCTCCATGACAGCATGAAGGGACACACCCCTTAATCTCCTCTTGATAGAGGGGAGAAAGCCCTGGATTCCCGCTTAGGCGGGAATGACGACCCAACCGTAAAATCCCCCCTTCCCCCTTTGCAAAAAGGGGGTCTAAGGGGGTTGACTTTTTCTTAAACTTATGCTAAACTACAATGTTCCCTTTTTCGACCCTGATTATCATCAAATAAACCGATATTAAGATGGGCAAAGACAAGATCGTGATCCGGGGGGCGCGGGAGCACAACCTCAAGGGCATAGACCTGGAGATCCCCCGCGACAGGCTGGTGGTGATCACCGGGCTCTCCGGCTCGGGGAAGTCAAGCCTGGCCTTCGACACCATCTACGCCGAGGGCCAGCGCCGCTACGTGGAGTCCCTCTCGGCCTACGCCCGGCAGTTCCTGGGTCTGATGGAGAAGCCGGACGTGGACTTCATCGACGGGCTCTCCCCGGCGATCTCCATCGAGCAGCGCACCGCGGCCAAGAATCCCCGGTCCACGGTGGCCACGGTGACCGAGATCTACGACTACCTGCGGGTCCTGTTCGCCCGGATCGGGATCCCCCACTGCCCCAACTGCGGGAAGCGTATCACCTCCCTGGAGGTCTCACAGATCGTGGACGAAGTCATGGAGCACCCCGAGGGGACGAAAATACAGATATTGGCTCCCCTGGTCCGGGGGCGGAAGGGGGAGTATAAGGACCTCCTGACCAAGGCCAAAAAGGACGGGTTCCTGCGGGCCCGGGTGGACGGCAAGGTGGTCGAGCTGGAACAGCCCATCGATCTGGACAAGAAGAAGAAGCACACCATCGAGGTCATCGTGGACCGCCTGGTGCTCGCGGAGAAGGCCAAGAAGCGGCTGGCCGACTCCCTGGAGGCCGCGGCCAGGTTGGGAGGAGGCTTGGTCACCGTGGCCCTGGGCGAGAAGGAGGAGAAGACCTTCTCCCAGACGCTGGCCTGCCCGGACTGCGGGATCTCCATTGAGGAGATCTCGCCCAGGATCTTCTCCTTCAACAGCCCCTACGGGGCCTGTCCCGCCTGCTCGGGACTGGGCACGAAGATGGAGATAGACCCCGACCTCCTGGTCCCCAACCCCGACCTCTCGGTATCCGAGGGTGGGATCACGGCCTGGGGCGATCCCTCGGGCCGCTATTACGGCACGCAGTTAGGGGCCGTGGCCAAGCACTACAAGTTCTCCCTGGACGTGCCCTTCCGCGAGCTCAGCGAGAAGGCCAGGAAGATTCTCTTTTTCGGGACCGGGAAGGAGGAGATTAAGGTGGACTACGAGTTCGCCAACGGCAAGGGCTTCTACACCTCGCAGCATTCCTTCGAGGGCGTGATCCCCAACCTGATGCGGCGCTACAAGCAGACCGACTCGGACTGGATCCGCTACGAGATCGAGAAGTACATGAGCGTGCTGCCCTGCCCGGAGTGCCAGGGGGCGCGCCTCAAGCCGACCACGCTGGCGGTCAGGATCGCCAGCCGCTCGATCTACGACCTGGCCCGGCTCTCCATCAAGGAGGCCCGCCGGTTCTTCGCCGAGGACCTGAAGCTCACCGCCCGGGAGCAGACCATCGCGCACCAAGCCCTGAAGGAGATCAACGCCCGGCTGGGCTTCCTCCTGGACGTGGGCCTGGATTACCTGACCCTGGAACGCTCGGCCGAGAGCCTGTCCGGGGGCGAGGCCGAGAGGATCCGGCTGGCCACCCAGATCGGGTCCAGCCTGGTCGGCGTATTGTATATCCTCGATGAGCCTTCCATCGGCCTGCACCAGCGGGATAATGCCCGGCTCCTGGCTACGCTCACCAAGCTCAGGGATCTGGGCAACACGGTCCTGGTCGTGGAGCACGACCGCCAGACCATGCTCTCCGCGGACTGGATCGTGGACCTGGGGCCCGGCGCGGGCAAGGACGGAGGCCGGGTCGTGGCCGTGGGCCCGCCCAAGGCGATCATGGCTCACGAGAGATCCCTGACCGGGGCCTACCTGGCCGGGCGGAAGAGCATTCCGGCGCCCAGGCAACGCCGCAACGGAAACGGCCGGTTCCTGGCCGTGGTCGGAGCCGAGGAGAACAACCTCAAGCGGATCGAGGTCAAGATCCCCCTGGGTATGTTCGTGTGCGTCACCGGCGTCTCGGGCTCGGGGAAAAGCACGCTGGTGAACGACGTCCTGTTCCACGCCCTGGCCCAGCACTTCTACCACTCCCGCACCCCGCCGGGAAAGCACGAGCGCCTCCTGGGGCTGGAGAACATCGACAAGGTCATCGACATCGACCAGTCCCCGATCGGCCGCACCCCGAGGAGCAACCCCGCGACCTACACCGGGCTCTTCACTTACGTGCGCGACCTCTACGCCCAGGTCCCGGAGTCCCGGGTGCGGGGCTACCGCCCGGGGCGGTTCTCGTTCAACGTGCGCGGCGGGCGCTGCGAGGCCTGCCAGGGGGACGGGATCATCAAGATCGAGATGCACTTCCTGCCCGATGTCTACGTGCCCTGCGAGGTCTGCAAGGGCCAGCGCTACAACCGCGAGACGCTGGAAGTCCATTATAAAGGGAAGACCATCGCCGACGTCCTGGCGATGACGGTCCAGGAGGCGTTGGAGTTCTTCGACCCCATCCCCAAGCTCAAGCGCAAGCTCAAGACCCTCTCCGACGTGGGCCTGGGCTACATCACCCTGGGCCAGTCGGCCACGACCCTGTCGGGCGGGGAGGCCCAGCGGGTGAAGCTGGCCACCGAACTCTCCCGGGTGGGCACGGGCAACACCTTCTACATCCTGGACGAGCCCACCACCGGGCTGCACTTCGAGGACGTAAAGATGCTCCTCGGCGTGCTCAGCCGGCTGGTGGACAAGGGGAACACCGTGCTGATCATCGAGCACAACTTGGACGTGATCAAGGCCGCGGACTGGATCATCGACCTCGGACCCGAGGGCGGGGAGGACGGCGGACGGATTGTGGCCTGGGGCACGCCGGAACAGGTCGCCCGGACCCGGGGCTCCTACACCGGGCAGTTCCTCCGCAAAGAGCTGAACGGACAAAAAACTCCAATACATAATTAGCAATCAGCATTTTTCATTGAAAAGCAATCTAAAATCTTAAATCCAAAATCAAAAATGATCCGAGGCAAAGGTCGTGTCGTCCTGCTCATCGTCTGCCTCATCCTCTACCTGGCCCTCTGCCTTCTCCTGG
>CAYGWX010000011.1:0-4238 GCA_964353855.1 uncultured bacterium | reverse complement strand
GTCGTCCTGCTCATCGTCTGCCTCATCCTCTACCTGGCCCTCTGCCTTCTCCTGGCCGGACACAAGCTGAAGCGCCTGGACCGGCAGATCACGATCGCCTCCCAGCAGGTGGCCAGCAAGGCCCTGGACTGGGCTTTCTCCCTGCTCACCCTCTTCGGGAGCATCGAGCTCACCACCCTGGCCATCCTCGCGATGTGCTGGTGGCTTTGGAAGCACGGGCAGGCCCGCGCCGCCCTGATGCTTTTCTTCCTGTTCGTTTTCGGGAACGCCGTAGAGCTGGCCTTCAAGCAACGCCTGGAGGCCAGGCCCCCGGAGATCCTCTTCCACCGCAGCGTTTTCGGTCTGACCCTGGTGAGCGTCAAGACGCGTTACGGCTTCCCCTCCGGGCACGTCTGGCGCACGGCGTTTCTGGCGTTCGTGCTGGGAGGTTTCCTGCGCGCCCGGCTGTCCCGGCTCTCCTGGCGCGTGCCCCTCGCCCTCATCCTTTACGTCCTGCTCATGGCCTACAGCCGCATCTACCTCGGCGACCACTGGGCCTCGGATACTCTGGGGGGGGTCGCCCTGGCCGGAATCATCTTTTCCTTTGTCGAGTCACCCGTTTTTCAAACCCAACAAGGAGGCGCCTGATGTATCGCATCCGCAAGAGCGCGGGCGGAGACCGCCGCGCCAGGGACCGACGCAAGGATCTGACCGAGGAGGAGTTCCGCAAGCTCGTGGAGAGCGAGTTTCCGGACCGCCGCAAATACGATGACCGCCGGGACGTGCCGAGAAGGAAGACCGACCCGGGAAAGTAAAAGTAGCGGGGAGAATTCCGTCAGGGACTTGAGACACGGCTCCCTTTTATGGTATAGTATTCTTTCATTTTGAAAATGGGAACGCAGGAGGAAGGGATGGCGGAGCCCAAGAGGACGCCTTTTTACGAGATGCACGTGGAGGCCGGGGCCAAGATGGTGGAGTTCGCGGGTTTCCTGATGCCGGTGCAATATCCCACGGGCATCGTGGAGGAGCACAAGCAGGTGCGGGGCGAGGTCGGGGTGTTCGACGTCTCGCACATGGGCGAGATCGAGATCCGGGGCCCGGGCGCCCTTACGTTCGTGAACCGGCTGGCCACCAACGACCTGGGAAAGCTCGCCGAGAACCAGGTGATGTACACGGCGATGTGCTATCCCGAGGGCGGGATCGTGGACGACCTCCTGGTCTACCGCTTCCCGGACCGCTATCTCCTGGTCGTGAACGCCTCCAACGCGGACAAGGACTACGCCTGGATCGTCCAGAACACATCCGGGGACGTGGTCATCGAAAACCAGAGCGACCGGATCGCTGAGCTGGCCATCCAGGGCCCGAAGGCCGAGCCCCTGGTCCAGAGCCTGGTGAACATCCCGCTCGCCGAGATCCCCTATTACTGGTTCCGGGAGGGCCATTTCGCCGGGGTTCCGGCGATCATCTCCCGCACGGGATACACCGGGGAGGACGGGTTCGAGGTCTATTTCGACGGCCAGCACGCCCCCAAGGCCTGGGACGCCCTGTTCGGCAAGGGCCGGGGCTTCGGGCTCAAGCCCGTCGGGCTGGGCGCGCGCGATTCCCTGAGGCTGGAGATGGGCTACTGCCTTTACGGGAACGATATCGACCAGACGACCACGCCCTTGGAGGCCGGGCTGGGGTGGGTGACCAAGCTGGACAAGCCGGAGTTCATCGCCAAGGAGGTCCTCGTGAAACAGAAGGCCGAGGGCCTCGCGCGCAAACTTGTGGGTTTCGGACTGGAAGGCAAGGCGTTTCCCCGCCAGCATTACAAGGTCTACGCCGGGGGGGGAGAGGCTGGCGAGGTCACGAGCGGGCTCTGGTCCCCGATGCTGGAGAAGGCCGTGGGCATGGCTTACGTCCGGACGGCCCATTCCAAGATCGGGACCCCGCTGGAGGTGGACGTCCGCGGCAAGCGCGTCCCCGGCCAGGTGGTCGCCAAGCCGTTCTACAAGCAAGGCACGGTCCGGAAAGCATGATCTTTTAACTGATATTCTCGGAGAGCGAGGAACCCCCATGAACTTTCCCCCAGAGTTGAAGTACACCAAGACGCATGAGTGGATCCGCATCGAAGGAGACACCGCCACCCTCGGCATCACGGACTACGCCCAGGGCGAGTTGGGCGACGTGGTCTTCCTGGAGCTCCCCCAGGCCGGGCGGGTCCTGAAGCCGGAGGAGTCCTTCGGCACCATCGAGGCCGTGAAGGCCGTCTCGGACCTTTTTTCTCCCCTCTCGGGAGAGGTCACCGCGGCCAACGCCCAGCTGTCCGGAAGCCCGGAGCTGGTGAACAAGGACCCCTACGGGCAGGGCTGGATGGTCAAGCTCAAGTTCTCGAATGCCGCGGAGCTTTCCGGGCTCCTGGATGCCGCGGCCTACGAGAAGCTCGCCCAGGGCGGAGGGCATTAGTGCCCTACCTTCCCAACACCCCGCAGGACCGGGAGGCGATGCTGAAAAGCATCGGGGTCTCCTCGCTGGAGGATCTTCTCGCGGACATCCCGGAGGCCGTGCGCCTCAAGCGGGCCCTCTCATTGCCCCCGGCCCTGTCCGAGATGGAGCTGGTCAAGCTCATGAACGAGCTGGCGGAGAGCAATCAGGACACCTGCCACACGGTATCCTTTCTGGGCGCGGGCTCCTATGACCACTATATCCCCTCCGCCGTGGACCACGTCATCTCCCGCTCGGAGTTCTACACCGCCTACACCCCGTATCAGGCCGAAGTGAGCCAGGGCACGCTCCAGGCCATCTACGAGTACCAGTCCCTGATCTGCGAGCTGACCGGCATGGACGCGGCCAACGCCTCGATGTACGACGGGGCGTCGGCGTTGGCCGAGGCGGCCCTTCTGGCCCATGCCGCGACGAAGCGGAAGGAGTTCATTCTCTCCGGGGCGGTGCATCCCCATTGGAGACAGGTCGTGGAGACCTATTGCCAGGGGATGGATGTTGAGGTCAAAACGATTCCCCTGAAGGACGGGCTGACGGACCTTAACCGCCTCTCGGAGATGGTTTCGGACAGGACGGCGTGTGTGGTTTTGTCTCAGCCCAATTTCTTCGGATGTATCGAGGAGGCCGGGGAAGCCGGAAGGATCGCCCATGCCAGAGGAGCGTTGTTCATCCTGGCCTGCGATCCGATGTCCTGGAGCCTCTTGAAAAGCCCGGCGGAGTACGGAGCCGATGTGGCCGTTGCCGAGGGCCAGCCCTTCGGCCTGCCGATGAGCTTCGGGGGACCTTACCTGGGGATTTTCGCCGCGAAGAAGGACTTCGTCCGGCTGATGCCCGGACGCATCGTGGGCGTGACCACGGACAAGGAGGGGCGGAGGGCCTTCGTCTTAACGCTCCAGACCCGGGAGCAGCACATCCGCAGGGAGAAAGCCACTTCTAACATCTGCACCAACGAGGGCCTCTGCGCCCTGGCGGCTACGGTCTACCTCACCCTGATGGGCAAGCAGGGGTTCCGCCAGGTGGGGGAGCTTTGCCTGCAGAAGGCGCATTACCTGCATGATGAGATCGCCAAGCTCAAGGGCTTCGCGCCCGCTTTCAAAGCGCCGTTCTTCAAGGAGTTTGCGGTGAAAACCCCCATCCCTTCTGGAGAGCTTGCCCGGAAACTTTTACCCAAGGGCTTCTTCGCCGGGGTTGACCTGGGCGGTTTCTATCCCGAATACAAGGGCAACCTGCTCATCGCCGTAACCGAGAAGCGGACCAGGCAGGAAATGGACAAATTCGTAACGGCACTCAGGGAGGCGACGACGTAAGGGGCTGGAAATACATAAGGTTAGCATGGAAAGACGCCCTCGGTGGAGGGCGTCTTTCGCATCTCTGGAGAAAGGATGCAGGAAGGCTTCCCGCCAAGTTCCCACTAAGTTCCGTCTAATTTAACACTAATTTCTCTCTAATTTAACACTAATTTAACTCTAATTTAACACTAATTTGACGCTAACTTCACGCTAATTATACGAAGTGGATGGGGGATGGTGCATGGGGAATAGGCGAGATCTCGTTGAAATTCAATGGTTTATGGGGAAGAAGGAGAGGTGGGGCAGGCGAGTTGTTTGAACCTGCTTATTGCGTAACATAGGAAAATTTAAATGGTTAAAGAGAACAAGCTATTCCATGCTGGAAGAGATGACAGGAGGCTCATAGGGCAACGAGATGCCGGGCTTACCCCCTACCTCCCCCCTATCTCACGCCTACCTCACCCCTATGAGAGGGTTGGAGATGCCGGA
>CAYGWX010000010.1:43975-66642 GCA_964353855.1 uncultured bacterium | reverse complement strand
CCTATTGGAAGAAAATCCATAATTCCCCGGCCTAAAGGCCGGGGCTATTGAACTCTGGATTCCCGCCCCCGGCTTAAAGCTTTTCGGGAAAGGCTTCGCGGGAATGACGCCTTAAACGCCCAATTATTCCAACCAGCAAAAAAGCACCCCTTCATCGGGGTGCTTGTCTTTTGCTGAATACGCATAACTTACGCTATGGCAAATACTTTACCTGCCTGCTGGTTTACAATACCCTTGATCTCAAGCCCCAAGAGGATGCCCAGGACTTCCTTGACCGCCATCCCGCTCTTCTCGGAAATCAGGTCCACATGCAGTGGCGCCTCGGTGAGCAGGCCTACAAGCCTCTTTTCAGGCTCTGTGAGGTCCATCCGGGCCTCTTCCTGAGCCCTAACCCTCCCGTTCTCGCTGGGGGCAATTTTCAGCGCCTCTAAGACTTCCTCCACGCTCTCCACGAGGCAGGCTCCCTGCTTGATCAGCCGGTTCGGCCCCCTGGAAACCGGCGATGTAATGGGTCCGGGCACTGCAAAGACGTCTTTACCCTGCTCCAGGGCCCAATTCACGGTGCTGAATACCCCGCTGTCCTCCCTGGCCTCCACGACCAGGACCCCCCGGGAAAGTCCCGCGATGATCCGGTTCCGGGTGGGGAAGTGCCCTGCCTTCGGCTCCGCCCCCATGGGGAATTCGGAGACGACGGCCCCTTGGGCGACGATCTCCTCCATCAGTTTCTTGTGCTCCGGCGGATAGACCCTGTCCACTCCGCACCCTAAGACCGCGATCGTCCTCCCCCCTGCCTTCAGGGCTCCCCGGTGGGCGCAGGCGTCGATCCCCCTGGCCATCCCGCTCACAACCGTCACTCCCTTTTGGGCCAGACCCTCTCCGAACCTCTCCGCGACCTGCTTGCCGTAAACGGTTGGTCCACGGCTACCGATCACGGCCACGGCCAGTTCGTCATCCGGGAGGATTGTTCCCCTCATGAAAAGCACCGGCGGCGGCTCCTGGGTTTCCAGGAGGGCCTTGGGGAAACCTTTTTCTTGGAACGAAAGGATTGAGACCTTGAACCGCTCGATCCTTTCCATCTGTGTCTTTAAAGCGTTCTCATCAACTCGGGTAACCAGCCCCTCCGCAGTCTTCGGCCCCATTCCGGAGATCCGCTCGACCTCTTTCCGTGAAGCCATAAGGGCCGCCCTCGGCGACCCCAATCTCTGGACCAGTACTCTCGCCCGCCACTCCCCGATTCCCGGAGCTAACAGCAGTCGAATCCAGTCCTTTACCTCGTCATTGTCCAACCCCGCCCCCCTCCTTGCCGGAACTCAACTCTTGAAGAACTTTCCGGAGCTTCCTCATGACCTCGGCTGTGGAATCTCCCTCGGAAGGAGCCGGTTTCAGGGGCGCTTCCTCATCCAGGAGAATCGCCTCCTCCTCCTTGATGTTGGTGATCATCTCGGTCTTGATCGGATCCACGGCGGACAGGAGCTTAAAAGCCGTTTCCCTATCCCCGGGACTACATTCCCGAAGCGCGACCGCCAACCGAGCTACGGCCCCCACCTCAAAGATCCTTCTCAGGGCCTCCTTGGTGTTTCTCCGCACCGTGTCGTTGCCGTCTTCGATAAGCCCCATCAAAGGCGACACCGCCCGCTCATCACCAATCTCCCCCAGGACCTGAGCCGAGATAGCCCGAACGTACCACACGCCCCCTTCAAGTAATTTGAGCAGGCGCGAGACAGCCCGGGATCCTTCTTTGACGATCGCTTTGGCGGCCTCTGCCCGGAGATGCCAACTTTGATCCTGAAGGACCTCGATTAGGATCGGCAGTTTTTCCTTCCCGCCGTCTTCAACGATCTTGGCCAGTCCGGCCATTCGCCGGATAAGGTCTTTACTGCGAAGGCTTTCTAAAGCCTCGGCGATTTCATTCTCGGCCATCTGAATCCCTGGCTATGCCGTTTATCAGGCTCCATAATCGGGAGACCATTTCCTCAAGGCCCTTTCCGGTCAAAGCTGAAATCCAGGAGACGGGTTCCCCTTCGAAGTTCATTTTTCGCCTTCTGCCTCTCAAGAGGTCTGACTTGTTTAGGACGAGAAGACGGGGCTTCTCGCGAAGCTTCGGGTCGTAGAAGACAAGCTCCTTGAGGAGGATCTGATAGTCGCCGACCGGATCAGGGTTTGTTGAATCCAAAACCACTAACAGGAGGCGGGTCCGGGCGATATGACGGAGGAAACGGTCTCCCAGGCCCTTCCCCTGGTGGGCGCCCTCGATAATGCCGGGCAGGTCAGCCAAAATAAGGGCACGGGCGTGGGAATCATCATAGAGCAGGCCTAAGTTGGGATAAAGCGTAGTAAAGGGATAAGACGCGATTTTGGGCCTTGACGAAGAGACTGCCTTGAGAAGCGTCGATTTGCCGCCGTTCGGAAGCCCGATGATCCCCACATCGGCAATCAGACGGAGTTCTAAACGAAGCTTGCAACGGACCCCGAGCTCCCCTTTATCGGCGATCCTTGGCGTCCGTCGGGTGGGGGTCGCGAATCTCGCATTCCCCCGTCCTCCCCGGCCTCCTTGAGCAACCAGGACTCGGGCCCCTGGGGAGGACAGGTCGCAAATTTGGCTTTTGGTTTCCAGGTTGAAAAGGACCGTCCCTACCGGCACGTTTACAACGAGGCTCTTGCCCTTTTTCCCGTTACGGTTGCTTCCCTGTCCGTCCCCGCCATTTTCCGCCCGGTACTCCCTGGGGTGTTTTAGATCCATGAGGGTCGCCAGATTATGTTCCGCTTGGAAAAAGACATCCCCCCCGCGTCCGCCATCCCCGCCGTCCGGTCCCCCTTTGGGAATAAACTTCTCCCTCCGAAAGCTGATGCACCCCTTCCCCCCGGACCCGGCGATGACGAGGATGTCTGCTTGATCAACGAACACGAAGGCGTCCGGGCCCTTTCTTCTTGGGATGGGGAACTACCCCAAATCGCTTGTACAACCTCCTTGCAATGGACTCCGGTACAAATCGGCTGACGTCACCCCTTTGCATGGCTATTTCTTTGACGACGCCGGAGTTAAGATAGGTATAACTCTCATTAGGCATCATAAATACCGTTTCTACATTGGGGTTAAGCTTGCGGTTCATCAGGGTCATTTGAAATTCATATTCAAAATCCGAAACGGCTCGAAGTCCTCGTACGATGACGGTTGCCTTGCGTTTCTTCGCATAATCCACAAGCAATCCATTCAAGGAATCCACCTCAATGTTTCGATAGGAACTGACGACCTCGCGGATCATCTCGATCCTCTCTCGAATTGAGAAGCATGGCTGTTTCTTCTGATTTCGCGCGACCGCTACGATCAAACGATCAAACAAGCCGGCGCTCCGTCGGATTACATTCAAATGTCCGTAGGTGATAGGGTCAAATGTTCCCGGGTAAATCGCTACTTTCACGTTCCACACTCCATTTGAAAAAGTATTTTAAATCCCTCAAAGCTGAGCCGCCAAAGCTTGGGGTATGCTTTGGCGGCCCTGAGAGTGTACTACTTTAAGGATGGAGATCCATCCGTTATCAACTCGGGCGGATGATGTGAGGCGTGATGAAGATCAGGATCTCACGATCTTCCTTGCTAACCGTAGAGCTCTTGAACAGGTAGCCGAGAATGGGGATCTTCATCAGGATCGGGACTCCTCTCTCCGATTTCTTCATAGTCGTTTTCTTCAACCCCCCACAGACAACGGTTTCACCGTCCTTCAACACCATGCGCGAATCTGCCGTAGTTGTTGTGATCACCGGCAGCCCTAAAACCAGGGAGGAAAGGTCGGGCTCGCTGACGTCTACGACCATGGTGATGGTAACATCTTCGAGCGAGTTGATGTTGGGAGTGACTGTGAGTTTGACCCCGGCATCGATGTATTGCGCCACCAGGTTCCCTGAAACATCCCGAGTCACGATCGGAACTTTCTTCCCGCCAAACATGACGGCTTGTTTATTGTTCGTGGCCGATATCCGCGGGCTTGATATCGTGCTCGCCTTGCTTTCTCGCTCCAAAGCGTCCAGCGTGGCGGTCAGTTGAGCAAAGGAACGGACGGTTCCAAGGGTCAATCTTCCGCTCTGGGCTTCGCTGGTGGGGGCTGTTACACTAAGGCCAAGGTTATAATTGTTCTGCCAGCTTTGAATTCCGCTCAAGGTCCACTGGATGCCGAGGGCTCTGGCCGCATCCACGTTCACCTCCATGATCTTGGCCGCGACCTCAACCTGCGGCGTGGCGGAGTCTAAAAGCCGAACGAGCTCGGCGATCTTTCCTTGGTTGGAAGTGATTTCGGTAACGACGATGGTATTGCTCCGCGGATCTGAGTCCATCTTGCCGCGAGGGGAAAGGGTATTCTGAATTGGAGTTTTCAATTCGCTGGCCACGGCGTATTCCAGTTTGTAAACTTTGGTTACTCGTGGCTCACCCTGTTCTCGCGCATCTTGTTCCGACTTCAGATTGCCAAGGGAGGAAACGCGAATGACACCGCCTTCTTCGGTTGCCCCAAGCCCAGCTGCCTTTAGGATCTGATCCAAAGCCCTTCTCCAGGGCACGTTGTGGAGTCGGACAGTGACGTTTCCTTTAACTTCACTTCCGACCACAATGTCTCTGCCGCTGTATTCGGCAAGGCCACGGAGGACAGTCAAAATATCGGCATTCTCAAAATCGAGGGAAACGGCCCTGCCTCCGTACTCTCCAGCACCCCCGCCGAGTGGGCTTGCTGCGGATTCCAGCGACACGACAGGCTCATCCTTCGGTTGCCCCGATGACTGGATGTCCAGTTGAGCGAATTTTCCCGAAAGGCCGCTTCCCCGAATTGCCTGCCACGACTCGAAAGAGGCGCCGTGGTTCAGAAGGCGCAGAACAGTCCCTTTATCAGTCTGAACCAAAGAATAGGGAGATTGTTCCTTAAGTTCCACAACTACTCTCAAGGAGTGATTTTGTTCGGTGAATTGGCTTGCCGTGATGGATTCGATCCCTCCTCGGTTGACCATTAAGGGAATCAGAGACCGAAGTTCCTCAGCAAGGCGGGTGTCACGACAATCCAAGACCAACCGCATTGGGTGGGTAAGAACGATGGGCTGGATTGTCAAAGGCCCATCCGATTGCAGGACCACCTCCGTGCCTTCAGCTCCCGATCGAACCAAGATATCGTTCAGCTGTAGAGCTCCGACGGTGGAGGCTGTGAATGCGCACAACAGCGCAACCCACCCGCTTGCAACTTTACGTCTCATAGCATCCTCCTTTTGCCTGGACGATAGAAGCACTCCGCGGTGCTTCACGTGTTCATGGTTAGCGGTGATACCGCGTTCATTTCGGATAACGCTCAAGAATCTCAATTGACACCTCCGCTCTGCGTACCTGAACCCGCAGGAGGTGGAGAGAAGGTTGGAGGAGGTGTCCATGAGGGAGAACTTGTTCCGGGGATTCCGCCCAAAGGCCCAGTGTAACTGGGAGATTGTTGAACCAGTCGTAATGTCATCCGAGAAATGGTGCCGTAGGCATTAATCTCGAAAACAACCGCGTCTTCTTTAACCTCTAAGACTTTTCCTCCAGCAACGCGGTCTCCGGGTTTGAGCACATAACCCTTCTCCCCGCTGTCCTTAACTAATGCGACCCGTCCGGAAGACCCCCACATCGTCCCAATCAGGGCGAGATCTTCGGTGTTCAGTGCGCCTGCCGTCGCCATATACCCTTCCTTTGTCACCAGAGGAACAAAAGGATCGCGACGGTTCATTGGGTTGTATGAATAGGTCTCTCGTTCCAAGCGGGTCTCAGCTTCAGTAATCGGAGGAGAGATTTGCCAGGCGGAAACGTCTATCTGGCCGGTAGGAGCCGGTCCGATGTAGATGTAAGTTGTAGTAGTAAGTTCTGTTTTGATAGTCCGATCGCGCGACCTTTCTTTAGCATCGCTGTTGGGGATCACTTTAACATTGGACGACGTAACGATCCGTGGGAGATTCCCTATATTCGCTAGGAACCAAGCCAGCTGATGGTAGTTTCCCGTGACGGTCATGGAAACGGGAATTTGCGAGTACAAAGAGTCTCCCGCAGCAGTCGTAGGTTTGAATGCATTGAAACGTATGCCGGCTTCGTAACCCACATTTTGGATACTTTTTAGGAGCGTGGAGATTTCTTTGGCCGAAGGCAAAAGTTGCTGGGCTTGCTCCCATTTTCGCATCAGAATGATGTACTGGCGTTGGATCTCAGGAAGCCGGCTTACCGCTTCTCTGGCTTGCTGAAGCTCGGCCTCAATTTTGGACTTTCTCGCTTGAAGAGTTTCTATCTTTTTGACATTGGGTTTATAGATTTGGGAATAAAATAGATACACAATGAGGATCGCCAAAAGTACGACTACGATCAGGATTTGCGTTTTTCGATCGCGTAGGCTGACCGCCATCTTATTTCCCTCCTTTCGCTGGAGCTCCAAGGCCGGTCGGCGATGTCTCCGCCGTAGAGGTAGAGGCTGCAACCGTATTGGCTGAAAGTACAAATTTAATGGTCTGCTTTCCTTCAGTAGCTTGGCGTTCTGTCCCCGAAAGTTCAACGTTCTGGAACATTGCAGAAGAGGAAAGCCGGTCCATGAATTCGGCCACCGTCATGTTGGAAAAGGCCGACCCTTCCAGCGAAACCGTACCGGGATTTTCTGAAAGGGAGGTTATCCAGCAGTACTCCGGCAGGCTCTTTGAGATTTCTTCCAACAGGCGCGCCTCAGAAAAACGGTTTCTGTCCAGGTTTGCAATCACTCCGAATTTGACTTTGAGACGAGCCTCACGTTGTTTTAGATCTTCGATCAGATTAATTTTATCCTGAAGTCGGGCACGCTCTGCTTCAGCAGTGCGGATGGAGCGGTTCAGGCCCTGGATCGTGCTGGACTGGCTTAAGTAGATCCCCCCCAGGACTACGACGAGGAGCAAAACGATCACGACGATGAACAGGGTTGCTACGTTAAACGGCACTTTGATGCTGACACCAGGTCGACGAGCCCTGCGTGGGGCCGTTTCCCGCCTGCCTTTCTCGCGTCTCATCAAGTTAATATCAATCATCGTGCTACTCCTCTGTGAACGGTTAACTTTACTTTAAATTTCCTTAGAGAAGGACTCTTATTGCACTAAAGGACTTCACGTAACGCTAATCCTACGGCTGCTGAGAGAATAGGAGCGACTCTTGCTGTTGAGGTTCCGGAGAATAGCCGAGAGTCATAAGTTACACGCTGAAGCGGATTCAGTATGGACGTCGGGATGGTGAAGCGCTGTTGCAGAAACTCAACCAGCCCGGGGATGTTTGCATTGCCCCCGGCTAAGTACAACTGCCCAACTTTAATAGCCTCACCTGCAGCACTTAGAAAGGAGAATGTTCGTTCCAGCCCTGAGGCAAATTCACTGGCAAAACTCTCGAAAACGGGCCTCGATGCTTCCAAGGAAAGGCCTTCCAAAGTCTCTCCCTTAAGCAGTGCTCCGGCCTGTTCCGATGAAAGACCCAGGTTCTTTTGCATGAGCTGAAGGCATTGATTACCTGCCGTGGGGAGGTCTCGGGTAAAAAACGGGGAGTGATCCTTGATAACGTTAATGCTCGTAACATCGGCTCCGATATTAATCAAGGCAACGACCTCTCCCGGTGGAGAGGTATAGTTCCATTCAAAAGCATTCTGAAGGGCGAAAAAGCCGATATCGATGAGCGATGGGGAAAGGCCGGCGCTGGTGATGAGGCCCAAATAGGAATTAACCGTCTCGTTCTTGACGGCCACCAGGAGGACTTCCATCTGTTCGGCGTTTGCTTCAGGATTCAGGATTTTAAAATCCAAGGTGACGTCGTTGATATCGAATGGTATATGTTGCTCCGCTTCCCACTGAATTCTTTCGCGGGCCTCGCTCTCCTTCATACGCTCCATGAGGATCTTTTTGACGATCACTCCCCGGCCCGAAACCGCCGAAGCCACCTCACGTTTCTTGATATTTTTAGTGTCAAAGAGAGTGCGGATCGTGTCGATTACCACATCTCGGTCCATTATCTCCCCCTCTACAATAGCCTCCGGTAGAAGGGTTGCGATGCCGTAGTTTGTTAAGGTTACTGTTTTTCCGCTTCCAGAAATTTCAACGACCTTTATAAGGCTCGACCCGATATCCAGACCTACGCCGATTTGTGGTTTCTTCAAAAACATATCCTATCTCCTCGTCAAGGTAGCGTTAATTAACAAGACTTAAAGATATGAAATTTTATCATCTTTTACCCAAAAATGTCAAGTGCAATTCTGGAAACAATACCGCAAGAGGGTACTCGCTTGGAAAGAAGCGATCCTTTTATTCTCCAATAAGCCGCCTTAACTCGCTTCCCCGTATGTGCCACCGTCGTCCAATTTTTTTTCCAACCAGTCGCTTCTCGCGAAGTAATTTTCTTACCGTTTGCTCTGTAACGGCAAAAATTTGAGCACACTCAAGAACGGTATATAATTTAACCGCATCGATATCTTTAGGTGAAAGAGGCATATTCTACTCCTCAGATTATAGAATGAAGAGATAAGGTACGCATATTTAAGATGTATTTATAGATAGTTACCGTTATTGAGCAACGCATATATTATAGTATTTTTTGTTTGCTCTGTCAAGGGGGAAATAAAAATATTTTTAAATTATCCCTTTTTCCTCTTGACATTAAATTTATAAAATGTTATATTATATAGTCGGCAATGGGGAATCATGGGGAGCCTGAATTAGGCCAAAACATTAATACTAAAAGTGCAAAAACCGAAAAGGGAGGTAAAAATGAACCCAAGGTCGTTGACAATCGTGTGCGGGCTTTTGGCGTTGGCCCTAGGGGTTGGTTTAGGAGCCTGCGGCAAATTCCATCCGGCTCCAGAGATCGACGTGGTGAATGTCAATCCTCTCTCCGTCGCCATTAGCGATACCACCACCGACTCCAGCTTGCTGGTGACTTTCGTCAACCGCAACGGAGTGGATGCGGTCATTACTTCAATGCAGGAGTCGGTCTACCGGGATTCCGCCTTGGTCACACGCTACGCCCCGGCCAAGCTGTCCTTCTTCATCAACGCTCATGTCAAGCAAGACACCACCGGAGGGTTAACGGGCTCGTCCCTTGAAATCAAGTACTCCAAGACCGTCAAGAAGGGCTCCCAAGGTTTAATCGGTTGTACATCTAAAGTTATCTTTTACGGGGAGGACGCCTACGGCAATGGCAAGACCTTCTCGGATTCCATTGCTTTTTCCTACAACTGAACGACTTCCTTTCTCTGCCTGACCCCGGGACGGTCTCAAAGTGATTGCTCGTTTGAAATGAAAAAGTAAGGAGATAGGGTCATGACCAAGCCGGCGTGGAAAACAGCTTTAGTTTCTCTCGTGCTTCTACCTTTCGCACTCAGTTGCTCCAAAAAGAGCACGACCGGCCCCTCCGGGGGCGGAGGGGGAGGGGGGGGAACGGGGACGGTGCGAATCATCACTCTCACCACGAATCGCACGCAGATTCAACCCAACAATGTTGACTATGCCACGCTTCGGGCGACCGCAACGGATTCTGCGGGTAAAGGTGTGGAAAAGATCACGGTCCATTTTTCATCTAAGCTCGGTACAGGGGTTACCATCAATCCGGATTCAGGACTAACCGACGCGGCCGGTCAAACGGTGACTAGTGTGCGCAGCTCGCGATCTGGAATAGACACTATCACTGCCACCGTGGGTAGTCTCACGGCCCGAGTTCAGATTAACTATACCTCTTATTCCCTCGCGATCGACTCGCTCGGCCAGTCCGTTCCTCCAGGCGGAGTCACGGTGGTGCGGGCAACTCTCAGGAGTGGCGGGGCACCCGTTAAAGGGGATACCTTGGCCTTCTCCGTGACCCCGACCCATGGATCCCAAGTATATCCGCCCACCAATGTCACCGATGACTCGGGTCGGGCTAGAACAGCCTACCGTGCTGGCAACGCGACGGGTTTTGACACTATCACGGTGAGTGAAAACAAACTCAATCTGAGTGCCCTGGCAACGATCACCATCGGAGGAGGCACACCCGAGGACACGATCCCGGCCGCCATTTATATTGAATCCGTCAACCCCTACTTCTTGTTTGTTCGCGGCGGAGGCGGGACCGAGAAGTCGGACATCAAGGTCACGGTCTACAACCGAAACGGCACTCCTATCAAGAAGCCCACCCGTGTAGATTTCACTTTCGTCCAGTCTCCGGGCGGGGGAGAATTCTTCGCCCCTTCCAGCGGCATGACCGACTCCAACGGCTCCTTAGCCACGACGCTTAACTCGGGAACCAAGTCTGGAACTGTAAAGTTTAAAGCCACCGTCTACGGGACTACAATCAGCACCTATCCCACCATCATCACCATTCGCAGCGGTCCCCCGGACCCCGCCCATGTCTCCATTTTCACGGAAGGCTCTTGCATCCTCCCCGGGCGGACAGGATACTTGGGAGATGAGACCGGAATCGGGGTCTACGTTGCGGACCAGTGGGGCAATCCAGTTCCCACAACCTCGGTCTGGTTTTGGACCAATCAGTGCATGATCTACCCGGGCAACGCAGAAACAGACGAGACAGGCTACTGTCACAACACCTTCCGTACAGCTGCTCCCAATGACAGTACCTTTGCGACGGTTACAGCCCAAACGAGGGACAGTTTAGGAAACCCCATCAACAAAACTATGCGGTTAACACTGTACGGGAACGTATCGGTGTTTTCCTTGTCTCCAACCAACTGGGTGATTGACAAAGTTAACGGGCCTCGGGGCGTGAATTTCACCCTCACGGTGCAAGATGATCGAGGCATAGGACTTCCCGGAACCTACACCTATACTATTGCTCCGGAAGGATATACCTCTCCTTCTCTGGATACTATCGGGGTAGTCGGTTGCCTCCCGTCCAACCAACTCTTCTTCCTTGGCGCGGATACCCTTTCAACAGGGTATACGGGGCCTGCTTCGGTAACAGCGCATTGGCAGGGGTTGCATCAGTCGGCTACGAAAGTGGACTCCGGCACGATAAGATAATCTTCTAGTTTCTGTCATGCACCCAGGAGGCCCCTTTTAAGGGGCCTCCTGATTTTATATTTTAATTTTTCGGGTTCTGAGTGTGGCTCAGGTTCAGACAAATATTTTAACTTCCGCACCTAAAGAGGTACGACAACGATAGGTTACCGCAAACGTCTCATCTCCCATTTCCGAGAGGGAGGGCGGTAAAAGCTCCGCAATCAGGGAGGGGTTTCCGCCCACTTCACGCCGTATTCACGCCCATTTCACGCCCTCCCCACACCTCGTTACAGGAATTTACTGCCCGTTGTATATGGTTAGCTATAGAAAGAGGTCTTTAATCACAACCACTTGAACCGGCTGGCCTAAGGGCCGAGATGACAAGCCGATCCATTCCCTCGATCTCCCCTTATCCGAAAAGTGCGCCTATAGCCCCGCTCAAGCGCCTGACGAGCCTCTACTTCCTGCTTTCTCCCGTCCCGGTCTGCGCAGCGCTGGTGTCCCCGGCCGCTTCAACAGGTAACGTCACCCGCTCCTCCCATCTGTCTCCTCGAAACGCCAGGGTCACCGAGCTCCCTTCCAGGGGCTCCGATTTGAGCCTCATACGGTCAACCAAAACCCTCACCACGGTCCGTCCACGTCGGGGAACCCGGTGCCGGGTCACCCTGGCCTCCTTCACCGCCCCGTAGGCTTCCAAGACCTTGACCTCGAAGGGACCCATGTTCTGGTTCGTAACGACCAACCTCTCCCAGGTTCTCCGGCTCCTCTCCCCCGCCTTCAGCCTAATCCACCTCGGCTCCATGGCGATGCCGCTCACGCCTTGAAAGGAAAGCCTAGCCCGAAGGGTGAGCGCTCTGATCGGCCCCTGGGGATCGTTGCAGGTCAGGGTCACGGTCTTTTCCGCAAGGGTTCCCGGAGCAAGGTTTTCCGCATTGAGGGTCACCCGGAGAGGTGCCTCGCCCCCGGGTTCGATGGCGCTGTCCGCTAAGGACGCCACAGCGCATCCGCAGCTGGACTCGACTCTCTGGATGAGGAGGGGGTCGTCCCCGACGTTTTTAATCCTGAACACGTGGCCCACCCGGAACGTGGCCGTAACCTCCCCGAAATCCCATACCGAATCGCTGACCGCGATTCTCGGTCCTCCCTGGGCGATCCCTGCGGCAAACAAGATCAACCATCCCAAGGGGATCAGGGAGAGCCGCCTTTTCGAAGAACCTCGAACGCTGCCCAATCCTCCTATGCTCCTTGGTTTAAATGTTCCGAAAGCCGAACGCGCTGAGAGGACATCTTCCTCCTCTCAGCGCGTCATGATCCTCTCAGGTTAATACCGGATGGTGAAGCTCTGTTCCTCCCAGGCCCCCTCTTCGTCGGTGACCCTCACGGTGACCGCGTAGGTTTTACCCCGGTCCGCGGGAAGGGCCCACCGGAGGAGTCCGTCTCCGGGGTTGATGGTCATGCCCGAAGGCCCCTGGGTCAAGCTGAAGGCCACCCTCTCCCCGTCCGGCTCCGAGGCCGTCACCCGGTAGGAGAAAGCGCCCCCGGCAAATCCGTCCGCCGGAGGTTCCGAGGTGATGACCGGGGGCCGGCCCCGGACTTTGACCGGGCCGAGGGTCCTTTCGCTGCCGGCTTCCGAGCCGTCCCAGGGGATGATCTTGGCCTCGATGGCGTCCCCCCGTTTCAGGAGATTTCCCGCGAGCGTTGCGCCCTTTGCTTCCGGGATCGGCTGCCCGTTCCGCAGCCACTGATATCTAAAGCTGACCGCGTCCCCGTCCAGATCCTCTCCTTGAGCGACGACCGTGAGGTTACCCCCCCCCATTGGCGGAGTCGGATTCATGGTAACTTGCAGGACTCTCGGCAGACAGTTTCCCAAGCTGACTTCCGGAATCGTAAAAGGTTTGCCCTCGCCCTGGGCGTCCTTGGGCGTAACGGTCAGCCCGATGCGATCTCCTTTCTTGAAGGTCTTGGTGTTCAACTCTCTCTCCGAAGCATTGTCGATGGCAATGCCGTTCCGCGTCCAGCGGTATCCCAGGCTGAACACCTCCCTGTTTCCCGTTACGGCTTCGGCCTCGGCAACGATCCGATCCCCGAGCCGGGGTTGGCTTGGGGAAAGTCTAACCTGCTGGATGACGGGGCGGCCGCCGGAGGCCGCCCCGCTTTGTCCGCTGGTTTTCGGTCTGCATCCGCCCAGGGCCAATCCCAGGACGGCTGTGGTCATGACCAGCAACCTCGGGAGGTATCGCCCTGGCATTAGTAGATCTCTCTCCAGGACTTGACGATCTTCCCGGTCAGGTAGGTCTCCAAGTGGAACATCTGTCGGATGGCGACCCCCTGGTGCTTGCCTCCGGGACCGATCCCGTGAGGCATCTGTCCCGGCGACATCCCGACCGCGACTTGTCGCCGGTAGGGATTGATTCCGCTATAACCGCAGGTTTTGTTGAAGCTGTACAGGTAAGTGACTCCTGCCGCTCCCGCGCTGCAGTTGTTGCCCCCACCGCTGCCGGGCGCTTTCCATCCCAGCACGAACGTGGAATCGGAGAGCCTGGCCGTGACCGGCATCGAGAAGATCGCCGAGGTGTCGCTGGGGATCCTCTTATACCAGCCCAATTTCCCTGAGGGACTGCAAGCGGCGTTGGTCACGTCATCCAGATCAAATATCGAAACGGCGGTGCCAGTCATGTTATCCCGGAACCCGTAGAACCGGTTGTTCGGCTGCGAATAGGGGTTGTCCCGGTCCCCGGTTCCGAAATAGATCCAGGCCGTGTCCAGGGTGGAGCTTCCCAAAGCAATCCCCCCGTAGATCGGACGATTGTTCGGGTCGGTGAAGAAGGGTTGGGCGGGGGACAGATGCCAGTTCGCCGGGACCGAATCCGAGACGTCGAACCGCCAGACGTTCCCGTTCAGATCCCCGGCGTACATGTGGTCCACCGTCCCGTTCTTGTCGAAATCCGCCAGGGTGACCGGCCCGGCCACCGGCCCGGCGCCGGCTCCCAAGTTCAGCCTTTGGATGACCTCTCCGCTGAACGCGTCCAGCACCGCGATGAACCTTCCCTTGCTCAGGTCCGCGCAGTCGAAGCCTCCTCCCACCACGGCGACCCAGGGATGGCGCGGCCGGTGCGGGACAGCACTATTGATGCGCATCATCCAGATCGAGGGCGTGGACCAGGTGTAGCCCATGTCCGCAAGATCTGCCGTGGTCGGCCCGACCTCCCACATCGGCCAGGGATAGGGGCGTTTAACCCTTAAGGGGTCAGTTAGCCCACTCGGGTCGGTCACGTCCAGCGCGAAGTAGTATCTCCCCCCGTTCCGCTCCCCCGCGAACAGGCATGTCCTCCAGTTCTTCCAGTCCGGGGTGGTGGTCGTGGATTCCGCTAAGGCGTAGATGTGCCGAACGATCATCGGACCGTCCAAGGTGTAATTGTGCCCAACCCGCATCGCCGAGAGACGGGTGAGCATGTGTCTCGGAACGTAGGACCAGAGCTCCCGTCCGCCTCCGCTCAGGGAATCCAGCGTATCCGCCGCGAAGCAGTGGAGCTTCCCGTCGTTCACCAGGGCATAGAGCCTGGGCGGCCTGAATTGGTACACCGAATCGAAGATGCTGTATGAGGCGCTTCTCGGCAGGTAGATCCAGCTCGGCTCCTTGACCTCCACGGTGTACCCGTGGAACGGATCGTTCAGCCATCCCCAGGTGTGTCCCCCCGAGACGCTGTCCCCGTACACGAACCGCACCGTCTTGTTCCGGTTGGAGGTGTCTCCGGCCGCGAAGCCCAGGGTCTCCGGGAGGACCCGCGCGAAGTCGTTCAGCCTTGTGCGCCGCTCCACCCCCGTCCAGGTGTAGATGGTCAGGGGGTCGGTGTCGATCGCCCGTCTCCGCAGGATGTTCCCGGCGTCCCAGACCAGCCGGGTCGAATCCAGAAATCCCTGGTGAGGTCCCGGCATCGTATCGAACGGCGGCTTTCCGTTCGGATAGAACTTCAGGGCGGCGATGTGTCCGACCCAGCGAGGAGCGACCTTGGGCTCGAAGCTCGACCAGTAGTACATCGCCCCCTTGGAGAAGTTCGCCGGCAGGGTGGACATCGCGAAGGTCTGCCCCCCGCTCTGCTGGATCTGCCTGAAGATGGTCTTCAGGGCGTTCCCCAGCCTGGCCCCATCGTTTCCGATAAAGGCGTAACCGCTCAGGTTTTGGCCTCCGGGCTCAGGTCCCCGGTTCGCTGGATTGATGTCGCAGTCCGGGAAGGCCCCGAGCGTCGTCTTCCAGCACCTGGACGTGTCTCCGACGTTCGCCGTGGTGGGGTCGTCCGTTCCCCCCAGGAAGGCCGCCCAGTTCAAGGTGTTCCTCAGCGTCAGCGGCATTGTGGAGCCCATCCCCACCCAGTAGAATGGGATTCCCAATCGTAATCCGCTGGGGTACCGATCGTTCCGCGCTGTCCAAGATTCGTTCTTCTCCATGTACCGCCCGGAGAGCCGCGAGTCGTCGCCTTGGGTGGGGTCCCAGCAGCCGTCTGTGTTCGACCCCCCGTCCGTTATCATGATGACGAAGTAGGGTCTGCATTCCGCCAAGAGATCCAGGCTCCTCCGGTTGCGCACGTACTGGTACGCGTTCCATCCCGTCAGGGCGCACGGGGTGCCGTTGGTGGCCGCGTTGCGGTTGATGTGACCCCATATCGTCGCATAGGGTGTGCCCATGACATCGCCTGAGTAGGGCACGGCTGGGGTAGCGTTATAGTATTCCGAATATCCCAGGTCCACCCCCAAGGCCAACTCGTCCGCGGCATTGACCACCCCGTTGCTGTCCGCATCCAGCACTCCCTTGAGCGCCCTTACCGCGGAGTGCAACCTATGGTCGTTGCCTCCTGTGGCCGAGTCGGCCCAATCGCAGCTCGTGCTCCCGTTGAAGCACCAGTCCATGCTCCCCGACCGGTCCAACACGATCATCGCCCTCGGCCGCACGTTCACCGTGAAAAAGCTCTGGTCGTCCCAGCAGGCCCCCCAGGCCAGTCCGCCGGCCAGGACCAGGGTCGCCAGGATGCCCCCCGCCAAAAATCTCCTGCTCATGGTTCTTCCTCCTTTCAAGGACATGCGTTTAAAATCCGATGGATTTATTGAACTCGAGAGTTTTAAATCTTTTAAGGCTGCCAGCCGTAAGGCCCCACGTCTACAGTGGTCGCGGCCTCCTTCTGGGCCAACCATGTGGCGCCGCCGGCCCGGTAAATCCGCGCCGTGGCGTGCATATTGCTGTACCGGATGTAGATGGCCTCCCCCTCCAGGTGCATCCCCAGCGGGAAATCCAGGGGATGGATGATGTGGGGGTTGTTGAAAAGGGTATCAGGCAACCCCACCATCGGGATGGAGTCATCGTGAACACCCATCCATCCCACCAATGTTCCCCCGCCGTAAGGTTGGGTTTCTATCAATCCGCGATATCCCCGGAAGCCCTTCATATCGTTTTTAGGGTCGAATTGGGAGATGGCTCGCTGCATGGTCTGCTCCATAGCATCGAAGGCCATTTTCTGCTGCCGCTCGGTGGCGGTCAGCCCGCGCTCAATGATCGCGGACGTCGCCACGATCAGCGCCACAGAGGCGATGATGATCAAAAGCCCCAGGGCCAGGATCAAGGCCACCCCCCGCTCGTTCCGTAATCTGTTTTGTCTCACGTTTCCTCCTCCCTTCTATGTGCCCTGTCGCGACCGAATCTGAATCTTTGCCGTCAGCTCCCGGACCGGCTTGAAGGCTGCTTGCCTGCTCCAGTTTCGTGGCGCTTCCCCGACGATCCTGATCCGGACCGCGAAGATCCGTCCCAAATTCGCGACGGGGGCCGGCATAACCGAGTCACCGCTGTTGAAGTAGGTGAACTCTAAGTCTCGGATGTTTTTGGCCATCAATTCCCTGGTCAGCGGGTTCCACCGTTGAATGATGTAAAGGTCGTCGCCGTCCGCTGAAAGTTTTTGGAACCCTTTAAGCTCGTTATCAATCTGCGAGCCAGGATTGATGTTGATGGCCCCGTTGCCGTTGAGGTCGGTGTAAAACACGATCGTGTTGCTGTCCGCGACCCCGAAGGTCCGGAACGGCGAAGTATTCTCGGTGTTGATGGTGTCGTATTCCGCACTGCGCAGGTCCCTCACCATAACGTCCATGGAGGTCCTCACGTTCTGCTGCAGGGCGGCCAGCATCTCCTGTTGCCTCACCGTCTGGGTCTGGTTCGCGATGAACTGCGTCACCCCCACCATGATGATGGCCAGGATCACCATCGACACCAAGACCTCGATCAGGCTCATGCCGCGTTGTTTGCTCATGGTCTCCATCTCCTTCTTCCCTATTTGTAGCTCGGGATGGTGTCGCGCCGGGCATACATCGTCGTGAAGGTGTTTTTTAGATATTTTCCCTGGTAGAGCGTGCTGCATTGCAGCGTGACCGTGATGTATCCAGAGTCAACCGGCCAGTTTCTGTGGGCAGTGATTTGCCAGAAACGGCCCACGGTTCCGTCCTGAGTGGTGTAGGCGTCGTTCCCCATCCCGGCATTGGTCGTGATCAGGCTGTCGTAGCGCACGTAGCCTGTCTTGGAGTTGGAGCGAGCCAGGACGTTGTTGATCTGCTCCAACTTGTCTTTCCCTGCCCCTGTGATCCGGGTCATCGTTTGGGATGTCCGGATCATCCCCAGTGACAGCAACGGCACTAAGGCCATGTGCAGGATTGCGATCGCTAAGATGGTGATCGCCACCATCGTTTCCAGAAGGGTCATCCCTTGTTCGTTTTGCTTCATGGCGCCTCCTCTCTTATGGTATGATCCTGGCCAGGCCGGTCGATTGCAGGACCTGGATCGCCTGGTTATACGGCCGTCTGGCAGAGGGAAGAGTTTGGATGTGAGCATTGCCTGGGTTCGGAATGATACTGGCCGAGCCGTCCGCCAGGAACTCAAAGATGTCCTGGCCGGCTCCGACGGGCACATACTCCACATCCGTCGGGAACGTCCCCGTTCCTTCGATGACCCAGTGAGGAGGTCTGTTGACAACATCCCACCACTGGATGGTGTAGCTCGAGGGGTTGTTGGGGGGAGCGTTTCTCTGGAAGATGACCTCAGCCCGCGTCTCCCCGCGGATCGCCTTCGCCCTTGCTGTTTTCAGGACACCCACCGCCATGTCGGTTCCCTGCCTGTAGCTCAAGTTGGACCGCATGCCCCACATGCCGTAAACGGCCAGGCCCATGAGGATGGCGAAGATGACGATCACCACCATCAGTTCGATCAAGGTGAATCCTGCCTTTCCGGCTTTCATAAGCTTCCTCCTTTCCGTTTGGTCTCTTCCCATTTCGTGCCTAATTCAGTATTTTAGGACGTTCCGTTCCCCCGCCTGAATCGGGGCTCGCTTCCTGGGTCACCGGAATGGAGACCCTTCGCTCGCCCTCCTGGCTGTCCAGCCGCAGGGTCAGCGAGGAAGGGGGGAGCGGGTCTTGCAGGGCCCCTACTTTCACCCGCACCCTGCCCTTGCCTCCCGAGCGAATCGTCTTTCCCGGGGCCTTCGCATCCGTCACCAGCCCGACCTTTTCCAGCACCGTGACCTTTTGGCTCAACGCCGTCTGGTTCTGGATTTCCACGTCCTTCCACGAGTCCTTCCCTTTGCCCGGCTCTTTCCGGAGTTCGATGACCCTCGGCGTGACCCCTCCCCAGGGGTACTCCGTGGCGCAAACCGTGGCGGCGATGGTCAGGAGCTTGGTTTGGGAGCTACTGTCGTTCGTGACCACGGTGACCTGTTTCACGTAACGGCCTCCCGAAGAAAAGGCCGCGCCGCTGAAGGTCGTGGTGATCCCCGTGCTTTCTCCGGGCTTTAATTCCTGGTTTTCGACTTTCGTGGTCGTGCATCCGCAGCTCGCCGAGACGCTGATGATTTTTAGCAGAGCGTCCCCGCCGTTAGTCAGTTTGAAGGTATGGCTCACAGTTCCCGCATTGGGGATGTCTCCGAACTCCCAGTTATCTTCGCTGACCCCAAGCTTTGGTCCCGCCCATCCTGTCCCGGCGGATAGCACGAACAGCAATATTGTTAGGATTATCGGTTTCACTCCATTTCCTCCGACTGTATAAATGCTGCAATTTTCATGCCAACCCTGCGATTTTTTGGTTATTTCTCAATAAATAATCGCTCATTAGTCGTTATCTCATTATATTACAATTGGTTATATATTCTCTTTTTTCTCTTTTGGGGATTCTCAATCTTTGGCCTAAGGCCTTCAAATTACCTCAAACTATTCACTTTGGTTCATACTTTATTCACTTTAGTTCATACCCTGTTCCAAGGGTAAAAAATGCTGTTGGGGAGATGGGTGGGTGTTCAGTGGGTGTTTGGTGGGTGTTCAATGGGTCCCCAAAATGGGCGTCTGAGTGGCCCATAGGCGGCCCACCCCTTCTTTTCCCCCGGCTTTGTTCGTTCCTCGTAACTCTCACAAGGTGGCCCATCTTACAGGAAAAACCCAAAATGGAGTATCACTGGGCATGACCAAGTGGTGTTTCAGGGAAGGTCCCCCACTCCAGGGATTCTTTTTCACTCCAATTCGTACTGCTTGATTTTCTTCAGCAGGATCCGGTAGCTCACCCCCAATTTTTTCGCCGCCTCGGTTTTGTTTCCTTTCGTATCCGTGACCGCCTTCAGGATGACCCTTTTCTCTGCGTCCTCCATGGCCTTCTCCCGGACCTGCCGGAGGGTCTTCCCCTCATCCGTCGCCGGGATCTCGGCCTCCGGGAGCCAGAGGTGCTCCTTTTTGATCTCGTTCCCCTCGCAGAGGATGGCCGCCCTCTCGAGGGTGTTTTCCAGCTCCCTCACGTTTCCCGGCCAGGGATATCCCGTGATGATTTTGAGCACTCCCCGTGCGAGGCTCTTGGGTTCGCCGGGCGACGCTTTCTTCAGGAAATACTCGGCCAGGGGACCGATATCCTCTTTCCGCTCCCTCAAAGGCGGGATCGTGATCGGAAAGACCGAGAGTCGGTAAAAAAGGTCTTCGCGGAACAGCTTCTCTTTCACCCGCCGGGCCAGGTCCTGGTTGGTCGCCGCCACCACCCTCACGTCCACCGGGATGGTCTGGGTCCCGCCCAGCCGTTCGATGGTCCTCTCCTGCAGGACCCGGAGGATCTTCGACTGCGGGGAAAGGTCCATGTCCCCGATCTCGTCCAGGAACACCGTTCCCTTGTCGGCCAGTTCGAACTTCCCGATCTTCCTTCCCGTGGACCCGGTGTAGGCCCCCTTCTCCGAGCCGAACAGCTCGTTCTCCAGGAGTTCCCTCGGGATGGCCGCGCAGTTGATGGCCACGAACGCCTGGTCTCTTCTCGGGGACATCGCGTGGATGAACCGGGCGAACAGCTCTTTGCCCGTCCCGCTCTCCCCGAAGACCAGCACCGTGGCCTCGGACCGGGCCACTTTCAGGGCCAGCTTCTTGACTTCTTCGATCTTGGCCGATTTCCCGATGATCTCAAGAGTCCCCTCCTTCTCCTCCCTCTCGCCCTTGAGGAGAAGGTTCTCCTTCTCCAGCCTCTTCTGACCCAGGGCCCGCTCCACCAGAAGGATCAAGTGGTCGGTGTCGAAAGGCTTCTGGATGTAGTCGTAGGCTCCCTCCTTCATGGCCGCCACCGCGCTCTCCACCGACCCGTAAGCCGTCATCACGATGGCCGCCAGCATCGGGTTCGCTTTTTTGGCCTCCCGCACCACGGCCACCCCGTCCATCCCCGGGAGCCGGAGGTCCGTGAGCAGGAGGTCGAAGGCCCGGGCTTTGAGGAGCTTGAGTCCCTCCTCCCCCTTCGAGCAGGCCTCTACCTCGTACCCCTCGTGGCGCAGGGTCTCGTAGAGCATCCGCCTCATGCTCTCCTTGTCTTCCACAACCAGGACCGTTCCTTTGACCATGATTCCCCCGTATCAATCCTCGCTCATGAGATTGGCATACCGAACGACGAGCGTCTTCTTTCTTCCCCCGCGGAACAGGACGACCGCCTTGAGGCCGTCTCCCCCTCCCTCCAGGGCCAGAACCTGCCCTACGCCGAAGGCGGGATGTCTTACCCGGGTCCCCGGACGCAGGCCGTCGTTCTCATCCTCAACCCGGTCGTAAAACCCGTCCTCTCCCGCTGCGCTCCTCCCCTCGAGGGTCACCAGCTCTTTCGGCACTTCCTCTAAGAACCTTGAGGGCACGGTCCCGATCCCCCGTCCGTATCGCCTGCGGTGGCTTGTGGTCGAGAGGAAGGCCCTTTCCTTGGCTCGGGTCACGCCGACGTAGAAGAGCCTCCGCTCCTCCTCCATCTCCGCCGGGTCGTCGAGGGACGAGGCGTGGGGAAACAGCCCTTCCTCCAGCCCGCAGATGAAGACCACCGGGAACTCCAGTCCCTTGGCGTTGTGCAGGGTCATCAGGGTCACCGCGTTCTTCTCCTCGTCCCAGGTGTCTATGTCGGTGAGCAGCGACACTTCCCCCAAGAACCCGGCCAGGCTTTTGTCCTCGGAGCGCTCGCAGAACTCCTCCACTCCGGCTAAGAGCTCCTGGATGTTTTCGATCCGGCTCTCTGCATCCACCGTCCTCTCCCGTTTCAGCTCCTCCACGTACCCGATGTCCTGGACCAGGTCGCCGGTGAGGGTGTCCGCGTTCTCCTGCTCCACCCGCTTACGGTATCGCTCCAGCAGGTAAAACAAGGCGCGGAAGCCGTCCTTGGCCTTGGCGGGGATCCGGTCCTCTATCTCCCCGGCCTTCACCAGGGCCTCGTAGAAAGGGATGCTTTTTTCAGCCGCGTAGTCCAGGAGTCGCTTGAGGCTGGTTTCCCCGATCCCCCGCAGGGGCACGTTGACGATGCGCACGAGGCTGACCTCGTCCTTCGGGTTCAGGAGCACCTTCAGGTAAGCCAGGACGTCCTTGATCTCCTTGCGCTCGTAGAACTTCAGGCCCCCCACGATGACGTACGGGATTCCCGCGTTCCTGAATCCCTCTTCCAGGGCGCGGCTCTGGGCATTGGTCCGGTAGAGCGTTACGAAGTCCTTGAGCTCGTACCCCTCCCGCTTCAGCTCCTGGATCTTCTGCACGACCGCCCTGCCCTCCTCCCGCTCGTCGAAGGGCTCCATGAGCACCAGGTTCGTGCCCTCATCGTTATGGGTGAAGAGCGTCTTCTCCTTGCGGGCGAGGTTGTTCTTGACCACCGCCCCGGCCGCTTCCAGGATCTTCTTCGTGGAGCGGTAGTTCTCTTCCAATTTGACCACCTTGGCCTCCGGGAAGTCCTTCTCGAAGTCCAGGATGTTGTGGATGTCCGCCCCCCGCCATCCGTAGATGGACTGGTCGTCGTCCCCCACCACGCAAAGGTTGCGGTGCTTCTCGGCCATCTGCTTCACCAGGACGTACTGGGCGTGATTGGTATCCTGATATTCATCCACCAGGACGTGCAGGAACCGGTCCCCGTAGTCCTCCTTGATCTCCGGGAATTGCTCGAACAGGACCGTCGTCTTCCACAGCAGGTCGTCGAAATCCAGGGCGTTGCATTCCTCCAGTTTCCGCTGGTAGATGGGATACACCTTGGCCACCTGTTCTTCGAAGAAGTCCCCCACCATGCCCCCGAAGTCCTCCGGGCCGACGAGCCTGTTCTTGGCGTCCGAGATCCGGGCGTGGATCCCCCTCGGGGGAAATCTCTTCTCCGGGACCTCCAGCTCCGCCATCGCCTTACGGACCACGGACATCTG
>CAYGWX010000010.1:0-43875 GCA_964353855.1 uncultured bacterium | reverse complement strand
ATCTCTTCTCCGGGACCTCCAGCTCCGCCATCGCCTTACGGACCACGGACATCTGGTCGTCCATGTCGTAGATTACGAAGTTGGGCGCGTAGCCCAGCTTCTGTCCCTGGCGCCTCAGGATCCGCACACAGATGGAGTGAAACGTGCCTAACCAGAGGTCCGCCGCTACTCGTCCCAGCATCTTGATGACCCGGGTCCGCATCTCCCCGGCCGCCTTGTTCGTGAAGGTCACGGCCAGGATGCGGCTGGGCGGCACCTTTCTCACCGCGATAAGATACGCCACCCGGTGCGTGAGCACCCTGGTCTTGCCGCTTCCCGCCCCGGCCAGGATCAGAAGCGGCCCCTGCCCATGAGTCACCGCCTCCTTCTGTGGCGGATTCAGATTATCTAGGATGTTCAAGTCTAAGTTATTACCTTACAGATAGTTAGGTCCATCCCGACCCTTTGGAACCATTCGTTCGCTCCACGGTGCCAGCCGTCCGCTCCACGGTGCCAGTCGTTCGCTCCACGGTGTCAGCCGCACACGCCCTCATTCCACCGGCATCTCCACGACCACCTCCACGCTTCCGTCCGGCAGGGTCTTCTCCTCCCTCACCTTGACCCCCACGAGGGTTCCCTGGACATAGAGCGTCCCGTCTTCCCTCCGGACATTGCCCAGAGACAGAAGCAGGTTCCGCATTGCAACCGCCTTGGCCGCCCGCAGGGCCAGGATTCTCCCCCGCGCCGGATTCACCTCTTGAGGCGGTTTCCCGATCCCCTTGGCCAGCACCACACCGCCCTCCATCCAGGAATCTTCCGAGGTTCGAAACCCGGTCAGTTCCGCCTCAGTCGTACCCACCTTCAAACCCACCCGGCTGATGAAAAACAGGCCGTCCGAGAGATAGGGGATTCCGCCCGGGGCATGGAGAAGCATCCGGACCTTTCCCTGCGGGGAAACGAAGGCCGTTTTCCCGGTTCCGTCCGAGGCTTCCTGGTCCGCCGGGGTCGCCCAGTTGTCTTCCTGGGAATCCCCCCAGAGCCACCATTTCGGGTCCAAGTCCCTGGCCCTGGCCGGATTGGCGTCTTTTGCGGAGCCGAAGTTGAAAAGATAGATGGAAAGCCTTTTCTTCTTGGGGTTGATGAAATCCGCCTCGGCGCCCAGATTCTCAGCCTTCCCCGAAACCTTGAACTCGTAGACTGCCGTGCCGTACCCGAAGCTCCCGTAGAGCTTCGCCGCTCCCGTGATCCGCTTGTCGTCCCGGACGCAGTTCCTGGACTCCGGCCCGAACTGCCCCCCTTCCAGGCTCACGGTCGTCATCCCAGTCCATCCCGTGACAGCGCATAGCAACACGGTTAAAGCAGCAACAGCCATCCTTCTCATCACATCGCCCTCCTGTTTTATCCCTTACCCCTTATCCCTTCTTACTTACGCCTCCGTCCTTTCCTCCGGCTCCTCTTCCTTGCCCCACCCGAACTGCATCTCGTAGAGCTTCTTGTACAGGCTCCCCGGCCTCTGGATCAGGTCTTCGTGCTTCCCCTCCTCGAGGATCCTCCCCTTCTCCAGCACCACGATACGGTCCGCCCGCGCCACGGTGGACAGCCGGTGGGCGATGACGATGACGGTCCGCCCCGCCATCAGCCGGTCGATCGCCTCCTGCACTAACATCTCGGATTCCGAGTCCAAGGCCGAGGTCGCCTCGTCGAAGATTAAAATGGGCGGGTTCTTCAGGATCGCCCGGGCGATGGCCAGCCTCTGCCGTTCCCCCCCGGAGAGTTTCACCCCCCGTTCCCCGGTCACCGTTTCGTATCCCGCCGGCATCCGGGAGATGAAGGGGTGTGCGTTCGCCGCGCTGGCCGCCGCGATGATCTCCTCTATCCCCGCCTCCGGCTTCCCGTAGGCGATGTTCTCCCTCACCGTGGTGTTGAACAGGATCGTCTCCTGGGTCACCATCCCGATGAGCCTCCGGAGCGAGCCCAGCTTGACCTGCCTTAAATCCACCCCGTCCATCTCCACGCGTCCCGACGTGGGGTCATAGAATCTTGGGATCAGGTCCGCCAGGGTTGACTTCCCGGCCCCGGATGGCCCCACCAGGGCGACCACGTCCCCGGCCTTCACCTCCAGATCGATCCCCTCCAGGGCGTTCTGGCCCGGGGTGTAGGCGAAGGAAACGTTTCGGAACCCGATGGAAGTCTTGAGGCCCAGTATCTCCAGGGCCTCGGGAAGCTCCTGGATTTCCAGCCTCGTGTCCATCATCCGGAAGATCCTCTCCGCCGCCGCCATCCCCTGCTGCAGGGTGGCGTTGACCTGGGAGAGACGCTTGATGGGCTGCATCAGGGAAAGGGCCGCTCCCACGAACAGGATCAGCCGGGCCGGGGTCAGGGTCTTGGCCACGAAGATCTCGTGCCCTCCGAAGAACAGGAGCACGGGGAGCGCGACCACCGCCCCCAGGACCTCTACCAGGGGCGGTCCCATCATCCCTAATTTTTCGAACCTCAGCACCGCCGTCATGTAGTCCGCGGTGTGGCGGGCGAATTTGGCGATCTCCGCGGCCTCCATGGCGAAGGCCTTCACGATCCGGATGCCCGTGACGGTCTCCTGCAGGTCCGAGGTCAGGTCAGCCATTCGCTCCTGGATGCGGTGGCTCCTTTTGCGGAGCTTCCACCCGATCGCCGTGATGATCGCGCAGTAAACCCCGATGGCCGCCAGACACATCAGGGCCAGTCGCCAGGAGAGGAACACGGCGATCGACAGGTACACGACGACCAGGAGTCCTTCCTTGACCAGCGAGGCCAGTCCCTCGGTCACGGCTCCCCGCACCAGGGTCACGTCGTTCGTGAACCGCGAGATGATCTGCCCGCTCCTCCTCTGGTGGAAATAGGACAGGGACAGGTCGGAGACGTGCCTGAAGAGACCGTCCCGGATGTCCTTGACGATCCCCTGCTCCACCACGGTCGTGTAATAGCCCCGGGCGTAATCCGCCAGCCCCTTGAGGAGGAAGAGCGCGAGGATGATCAGGCCCAGCCGCCTTATCACGTTGAACCGGTCGGCCTGGAAGATCCACCGGTAGACCTCCCATTTCGCTCTGGCCGCCAGGTTATACAGTTTCACCGTCACATCCCCGCCCCCCTCCGTCTGTTTCTGGGGCGCCTCCGGGGTGATCCCTGCGTTCTGGTAGAAGAACATGTTCATCACCGGCACGGCCATGGAAAGCGAGAACCCGCTGGTCAGGGCCAGGAAGAACATCCCCAGGACCGCCATCCCGATCGGACCCCGGTAGGGGCGCAGGTAGCCCAGGAGCCTGGCGTAGGTGCTCATCCGGCGAGCCCCTTCGCAAAGAACTCCTCCGGGGAATCCACCAGGCAGTTCAGAAACGGATAACTGCCTTCCCGGCGTTTCCCGACCCGAAGCCTCGCCCCGGAGCGGAACAGCAGGATATCGGAAAGGGTGACGTCCCCTTCCTCGGTCGTCACCCCCAGATCAAAGGCCTCGGCCTTCAGCTTCTGAACCAGAGTCCGGTGCTCCTTTCCGAACAGTTTCCTGGCCTGGATCGAATACGTGATGGTCTCGACCTTCCCGGTCACTTTATCGCGGACCTGCCAGAGCTTCTCCTCCGGCATCAGGAGGACGAACTTGCTGCCCGGAAAGCGCCCCCGGAGGACAGAAAGAACTTTCAGGTCCTCACCGCCATGACTCAGGGACACGAGGATCCTGTGAGGCTGGGCCAGGGCCTCCGAAACCCCCACCGTCTCCCGGCCCCTGAAGCGCCTCGCCCAGGCGATATAGGCCTTTGCGGAAAGCGAAAGGCTCATCTACGATGCGGCGGCCTCACCCGGGGTCTTCTTGGACTCAGCTTTACCTTCGCACAACGCGCCCTTCACCACCTCGTCGATCCGGTCCACGAAGGTGAACTCCAGGTCCTTCTTCACATGCTCCGGCACCTCTTCCAGGTCCTTCTCGTTCTCCCTGGGAAGGAATATCCTTTTGATCCCGGCCCGCTTGGCCGCGATGACCTTCTCCTTGATCCCTCCCACCGGCAGGACCCGCCCCCGCAGCGTGATCTCCCCGGTCATCGCCACGAAGGGCTTCACGCACCGCCCGGTGAGCAGGGAGACCAGCGAGGTGGCCAGGGTCACTCCCGCCGAGGGCCCGTCCTTGGGGGTTGCCCCCTCCGGCACGTGGATATGCAGGTCGGTCTCCTCGAAGAACCCCTCGTCGATTCCGAACTCCCCGGCCTTGGACCGGATGTAGGACAGCGCGGCCTGGGCCGATTCCTTCATCACATCGCCCAGCCTTCCGGTCAGGATAAGTCCCTTCTTTCCCCTCATCTTCGTGGATTCCACGAACAGGATATCTCCTCCGAACGGGGTCCAGGCCAGCCCCGTGGCCACCCCCGGCTCGGAAACTCTCTCGGCCAGCTCCTGGAAGAATTTCTGCGGTCCGAGGTACTCGTGGAGCCCTTCTGCGGTCACCGCCACGGGGTCCGTCTTGCCCTCCGCCCATCCCCTGGCTACCTTGCGGCACACGGTCCCGATGTTCCGCTCCAGGGTCCTCACCCCGGACTCGCGGGTGTAGCCCGCGATGATGGCGGACAGGGTCCCGTCTTCAAAGCTCACCGCGCCCTCCGGAAGCCCGTTTTCCCTGACCTGTCGGGGCACGAGGTAACGCTTGGCGATCTCCAGCTTCTCTTCCTCGATGTATCCCGGCAGCTCCAGGACCTCCATTCGGTCCCTCAGGGCCGGCGGGATCGGATCCAGGATGTTCGCCGTGGTGATGAACATCACCCGGGAGAGGTCGAACGGAACGTCCAGGTAGTGGTCCACGAAAGAGTTGTTCTGCTCCGGGTCCAGCACCTCCAGAAGGGCCGACGCCGGGTCCCCCCGGAAGTCCTGCCCGATCTTGTCCACCTCGTCCAGCATGAAAACCGGGTTGTTGGATCCCGCGGTCTTAAGGCCCTGGAGGATCCTTCCGGGCAGGGATCCCACATAGGTCCTGCGGAACCCCCGGATCTCGGCCTCGTCCCGGATGCCCCCCAGGGAAAGCCGGGTGAACTTCCTGCCCATGGCCCGGGCGATGGATTTTCCCAGCGAGGTCTTGCCGACCCCCGGCGGACCCGCGAAGCACAGGATGGACCCCTTGGCGTCTCCCCTGAGCTTGCGCACCGCCAGGAATTCCAAGATCCGTTGTTTGACCTTCTCCAGGTCGTAGTGATCTTCTTCCAGGATCTTCTCGGCCAGGGGGATGTCCAGCGTATCCGCGGTGGAGACCTGCCAGGGCAGGGTGACGAGCCAGTCCAAATAGGTGCGCGAGACGGTGTACTCCGCGGCATGCGGGGGCATCTTGGCCAGCCGGTCCAGCTCGTTGTGGGCGGCCTTCAGGGCTTCCGGTGGAAGGCCCGCCTCCTCGATCTTTTTGCGAAGTTCGTTGATCTCCACCGCGCGCTCGTCGGTCTCCCCCAGCTCCTTCTGGATGGCCTTGAGCTGCTCCCGGAGGTAATACTCCCGCTGATCCTTGTCCAGTTCGGTCTTGACCTGGTCGCGGAGCTTATTGCCCAGCTCCAGGATGGAAAGCTCCTTGGCCAGCAGCGGAGCCAGCTTCTTCAGCCGTTCCTTGGGGTCCGCGGTCTCCAGGAGGTCCTGTTTGACCGCCACGGTCATGTTCAGGTTGGAGGCCACGAGATCAGCCAGCTTCCCGGGGTCATCCAGGTTCAGGACCACAGCCTGGAGCTCGTCCGGCAGGTAGGGCGCCAGCGAAATGATCTTCTGGAACAGGGTGGATACGGTCCGCACCAGGGCCTCAGCCTCGATGCCCTTCCGGCTCTTCTCCTCCATCACCTTGATCCTGGCCACCAGGTAGGGCTCTTCCCGGACGTATTCGGTCACCTTGACCCGGGAGATGCCCTGGACCAGGAGCCGTATCGTCCCGTCGGGAAAGCGCAGCATCCTCACGATGACCGAGGCCACCCCGGTCCCGAACAGGTCCCCGGCCTTGGGGTCCTCCACCTCCTCGTTTCTCTGGGCGCAGACCGCCACGAGCTTGTTCCCCGCCAGGGTCTCATCCACCATCTTGACGATCTTTTCGTTGCTGATCACGAACGGCATCAGCAGGGATGGGTAGATGACCGACCCGCGGATCGGCAGGACGGGCAGGGTGTCCGGAATTTTCGTCTCCTGGAGGTCTCTGGGGATCTCGCCCCCGCCCAGGGGGTTTCCTCCCGGCGGGTCCTGAGCCCGCACCTCTTCCACGGTCTCCGCCAGGGGCTTCTTGGGGTCCTTTTCGTTTTTCTTCATCATCAGGCCTTTAATCGGCTTTCGCTTTTTATCCGGTTTATTTTTCATGGTCTCTTTTGGGTTGAGCGTTCATTGAGGATGGCCCGCGGTCGTCGGGCCTTTTGCCTGGGGGTCTTCGGCTCTCTTTCCCGTCTCACTGGATTTTGATCTCGATGGCCTTCGGCCGCTTGGCTTTGGCCTTCTGAACCCGCACCTCCAGCACGCCCAGCTTGTAGGTCATCTTCATCTGCCCCGGGTTCACCTCGCAGGGCAGGTGGATGTTCCGCTTGAACGGCCCCACGTTGATCTCCATCTTGTGGTAGGAGCGTCGCTCGCTTTCCGCTCCGGCAGAGCGGGGCTCCTCCTCCCTCCGGAACCCCCGGATCAGGAGCAGGTTGTCCCGGATGGACACGAAGATGTCCTTGTTCCTGACCCCGGCCAGCTCCAGGCGGACCACGATCTCCTTCTCGGTCTCGTAGACGTCCGCGGTTGGGGCGAACATCCGCTCCCCGGCGATGTTCATCGGGCGCTCCAGCCTGAAGAAGTCGTCCAGGAGCGAAGCCATCTCCTCGTGGATCTTGCTCACTTTGTGATGGATGTCATCCACCTCAGGCACCCCCTTTCCGTCCCGGCGGCCTTCGGGGCCGGACCCGTATCCGTGTTCCCTTGCTCATGCCAAAAACCTCCTGCGCGCTGCCTTGAATGCTTTGCCACATGCCCTGAACCTAACTTCTTAATATACGCCATTTTACAGCAAAAGTCAAGAGGGCGGGGTAAGTGGGGTTCAATAGACAAAGAAAGTGGGGATCAAACCCCACTTTTAACTGGTTACAGAGAGCAATTGAAAATTATCAATACTCAATTTTCAATGAGTACTTCACTCCCTCCCCGGCCTCGAGGCCCGTTTCCGGCCCGTCTCGGAGAGGAGCTTCTTGCGCAGTCTCAGGCTCTGGGGCGTGACTTCCAGCAGCTCGTCCTCGGCCAGGAATTCCAGGGCGCCCTCCAGGGTCAGGAGGCGCGGCGGGGTGAGGCGGATGGCCTCCTCGGCCGTGGAGGAGCGGATGTTGGTCAGGCGCTTCTCCTTGCAGGGGTTCACCACGATGTCCAGGTCCTTGGCGTTCTCCCCCACGATCATGCCTTCGTAGACTTTGGCCCCCGGAGAGATGAACAGGGCTCCCCTCTCCTGCAGGGTGTCCAGGGCATAGGAGGTCGCCGTCCCGTTTTCCAGGGCGACCAATACCCCGTTGCGTTTGACCTCGATGGGTCCCTTGTCCGGCTCGTACTCCAGGAAGTAATGGTGGATCTGGCCCGTGCCCCGGGTCTCGGTCAGGAAATCGTTCTCGAACCCTAAGAGCCCGCGCGAGGGGATGCGGAATTCCAAAAGGACCCTCCCCTTTCCGTCCCGGGTCATGTTGGCCATCTCGGCCTTGCGCGGCCCCAACCTCTCCAGGATCGTCCCCATGAACTCCTCCGGGATGTCTATGCTCAGGGACTCGACGGGTTCGAGACGGATCCCGTGCGAGGTCTTGTAGATGACCTCGGGCTTGCCCACGGCCAGCTCGTAGCCCTCCCGCCGCATCTTCTCGATCAGGATGGAGAGGTGCAGCTCGCCCCGCCCCGAGACCTTGAAGGCGTTGGGGGTCTCGGTGGGCTCGACCCGCAGGGCCAGGTCCGAGCGCAGTTCCCGGTCCAGCCGGTCCTTCAGGTGGCGCGAGGTCAGATATTTCCCCTCCCTTCCCGCGAGCGGGCTGTCGTTTACGCTGAAGATCATCGCGATGGTGGGCTCCTCTACGGCGATGACCGGCAGCGCCTTGGGGGCTGCGGCATCTGCGAGGGTCTCCCCGATCTGGATGTCCGGGAACCCGGCCAGGGTCACGATCTCCCCGGCCGAGGCCTCCTTGACCTCCACCTTTTCCAGCCCCTCGTTGATCAGGAGCCGGGTGACTTTCCCGCTCTCGATCTCCCCGTTATGGTGGATCAGGGAGACGACCTGGTCCGCGACGACCTTTCCCCGGAGGATGCGCCCCATGCCCATCCGCCCCACGTAGTCGTTGTAGTCTATCGTGGCCACGAGCATCTGCAGGGGCTTCTTGAAATCCCCGGGAGGCGGGGGGACGTGCTCCAGGATGGCATTCAAGAGGGGCAGGACGTTCTTGGATTTCTCATCCAGCCTGCGCTTGGCGATCCCCCGCTTGGCATCGGTGTAGATGACCGGCAGGTCCAGGTCCTCGGTGCCCAGTTCCAGGAAGAGTTCGTAGATGGCCTCCAGCACGGCCTCGGGCCTGGCCTCGGGCCGGTCTATCTTGTTGATGACCACGATGGGCTTGAGCTTGGCGGCCAGGGCTTTCTTCAAGACGAACCGGGTCTGGGGCATGGGCCCGTCCACCGCGTCTACCAGGAGCAGGCAGCCGTCCACCAGGGACAGGATGCGCTCGACCTCGCCCCCGAAGTCGGCGTGCCCTGGGGTGTCCACGAGGTTGACCTTGACCCCCTTGTAGTGGAACGCCGCGCTCTTGGAGAAGATGGTGATCCCCCGCTCCCGCTCGATGGCGTTGGAGTCCATGACCAGCTCCGGGACGAGCTCGTTCTTCCGGAAGACCCCGGAGTCCCGGAGGATGGCGTCCACCAGGGTGGTCTTGCCGTGGTCCACGTGCGCGATCACGGCGATGTTCCTTATGTCCTTGCGCTTCAGGCTCAACTTATTGGATTACCGAAAGTTGTCATTGCGACCCCGGACTTGATCCGGGGGAAGCAATCTCCCCATTTATTAAAAGAACGATTCCGAGGAGTCGTCATTCTGAGCGCAGCGAAAGCCTGTCCTGAATGAAGTGAAGGAAATCTCAACCTTTACCTCGTCACCTAACTTTCATTAAATAGGGGCTCTAATTTTATTTGCGACTATAATCATACCAGAATATGCCCCTTCGGGGCAAGGGTTCGGAGGGGAAAACATAAGGGCCGCCCGTAGGCGGCCCTTATGTTTTTGGTTCGTCTCCTTGCACGATCAGGGTTTAGCTAACCTTCTCATTTCTTCATGATCAGGATTAAATCTTTCTTCGTGGGATGTAATTCTCCTAAGCTTGAGAGATTTCATTCTGGTGTTAAGTTTAAGTGTCTTGCCGCTCCTTTTATTGTTCTTTCTGAAAAAATGCAAAAAGAGGGCTTCCATCTCTGCCAACCAGCTGTCAGGGATATTTGGCCACACTTCAAAAAACGTGAAATGAGTCCATTTATCCCCTCTCCTTCCTCTTGAATGCGATCTTAGGCGAGCCTTTATTCCGCTCCTGCCACTTCCAATTCCAATATAAACAACCTTGTAAAACTTATCTCTCTTCTCCTCATCCAAGAGAGCATATATCCCCCGAATGTTATCAGGTAATGAGGTTATTTGATCTTTACGGACATACTCACGACCTCTCCAGACCAGGTTTGTACTCGCCATCTTATTCTCCTCTCTTTTGAGCGGGGCTTCGCCCCGTTCTTGGTATCTCCAAATGTTCTAACCTAAAACCGCATCGTTTCGGACATCATCTCCGTAGTTATTTTGAAAGTTGCCAACCTGTCGCCGTAGTCGTAAAGAATGGCGAACTCGTTACCTACCCTTAGTACATCCAAGGGAAAGGTGGCCACGAGACCATGCTCGGTTACTATCCCACCTCCTGCAGTATTTTCAGTTACATCGAAGGGCTTGATGGTGGTTGGCTGTTTTGCGTCTGCCGGTTCGTTCGACTTTTGCTTCTTAATCAACACATGCTTTGCACTATAATGAATAGAGAAATCATACATGAATGGATAGACCGTCACGATCAGAACAGGGGCGAGCATCTCTTCGGTCACATCCGATGGGCTGAATACCATGAGCTTCTCCTTGGCCTCAGAAGCTGCTATTGCCACCCGCAGAAATGGCGTCGTGAAGGAAGCCATAGTATGCCTTAGTAATGGATTTTTGTACACATACGGACGAACCTTCTTGCTCTGTCCCAACCGTATCGCCTCATTAACCCAAATGGGCAGGTGCTTTTCCTCGGTTTTAGCTACTGCATTCGGGACCTTGCTTGTGTCTGGTATTGCCATCTTTGAGGCTTTGCTTGTGTCTTGTACCGCTATCTTTGGAACCTTGCCTGTGTCTGGGCCTGCTTGGGTTTGTGCGTTGAGGCAACCCACCAAAACGGTAAGGATGCACACCGCCAAGATTGCAAGTATTACCCACATCCGTTTCATCATACCAAATTCCCCCCTTGGTTTTGTTATCCCGTTACCGTCTAACTCCCGGCTATAGCCAGGTTCAGACGTTCAGCCCAGACAATACCATTTGAAGTATTTTTTTGTACCGTCGGTCCAGCACAACGTCGCCCTTTGGAAAAGGGTGTTTGCCGACTACCTTATAGCCGTCATTTCGGAGATCTTGAGCGAGCTTCGCCTCGATCAAGGCGAGCTGGTCGCAAATTCGCCGATGGTCATTGAAGGTCTGCTGTGGGAGATAAAGCGGCCCAACACCTCCCAGGAAGAGGTCGCGCCCCCGAAGGTTGGGGTGATGCTTCATCAGGTGCCTACGCAACATGGCTGCGGCGTCAATCGGACGGAGATCAGGGCGCCGCCCAAGTCGTGAAGATGGCGATGCTGCTGAAGAGGAATAATTATCAGCGATCCGATCGAGATAGATCCAGGTTTTTTCCTTATGTTTCACGTAACAGGCATACAAAAAGAATCCGCGCTTAATTAACGCCTTCTCGTACCTATGTCTGATAATAGGCCGTTTACGGTCTCCCGTTTTCATCATTTTATCTCGCTATTTCGCATGTTTTTTTAATGAAGGCTTCAACATAAGGAATGCATTTATAGTTTCTCATAAGTTTAAAACGGGATAAATGAGGAATCTTCACGAGGGTGCAGGATTTCCCCCCGGCATCGAATCTTCTGATTTTGAAGACTTGCTTACCGTAGCCTGTTGGCATTTTAGTTCGTTTGCCATCTTTCCCATAAATTTCACACAACACATCTCGAATGCCATGATACGAAACGTCCCCCATACAAATGATGATGCGCGGCATCACCTCCGACAAGACCATTTTCCATAACTTTTTCGAGTATTCTATTGTCTCTTTTTTTCGACCCAGGTCCTCCCAGCTCTTTGAAGGAAAGGGGCAAAGGTTTGATGTAAGGGTTTTTTCTAACAGGTCAATTCCAGAAGTGGGTGTTTCGCAATAGGACTTAGCAAGCAAGTCAAATAATCTTTTTACTTGTTTTTGAAGGACCAGCCCATTACCTTTCCCCCAATTCCCGTGCACATAATCATTGCCCCGTTCTACCGACCCTTCGCAATCCGATTCTCCACCCCCCGGGTTAAGCCCCAAGAACATCAGCCCATTGGGACACGAAAAGGTTGAGAATGGGGAATAGAGAAAATGCCACTTTTTGTTGAATCCTAATGTAGCGTAAGCTTCTTCGATGAACTTGATGCAGGCATCAAAAAGGTCGGAATGTTTAATAACTGCCTTCTTTGTTTGATTTTCTGTTAAGAAACTTTCATATTTCCTCATCGCCCTTTTGTCCTTTTCTCTTTGTTTCGCGTCCGGCTCAATTAGGTGAGCAAATTTCTCATCGAATGGGTTATAGCAAAAACCTCCGTCTTTCGGTTCGTATTTCCCGTAATCCGTTACAGTCCTTCTCTTTTTCATAGCATTCCTTTCTCCCATGCAAATCGTTTTGACCCGCCCCTATAATGCGTTTCTTACCCTTTGTTTTTCCCCTGTATTATAAGACTTGCGCCCGGAAATGTCAAGGTGAAAAGCCGTTAAAAGGGTGCGCGAGGGCCGGGTGAGCCCCTTTAGGGGTGTTCAAGAGGTTCTACGAAGGTGGTCGGTAGGGGCTGCCGGGGAGCTACACAGGGGCGGGAGCAAACCGACTTGGTTCTGACTTGGTTCTGGCTTGCTTCTGACTTGACCCTGGCTTGGTACGGACTTGGTGACGCCCTATTGACGCTTCTACCCTCCCCCTTTGGGGGAGGGTAGCTCTTGGGAGGAGGGCCCGGTTTTGAGGCGGGGAGGGGTTTCTCCCTGTCTCCCCTCTTCAAAGCCCTTGGACGGGCCTTGTTCCGCTTTTAAGGGCCATTCCCGGGGCAAGTGTCGGACCGTTGAACCGCCTAACCGTTTAACCCCGTCTCCTGGAACGTGGCTACGATCTGCTTCTGGGCCAGGAGGTAAATGAAGACGACCGGCAGGATGGCCAGGGTGGACCCGGCCATGAGCAGGGGCCACTGGGCGCTGGCCTCGTTAGAGAAATAGGCCAGTCCCACCTGCAGCACCCGCAGGGATTCCCGCTCGGTCATGGCCAGGGGCCAGATGAAGCTGTTCCAGGAGCCAAGGAACGCGAACAGCCCGGCCGCTGCCAGGGCCGGTTTGGAAAGGGGCAGGACCACCTGCCACAGAAACGAGAGGTCAGAAGCGCCTTCCAGGCGCGCGGAATCGTACAGCGCCCTGGGGATCGTCTTCATGTGCTGGCGCAGGAGGAAGATCGCGAAGGCGTTGGCGATCCAGGGGATGATGAGCGCCCAGTAGGTATCCACCCACCCCAGGGAGGAGAGCAGTTTGTATCCCGGCACCAGATAAGCCGGGGGCGGGACCATCATTGTGCCCAGGATCAGGAGGAACGCCGCGCGCGAGCCCTTGAACCTGAGGAACGAAAAGGCATACGCCGCCAGGGTGGACGTGACCAGGACCCCGAGGACCGTGGCCCCGGCTACGAAAACTGTATTCAGGAAGTACCGGGCTAAGGGGATCTGCCGGAAGACCTCGGCATAGTTGTCCCAGTGCACCGGATGCGGCAGGAGGCTCGGCGGGAACGCCAACGCCGATAGCTGGCCCTTGAGCGAGGTCACCACCATCCAGAGGAGCGGGACCGCCACGAACAACCCGCCCGCAAGGAGCAGGAGATGCAGGGCCAAAGACGAGGTCCTGGGCCTACCGCTCATACTGCACCCTTTTCTCAAACAGCCTCTCCTGCAGGAGCATCAGCAGGAAAAGCAATCCGAACAGGACGAGCGAAAGCGCCGCAGCATACCCCAGGTCCCACTCCGCAAAGCCTTTTTCGTAAAGCAACGACACCCAGGTGCGGGTCGTTCCCAGGGGTGCGCCCATCGGGGGCCCGGTCATGACATAGACCTGAGTGAAGGTCTGCAGCACGCCCAGCGTGGAGGTGATGAGGATCAGGAACAGGACAGGAGAAAGCAGGGGAAGCGTGATGGCGAAGAAGCGCTTCATCCCATCTGCCCCGTCCAAGCTCGCGGCCTCATGATAAGCCTTCGGGATGTTCTCCAGCCCGGTCATGAACAGCACGAAGCTGTATCCGAACCCCTGCCAGATGGAAAACAGGACGATCACACTCAGGGCGAGGGACGGCCCGCCCGTGAAGATGGACCTGGCCTCCTCCAGCCAGGAAAGCCCGTGAATTCCCAGGAGGGAAAGCAGGGCATTCGCCAGGCCCGCCCGGGGATGGAAGACCCATTTCCAGACCACGGCGCTGGCCACCATCGGGGTGATGACGGGCAGGAAGTAAAGGGTGCGGTACAGGCCCCTGCCCCTCTTGACTCCCTGGATCGCCAGGGCCAGGAGCAGGGCCAGGGCCGCCGCCAGCGGAACCTCAGCCAAAAGCCAGAGCGTGTTCCCCGTGCTCTGATAGAAATGGGGGTCCGTAAAAAGGACCTTGAAGCTTTTAGGGCTGGAAAGCTTGAAGGCTAAGAGGAGCGGGTAAAAACGGAAGGCCAGAAAGACGACCAGAGAGGGGAGCAGGAAAAGCCAGGGGATGAGTGATTGCGGATTGCGGAATGCGGATTGCGGATTGCGGAACAAGGGACTTTAAGCCTGTTAAAGACGTTTAGCCCGACAGGATTCTTCTGGCCGCCTGCTCGTCGGCCTTGATCTGGGCCGCGAGCGCAGCCGCATCCGGAAATGCCTTTTCGTCCCGCAGGCGTTCGATGAAAGCCACCTCCAGGACCTCCCCATACAGATCTCCGGAGAAATCGAATAGATGGACTTCATGCTCCAGAGCCGTCTCATTGAACGTCGGTCTAACTCCTATATTCATCAAGCCATTATGCCATTGTCCTTTATAATTGACTTTAATGGCATAGACCCCTTCTTTGACCATTTGTCTGCGTTCCCCGAGGATCGCCAGATTGGCCGTTGGATACCCTAAGCTCCTCCCCCTCTCATCGCCTTTGCCCACCTTCCCTGTCAGGGTGTAGGGCCGTCCCAGGAGCTTGGCCGCCCCCCGTACCTCGCCGGCGCTCAGGAGATTCCGGATGCGTGTGCTGCTGATCGCTCCCCCCCCGTCCAGGACCGGCGGGATGGAAACGACCTTGAACCCGAGCTCTTCGCCCAGCTTGGAAAACAGGCAAACGTCCCCCCTTCTTTGATACCCGAACTTGCTGTCCTGGCCCAGAACCATGATGCTCATCCCGAGCCGTGGCCAGAGGTATTCCCGGATGAAAGCCTCCGGTGACAGGTCTGCCATTTCCCGGTCAAATGGCAGGAAAACCAATGCGTCCAAACCAAGTCCTTCGATTCGGGCCGTCTTTTCATCCGGACTCGTCAGCAGCCGGGGAGCATTCTGCGGGGATACGACTTCCTGGGGATGCGGGCTGAAGGTCACCACGATGCCGCCTTTGCCTCCGGCCTTGGCCCGCAGAAGGACCTCGGACAGGATCGCCTGGTGCCCCAGGTGAACCCCGTCGAAGGTCCCCATCGTAGCCACGGCCCCGGGGAACCTTTTCCCGGCGGCTTTCAGGTCGGATGTGACGAAAAGGCTCATGGCAAGGCCATCAGGGCGTCTTCAAATCTTCCCTCCCTCGCCGCTCCCGCGAGGGCTTCCAGCGTCCAGGATTGCTTCAACTCATAAGGGCCGATCCGCGTTCTCACCAATTTCTCCAACACCCCGCAGGTCCCCAACCGCTCACCCAGGTCCCTGGCCAGGGCCCGGATGTAGGTCCCCTTGCCGCAGACCACCCTGAGCCCGATGCGGGGGGGATCGAACGAGAGGATTTGAATCGACTTCACAAAAGCCTTCCGGGACCGGGGTTGGACATCCTTTCCCCTCCGGGCCAACTGATATGACTTCCTCCCCTTCACGACCAGGGCCGAATAGACCGGCGGAACCTGCAGGATCTCTCCGGTGAACTCTCCGAGGACTCTCTGGACATCCTCCCGGGTCAGGGGAGGCACGGTTCTCTCTTGAATCACCTTGCCCTCCAGGTCGTCGGTGTCCGTTTGGATGCCCAGGAGGACCGTGCCCTCGTACTCCTTTTCCAAAGCCTGGAGCCGGGGCACCTGGCGCGTGACCCTTCGCCCCACACAAACCAAAAGCACGCCGGAAGCCAGGGGATCCAGCGTGCCGGCGTGGCCCACCTTCTTGACCCCGGAGAGGCTCCTCACCTCCCGGATGAGGGCGAAGGAGCTGGGTCCCCGAGGTTTGTGGAGGACGAGAAGGCCTTCCGTTGAGGTTCCTCCCGAAGAAAGGATTCGATGCGCTCGGCCAGTAGCTCGGGGGTCAAGCCGCAGAGCTCGAGGAGCTCCTGGCGGGTCCCGTGCTCGATGAACTGGTCCGGCAGGCCAACGAGGAGATGCCGGGTCCCTGCGAACCCCTCGGCCTGAAGCCATTCCGCTACGGCCGAGCCGAACCCGCCGAGAACCGCGTTCTCCTCCAGGGTCACGAGGCAGTTACAGGTCGGAAGCCGGGAGCGGAGAAGATCCCCGTCCAGAGGCTTGATGAACCGGGCGTTCACGACGGCGGCCTGGATCCCCCGGGCCCCCAAGAGCTCCCGGCATTTCAGGGCCGGAGCGACCATGGAGCCGACCGCCCAAAGGAGAACGTCCTTCCCCTCTGCAAGGACCTCGCCCTTTCCGATCGGCAGGGCCTTCATCGGTTCATCCGGGGAAGCGCCCAGCCCGCTCCCGCGGGGAAAGCGCAGGGCGATCGGGCCCTCGGTGTGGTCGAGCGCAGTCTTCAGCATATGTCTGAGCTCGCCCTCGTCCTTGGGGGCCATGACGATCATGTGCGGGATGTGTCGGAGGTAGGATAGGTCAAAGGCCCCGTGGTGCGTGGGGCCGTCCTCCCCGACCACCCCGGCCCGGTCAAGGACGAAGACCACCGGAAGCTTCTGGAGTGCGACATCGTGGATGATCTGGTCGAACGCCCTCTGGAGGAAGCCGGAGTAGATCGCAACTACCGGGCGAAGCCCCTGGGTCGCCAGTCCCGCGGAGAAGGTGACGGCATGTTGCTCGGCCATGCCGACATCGAAAAACCGATCCGGGTAGATCCTGCCGAACTCCGCCAGGCCCGTGCCCTCCCGCATGGCGGCGGTTACTGCCGCAATCCGGGAGTCCCGGGAGGCAAGCTCCACGAGGGCCCGTCCGAAGACCTCGGTGTAGCTGGGGATTCCCGGGGTGGTCCGCACCTCCCCGCTGTCGGGATCGAAGGGCCCCACCCCGTGAAACGTGGTGGCATTCTCCTCAGCCGGTTTGTAGCCCCTGCCCTTCTGAGTCAGGACGTGCAGCAGAATAGGGCCGCGCATCGGCTTGATGGCAGTCAAGATATCGATTAACTTGCCCAGGTCGTGGCCGTCCACCGGCCCCTCGTAGTGGAAGCCCCACTGCTCGAAAGGCATGTTCGGGACCAGCAGAGTGCGCACGCCCTCGCGCATCCGTCGGGCCAGGGTCCTGGCCTGGGGCCCCAGGTTTTTAGGCAGCCTGCCTAAAAGTTCCCAGACATCGGCTTCCATACGATTGTAAACGGGGGTCGTGGAGATCCGGGTAAGGTAATCGGCCAGGGCTCCGACATTCTTGGAGATGGACATCTTGTTGTCGTTCAAGATGACCAGGATGTCCCGCTTGAACTGGCCGATGTTGTTCAAGCCCTCGAAGGCCAGCCCGCCCGTCATCGACCCGTCCCCGATGACCGCAATCACATGGAAACGTTGCCCCAAGAGGTCTCGGGCTGTGGCAATCCCCAGGCTGGCCGCCAGCGAGGTGCTTCCGTGCCCCGTCCCGAAGGCGTCGTGTTCGCTCTCCGAGCGCTTGGGGAATCCCGAGAGGCCTCCCCGGCATCGGAGGGTGTGGAACCTTTCCGCCCGGCCGGTTAAGAGCTTATGAACATAGGCCTGGTGGCCAACATCCCAGACGATCCGGTCCTTAGGGGAGTCAAAGACATAGTGCAGGGCCAAGGTCAGTTCAACCACTCCCAGGTTCGAGGCGATATGGCCCCCGGTTTGGGAGACCACCCTTACCAGCTCCTCGCGGATCTCCTGGGCAAGGCACAGGAGCTCGGCCCGATTCAGCCTTTTGACATCCTGGGGAGAGCGAATGGTTGTGAGCAGGCTCATGCCGTTGGTTAGCTGAAGAACGCCAGGGCAAAGGCGATTCCGAAAATCGCGCCCATCAGGACCTCCAGCGGGGTGTGCCCGAGAAGCTCCCGGAAGCGGGCATCCTCGACCTGGCGGTGAAGTTGAAGGTCTTCGATGATCAGATTCAGGGCCCGGGCCTGCCGGCCGGCGGCCCGGCGGAGTCCGGCGGCATCGTACATCACGATCAGGGAGAAAAATCCGGTCACCGCGAAAAGCGGGGAGACGAATCCCTGACCCAAGCCGACCAGGGTGGACAGCGTACACACCGAGGCGGCGTGGGAGCTGGGCATCCCGCCGGTCTCGAAGAAACGCCGGAAGTTGACCCGACGCTCGATGGCGAAGGAAAGAACGACCTTTACGGCCTGGACGAAAAGCCCGGACAAGGCGGTCAGGATGAATATCTGATTGGTTAAGATGTGCGATAATCCCAAATGAAGCGTCCTTTTAAAAAGTCCTCTGCACAAGGTAGTTTGCCCAGGAAGCCAGCAGGTCTTTGTGGCGTGATCCGGGAAGGGCGGCGAGTCGCCCAAGCCCCGACCGCACCAACCCCAGGGCCAGGGCTTGAGTGTAGGTCACCCCTCCCAGGCTGACCACGAGTTCAGCAACCGCTTTGCCCTCAGCGGAAGAAAGGTCTTTTTTGCCTGAAGCCCCCTCGATCCGCCGGCGCTCCCGGGGTGAGGCCTCCTCCCAAGCTTTGGTCAAGAGGATGGTCTTTTTCCCTTCACGCAGGTCCGAGCCGACTTCCTTGCCCAATCTCTTTTCGTCGCCCACCAATCCCAGGATATCGTCCTGAAGTTGGAAAGCGACCCCGCAGTCCCGGCAGAACGAAGCGATGGTCTTTACCCAGGAGTGCCGAGCGTCTGTGGTTTCCAGACCGATCATCGCACCAGCCTGGCCCGCGAACCCGAATAGGGCTCCGGTTTTCATTTCCACCATGTGCAGGATGTCCTGCTCGCAGACCTCGGAGAACGGCCGCAGGGCATACTGCACATCCAGGAGCTCCCCCTCGATGAGCGCGCTGTGAACTCCAAGCTCCAGGTCCCGGATCAGGGCCAGGGCCAGCTCCGGCGCAAGTCCCTTCCGCTCACAAAGGTCGGAGAGGAGGCCGACCATCCAGCCCTGCTGGATGTCCCCGGCCAGAATGGCCACGGCCAGTCCGTAGTGAAGGGCCCCCTCCGGGGAAAGGCGGTAGCGGCTCGCGGAAAGGCGCCGGAAGCGCTCGTGGACCGTCTCTCCTCCCCGGCGGCGACGGTCCCGATCGATGATATCATCGTGCACCAGGGTCCAGGTATGATAGACTTCCACGGCCGCTGCGGCAGGGAGGGCCTTCTCCTCCCTCCCCCCCACCGCGCCGCAGGAGAAGAGCAGGACAGCGGGTCGCAGGGATTTTCCCCCCAGTGCGAAATAGGAAAGCGCGGCTTCCTCGATGTCCGGAGGCCTGAACCTCATGATGGACTGTCGCCTCTTGAGATAGGCATCCACCCGGGCTTTGCGTCTGGCGACCTCCTTGAGGAAGACGCTGGGGGAGATCATGGGTGAGTTCTCTGTCCTTCCGCAAACAGGGTTGCGGCCTTGACCGTATTCGCTACGAGCATGGTCACGGTCATGGGGCCCACCCCGCCGGGAACCGGAGTGATGGCCGAGGCGACCTCTTTGGCGGAGTCGAAATGCACGTCCCCGACCAGACGATAGCCGCTCCTCTTGGCGGAATCCGGGATCCGGTTCATCCCCACGTCCACGACCACTGCCCCGGGCTTGACCATCTCTCCCCTGATGAACTCGGCTTTCCCCATCGCCGCCACGAGGATATCCGCCATGCGCGTGTAGCGCGACAGATCGCCGCTTCCCGTGTGGCAGAGCGTAACCGTGGCATTCCCTCCCCGGGCTTTTTGGATGAGCATCGCGGCCAGGGGCTTGCCCACGATGTTGCTCCGACCCACGATCACGACATGCTTTCCCGAGACCTCTATCCCGTTGCGAACCAACAGTTCGATGATCCCGGCCGGGGTGCAGGGAGCGAAGACCGGCCGTCCCAGGAGGAGACGGCCGACGTTGCGGGGATGGAAGCAATCCACGTCCTTCTCCGGCACGATGGCCTCCAGGAGGGCCGGGGAATCGAGGTGGGAGGGCAGGGGAAGCTGGATCAGGATGCCGTGGTAACGGGCTTCTGCGTTCATCCTGGCCACCAGGCCTAACAATGAATCCTGGGACACGCTCTCCGGAAAGGAAAGCGTCTCGCCCAGCATCCCGAGCTCGTTGCAGGCCTTCGTCTTGGACGCCACGTAAGAGGCCGAGGCCGGATTCTCTCCCACCAGGATGACCGCCAGCCCCGGCCGGACGCCTTTTCCGGCAAGAGTCTGGATTCCCTCTTTCAGCTCGGCCCGGACGGCCTGAGCGCAGGCCTTGCCGTCCAGAAGGATCGCGCTCATGTCTTTAAGACCCCCAGGGTAAATGAATCCGCCCGATCCCCGTGGCGCGCCCGGTGGCGGGGTCAATCTTCACCCAGGCCCCGCAGAGTGCGGGGTCCCCTCCCGCGGCCTCGAACCGGGCAGGGATGCCGGTCAGGAAGCGCATGAGCGATCCTTCTTTCTTCATCCCGATCACGGAATCGAATGGCCCGGTCATGCCCACATCCGTGATGTACGCCGTGCCCTCGGGCAGGATGCGCTCGTCCGCGGTCTGGACATGGGTATGGGTTCCGATCAACGCGCTCACCCGGCCGTCCAGATACCAGCCCAGGGCGATCTTCTCGGCCGTGGCCTCGGCATGGAAGTCCACCAGGATGGCCCGGGTCTCCTGCTTCATCCGCTCGAGCTCCCGGTCCGCGACCCGGAAGGGATCGTCGATCTCGCCCATGAAGACCCTTCCCATCAGGTTCAGGATGCCCACCGGATGGCCGTTCCGGTCCCGGACGACGACACCTCCCCGGCCCGGGACCCCCGGCGGATAGTTCGCCGGGCGCAGGAGGTTGGCGTCCTGGGGCAGAAGGACGAGGGCTTCCTTCTTGTCCCAGATGTGGTTCCCGCTGGTCACCACCGAGACGCCGGCCTCATGGATCTCGTCCAGCACCTCGCGGGTGAGCCCGAATCCCCCGGCCGCGTTCTCCCCGTTGGCCACCACCAGGGTCGCCTGGTGTTCCTTGATTAAGCCGGGAAGCAGGCCCGCCAGAGCCTCCCTGCCAGCCTTGCCGACGATGTCAGCAATGAACAGAATAGAGATTTCCGGGGAAATCAATCAAATCCTTGTATTTCAATGCCTTGCGATAATAATGCCCGCGTTTCCAGGCCGGGTGGACACCTTTCCAGCGCCGCTGGACACCTCTCCAGCGCCGCTGGACACCTCTCCATTCCCGCTGGACACCTCTCCAGTCCCGCTGGACACCTCTCCAGTCCCGTTGGACACCTCTCCAGTCCCATTGGACACCTCTCCAGTCCCGTTGGAGACCTCTCCATTCCCGTTGGACACCTCCCCATCCCCGTTGGACACCTCCCCATCCCCGTTGGAGACCCCTCCATCCCGGTCGTACAGCCGTCCTTCCTACTTCGCGTACTCCACGGCCCGGGTCTCCCGGATCACGGTCACCTTGATCTGGCCGGGGTATTCCAGCTGGGACTCTATCTTCCGGGCGATCTCCGAAGCCATTTCCTGGGACTGCATGTCCGTGACTTTCTCCGGCTCCACGATGATCCGGATCTCCCGCCCGGCCTGGATGGCATAGCATTTCTCCACGCCCTTGATGGAGTTGGCCAGCTCTTCCAGCTTCTCCAGGCGCTTGATATAGGCCTCGAGGGTCTCCCGCCGGGCTCCGGGACGGGCCCCGGAGATCCCGTCCGCCGCGTCCACCAGGACCGCGATCGCGGACTGGGCCTCCACATCGTCGTGGTGCGAGGCGATGGCGTCCAGGACCACCGGGGGCTCGCCATACTTCCGCGCCAGCTCGACCCCGATCTCGGTATGCGTGCCCTCCATGGTCTGGTCCGCGGCCTTGCCCAGGTCGTGGAGCAGCCCGGCCCGCTTGGCGATCACCGTGTCCATTCCCAGCTCCCCGGCCATCATCCCCGCCAGGAGCGCCACCTCCCGGCTGTGCTGCAGGATGTTCTGGCCGTAGCTGGAGCGGTACTTCATCCGCCCCAGGAGCTTCACGATCTCAGGATGCAGGCCCGCGATCCCCATCTCCAGGCAGATCGCCTCTCCGGCCGCTCTCACGCTCTGCTCGACCTCAGCCCGGGCCTTGACCACGACCTCCTCGATGCGCGAGGGCTGGATCCGCCCGTCGGATACCAGCCGCTCCAAGGCCAGCCGGGCCACCTCCCTGCGGACCGGGTCGAACCCCGAGATGATCGCCGCTTCGGGGGTGTCGTCGATCAGAACCTCCACGCCGGTCGCGGCCTCGAAGGCCCGGATGTTCCTCCCCTCCCGGCCGATGATCCGGCCCTTCACCTCGTCCGAGGGCAGGGAAACCACCGAGACCGTGGACTCCACGGTATGGTCCGTGGCACAGCGCTGGATGGCCTGGGTGACGATCTCCTTGGCCTCGCGATCGGCCGTCTCCCGGGCCTTGTCCTTGATCTCCTTCACGATCTGGGCGGCATCGTGACGGGCCTGGGCCTCCAGGTTCTGAAGCAGAAACTGCCGGGCCTGCTCCTGAGTCATCCCGGCGATGTGCTCGAGCTTGGCGTTCTCTTCCTCAAGGAGCTTGGTCAGGTGCTCGTCCTTGGCCCGCAGGGCACGCTCCTTGCCGCCCAGGTCCTTCTCCCGGAGGTCGAAGTCGCCCTCCTTCTTGCGCAGGAGGTCGGCCTTGCGGTCGATGCTCCCATCCCGCTCGACCAGGCGCCGCTCCTGCTGACCGATCTCCTGGCGCTTGGCCTGGACCTCCTTCTCAAAGGCCGCTTTGGCCCGGTAGGCCTCCTCTTTGGCTTCCAGATGGGCCGAGCGTTTGAGCGTCTCGGCCTCGCGCTGCGCCTCGGCCACGATCCGCTCGGCCATGCGCTCCGCGGCGAGGATCTTCCCCTCTCCGATGCGCTTGCTCAAGAAAAATCCTAAGAACAGCATCGCCGCGCCGAACCCGGCCGCGCCGATGGCCAGCAAAAGATACCCCGTTGGGGTCATGGGTCGCCCTCCCTATGATGAAAGGGCGTTCCCCGCACGTGCCGTGTGAAGGAACATTTTGAACCGAGTTCTCAAGGGGGGTGCCCGTCGGGCGCTTCTGGGCTTCTCTCCAGCGTGGAGAGCATGCACGCCACGCCCGAACGTCGGCTCCCGTGAAAATCGGCGTTGGCTCAAAAAAATTTCCGTCCATCACGCACACCGCAGGGAACGCACCTGGATGTTTTCGATGTCTAAGAAGAACGTTGTAGAAGGTCGGAATCCCCGGCTGAATGTTCGCCCTCCAGGGTCTTGGAGAGCGTGACCTCAAGGCCAGCGATCCGGGTCCTGATCTGGTCCAGCGAGGCTTCAGCGGCTTCCTTCGCCTCTCGTTCTCGGTAAAGCTCGTCGGCGATGTGGAGAGCCGCCAGGATGGAGGCCCGGGAGGCTGAACTCAGGTGGGCTTCCTGGGTTACCTGCCGCATCTTCTCGTCCACGTACGCCGCGGCTTGGCGGATGCGCTCGGAGTCCGCCTCGCCCTTGATCTTGTAGTCACTGCCCAGAATAGTGACGGTAGTTCCTTGTTCGCTGCTCATGCCAGTCCTGCTCGTTAAAAGATGACGCTCATCGAATCCGGTCGCAGGCGTCGAGGAGCTCCACGACCTTCGCTTGGGACGCCTTGCCGGCCATCTCCAGGACCTCTTTCCTCGACCGCATCCGCTCCACCTCCTGGCGGAGGCGTTGGTTCTCCATCCGAAGGGAGGCAATCAGGCTGCAGGCCCCGTCCACATATTTCTCCAATCGCTTCAAATCCATTTTGTCCCTCACCCTCTAAGGGTTGCCCCGAATGCCTCGGACAAGCGTGTGAGACAGGCCGCCTGCTTTTCTTCAACCTCCTCCGCGCTCAGCGTTCGGTTCGCCGCGCGGAAGCGGAGGGAGATGCCCAGAGCCTTCCGGTTCAGACCGATCCGTTCGTGCCGGAACACATCGAACAAATTTAATTCCTCCAGAAGTTCTCCCCCGACCGCTCGAACGCTCCTCTCGATCGCAGCCCAAGGGATATCCTCGGACACGACGATGGAGATGTCTCGCTCCACAGACGGGAATCGGGAAATAGAAGCAACCACAAGGGGCCGGATGCTCGCCTGGTTCAAAGGTTCGATCTCAATTTCGGAAAAATATACTTCTTTTCGGATATTAAAATACTCGGCAACCGAACCCTTGACTTTTCCCAGACAGCCCAATCTTACCCCTCCCAAAGACAGACATCCACCGTTATCCAGGAAGGACAGGGCATTGTCTGAGGCCATTACTGCTTGACGGAGGCTGAATCTCTTCAGGATTGCCTCCAGAACGCCCTTGAGATCAAAAAGGTCAACCGTCCGTACGCTATCCCCAAACTGAGGGGGACGAGCATCCCCGGCAAGGGCAATACCTAAAGCGACTCGCTCGGTCGCTCTGCCGTTGTGGTCGAGACAAAACGTTTTCCCGACCTCGAATATCCGGAGGGCCCTGGCTCCAAAACTGAAATTTCGTGCGATGACCTCGAGTACACCGGGAAGTAACGAGGGCCTCAGGACCGCCATCTCCTCGGAAAGCGGGTTCCGCAGCGGCACGATGCCATCGGACAGCAGGGCCCCTTCCAGAGCAGCCCTCCGTGTGATCGAAGGAGACAGAATCTCAACGAATCCGAAACCGGTTAACAGCGCTCTTAAATCATCCTCGATCCGCTCTTCCGGAAGGATCGCTCCCGAATAGCCTCCTCGCGTGGAAAACTTTCCTTTGAATCGATGATACCCGTAACCACGTGCGACCTCCTCGATGAGGTCTATTTCGCGAGTCAAATCGGACCGGAAGGAAGGAACGCGAACGCAATAAGCGTCTTTCCCTGTTTTAGCCTCCAGACTTAACCTTCCAAGTGTTCGCTTTACCTGACCCGCCGTCAGGGTTTCACCCAGAACAAACTCGACTCTCGCGTGCCGCAGGGGAAGCATCAGGGGTTTGAAAGGCTTGGGATATTTGTCCAAACACCCTTTAGCGAGGATACCTCCGGCCAAATCCACCATCATCTGCGACGCCCGTTGGCTGGCGTAGGAGGCCGCTTCGGGATCCGCACCACGCTCGAAACGATAGGAAGCTTCGGTCCGAAGGCCTAACCGTTTCGACCCTCTGCGGATCAATCCCGAATCAAACCATGCGCTCTCTAAAAAGATATTCTTCGTTTTTTCCGTAACCTCGCTGTGCAATCCTCCCATGATCCCGGCCAGGGCCACGGGCGCTTTCGTGTCGGCAATGACTAAGATGTCGGAATCCAGCGGACGTTCCGTTTCGTCTAAGGTAGACATCTTTTCGCCAGCCAGTGCACGGCGAACGATGACCCGACGCCCTTCTAATCGATCGAGATCAAAGGCGTGCAGGGGATGACCCGTCTCCCAGAGCACGTAGTTGGTGATGTCCACGGCATTGTTGATGGGTCGGAGACCCACGGCCTTCAGCCGACGGATCATCCAAATCGGCGAGGAGTGGATGGCGACGTTGGTGACCACTCGTCCGAGGTAACGAGGGCAGTCCTTCGAGCTGTTCACCCGCAACCCGGCGAGTTTCTCAACCTTCTCGCCTTTTTCTAAAAGCCTGAATCTGGAGAGTTGAACTTTCTTCCCTAAGATTGCCGCCACCTCGCGGGCGATGCCGATCACGCTTAAGCAATCTGGCCGGTTCGGCGTGACCTTGACCTCGAGGGCGAAATCCACCCTGCCTAAGACTTCTTCCAGGGAGGCTCCGGGCCGGGCGGGTGAGGGCAGACTCAAAAGCCCTGAAGCATCCATCCCCAGACCGAGCTCGGCTTCGGAGCAAAGCATCCCCTTGGATGCGACTCCCCGTAACGTCTTTTCCTGAACCTCGATTCCTGAGAGTAGTTTTGTCCCGGGCAAGGCGACGGCTACTTTCATCCCGACCTTCACGTTCGGCGCCCCGCAGATCAGAGAAACAGAGCAATCTCCCAGCAACACTTGGCATACCTTCCACTGACTAACTTCTGAGTGAGGCTTAAGGTCTGTAACCTCCCCCACGATGACTTTCTCCAACCCTAGGGCGACGGGATTCACGCTCTCCACTTCCAGCCCGACCTCGGTTAGCTGGTCCGCTAACTGGGTCGGTGTCCAGGGAAACTGGACATATTCCGAGAGCCATTCTACGCTGAAGCGCATCTAAAACTGCTCCAGAAACCTCAGGTCGTTTTCATAAAACAACCGGATATCCTCGATTCCGTATTTGATCATCGCAATGCGCTCGATTCCCCAGCCGAACGCGAAACCGGTGTAGCGCTCGGAATTATAGCGCACGGCCTTGAAGACCTCCGGGTCCACCATCCCACAGCCCCCGATCTCTATCCACCCGGTCTCCTTGCAGGTGCGGCATCCCCTGCCTCGGCAAATCACGCAGGTCACATGGACCTCGGCGCTCGGCTCTGTGAAGGGAAAAAAATGAGGCATCAGCCGGATGCGGGTTTCGGCCCCCAACATCCTTCGAAAATAGAGCTCCAGACTTCCAATTAGGTCTCGGAAATTCACCCCTTCATCTACATAAAGCCCTTCAATTTGATGAAAAATCGGAAAGTGCGAGGCATCTACCGCATCCCGGCGATAACATCTTCCGATGCAGATGACCCTCACCGGGGGCCGCTGGGCCAGCATCGTCCTAATTTGCACAGGCGAGGTATGTGTCCGCAGCAGCCTGCCGTCCTCCAGGTAAAATGTATCCTGTTCGTCCCTCGCCGGATGATCCGCCGGGGTATTTAGGGCTTCGAAATTGTTAAATTCTGTCTCAATTTCTGGCCCCAAAGCGGTCGAGAAGCCCATCCCCAAAAAGATGTCGCGGGTTTGGTCCATCACCAGCGTGACAGGGTGCTTTTGCCCCAACCACGGACTCCGTCCCGGAAGCGTGAGGTCGATCGCGGAGACTCTTTCTGCTGCTTGGGTCGAAAGCTCCTTCAGTTTTGTGTCCAGGAGAGAGGTGAGGGTCTCTTTGAGGTAATTGGCGCGTTTCCCGAAGGTGGGACGTTCCTCAGGAGAGAGTTCGGGCAGGGCTTTAAGAAGGGTTGCCAGCTGGCCTTTACGCCCCAGCCATTGATTCCTCAAGGTTTGAAGGACATCCTCATCCTGAGCTTGGGTTATGGCCCCGGTAGCCTCTCTCTCCAGGCGGGTGAGCTCGTTCTGCAGGACTTCGACTGTCACCTGCTACGCCCCTTTGGCAACCTCGGCCAGCTTGGCGAATGCTTCGGGGTCGGTGACGGCCAGGTCCGCCATCAATTTCCGATCGAGGGCCACTCCGGCTCTTTTGATTCCGGCGATGAGGGCGTTATAGGAAAGGCCATGAAGTCCGGCTGCAGCCGTGAGCCGGGTGATCCAAAGCCGGCGGAAATCGCGTCGTCGTTTCCGTCGATCCCGGTAGGCATCCTGGCCGGCCTTCATTAGGGCCTCCTTGGCCGACTGGTAGAGTCGGTGTTTTCCTCCCCAATATCCTTTGGCGGCGGTAAGGGTCTTTCTCCGGCGCCGTCTGCCCGCCACAACGGTCTTAACTCGTGACATCCCCGCTCCTTGGATAAAAGCTTGCTGCGGTTACGTGCCCACCCGGATATCTCTTGAAATTCTATGGTTTAACTGTTAACCTCTGAGGTTATTGGCCCAACATTCGCCGGACCTTTTTGAGATCTCTCTTCCCCACCAGGGCCGGTTTCCTGAGGCTTCGTTTGCGCTTGCGCGTTTTGCTGGAAAGGAGGTGAGTGTGAAAGGCTTTCCTTCTCTTTATCTTGTTTCCTCCGCTCACCCGGAAACGCTTGGCAGCGGATCGATTGCTTTTCTGTTTTGGCACAGGATATCCTTAGCTATTTGGGGATGAAGGTCGCGACCAGGAACTGGCCCTCCATCCGGGAAAAACCCTCCGGCTTTCCCGCCTCTTTAAGGTCCGCGATTAGGCGATCCATCATCTTACGACCAAACTCTTGGTGGGTCATCTCCCTCCCCCGGAACTTGATCGTGACCTTGACGCGGTGATGGGAGGCCAGGAAGTCCGTGGCCTGACGCATTTTAAACTGGTAATCGTGCTCGTCGGTCTTCGGCCGCAGCCGCACTTCCTTCAGCTTGACGACGTGCTGCTTCTTCTTGGCGAGCTTGGCCTTCTTCTCCTGCTCGTAGTGGTATTTCCCGTAGTTCATCACCTTGCAAACCGGTGGATTGGCCTCAGCCGAAATTTCCACCAGATCCAGTCCCTCCTGCTGCGCCCTGGCTAACGCCTCCCGCATCCCGACAATCCCCACCTGATGGCCATCCGAACCGATCAGCCGGACTTGGGGGGCTCGGATCTGGGTATTGACGCGCACCTCCTTGACGATAGGTTTATCTCCTTTCCTGCTAAAGGTTGGGATCACTCGGTTGCCTTTTCGTCCACCTCGCGGTGCATCCGAGCATAAAGTTCCTCTTTTAGAAGACTGCCCAAGTCGCCCTTTCCATGCCTCCGCACCGAAAGCGACCCCGACTCCATTTCACGCTTTCCCAACACTAGCATGTACGGCACCTTCTGGGTTTCGGCATCACGGATCTTGGCCCCGATTTTCTCGTGACGTAAATCCACCTCGGCACGGAACCCTTGTCCCTGAAGGTCCCGAAGAGCTGCTTGGGCATAATCGAACTGTCCATCCGTGATGGGCAGCACCACGGCCTGCACCGGCGCCAGCCACAGGGGAAACGCCCCGGCATAGCGCTCGATGAGCAGGGCGAAGAACCTTTCTAGGGAGCCCAGCAATGCTCGGTGGACCATGTACGGTCTCACCGCTTTGCCCGCCTCATCGATGTAGGTAATGTCAAACCGCTCCGGGAGATTGAAGTCGAACTGAATAGTCGTGCACTGCCACTCCCGTCCCATCGGGTCCACGATCTTGAGGTCGATTTTGGGTCCGTAAAAAGCACCCCCCCCCTCGTCCACTTGGTAGGCTAAATCCCGATGTTCTAAGGCGGCCCGCAGAACCATGATGGCTTTATCCCAGTCTTCCTCCGACCCGACCGATTTCTCCGGACGGGTTGCCAGGTAAAGCTTTAGATCTTCGAAGCCGAAGGACCGGAAGAAGGAGACCGCGAAATCGAACACCCCCATAATTTCTGACTCCACCTGGTCCGGCCGGCAGAAGATGTGGGCGTCGTCGATGGTGAACCCCCGTACCCGCAAAAGGCCGTGGAGCACGCCGGAACGCTCGTATCGGTACACGGTGCCCATCTCCGTCATACGGATGGGAAGGTCGCGGTAAGAACGCAGCCGGGTCTTGTAGATCAGGATGTGACCGGGACAGTTCATCGGCTTGACCCGGAACGGCCGCCCATCGATGTCCATCGAAGAGTACATCAGGTCCGTGTAGTTTCCTAAGTGGCCGCTCTTCTCGTAGATGACCTCGCTGGCTATGTGTGGGGTGTAGACCACCTCGTAGCCCCGCCGCCGGTGCTCCTCCTTCCAGTATGCTTCGATGGCATCCCTGATCGCTGCCCCCTTGGGATGCCAGTGCACCAGCCCGCCGCCGACCTCGTCGTGGATGCTGAACAGGTCCAACTCCCGGCCCAGCTTCCGGTGGTCCCTCTTGGCGATTTCCTCCAGCCGTGCGAGGTGGGCCTTGAGATCCTCCTCTGTCTCGTAGGCTGTGCCGTAAATCCTCTGGAGCATGGGGTTCCTTTCGTCCCCACGCCAGTAGGCCCCGGCCAAAGAGAGGAGCTTGAAGACCTTGATCCTGCCCGTGGAGGCAACATGAGGTCCCCGGCAGAGGTCCACGAAGCTCCCCTGGCGGTAGCAGCTTATCTTCTCGCCGTCCAGCTCTCGGATCAGCTCCATTTTGTAGGTCTCCCCGGTCTGCTCGAAGAGCTTCCGGGCCTCCTCCTTGTAAAGTTCCTCGCGGTGCAAGAGAAGGTTCCTCTGTGCGATCTCGCACATTCTATCTTCGATTCGTCCAAGGTCTTCAGGAGTGAAAGCCTTGTCTCGATCGAAATCGTAATAGAACCCGTCCTCGATGGCTGGTCCGATAGCCAGCTTCGTTTCCGGGAAGATTTCTTTTACGGCCTGGGCCATGAGATGGGACGCGCTGTGCCGGAGGACATCTTTTCCGTCCGGGCTCGCGAAGCTCACCGGTTCCACCATTGCATCATTCTCTAAGGGGAATCCCAGATCCACCAACTCACCATCGACTTTGGCCGCCAGGAAAGAACCCTCCTCACCGGGATAAGTCTTCTTCAGGACGTCCTGGACCCGGGTGCCCTTGGGAACCTCCGAAGTTGCTTTGCCTTGAAAAGTTATCTTGATGTTCTGCATAGCCTTAAAAGTATAACAAAATTGTCCCCCTTCTGTCAATTGTCCGTCAATGAAAGAGCAAGACACGAAATGTGTCTTGCTCTGGGAAGAATCCAACCTTTTGTTGCGTCAGGCTTTAAAGGGACACGGCCAGGGCGAATCGGTGCGTGGGATGTTGGCCCAGGCGGTCCGTTCCGAAAACATAGTCCAACCTTGTCGCGGCCCAGGGCAGAGGCGCCTGGACTCCGGTTCCCAGCGAGACCTCTCCATGTCCGTATCCCCCACGGAGGCTCCAGGTCCGCGAGACTTTCCCTTCCGTTCCGAACCGGATCTCCGTACGCTCCTGGTTGCTGCTGACCCGGTCGCAGGTGACGATGAGCTTCCCGCCGAAGGTTTGGTAGGCGATGCCCCACTTGGTCACCCTGGGAAGGGGGTCCTTGTGTCCGCCGGGCCAACTGAGATCCGCGTCGATGTTCTGGGTCACCAGGCCCACCGACCATCCGTTGGTCATCTTTAAGAGCAGTCCAAGGTCCGCCCCGGTCGCTGTGGCATGCTTCCCTAACAGGTTCTGGGTGATGTATTTCCCGGTGATCCCCACGCCCAGAAACCCCAAGACCGATTTGCTGTAAGATACCAGATAAGCGTTCTCATCGTCCTTCCCGTATCCGTCCGGGGCCGACGTGTCCCCGGTCCTCAGTTCGATCATGTCCACACCGAATCGCATCCAGCCCAATCCCAGGCTCCCGTACCGCCCCAGGGGTTGGGAGAACGCCCCGGTATCGTAGTGCCGGCCCAGTGAAAGCCGCGAGTAGCCCGCCTCCATCTTCGTGTGGTGGACCAGGTCCAGCCCTGCCGGGTTCCAGTATCCGGCCCCGGCCTCATCCGCCACCGCCACGAAGGCCCCGCCCATGGCCAACGCCCTTCCGCCCATTCCGATTTTCAGGAATGCGGCCCCGTCCGCGGTCTGTCCCCGGGCTTGGGCGAAGAAGCCCGAACCCACGACCAGGCTTAAGGCGATAATCGTTCTCGGTTTCATGGCTCTCCTTTATTTCATCAGCACTGCAATTATCTCATCACCACGATCTTGACACCCGTCGTCGCCTTCCCTATCTTCATCCGTCCGAAGTATACTCCGTTGGCCACCGGGATGCCCCGGTAGTTCCTTCCGTCCCAGGCCTGGCTGTTGTAGATTCCCGGGAGGGTCTCTTGCTGATTGGCTATCACCGCGATCTGGTTCCCTGCCGCGTCGTAGACCCGGATGTCCACCTGGCTCGCCTCGGACAGTACGTAACGGAAGTGTAATTTCCCCCGCTCCGGGTTGAAGGGGTTCGGAAAAACGTAAGCCGACCGGCTGATCGTGGTGTCTCCGGGATTGAAGGGTGTGTAAGCGAAGACACTGAGCATCGGGGGACCCCCCGGATAGGCTTGCGGAAGTGAACCCATGATCCGGAACGCCTTGGTTTGTGAATTGAGGTTTAGGACGGTGGTTTGAAATGAATAGGGCGGCGTCCAATGTTGGACGATGGTGTTCGTTCCCGGGGCGAACTCTGCGCTCGTGGAGGTGATGATGTACCCCCAATAGACGAACCCCCAATAGCGAGCCCCCTCGATCCTCCAGAAGGCGGTGTCCTGGACAACCTCCACCTTGAGCTGCGGCAGGCCCGCTGAGACCTGGACATAGGTCTGCTGGTACCAGCGTAACTCGATCCGGGCCGAATCTGGAAACGTCTTGAACTCCACCGTGGGGAGGACATGGAAATTGGGATCGCCGCCCAGCGGTTTGCGGTAGCCGAATGGCTTCCGGGGCATCGCCGGGGGAGGGTTCGGATCAACGAGCGTCGTGTCGTTCACGAAGTTCGCCACCGTCCAGCGCTGGAAGGGATCGAGGAAAGAGGGCGGTCCTCCGGTCTCCCAGAGCGCTACCGCAATATTCATGTAGGCATAGGGTTTGAAATACGCCGTGTCCCCCAGCGCCCTTCGGGCCACCAGGTGGTAGATCATCGGATCGCTGGGGTTCCTGCCGGGGAAATTATCCGCCAGGTAGGCCAGGAATGCATATTGCATCCCGCGTCTCGCATCCATCGGTTCGTTCGTGTAACGGGGAAGGTCCACAACGCCCGATGGCCACTCCGCCAGGTTCAGGGTCCCGTTTTGTTGAAAATCGTACACCTCACGGATCGTGCTTCCGAACCCGCACAGGTCCATGGCATACATCGCGCAACCCTCCACCAGCCAGGGCTCCGCCGGAGGGTTCTGCCACCAGTGGATCAGGTGTTCTTCGCAGTGCGCCGTCAATCCCTTCATGCGCATCACATCCTCCCCGGGACGAAGGTAGAACATCTCCCGCTCGTTGGAGCGGTGCCCCTTCGTCTTCGCCAGGCTGTCCGTCATCTCGTCGAAGGACGAGAAATAGAATTCCGTGTGCAGGCTGGAGGACAGGAGGATCGTGATCAGGCTGTCCCCGTCTATCCCCGGATTCCACTTCTCCCCGAAGAACCTCCGGCAGGTGGGATAGATGAGGGTGTCATAGGTCCCCTGCAGGCCGTCCAGGATCGAATCTGGGACCTGGGTCCCGTCTTCCACGAACAGGTAGCAGTGACTCCCCGTCCTCCGGAGCGTCGCCGATTTCTGGGCATATTGGTAGATAAGCCCTAAGGTGTCGTTGGGCAACCGCACCCAGAACGTCTGCTGGGTCCCCAGCCTGGGCTCGATGACCCTCCCGGCAGCGTCTAACTTCCCCTTGGCCATCAGATCGGCCCGGGATATGGGTGCCGGATTCCTGAGTAGCGTGTAAGCCCCCGCTGGAAAGCTTGCCGAGGCCAGCCCGACAAGGATAAAACCTGAAACCCAAAGGGTTCGCTTAAAAGGTTGTCGTAAGACCAATGGTCGCCCTCCTTCCTGTGCTGTAGGCACTCGGGTCCTTCAGGGATCCTCCCGGGTTTCCGTCCGCATCCACCCACAGCAGGTTATGGTTGTCCAGAACGTTCCGGCAGTCCGCGAACAGCGAGAACCTCAGGCGATCCCAGTAAAGGTCCCGGTTCGCTTTGATGTCTAAGTAGGCCCTGGACCTCATCCTTCCGAGGTTCGGCGTCTCGTTCTTCCGCGTGTAGGGCAGGGGGCTGTTCAGCCTGAGAACCGAGGAGACCCCCCACCGTCTCTCGTCTCTCAGGTCCAGATTGACCACCAGGGTGTGGCGCTGGTCCCAACTCAGATAGTAGTCTCCATTGGGGACCCGTACTCCCCACTGATACCAGTTGTACCCCTGTCCCGCCGAGCTGCTCGTCCCCTTGGCGCCCATCAGGGTATAGGCCACCTTCCAACCTACGAGGTGGGTCGGTCGTCTTTCCAGATAGAGTTCCAGGCCTCGTACGGTCGCCAGGCCCAGATTCACAAATTGCGCGTAGCCTAATTTCTCCTGGTCGTTGAGGGTATAGGTCTTCGTGTCGATTAAGTTCGAGATGTCCTTGTTGAAACAGGTCACGCTGATCAGGTATTCCTTGCGCACCGCCCTCTGATAAGCCATCTCCCAGGCGATCGTCCGCTCCGCTTTGAGGTCTGGGTTCCCCGAAATCGGAAAGGCTCCGCTGTAGTCGTAGCCTAAGTTCGTGTACAGGTATTCGAACATCGGCATCTGAAAGAAATACCCGTAGTTGATGAAGAAGAAATCCCGGTCCGAGATCGGCAGAGCCAGGCCCAACCGCGGCGAGACCTGCCATTTCAGCTTGGCCTTGGTGTACCCCGTGATAATCGGTTTGAAGACCCTCCGCTGGGTGGTGCCCCCCTCCACCAGCGGCCGCTGGGCTCTGGCGTCCATGAAGTCGTAGCGCAGGCCCGCGTTCACCACCATCCCCTCGTATTCTATTTTCTGCTGAAGGTAGGCCGATCCGGACCGGGGCTGGTACCGGTAATGGGTCTCATAAGTGTTGAACTGGGTGGTGTCCCCTGTGGTGTCCCCCGAGAACGTGACCACCTGCTTGTGGCTGTCCATGGTCAGGTCGTAGAGCGTGACTTCCCCTCCCGCCTTGATCTGGTAATGCGGAGTGATCTGGTCTGTGAAGTCCCCCTTGGCGATCGAGATGACCTCTTTGCTGTCCTCCTTCCAGTCCAGGCTTCCGTAGCGGACCCAGTTCCCCGTGCGGTCGAACACGATCCCCCGCGTCGAGTCCGGACCCAGCACCTGGTTCCGGATCGTGTACCGGCTTCCGCTCAGGGTGTAGAAAATCCTCGGCGTGATGCTTTGGGTCCAGGTTCCGCTCACCCGGTAGCTGTTCTTGTCCTGGGGAGGAAGGCCGGAGAGATCGTTCCGCCAGCGGTACTGATAACCGTACCAGTGCCAGGTGGAGTAGAGTCCTTCCGCCGAGAGCCTCATGTTCGGCGTAAACCGGTAGGTTGCTTTTCCTGTGGTGTTTCGGTTTTCCTCGATCGGATGGGAGTGGAACCGGGTCTGGTCCTGGTGGTACCTCGTGTCCGTCCGGTCTATGTTTCCCGCAAAGAAATAGTTTCCTTTTCCGGTCAAGGGTCCGCCCAAGTTCAGCTCGTACCGCCGGGTTCCCTCCGACTCCAAGGACTCCACCCCGAAGTCCTCGGTCGCCGCCTTGGCCTGGATTTGAAATCTCTCTCCCCCGCTCTTGGTCACGGCGTTCACTACCCCGGACATCGCGTTTCCGTACTCCGCGTTGAACCCCCCGGTCTGGATCGTCAGGTCCACCACCGAGGAATTCGGCAGGTTGCTCCCCAGGCCCCCCGAGATCGCCTGCTGGACCGGCAGCCCGTCCACCAGGTAAAGGACCTCCGTCTCCCGCCCTCCCCGGATGTGCCCCTCCACCACCCCCGGCTGCAGCTTGACCACGTCCTTGAAGGTGTTGATCGGCAGGTTGTCCGAGATCTCTCTGCCCAGCACCGTCCGGGTCGTGGACGTCACGTCCTTCTGGATCAGCGGCCGCTCTGCGGTCACGGTCACTTCTTCCCCGATCCGCAGGACCGTGGGCTCCATGGTGATGTTTATGGTCGTCCGCAGGTCCATGGCCGCGACCACGTTGCGCACCGTGGTGGTCTTGTAGCCCATCATCTTGGCTGTCAGGGTATGCGTCCCGGCCGGCACGTTGTTCAGGATGTAGAATCCCTTCTCGTCCGTGGCCGTGCCCATCCCTAAGTCCTTCACGATGACGTAGGCTCCGATCAGGGGCTCCTTGGACTTGGTTTTCACGAATCCCGCCAGGGTCCCGGTCGTCCCGGCTAGGAGCACCGAGGCCAGGAAGCCTGTAATGAGGAAAACAAAAACGACACGGCAAAGCAGTTGTTTCATAGGCTCTCTCCGTTGAGCTTCATTTGAACCGTATAATCCAGGAGGTAGCCGCTCGGAAAGTTGGGCGCGGACGGAATCAACAGGGTATCCTCATCAGGATAAGCCTGAACCCATCCCCCCATGCTCCGGAACGGTGAATTTGTAAACGTTATTGGGAAGAAGCACATTGATGTTCGTGGCGAAATGAGCCACTCCGCCAGTATCGGTTACGGCCGTCAGGTTCGGCGGGGGTCTACCGGCCTTTGGTTGAATTGAAAACCAGGACTGTGGCTCATGAGGCTTCTTGGAAAGCACCCTGGACTGTCACGCTCAGCTTCACGTCATCGTCTGCGGTCCGGTCGTCCCGGTGTTGATGCTTTACTCGGAAAGCAACCCGACGCCCTCACGAAACAGAAAAGAAATTGTATACGGATACGGCCTCCTTCATTCTCCTGGAGGCATCATATGCACCCTGGTGTCCAGGAAATATCCCGATGGATCGGTCGGAGAGCTCGGTACCCTGATCGTATCCGCATCCGGGAAGGCCTGGACTAACCCTCCCGCGATCACTGTGATTTTGTAGGTGTGATTGGGAACAAAAATGTTGATGTCCGAGTGGAACATGGCCAGTCCGGAGTTGTCCGTAACTGCGCTCAGATTCTGCACCTGAACGATGGCTCCGGAAACGCCTTGAATGCCGCATTGTACCCTCACGCTCAACTCCACTGGTAACGTCTCCGGCCCGCTCGTCCCGGAGTCGTTGCTGCACTCCACAAGCAGGATGAGGGCGGCTCCCAACAGTAGGAAGGCGTAGGTTCTCATTTTAAAGTAACGTTCCTCATGAAAAGGCTGAACACGATAAGGGCCACTGCCAGTACGGTTCCCAGTGTGAAAACCGCGTCCGCCTGGGATTTGAAGTGCCCCTCATCCCATAGGTACCGGAGAGGCACGAAGACCCGCGTGGTCTCTCCGACGTTGATCCTCACCGTGTCCCGCCAGTCCAGGTATCCTTCCAGCTTCAGGGTGAGGTCGTAGTACCCCGGAGAAAGCGGGACTGTGGCCGGGGTGGTGAGGGCGTTTCCCCGATCCGTGTACTTATAATTTCCGTCGAAGAACAGGGTAACCCCTGTGGGCCGGGACGTGATCGTCATCCATCCCGGCTCGCCTCGGGTACCCTCTTTGGGTTTTTTTGAAAATAGGGTGCCGCAGTTTGGGACCAACGCCAGGATAATCAGAACGATTCCCACGGCGATTCCGCTACGGGTCCTCTTGTTCATGGACCTCCATTCCTTTATCTTTATGATTTTTTGGGACCTCGGAAACGATTGCTGATGAATAACTTTACAACAAAAGGTCTTATTTGTCAATAACTCCGGCGTATGCCTCTCGCCCTGTTTGGCGTAAAACGGGAGGTCTTGGATCCCCTCTCACCCGTCAGATATTATACCACAAAAAAACTTATCAAAACCTTATCAAAATCTTATCCCCTGTGAGCGGGGAGGGTGTGAGGGTCATCAAGGGATCTCTAACCCGGTTTTTCGGGATGGCGACTTATATGGTCATTCAAATTTACAGAAGGTTTATAACGTCTTGTCATTGTGACTCTTACACTTGCGGATTAAAGCGGTTGTCGCTGAAGGTATGTATTTATTGATAATTACCCGTCGTTACCCGTTTTCCCCTATATCCACGGCTGGGGAGCGCGTGAATACCGCGTGAATACGGCGTGAATACCTCGGAAACCCCTCTTGGATTGCGGAGCTTTGTCGGCCCTCCCCCCTGGGAGGCTGACCTGCCGAATGATGGGATAACGTAACGTTGTCGGCCCTCTTTAGGCCCACGGCTTCAAGTGGCAGCCTTCAAATCGCCCGTTCGCTCCGCTTTCTTATTCTGAAAAAACTTTTTTAAAGCCTCTTTTAGCTTGATTTTCCTTTCCATCTCGGCTACAATTATTAGTTATGGTAGATCGTTTCCAGCTCACGTCCGACTACCAGCCCCAGGGAGATCAGCCCGAGGCCATCCGTCAGCTGACGGAGGGCCTCCTCCGCGGGGACAGGGACCAGGTCTTGCTCGGGGTCACGGGCTCTGGCAAGACATTCACCATGGCCAATGTCATTGCTCAGGTGAACAGGCCCACCCTGGTCATGTCCCATAACAAGACCCTGGCTGCTCAGCTCTACGGCGAGTTCAGGGGATTCTTTCCCCACAACGCCGTGGAGTATTTCATCTCCTATTACGACTACTACCAGCCTGAGGCCTACGTGCCCACCACCGACACCTACATCGCCAAGGACGCCTCCATCAATGACGAGATCGACCGCCTCCGCCTCCGGGCCACCTCCGCCCTCCTGGAGCGTCGGGACGTGGTCATTGTGGCCTCGGTCTCCTGCATCTATGGCATCGGCTCCCCGGACGAGTGGCGGGACTTCATCGTTTTGGTCGAGAAGGGACAGTCTCTGGAGCGCGACACCCTTATCCAGCGCCTGGTGGATATGCATTATACCCGCAACGACATGGACATCCCCCGGGGTGCCTTCCGGGTGCGCGGCGAGACCGTGGAGATCCATCCCGCCGACGAGGAGACTGGCTTGAGGGTGGAATTCTCCGGCGACCGGGTGGAGAAGATTTCCGATCTCGACCTCCTCACCCGTGAGACCATCGCCGAGCGCGGGCGCGTGGCGGTCTATCCCGCCAAGCATTTCGTCACCTCCTATCCCCGCTTGGAAGGGGCCATGCGCTCCATTCGGGCCGAGCTCACAGAGCGTTGCGTCACGCTCAGAGCGCAGGGCAAGCTCCTCGAAGCCCAGCGCTTGGAGCAGCGCACGAACTTCGACCTCGAGATGATGCGCGAGATCGGGTACTGCTCGGACATCGAGAACTATTCCCGCCACATCTCCGGCCGCCAGCCGGGCGAGCGCCCCTCCTGCCTTCTGGATTTCTTTCCCAAGGACTTCCTCCTGGTCATCGACGAGTCCCACGTCTCGGTTCCCCAGATCCAGGGCATGTACGCCGGGGATCGCTCCCGCAAGGAGACCCTCGTGGAGTATGGATTTCGCCTTCCTTCGGCCCTGGACAACCGTCCGTTGCGCTTCGACGAGTTCGAGGGATTGGTGACCCAGGTTATCTACGTCTCGGCCACCCCCGCCGACTATGAGCTGCACAAGTCCGGCGGCGTGGTCGTGGAACAGATCATCCGCCCCACGGGCCTCATCGACCCCCGGATCGTGGTCCGACCCATCACGGGGCAGATCGACGACCTGATCTCCCGGATCAAAGAGCGCGTGGCTCGCAACGAGCGCGCCCTGGTCACAACGCTCACCAAACGAATGGCCGAGGACCTGGCCGACTACCTCGTGCAGACCGGCCTTCGCGTCCGCTGGATGCATTCCGAGATCGGCGCCCTGGAGCGGATGGAGATCCTGCGCGGCTTGCGCCTGGCCGAGTTCGATGTCCTGGTGGGCATCAACCTCCTGCGCGAAGGCCTGGACCTCCCCGAGGTCTCCCTGGTCGCCATCCTGGATGCGGACAAGGAGGGATTTCTTCGTTCCGAGCGCTCGCTCATCCAGATCGCCGGCCGGGCCGCACGGCACATCGAGGGCGAGGTCGTGATGTACGCCGACCACCACACCGATTCCATGCAGAAGGCCATCCGGGAAACCGAGCGCCGCCGCCGGGCCCAGAGGATCTACAATGAGGAGCATGGGATCGCTCCGGCCTCCATCGTGAAGTCCGTGCAGGATGTTCTCCGAACCACCACCGTGGCGGACGCAAGGCGGACGGTCGTGGCCGAGAAGAGGGAGCGTTATCTGGCCGGGGAGTTGGACCGGGAGGAGATGCTGCGCCTGCTGGAAAGGGAGATGAAGGAGGCGGCCAAGGCCCTGGACTTCGAGAAGGCCTCGCTTCTGCGCGACGAGATATTGACCCTGAGAACCCAGGAGGACAAGACCAAACCCAAACCGAGGGCAAGACGATGAGCTTGGACATGGAGAAGGTCCGCGCCTTGGTGCGCGTGGCCCTGAAGGAGGACATCGGCAAGGGGGATATCACCTCGAAGCTCACCGTTCCCAAACGGGCGCAGGCCCTGGCCTTGATCATGGCCAAGGAAGATGCGGTCATCGCGGGTTTGCCCGTAGCCAAGCTGGTCTACGAGATGGTGGACCCCGCGCTGGCCTTCGACGGGCTTCTCCCGGATGGCTCCCGCGTCGAATACGGCGACATCCTGGCCAAGATCCAGGGGTCGGCCCGTTCCATTTTGGCCGGTGAGCGCGTGGCCCTGAACTTCCTTCAGCACCTCTCCGGCGTGGCCACCCTGACCGCGAAGTATGTGGAACAGGTTCAGGGGACATCCGCCAGGATCCTGGACACCCGCAAAACCCTTCCCGGATTCAGGGTTCTGGATAAATATGCCGTGCGCATGGGCGGGGGGACGAACCACCGCATGGGCCTGTACGATAGGGTGCTCATCAAGAGCAATCACGCCGAGCTGGCCGGCGGGATCGGCAACGCGATCCGCAAAATCAAGCGCTCGAATGGCAAGGGAACCCAGGTCGTGGCCGAGGTCCGGACCCTGAACGAGGCCACTGAGGCGCTGTTTGCCAGCCCCGACCGCCTGCTCCTCGACAACATGAGTTTGGACAAGATCCGCGAAGTCGTGGCCCTGGTCGAAACCTCCAACCGGGCCCGGGAGGTCAAGACCGACCTGGAGGTCTCGGGTGGCGTTACGTTGGACAATGTCCGGGCCATCGCCCAGACCGGCGTGAACTTCGTCTCGGTGGGTGCGCTGACCCATTCCGCCAGGGCGGTCGATCTCTCCCTGACCTTGCGGGAGATCGGGAGTGCCTGATTCGCTGGAGTTACAATCTGCTCTGCCGGGGTTGCAGCATCTGAGACTGTTCAAACGCACCCTCTACTTTCCCAGGCTCGACTCCACCAATGCCTGTTTAATGAAGCTGGCCGAACAGGGCGAGCCCGAGGGCACGGTGGTCTTGACCGACGAACAGACGGCCGGCCGGGGCCGTTTCGGACGCACCTGGACGGCCCCGCCAGGCACGAGCCTCCTCGTTTCGGTCCTTCTCAGGCCGAAAGTAGGGCTGGCCGATTCCAGCAAGCTGAGCTTGGTGGCCGCTCTGGCCGTGCGCCGAACCCTTCAAGAAGCCGCCTCACTATCCAGCGCCATCAAATGGCCCAATGATATCCTCATCCATGGAAGAAAGGTCTGTGGAATCCTGGCCGAGACCACGACGAGCACAGGGGTGGGGACGAAACCCGCCCTGGTCCTGGGAATCGGACTGAATGTCAACCAGGACCGCCAGGATTTCCCGGTTGAGCTCCGGGACCAGGCGACCTCCCTGCGTATCGAGACCGGCCGGGAGCAGAGCCGCCCTCTTCTGCTCCAAGCGCTTCTGGAATCGCTTGAGGACCTCACACTCGCCTTCGTCCGGGAGGGTTTCCTCCCTTTTCTGGATGAGCTTCGGCGATCCTCTGCGGTCATCGGGAAGCGGATCGTAGTCCGGGTCGGAGCTTATTCCGTGGAGGGAGTCGTGGACGATCTCGACGATGAGGGCCGCCTGCTGATGAGGATGGACACCGGCTCCCAGACGGTCCTGAACAGCGGAGAGGTATCCTCCATCCGTTCCCTTTAAACCCGTCCTGATCAACCCACTAAAAAGGATCGCATGCTAATCACGCTGGACATCGGTAATACGCACATCGTGCTGGGCTTATACCAGGCGAAAACCCTTCGGGCGCACTACCGTCTGGCCACCCGTGCTATTACTGCGGATGAGGCCGGTCTGCTGATCGCCCAGATCGCCGCAGCGGAGAAGGTCAGGAAGTTCACCGGCATGGCCCTCTGTTCGGTCGTCCCGTCCCTGACCGGGCCGTTCGTCCAGATGGCCAGGGAGAAACTCCGGCTCAATCCCCTGGTCGTGGACGGGGAGACCCAAACCGGCATCATCATGCGCTATGAGACCCCCCGGCAGGTCGGGGCGGACCGCATCGTGAACGCCGCGGCGGCCCATGCCCGGTTCGGGGGACCGGTCCTGGTGGTGGATGCCGGCACGGCCACCACCGTGGACGTGGTCACGAAAAAGGGGGAGTACCTGGGAGGGACGATCGCCCCGGGGATCGAGACCGGGGCCGAGGAACTCTTCCGCAGGGCGGCCCGCCTGCATCGCGTGGACCTGGGCCGGCCCAGGGTCGTGATCGGAAAGAACACCGCCGAGAGCCTCCGCTCCGGTATTTATTACGGGGCCATCGGGGGGATAGATGAGATCGTGACCCGTATCCAGAAGGAGCTCGGGAAGCGTGCCCGGGTGATCGCCACCGGAGGTCTCTGCGAGTTCATCGCCAGGGATTCCCGGACGATCACGGACACCGACCCCTACCTGACCCTGGAGGGGCTGAGACTGATCTACGTGAGGAACCGCGGCAAGAAAAGATGACGCGCGAGGAAGCCCGCCGCCGGGCCGAGGTCCTGCGAACCTCGATCCGCCGCCACGACCACCTCTATTACGTCCTGGCCGAGCCCGAGATCACGGATGCGGAATACGACCGGCTCCTCCGGGAGCTCAAGGAGCTGGAGGAGAGCTTTCCCGTCCTGGTCACCCCGGACTCCCCCACCCGGCGGGTGGGCGGGGAGCCGCTGGAGACCTTCGCCACGGTCAGGCACCGGGTCCCCATGCTCTCCCTGGGCAACGCCTATTCCGCGGAGGAGCTGGAAGCGTTCGATGAGCGCGTCCGGAAGGGCCTTGGGGACGAGCCCTGCGAATACGTGGTCGAGCTGAAGGTGGACGGGGTGGCCGTGAGCCTGCGCTATGAGAAGGGACGGTTCGTCCAGGGCTCCACGCGGGGGGACGGGGTCCGCGGCGACGACATCTCCGCCAACCTCAGGACAGTGCGCTCGATCCCCCTGTCCTTGACCGCCCAGGACCCAACCCTCCGGACCCTGGAGGCGAGGGGTGAGATCTACCTTCCCAGAAAGGGCTTCGACCGGCTCAACGAGGAGCGCGAGAGGGAAGGCGAGCCCCTGTTCGCGAACCCCCGCAACGCCGCTGCCGGGAGCCTGAAACTCCTCGACCCTTCCCTAGTGGCCAACCGGCCCCTGGATATCTTCATCTATGGGGTGGCGGAGTCCCCGGGTGCCCGGTACAAAACCCACTATGAGACCCTGATGGCCCTGAAGCAAGCCGGCCTGCGAGTCAACCCTCACGTCCGGTGCTGCCGGACCCTGGAGGAGGCCGTCCGGTATTGCAACGATTGGGAGGCCAGGCGGGACACCCTGGATTACGACATCGACGGCATGGTCCTGAAGGTCAACCGCTTCGACCAGCAGCTGAAGCTCGGGCAGACCGCCAAGGAGCCCCGCTGGGCCGTGGCCTACAAGTTCCCGGCCCGGGAGGCCGTGACCAGGCTGAACGACATCGTCCTGCGCGTGGGCCGGACCGGAGCGGTCACGCCCACGGCCGAGCTCGAGCCCGTGAACCTCTCGGGCACGACCGTGTCCCGGGCCACCCTGCATAACGCGGACGAGATAGGGCGCAAGGACATCCGCATCGGGGACACGGTGGTGATCGAGAAGGGCGGGGAGATCATCCCCAAGGTGGTGCGGGTGGTGACCGAAAAGCGGACGGGAAAGGAGAAGGCCTTCCGGATGCCCGAGGCCTGCCCGGACTGCGGGGGAAAACTCAGGCGGGACGAGGAGGAGGTGGCCTGGCGCTGCGAGAACGTGGCCTGCCCGGCCCAGCTCAAGAGGACCCTGGAGCACTTCGCCGGACGCGGGGCGTTGGACATCGAGGGCCTGGGAACGGTGATGGTGGAGAGCCTGGTGGACAAGGGCCTGGTCAAAGACTACGGGGACCTGTATTCCCTGAAGATGAAGGACCTGCTTGCCCTGGAGCGGATGGGCGAGAAATCCGCCTCCAACCTCCTGGCCGGGATCGAGGCCAGCAAGGAAAGGCCCTACGAGCGGGTGCTCTTCGCCCTGGGCATCCGGCATGTCGGCCTCACCGCGGCCCGGGTCCTGGCCGAGCGGTTCCCTTCAATGGATGAGCTGGTCCAGGCGAGCCCTGAGGAGATAGACGAGATCCCCGGGGTCGGCACGACCATCGCCCAAAGCCTGGCCGATTTCTTCTCCCGCAAATCCAACCTCGCGGTCATCGCCAAGCTCCGCGAGGCCGGGGTGCGAATGAAAGCCGAGAAGGAAGGCCCAGGCAAGCCCAAGAAGCTCGCCGGAAAGACCTTCGTCCTGACCGGCATCCTGCAGCGATACTCCCGGGAAGAAGCCAGCGAGAAGATCATCGCCCTCGGAGGCCGGACGTCCGACAGCGTGTCCAAAAAGACCGACTACCTCGTCGTCGGCTCCGAGCCCGGGTCCAAGCTCAAAAAAGCCCAGACCCTAAGCGTCAAAATCCTTACCGAAGAGGAATTCGACGCCCTGATAAAGGCCTAAGTTTCGTCAATTCCAAGCCCCAGGAAACCTAATCAAACCCGGACTGGCCCCCGTTAAACTGGACTAAAACAGGGTTGTGGAAGTTGAGGATTA
>CAYGWX010000009.1:31781-67422 GCA_964353855.1 uncultured bacterium | reverse complement strand
CTTTGTCAAGTACCTTAGTGCCGGATAGTTTAGTCTGAAATTAGCGTTAAATTAGACTTAAATTAGTGTTAAATTAGACTTAAATTAGTGTTAAATTAGTGTTAAATTAGACACAACTTAGAGAGAACTTGGCGGGAAGCCTTCCCATCCACTTAGAATAGTCCTTCTGCTGTCTTTGGGTCTTTTGCTTCTTGCCTTTTCACCTTCCCGATCCGGTTGCCTTTTCTTTGACCTCTTGACTTATTTGCCTAATTATGTGAAAATATAAGGACTTTTTGCCAAAGGAGGCCTGAGTTTTGAAGCCCAGCCCGTCACGTTTGAAAAGGATTTTCTCCAAATTCAAGGGCCAGAAGGTCGTGGTCCTGGGCGACCTGATGTTGGACGAATACATCTGGGGCCGGGTCAAGCGCATCTCGCCTGAGGCCCCGGTCCCGGTCGTGGAGGTCACGGATGAGTCCACCCGCCTGGGAGGGGCCGCCAATGTGGCCCTGAACCTCCTGGCGATGGGCGCAAGACCCTCCCTGGTCGGCGTGGTCGGGAAGGACCGCATGGGCCAGCGGCTCATTGCCGAGGCTAAGCGCCACGGGCTTGAGACGTCAGGCATTCTCGCCGATCCGGAACGGCACACCACGGCCAAGACCCGGGTCATCGCCCACCACCAGCACGTCGTGCGCATCGACAAGGAGACCCGCCACGACCTCGTGGAGGGCATCACCCGTAAGCTCGTCACGATCCTTGAGGAGGCTCTCGAAGGCGCCTCGGCCCTCCTGATCGAAGATTACAACAAGGGAGTGCTCACCCCCAGGGTCATCAATCTCGGGATCGGCCTGGCCCGAGCCGCAGGGTGCCTGATCACCGTGGACCCCAAGTTCGACAATTTCTTCTCCTACAGTGGAGTGACGGTGTTCAAGCCCAACCAGCAGGAGACCGAGCAGGCTTTGGGCATCCGGATTACGAACGATCGCACGCTCCTCGCCGCGGGCCGCACGCTTCAGGACCGCTTCCCGGGAAGCGCCATTCTCATCACCCGCGGGGAGCATGGCCTCAGTCTGTTTGAGGGCAGGGAGGTCACCCACATTCCCACCGTGGCCCGGGAGGTTTACGACGTCTCCGGCGCCGGAGACACCACGATCTCCGCTCTCACCCTGAGCCTGGTCAGCGGCGCGACCCTGGTGGAATCCGCGCACATCGCCAACCAGGCGGCCGGCATCGAGGTGGGCAAGATCGGAATCGCCCCGGTATCCCGGCAGGAGCTTTGGGATGCCCTGACGAAAAGCACGGAGTGAGTCTTGAAAATCCGAAACACATCCAAAATCCGCAATCCAAAATCCAAAATCGTCCCCCTTTCCCGCCTCGTTCAGCTTCGGGAGAAAGCGCGCCGGGAGGGCCGGACCGTGGTGTTCACGAACGGGGTTTTCGACCTCCTGCACCGCGGGCACGTGGATTATCTCCGGAGGGCCAGGGCCCTGGGGGACCTGCTGATCCTCGGGCTCAACACCGATGCGTCAACCCGGCGCCTGAAAGGCCCCCGGCGCCCTTTGATGAAACAAGCCGATCGGGCTGAGGTTCTGTCTGCGTTGGAGAGCGTGGATCACATCGTCTTCTTCAACGAGGACACGCCGGCCCGGCTCATCGCCAGGATCCTCCCCGACATCCTGGTCAAGGGCGCGGATTACCGGGAGAAAGAAATCGTCGGCTCGGAGGCGGTTAAGGCCCACGGCGGCAGGGTCGTGCGCATGAAGTATCTGAAGGGGTATTCCACCACCCGCCTCATCCGGAACATCTTGAGGCGCTCCCGCTCCCGATGATGCTCTGCGATCTTCATGCCGATACCTTCTGGAAGATAGACCGTACCCGGAAGAAGCTGGGCGAAGACTCGCCCGAACTCCAGACCAGCATCCCCCGGCTCAAGGCCGGGGGCGTTGGCCTGCAGGTCATGGCCTGCTTCGTGGAGGAGAAATATGTGCCTTTCAAGGCCTGCTCCAAGGCCCTTGAGCTGTTGGACATGGCCCATGGCGAACTCGAGGAGAACCGGAAAGACATCGAGATCATCCGCGCCCCTTGGGATGCGGAACGCATCTCGGCTTCGGGAAAGCTGGCTGCGCTGTTGGCGGTCGAAGGCGGTCATGCCCTGGAGGGGGACCTCACCAAATTGCGCACCTTTTTCCGGCTGGGGGTCCGCATCCTGACCCTGACCTGGAACAACTCCAATGACCTGGCCTTCTCCGGCAAGGACCCGGATGGCGAAAGGCATGGTTTGCTCCCGCCGGGTGTGGAGGCCGTAGAGAAAATGAACGAGCTGGGCATGATGATCGATCTCTCCCACTCCGGGCCGGTGACCTTTCAGGAGGTGCTGGAACGGAGCGCCTATCCCGTGTTCGCCTCCCATTCCTGCGCCCGGGCCCTTTGCGATAACAACCGAAACCTCACGGACCAGCAACTTCAGGCCTTGGCCGATAAGGGCGGGGTGGTTGGGGTGTCGTTTGCGAATAATTTCCTCTCGCTCCCGGGATCGGAGGTCACCTCCGAAACCGTGGTGGACCATATCGCCCACATCCGCAAGGTGGCCGGAATCGAGGTGATCGCCTTCGGCTCGGATTTCGACGGGGTGGACGACCTGCCTCAGGGTCTCCAGAGCGCCGCCGACTGGCCCAACCTGCTTTCCGCCCTGGAGCGCCGGGGGTTCACGGAGGAGGAGATCGCCAGGGTCTCCGCCGGGAACTTCCTGCGCTTCTGGAAGAGCGTCTGTCGGGATGCTCCGCCCGCAGATGCCTGATGCCCGAGCCTATCCTCCCTCAGAATCCAAGCGAAGCTTCCGGTTAGGCGTCGCCAACGGGGTCCTGTATTCCGCGGCCGATGCCTTCTTTGAGTCCAACACCATCATCCCGGTCTTCATCTCCCGGCTCACCAGCTCCAACGTCCTGATCGGGCTCTCCTCCTCGATTGCCAACCTGGGCTGGTTCCTGCCCCAGGTCTTTACCTCACACCTCCTCCAGACCCGGGCCTACCGCAAGCCCTTCTATACCTATGCCGCCTATGTACGCGTGGGGACCTTGGCAGGCTTGGCTCTGCTCATCCATTTCCTGGGCAGCACCCACCCCGACCTTCTTCTGGGATTATTTTTTCTCCTGTTCACGGCCTACGCCCTGGGCGGAGGGTTTGCCGGGGTCTCGTTCATGGATGTGGTGGGCAAGACCATCCCCCGGGAGCGGCGTGGATCCTTCTGGGGCTACCGCCTGTTCGGGGGAGGGATTTTGGCCGTCCTGGCCGGGATCGCGGTCAAGTTCGCCTTGGGAAGCTTCCTGTTCCCGCAGTCCTATGCCCTGCTTTTTGGGGTGGGCTCCCTGTTCGTTCTCATCGCGGTCATGACCTTCATCTTCGTCCGCGAACCGCCCTCCGAAGTGCCGGAGCATCCCCTCTCGTTTTCCGAGCATCTCAGGCTGGGCGCAAGGATCTTCAGCAAAGACCACGCCTTCCGCCACCTCCTTTACTTCCGTCTGAGCCTGGGGCTGTGGGCCATGGCCCAGCCCTTCTACGTCATCTATGCCAAAAGGGTGTTGGGGGTTCCCGAGAGCACAGCCGGCCTCTTTCTGTCCATCCAGATCGCCGGTTCGGTCCTCACCAACCTCCTTTGGGGGCGCCTCTCCCGCACTCGCGGTGACCGCTTTCTCCTGACAGCCGTCGCCGCCCTGGCGCTCCTGGTACCCGCCATCGTCCTGGGAGGCTCCCTGGCCCCGCAGGGCCTGAGGGATCTCTTGTTGTACCCCGCCTTCTTCGGTGTCGGAGCCACGCTCTGCGGACTGGCCATCGGATACACGAACCTGATCCTGGAGATCGCCCCGGAGGCCAGGCGTCCCCAGTACGTGGGGTTCATGAACGCCCTGATCGCCCCGGTGGCTTTCCTCCCGGCCCTGGGCGGGGTCGTGGTCAGCCATTTCAACTTCCCTACCCTTTTCGCCACGGCCATCGGGGCGGGGCTCCTCGCCTCCCTGGCCGCGGCCCAGCTCAAGAGAAAGCCATCGCCAGGCAGGACCCCATAACCTTCGCTATTCTCAGTAGGCGGAACCGGAATTACCACCGCCTGCCGGCCGGAAAGGTTCGAACCCCGGAGGCGGCCGCGAAATTCGTCTCCGAAGTCGGCTTCTGCCTGCTCTTTCCGGACAAGCGCTACGACTTCCCCAACCTGATGGAGGCCGTACACGGCGGCCCCCATCCCGGGCTCGTGGAGTGGAGCGACGAAGTGGATAAGGTCTGGCATTGGCACCAGGCTTTGGCCGCCCGGCGGAGGATCGCCGAGGCTCACTATTTTTTGAACAAGCCCACGCTCATCGCCCCTTCCCTCCTGCCCTTTTTCCTGGCCCTTGAGGCGCACCGCGAACGGTTCGTTGACGATCGAACCGGGCAGGATGCTAAACTTATCCGGGGAGCCCTCGGGACCATGGGACCGACCCCTTCCTTGACCTTGAGACGTTCGGTCGGAATGGAGGGCAAAGCCGGCCACAGCCGCTTCGACCGGGCGATTTCCTTCCTAATGCGGAGCCTTTCGGTGCTCAAGGTTGGGGGAATGGTCGAGACCGGAACCTGGACTTCGGCCGTGTTCGACCTCGCCGAAAGGGCCTTCCCTGGGGCCGTAAGGGAAAGCGCAGGGATCGAACCCGGACGGGCGCGGGAGAAAGTGCTTTGGACGCATCTCAGAGCCGTTGTCGTTTGCGATTCGATCCAAATCCAAAAGCTGTTGGACTGGCCGGAGTCAGACTTCGATAACTCCGTCCAGGTCCTTCTTCGTCAGCGAAAAGCCCGCCTCTGCTCCGCACCCGGGATCTCTCGACAAGCTCTGATCGCCATCCCTTAACGAAGTTAAAGGGAAACGCTTCACAGCCCTTGACAAAACCGCTGAGGGGTCGTATAATGAGTAGTTTGGAAGAGCCCTGATGAATGGATACCCTTTTCCCCCTCAGCTTTCGTACTTGCCCTATGGGCCGACCCCTCCCTGATCTCCCCTACTACCCAACGTCTGCCCATTCTTCCGATTAACCATGCCTGATAACGACAAAACCCAAGAGCAGTTGGCGCAAGAGATCGAGAGCCTCCGCAGCCAACTCACCGACCTGCGCTTAGAGCACATCAAGCGCAAGCAGGCCGAGGAAGAGCTCTGGGAGAGCGAGCGCCGGTTCCTCCGGCTCCTGGACGGCCTGCCCCTGGCCGTGTTCGTCCTGGATGCCGAGGGAAAGCCCTACTATCAGAACAAGGCCTCCCGGGAGCTCTTCGGAAAGGACATCGGTTCGGAGGCTGGAGGGCACCTGCAAGAGGCCTTTCAGGCTTACTTTGCGGGCACCGACCAGGTCTACCCCACGGAACGCTCGCCCATCCGGAGAGCCTTGGACGGGGAGAGCTCCACGGTGGAGGACATGGAGATCCGCCGGCCGGACAAGACCATCCCGGTAGAGGTTTACGGATCCCCGATTTACAACCTCCAGGGCGGGATCAAGTACGCCGTGGGGGTGTTCCACGACATCTCCGAGCGCTTGCGGGCCGAGGAGGCCCTGCGGCGGAGCGAGGCCTTCACCCGGGCGATCATCACCCATTCCCCGGTGGGGATCACGGTGAGGGATCGGGAGGGATCGCTGGTCCTGTACAATGAGGCCTGGAAGAAAACCTGGACCCTGACCGACGAGAAGGTCCAGGAGAACGAACGCATCTCTGCGGGGTGGTCCTTCGAGGAGCGCTATCCCCACCTCAAAGCCTACGCCCCGAACGCCCAGCAGTTGTTCCAGGAAGGCGGAGAGCTGTTCATTCCCGAGGTCGAGACCGGATCACCCGACCCCGGGATGGCGCAATGGGTTTCGCTTCATTTCTACGCCCTTCAGAACGCGGAGGGCCAAGTGGAGCAGATCGTCACCCTGACCGAGGATATCACCGCGCGCAAACGGACGCAGGAAGCTCTGCGCTCGAGCGAAGCCCTGAGCCGCGCGGTGATCGAGCATTCCCCGGTCGGGATCACGATCCGCAAGCCGAGCTGGGAACTGTCCTCGTACAACCAAGCCTGGAAGGACCTCTGGGCCATGACGGACCAGGAGGTCGAGGAGGATGAGCGGCGGAACACCGGGCTCTCCTTCGACGACCGCTTTCCCCTGACCCGGCCTTGGAGCCGGGAGGTGCGCCGCGTCTTCGAAGCCGAGGGAGAGTATTTCATTCCCGAGATGGAAACCCACCACCCCAACCCGGCCGCGGCTCGATGGATCTCGCTGCGCTACTACGCCCTGCAGAATGAAACCGGCGAGGTCCAGCAGGTCGTCACCCTGACCGAGGACATCACCGGGCGCAAAAAGGTGGAGGAGTCCCTCCGGCAGAGCGAGGAAAGATACCGCTCGCTGATGAACAATCTGAATGTGGGCGTGTACCGCAACACTCCCGGCCCAAAGGGGAAATTCATCGAAGCCAATCCCGCCATAGTTAAGATGTTCGGCTATTCCGCCAAGGAGGAGCTCTTCGAGATCAACGTATCCGATCTCTACGAACATCCCGAGGACCGAACCCAGATCAACGAGAAAATGCTACGGGACGGCCACGTCCAGAACGAGGTCCTGCGGCTCAAAAAGACGGAGGGAACTCTGTTGTGGGGTTCCGTTACCGCAGTCGCGGTTCGAGATGAAGACGGAATGGTAAAGTATTACGACGGGATCATCGAGGACATCAGCGAGCGCAAGCGGGCCGAGGAGGCTCTCGAGGAGAGTGAGGAGCGCTACCGCGCGGTGATGGAGCAGACCGCGGAGGGGATCATCCTTTACGACGTGGAATCCAAACGGGTCCTAGCGGCCAACCTAGCGTACTGCAAGCTTCTGGGGTATTCCCTGGAGGAGATGCTCCAGCTCCGGATCTACGACATCGTCGCGGCCGACCCCGAAGCCATCGATCACACCTTACAGCACATCAGGGAGAAAAAGCGGGCGGTCATCGCCAAGCGGCAGCATCGAGCGAAGGATGGGACGCTGATCGATGTGGAGATCCGTGCGAACCTGATCACCTTTGGGGTAAGGGAGGCCCTCTGCGTGGTTGTCCGGGACATCTCCGATCGCCTGCAAGCGGAACTGGCCTTAAGTGAAAGCGAGGAGAGGTTCCGTACCCTGGTTGAGAACGTGAACATCGGGATCTACCGCAATACCGGCGGGCCCCAGGGAAAGTTCGTCCAGGTCAACCCGGCGATGGTCAAGATGTTCGGTTACAGCTCCGCGGAGGAGCTCATGGCCCGTCCGGTCGCGGAGTGTTATCAGAATCCCGAGGAACGGGAGGAGTTCATCGCCAAGGTCAAACACAAGAGATTCGCCCGGGACGAAGAACTGCGCCTTCGGAAGAAGGACGGCAATCCGTTCTGGGCTTCGGTCACGGCCCAGGCGCAGTTCGATGCCCGGGGCGAGGTCCTCTGGACCGATGGGGTCATCGAGGACATTACCGAACGCAAACGGGCCGAGGAACAGCTTAAGAGTCAATACTCAATTCTTCAAGCCATAATCGGGAGCACCGACGCCTTGATCTTTTCCCTGGATAGGGATTACCGCTATACCAGCTTCAATCAAAACCATGCCGCCATGATGAAGGCAATTTACGGGGTGGACATCGAGATCGGGCGGAGCATGTTGGATTATATGAATGTTGAGGAAGACCGGAAAACGGCCAAGGGTAACCTCGACCGGACGTTGCAGGGCGAATCCCTTGAGGAGTCTTCCTTTTCCGGAGATGATAGATTGGCTCGACGGTATTTTGAGGTCTCCCACAATCCGATCCGAGACCCGGAAGGGGAGGTCATTGGGGCGGCGGTATTAGCGAAAGACCAAACCAAGCGCAAACAGGCTGAGGAAGCGGTGCGGCAAAGCGAGGAGCGGTATAAGAATCTCTTCGAAAACGCCCAGATCGGAATCTACCGCACCACCCCCGAGGGCCGCATCCTCGTGGCGAACCCGGCCTTGATTAAAATGTTGGGATACTCTACTTTCGAGGAGTTGGCGGCGATCAATGTGGAAACGGAAGGGTACGGGCCCGAATACCCACGAAACCAATTCAAAGACCTCATCGAGAGGGATGGGGAGATCAAAGGCTTGGAGGCGACCTGGTGGCGGCGGGATAAAACGACGATCACCGTCCGGGAGAACGCCAAGGTGATTCGAGGAGTGGACGGGAAGGCCTTGTATTATGAGGGGACGGTCGAGGACATCACAGAGCGCAAACAGGCTGAGGAAGCGGTGCGGGAGAGCGAAGGGAAATACCGGTACCTCTACGATGAAAGCCCGGCGCTCAGCCTGATGATCGGCAGCGATGGGACGATCAAGGATGCCAACCAAACGACCCTCGACCACCTGGGGTATACTAAGGAGTCCGTCCTCGGTCGGCCAGCGCTGGAGTTTGTGGCCCCGGAGCAACATGAGAAGGCCGCTGCCCAATTGGAACGGGACTTCAAAGGGGAGCCCACGCCCGCGATCGAGCTCGATATCCTGGCCAGGGACGGATCCCGTCACACCATCCTGTTCTCCCCAGGACAACTTGTCTTATACGAAGAAGACCGTCCGACCAGCATCCTAATCAGCGGAACGGACATCACCGAGCGCAAGCAGGCCGAGGAGGCCCTCCAGAAAGCGCATAAGGAGTTGGAAGCACGGGTCCAGGAGAGGACCGTTGAGCTCCAAGCGGCCACCCGGACCCTTGAGGCCCGGAGCCAGCAGCTCTCCCGAATCCTAGATACCGGCGGATCCATGCTCGTCTCCCTGAACCTTGACACCCTCTTGAACGAGATCGCCAAGTCCGTTCGGGACACCCTGGGATTCGAAATCGTGGTCCTGAACGTTGTGGATGAGGTTAACAAGGAAGCCCGGTTTGCGGCCCAAGCAGGACTAGGCGAGGAGGCTCGAAAAGCTTTGGAAGGAGCCACGGTCCGGATGAAATGGGACGACCTGAAGAGCCTTTTCCAGGAGCGCTTCCGGGTCAGCCGCTCGTGCTACTTCATCCCTCACGGCACAGTGGATTGGCGAACTCACGCCCCAACGACCGGCCCCATCGCCCAAAAGGTTGCCATGAGCGACCCCTTGGATAAGGATCCCTGGCACCCCGAGGATGCTCTCCTCGCCCTGGTGGAACTCCGCGAGAAGACCGTTGCCGGGATGTTCTCCCTGGACAGCCCCCGGACCGGCAAGCGACCATCGCAGGAGACGCTACTCCTTCTGGACGTGTTCACCAACCTCGCGGCTGTTGCTATTGATAATGCCCGGCTGTATGAGCAGGTCCAACGGGAGCTTGGAGAGCGGAAACAGGCCCAGGAGGCACTCCGACAGGCCCACGGAGAGCTGGAACGACGGGTCGAGGAACGGACCGGGGAGCTCCGTGACACCCTTGGAAAGCTCCGCCGGACCACCGAGACCTCGATTCAGGCCATGGCCTTGATCGTGGAGATGAAGGACCCCTACACCGCCGGGCACCAGCGGAACGTCGCCAATCTGGCCACCGCCATCGCTCAAGAGCTGAGTCTGGACGCGGAGCGGACTGAGGGCCTCCGGATCGCGGCGATGATCCACGATGTCGGCAAAATCGGGATCCCTACCGAGATCCTCACCCGGCCCGGGCCCCTCTCTGAGCTCGAACACCGCTTGATTCGGGATCATCCCCAGCTCAGTTGCGACATCCTGAAGACCATCGACTTCCCCTGGCCGGTCGCCGAAATCGTTCGTCAGCATCATGAGAAGATGGATGGCTCGGGCTACCCCCGTGGGCTCAAAGGGGACGAGATCCTACTGGAAGCCAGAATCCTGGTGGTCGCGGACGTGCTGGAGTCCCTGGCCTTCCACCGTCCTTACCGTCCGGGACACGGCATCGAGAAGGCCCTGGAGGAACTGAGCAGTCAACGGGGCAAGCTCTACGATGGTGCGGTCGTGGACGCCTGCCTCCGGCTCTTCAAGGAAAAGTCTTTCAATTTCGCTTAGCCGGACCATAAAGAAGCTATTAAAGCCAAGGGCCGCCCAAACAGGGCGGCCCTTGGTGCGCAGAGAGATTTTACCTATCCCCAGGGCTCGTGGATCCGCTCGATCCTTGCCCCCACTGCGTTGAGTTTGTTCTCGATACCCTCGTAGCCGCGGTCGATGTGATAGACCCGGGAGATCTCCGTTTCCCCCTCCGCAACCATCCCGGCCAGGACCAGGGCCGCGCTGGCCCTGAGATCCGAGGCCATTACCGGAGCGCCGGTCAGATTGGAGACCCCTTTCACGATGGCGCTGGATCCTTCGATACGGATGTTGGCCCCCAAGCGCTGAAGCTCGAGGACCTGCATGAAGCGGTTCTCGAAGATCGTCTCGGTGATGACGCTGATCCCCGGGGTTACAGTAGCCAAGGCCATCATCTGGGCCTGCATATCTGTGGGAAATCCCGGATAGGGAGCCACGGTTACGTCCACGGCGCAGCGAGGCCTGGGGTTGGTCACGAGGATCCGGTGATCCCGGATCACCACCTCAACGCAGGCCTCCTGCAGCTTCTCGACCACGCTCCCGACCAGGCGGGGCTCGCAGTTTACGACCTCCAACTCCCCCCCCGTGATCGCCCCGGCCACGAGGTAGGTGCCGCACTCGATGCGGTCGGAGATCAGGGTGTGCTCCGCTCCGTGGAGCGCCTCAACGCCGAGGATCTCCATGACCGGGGTTCCGGCCCCGGTGATCTTCGCGCCCATCAGGTTCAAGAGATCCGCGACGTCTGTGACCTCGGGTTCGCAGGCTGCCTGTTCGATAATCGTCTTGCCCTTGGCCAAGGTCGCGGCCATCATCACGTTGATCGTGGCGCCCACGCTGGAGCCGTGCTTGCCGGCGAGTCGCATGGCCTTCCCCGCGAGCCTTCTTCCCTTGGCGACGACGTACCCGTGTTCGATCTCGATCTCCGCACCAAGCTCCTTCATCCCAAACAGGTGCAGGTCGATTGGACGGGCCCCGATGGCGCAGCCCCCGGGCAGGGAGACCCGCGCCTGACCCAACCGGCCGAGGAGCGGACCCAGGACGTAATACGAAGCCCGCATGGTCTTGACCAGATCGTAGGGAGCCTCGTGACCGATGCCGTCCGAGGTGTCGACCGTGAGGACGTTGTTGGCAAAGGTGACGCTGGCGCCCATCCGCTCCAGCAGACGCTTCATCGTGCGTACGTCCATCACGTTCGGGACGTTCTTGAGCACGATCTTAGCCGAGGCGAGAAGACAGGCGGCCATCGCCGGGAGGGCCGCGTTTTTAGCCCCGCTCACTTGAATGCTCCCGCGCAACGGAGTCCTGCCTTGAATCACAAATTTATCCATTTTCCCCTACTTGCTGTTTCCCGGTTTGGGGTTGACTCCCAGGACCACCCTCTCCACACCGTAAAGGTCCTTCTCGACGGCAAGGCTCTCAAATCCTTCCTCCCGCATCAGAGTAACGACCCGTTCGGCCTGCCCAGCCCCCACCTCCAGAGCCAGGAGCCCTCCCGAAACAAGACACCCCTTGACCTCTGAGATGATCCTCCGGATGAAACCTATCCCATCCGGACCCCCGTCCAGAGCCTCCCGGGGCTCAAAATCCCTCACCTCTGTAGCGAGCTTTGGGATGTCCCCGGAAGGGATATACGGTGGATTGGACACCACCGCATCGAAGGCCCCCGCTTCGGACGGAAAGAGGTCACAGGCTTCAAAACGGATGCGGTCGGCGACCCCGTTTCTCTCGGCGTTCTTTCTGGCCGTGTGCAGGACCACCTCCGAAACCTCCGTGGCTACAACCTCGGTCTGGGGCGCACTCACGGCCAGCGCGACAGCGATCGCGCCGCTTCCTGTTCCGAGATCTAATAATCTGACCTTGTCTGCTTTAGAACTGGCTATTTCCCGAAGGACTGCTTCCACTAATGTTTCTGTCTCCGGGCGGGGAATGAACACGCCCGCGCTGACCTCTAGGTCCACGCCGTAGAAATGGGTGTGCCCGAGAAGGTACTGCAAGGGCTTCCCGGAAGACCGCTCCTTGACCCATTTCTGGAGCTTGTCCCGCTGGGATTCGCTCAGTTCTTGAAGCCGGTTGAGATACAGCTCGGCACGGGAGAGGCCGATGAGGTCCTCCAGCATCCATTCAGCATTGACTGTGGGGTTGGCAATTCCGAACTGGGTCAGGGCTTCCCGGGCCCAAGCCAGGGAAGCGGAGACACTCGCCCGGCCCCTTTCCAGGACACAGGGAACCCTCATCATTCGGATCAGAATGAGCTTTCCGGTTCGGGTCCCCCGACCGGTGGCGAGCCGGCAGAAATAGACGCCCGGAGCGGAAGATCGGCCGGTACCTGGTCTGGCTGTAGATTCAGGTGATCCACACCCCCCGCACCGGCTCGTATTCCCCCGGCGTCTCCACCCAGCCTCCCGGAGGAGCGGTCACCGCATGGCCCCGGCCCGATCTCATCCACGCGCAAACTCTCTTCAGGAGTCATGTAGACCGGCAGGAAAGGCTCCTCTGCTTGAGCGACTGCTCCGAGCCACAGCATCAAAGCCGTCGAGGTTAGAATGAATACTTTCATCCTGTTCCGCATCATCCACCCTCTTTGCTTAATTCCCCTGCTCCTCGAACTTCAGCTTTCGCTGTTGCTCTTCCAATAGAAGGGCCTCGATCAGCTCGTCCAACTCCCCCTCCAGAATCCGGTCCAGCTTGTGCAGGGAGAGGTCCACGCGGTGGTCGGTCACCCGGTTCTGGGGAAAGTTGTAGGTCCGGATCTTCTCGCTTCGGTCCCCGGATTTCACCTGGGATTTCCTCTTGGCTGCGGTCTCCCGTTCCTGCTCTTCCCGCTTCTGCTCCAAAAGCCGGGAACGCAGGACTTTTAAAGCCCGAGCCTTGTTCTTGATCTGGCTTCGCTCGTCCTGGCAGGATACGACCATCCCCGTGGGAATGTGGGTGATCCGCACCGCGGAATAAGTCGTGTTCACGCTCTGCCCTCCCGGGCCCGAGGAACAGAAGGTGTCGACCCGCAATTCTTTGGGATCGATCACCAAATCTACTTCTTCAGCCTCTGGGAGTACGGCCACCGTTGCTGCAGAGGTGTGGATACGGCCCGAGGCTTCGGTTGTAGGCACCCGCTGGACGCGGTGCACCCCGCTCTCATGCTTCAGCCTACGGTAGGCCCCCTTCCCCGTGACCAGGAACACCACCTCCTTAAACCCGCCCAGCTCGGTCGGGCTGGTGTTCATCGCCTCCCAAGCCCACCTCTGACGATCCACGTACTTGGTGTACATCCGGAACAGGTCCGCAGCAAACAGCGCGGCCTCCTCCCCACCGGTCCCGCCGCGGATCTCGACGAGCGTGTTTTTATCGTCGTTCGGATCCCTGGGGACGAGCAACTGCTGGAGGCCCTCGACCAGCGCTTCCTCCTCGCCCCTCAGCCCCTCCAACTCGTCCTTGGCTAACTGGGCCAGCTCCCGGTCCCCCTCCTGGAGCACCGTCTCGGTCTCTGCAATCACAATGAGAAGCCGCTTATACTCTCGGTACTTCGAGACCACCTCGGAGAGCGTCTTGTGATCGCGTGTCAGGAACTGGAACTGGGGCGAGCCGATGACCTTGGGATCCGACAGCCTCTTCTCCAGCTCGTCACAACGCTTCTCGAGCGCGTCCAATTTCTCAATCGGCAGGGAGTTCATTTCATTTCCTCCCGTGGGGCCACGGCCCCGAGCGCGGCCAGGGCCACCTCAATCTGCCCCTCGTCTGGCTCCCGGGTCGTAATCCGCTGGGTGGCCAGTCCCGGGGCAATGAGGAGGCGGACCAGCATATTGTCGATCCCCCTGCTGGAGGCCCGGATGCCCTCGTAGGCCAGCCCGGCCAAGAGGGGCATAAACAAAAGGTGCCAGCCGAAGCGCAGGAGCCGGGAAGGGGGATGGCCGAGCCACAGGGCCAGCAAGGTGTCGAGGAGAGCGAAGAGCAGGATCGCGAAGCCCATCACCGCCACCAGGAAGCTTGTGCCGCAGCGGGGGTGGAGGCGGGAATATCGCTTCGCGTTTTCCACGGAAAGCTCCTTCCCGGATTCAAAACAGAAGATGCTCTTGTGTTCGGCCCCGTGGTACTGGAAAAGCCGCTTCACGTCCTTGAGCCAGGTGATCACCAAAAGGTAGAGAAAGAAGATCGTCATCCGGAACACCCCGGCCACGAGGTTGAAGGTCAGCTGGTTCTTCCCCATTCCCAGAAGGGAGGTGAGGAACAGGGGCAGGTAGACGAAGAGCAGAATCCCCAGCCCGAGGGCGAGGACCATCCAGAGGTCCATGCCTAGCTGGCCCGATTTAGTTGGCTTCTGTCCATCGGCTTCCAAGGCCACGTCCGCGGAGAAGCGCAGGGCCGAAAGGCCCAGGGACAGGGACTCGAACAGGGTCGCAGCCCCGCGCAGGACCGGAAGCTTGAAGAACCGGAGGCGCTCGCCCCAGGCGATGTGGTCCTTCCGCTGGATCACGATCTCTCCCGAGGGCTTTCGCACGGCCGTGGCCACCCCCCGGGGCCCGCGCATCATCACCCCCTCGATCACCGCCTGCCCGCCGATGTTTGGCTTGGAGTTCACTGCTTCATCTTGGGTTTGAGGCTTGGCTTGGCCGACTCGGGCGCGGCCTTGCCCTTGATGTCGAACCCGATGGCAAAGGGACAGATGATCTCGACCGGGGATACCTTGCCCTTAAGGTCCTTGGTAAAAGCCGCGACCTTCAGGAACTGCTCGTCCGTGCTCCCGGAGAGGGTACCGTCCTCGTTGTATCGCCAATACTGCTCCTTGGCCCGGTCGCGGATCTCCACGATGATCGCCAGGTCTCCGGGTCGCATGGTCTCAACGTCCTCTTTCGATACAGTCGGCAGGGCGTTGGGATGAGAATGGAAATCCCCGATCAGGTCTAAGTGTGGGAGGTTATCGAAAAACGAAATGATCTTACGGAACGAGTCTTCCTTGGCCTTGACCCAAGTGGCGTGCCGCTCGGCCTTCTGCACCGCGATCGCGTTCTCCACGATGAAACGTCCGTCCCCGCGATATCCAAGGAGCAGGCCGTAGCATTCTTTCTTGTAGACCTCGATGGCCGAAACCAGGAGGGCCCAGAAGACGTGTTCGGAGAGATAGGCTTGCATCGCAGGAATCAGAGGTCCAAGGGTTCAAGGAAACCGAACAACCGCAAATACTCCTTCATAAATAAGTTCTTCACAGCACAAAGTGCTCTTATCCCTGTCATTACATTAACTCTTTCGCGTAAGTAGTGTCAACAAAGCTCAGTTCCAGAATAGGCTTCATTATGTCTATTCCGGAGAAAGCGCCGCAAGAGCTACGAAATCCGGGAGGGGTTTCCGCCCTATTCACGCGATACTCACGCCCACCTCACGCCCTCCCCTCCCCCTTTCTACGAAAATACGTCACTTACACATGAGAACTTAAAGTAAGGTTAAATTCCTACTTTGGGGAGGCGTAATGGTCTTTTTTTCAAGGATTAAGCAATATACATTACCCTGATGTTTTAGTAATGTATCTGATTCTATTGTATTTCGCTCTATATACCCCCTTTTGTGAAGCCACTTTAAAGATTCCTTAAAAATAATAAGGGACGAAGTACCTAAAACTATCATGCCCAGCCAATAATAACCAACCCTGCTGGGTAACGACCCTAGTAGTAAGTCAAATAACAGGAAAAATAAAATAACCGGCAATAAGATCAAAAGTAGTAGAACTACGAGCGGAATCCAGCGGGGACGGTAGACTTTGAGCATTCTCATCTTAATTGCAGAAAAATAAACAATTGCGGAGTAAGCAACCGCACAGAATAAAAAGGCGAACCCATTTTCGGAAATTATATTTCCCAATAATAGAGACAAACTAATTGTTGTCAAAACTATAAAGACACCTATACCTGTGACAATTAAAAATATCCTATCAACGATCCAGTCCTTCAGACGCTTTTTCTTCGCCATTTAATACTTCACTTCCATCAAGCACAATCCATGAGGCGGGGCGGTCTTCCCGGCCAGGGAGCGGTCACGGGCCATGAGGATCCGCCGCATTTCATTCGGCTTGAACCGGCCCCGACCGATATCCACCATGGTCCCGACCAGGCTCCTGACCATGGCCTGAAGGAAACGGTCAGCCTCGATCCTGAAGACCAGCCTCTCCCTTTCCTCGTACCATCCCGCATTTTTCACGACGCAGATCCGGGTCTTCGCCTCGGCCCGGGCCGAGGAAAAGGAAGTAAAGTCGTGCTTTCCAACCAGGCATTTTGAAGCCTGCCCCATTTTGGCTGCGTCCAAGGGGTACGTTACCTCCCAAGCGAACCGCCGGCGCAAGGGAGAGCGTCCTTGGATGATCCGGTACTCGTAGATTCTGGACTTGGCCGAGAACCGGGCATGAAACTCGGAATCTTCGCCCAGGTCCACAACCTCCCGGACGGCGATATCCCGGTCACCTCCCGCGTTCAACGCGCGGAGGATGACCTCCGGACTGCGTTGAGATCGGGTCTGGAAGCTGGCCACTTGACCTTTGGCATGAACGCCGGCATCCGTTCTTCCGGCACCGATGAGCGTGACCTTCTCCCCCAAAAGCTTTGCGAGAACCTTCTCGATATCTCCCTGGATCGTCCGCTTTCCGGGCTGGACCTGCCAGCCCGAGAAACCGGTGCCGTCGTATTCCAGGAGGAGTTTCAGGGTACGCATGGAAGCAAACGAGGATCGCCCTCTTTAAGAGAGCGATCCCCAGAAGAGGGGGCGCGTTAGCGCCTCAGGGCATGGGCCAGGGAGAGCGCACCGATATAGCTATACCCCAGCCAATAGAGCAACAGGAAGGGCAACGCCGCCAACTCGTGATGGCGGAGCGCAAAAATGAAACCGAAGAAAGTGTACCCTGCCAGGGATAGCTCCAGAATCGTCACGGCCTTGAACGGCACCCGATACTTCGTCCCCTTCCAGTTGCCGCCTTTGTTTCCCAAAGCGTACTTGGGGGTTCGGTCGAAGGTGCCCTTCTTCATTCCGAAGAGGCCGCCCAGCACGGCCTTGGAATTGTTCACGCTGATCCCGATCCCCCCGCCCATCAGAAACGGCAGCGCCCACAGCCTCTTCCTCCAGTCCGGATAAATCGCCTTCTGGGAATAGATATAGAAGATCGGATAGGAGAAGGCACCCAAGGTGAAGAGCGAGGCGAACAGGAAGTAGCTCCGCGCCTCCGGGTAGGTCACTTTGATGTACAGGAGGGGCAGGGAGAAAATCGAGATGAGCATCAGGACTGGGAACACGAAATGATTCGTGAGGTGGATGGTCGCTTGGACCTTGACCGGAAACGGAAAGTCCCCTTTCCATAACTTGGGCAGGAGTTTTTTGGCGGTCTGTACGGCTCCTTTGGCCCAGCGGAATTGCTGAACCTTGAAGGCATTTACCTCGGCCGGGATCTCCCCGGGACAGACCAGATCCTCGATGTAGATGAATTTCCAGCCCCGGAGTTGGGCGCGATAGGACAAATCCATATCCTCGGTCAAGGTATCGGCTTGCCAGTTCCCGGCGTCGAGGATGCACTGCTTTCGCCAGACCCCGCAGGTGCCGTTGAAATTGATGAACAGGCCGTGCCGGTTCCGGGCAGTTTGCTCGATCATGAAATGGCCGTCCAGCCCGATCGCTTCGCCGCGCGTAAGCAGGGAATACTCCGCATTCAGGTGTCCCCAGCGGGCTTGGACCACGCCCACCTTCGGGCTGGTGAAGCGGGCAATCGTTCTTTGAAGAAAATCTCGTGGGGGGGTGAAGTCCGCGTCGAAGATGGCGATGAAGTCCCCTTTGGCGGTCTCCAGACCGGCCTTCAGAGCGCCGGCTTTATAGCCTTCCCGGTCGGCCCGCCGACAGTGAACGATATCCAGGCCGCGGGAGCGGTACTGGTGGACCAGGGTTTCCACGATGCCCACCGTCTCATCGGTGGAATCGTCCAACACCTGGACCTCGAGCCGGTCCCGGGGATAATCCAGGTCGCAGACGCAGTCGATCAGCCGCTCCACCACATAGCGCTCGTTGAAGATCGGCAATTGCACCGTAACCCGAGGGAATTCCTGCAAAGGACCGGTTTCCGGAGTGACCCCTTCACGCTTGGCCCGACGGTAGAGAAAGACCATGAAGTAGGCGTGCCCGGAATAGACCATGAGGACACCCAACAATAGGGCGTACCCGACCAGCAACCCTATTTCATAGAAAGACATCGGCCTTTAACTCCATACCTTGCCCTCTTGTGAATGGATATACGAAAGGCATTCACATCCGTAATGATAATCTCAAAAAGCTTGGATACATTCATAAAAAAGTGGGGGGATTAACGATGTGCAAGACGAAAGGACCCAATGGTCCGGATCTCTGTTTGATGACCATCATTGGCGCTGGCAACCAGTTCAAAGGCCTCCAACGTATCGGAGACAGGATAACATCTATACCTCGTGATCCTCCCATTTAGAAACGATGAGACGTCATACGGTGTCTTGGCCAGCCAGGCGATCTCATACGCATCCGGGCTCAGGGACGAAGGGTAATGGCCGTTGCGTTCTGCATAGGCTTCCAGAGCCCCTTTGATAGCCTCCAAATTCGTTCTTGCGAGAGCGAGCTGCCTGGCCGAGGTTGCTGGAGTCCCCATTCCTTCAGCCTCCTGGACGGACCGGCGCATTTCCATCTGCTTACTAAACCCCTGGCTCTGGGCCTCCTCGGACCGCCGCAGGGCGTTCTCTGCGAGGGACTCCTGCCGCTCGCTCATTTTGTGCACCGAGCGCATCGTCCAAAGCACCGCGGCGAAGATCGCCGTTCCCAGGGCCAGCCCGAACAGGACATACTTCAACAGGCTCCAATCGAAGAGCGAAGCCCAAAAACTCCTCGGCCCATACCCCTTCCCCGCTGGAGGGGCCTGAAGGGCTTCGTCCATCCGCACTACCCCGCGGAGCTCGCCTTCCCCCTGGTCAGGACGAAGGGGCGCTCCACAATAGAGACAGGCATCTACCCTTTTAGATAATACCGGTCTTCCGCATTGAGGGCATTTGGTTGGTTCGGGCATGGAAGAACCCAATCAAGTCAACCGCTGAGTTCAAGAACGATACGGAACGAGGGCCCCATAGTTAAAAAACTCTTCTTTCAATCGTCTCTTTCACCAACCGAAAGGGCCCAATCAAAAGACGAGTCTTATGGGATTCTCATGGCTTAATAAACTATTAATTATATATGAATCTGCCTTTGGAATGCAAGCACTATTTTATCTCACAGAAAATGCCTAAGGCGTCCCCCATCCGGGACGCCTTATGTGGTTTGGAAATAGAGGGTTAACTTACCAGTCGCTGCCCAGAGAGAAGTAGACCGGGGTCTCTTTCGAGGTCGATGCAAAATCGGTGGCCTTGGCCACGTCCAGACGAAGGACCAGGAAGGAAAGGCGAGCCCTTGCTCCGGCCCCAAAACCGGCCTTGGCATCTTTGAGACGCCAGATGCCCTCCTGGCTTTCCCCAAACCGGAATTCACGGGTTCTGTCCCAAGTCGCGCCCAGGTCGAAGAAGAGCACCCCCCGGATCTGCCCAAAGAACAGCGGCAGGGGAAGCCCGAAGTCCAAACGGTCGATCAGGGGATAACGCAGCTCCAGGTTCAGAAGGGCCGCGTTCGTCCCGATGAAGTCATAATCGTGGTACCCCCGCAGGGTCTGGCTTCCACCCAGGGCGAAGGCTTGGGCGTCCCGGCCTACGGAGCCGGCGGCCAAAAGGCGGTAGGCGAAGCTGTAGCGCTTGGCGAAGCGCAGATAGCGACGATAGTCCGCCAGGCCGGTGGCGAAGGACAGGCTGTTGGAGGTGAGATTGACCGTCCGATTGGCCGAAAGAGACCAGCGCGATCCGTTCACCGGCCCGGTCAGGCCCCAGAGGGCGTTGTCGTGGACCAGCGTCAGGCTGGGGACGAACATGATATGACGCTGGGTATCTACGATATTCCCCGACTCGTCATAGAAATCCCGGCTGAACCCCTGCACGTCCATTCCCAGGTCCATCCGCTTGAAGCGGGAAAATGGATAGCGCGCCAGGGCTTCGACCCCATAGACTTTCTCACCGAACACGTCTCCCCCGGTCGTCAGGTAGTAGTTCTTTTGCTGGAAAACGGCGAATCCGTAATCCAGCCTCTTAGGGAGATAGAAGTAGACGAAGGTGAAATTGGAGTTGTCCACGCTGGAAACGATGTCCGTGAGGATGTAGATGCGGTGGTTCCCGAGGATATCGGAGAGGGCGATCTGGGTCTGTCCCTGAAGCCCGTAGAGGGTGGAGTACCCCACGGCGCCATTCACCCAGTCCGCGGACAGGTTCAACCCCGGCTTTTCCACCTTGCCGGTCAGGGTATCCGGCTCGACTTTGGACGTGTCCTTTGGAGACGAGGCCACGGTTGATGAGTCTTTTTGAGCTATCCGGGTGGTATCTTTTGCAACATTCGAGGAAGTATCCGAAGGAGCTCCAAAGGTGGTGTCGGGTCCCGAGTACGCGAACGCCTTTACCGTCGGAATGAACGGCTTCGCCTCGAAGATCTTCTTCCCGGGGTCCTTGATCACAAAGACGTCCCAACCGTAGCGCCCATAGCCGGAGAAGAGGAGCCGCTTCCCGTCCCGGGCCCAGGACGGGGCAAAGGCTCCTCCCAGGAGATTCGTTATTTGCCGAACCTTTCCCGGGAGGGAGTCTGCCAGATCCGCGGTGTAAAGGTTGCTTGTCCCGTCATAGTCTGCGGAGAAGGCGATCTGTCTGCCGTCCGGGGACCAGGATGGTTTCCCCAACGCCTTGGATTTTGGCACAGGTACCGGCCGGATGGCTCCGGAATCTGAAACGAAAAGGAAGAGCCCGTAGTTTTGCGAGGAATCTCCCTCCTGGAACCGGTCCGAGGCAAAGGCCAGGAGCTTTCCGTCCGGGGACCAGGCCGGATCTCTGTCATCGGCGACATCCGCGGTGAGCTGGGTCAGTTTCCCCGTGGAGACCTCCACCGAGTAAAGGTCGGAGGCTCCGCTCCGAAGTCCGTTGACCACGATCCGTTTCCCGTCCGGGGACCAGGCCGGGGAGAACAGAGCATCCAGGTCGAACTGGTAGTGCTTCTCTATCTTGCCGGTTCTCACGTTGACCAGGTACAGCCTGTCCCGGGTCGCCGTCTTGGCCACAAAGGCCACGCGTCTGCTGTCCGGAGACCAGGAGAACCCGTTCCGCAGAAAATGGAAGGATTCGAACCCCGAGGAGCGCTCTCCCTTGACCAGCCTCTTCAGGATCCGGCCGTCGATCGTCGAGCCCAGGTACATGTCGGTGTACTGGCCGCGGTCCGAAAGGAACACGAACTGTCCGCCGTCCGGTGAGACCGTCGGAGAAAGGTTGAAGTAAGAGCCCTCCTTGCGGTGGTCGGTCAGGGGCTTGGCCACTTCGCCGGGCTCGGACTGGGTGGCCACGAGCGGCCAGTACCGCTTCTTCAGGGTCCGGGTCCATTCCTCGTTCAGCTTCTCCAGAGTCGTGCCGGTGGCGCTCTGCAGGACCTTGTCGATGTCGCGGTGAACCTTTAAGAGCCGAAGGAGTTCCCCCACCTTCTCCCGGCCATAACGCTGGGACATGAAAAGGAAGAAGGACTGGCCCTCCTTATACAGGATGTACCCCCCGACATAGTCCAGTTCCTGGACCGGGATGAGGCGTTCGTTCACCACCGCGTCCCGGAGGATCATGTCGGCCTCGCTGTCCCAGGGATTGGACAGGTATTCGGCCATTCCCTCCGCGAACCAGAGCGGCATCTCGAAGAGGGTGCCCCGGGACAGGAGGTTCTCGATCGTGCCCCCGAACAGGATGTCGAACTGGAAGAGGTGCACCAGCTCGTGGTGCAGGACGTGTTGGAACTGCTGGTTTCCGCCCTCGAAGGGGACGACCACACGGTTCTTGAACTGCTCGGTGAACCCGCCTACGGACTCCTCCACGAGGTCGGTGACAACGTTGGTCTGCTCGAAGTCTCCGTGGGAGCCGTAGAGGATGATGGGATAGCGCCGGGAAAGGTCGTGCTTGAGCTCGCGGGAGAGGCTCGCGTAGGATTCCTCGGCAATGGCCCCGGCCCGGCGCACCAGACTGTCCCCGCCCTGGTAGAAGTAGATTTCGAAGTGCTTGGTGTTGTAGATCTTCCAGCGGAAGTCCTTGTACTGGACCTTGTTCTGTCCGAAGAAATTGATGTCGGACTGACCGAAAGACAGCGGGGTCCGGAAAAGGACCAGGCTCAGGGCTGATAACAGCCAGAGCAGGACGGTTCTCGTCCCCGGACTTGGGACTATTTTCGTTCGCTTCATAGGTATTATTATATTCGATAACACCAAATATTGCAAGATTTAATCGGGGCCCGTTCCTGAAACACCGGGGCGGGAAAAGAGTCTCTCATCCCCGCTCTTCTATCCATTTGCCGGAGGGATCCCGATCGAATCGGCTTTGGAAAAAGAAATGGCAACCCATGGTTTTTCATGGGTCGCCATTCAACACCCGAGCCTTGGTCCGGAATCTATCGAATCAACAACTCTTTAAATGCACTCCTTCACTTTGTGGGGCAGATTCAACTCCCCGTATATCGTCCGGGCCTTGCCCAGAAATTCCTCGGCCTGGCCAGGAGGAAAAGCGCCCTGGGCTCCGCCTTTCTTGAGCATCAGGGCATAGTCCAGGAAGACATCAGCCAGGGAGCGCTTCTGCTTCATCTCCTCGAACCCCTCCAGGGCCTTGCGGAAATGATCCTCGGACCTGGCGAAATCGCCGGAGCAGGCGAAGACGTTGCCGTACGTCCAGTGGGCGAGCGCGAGGTTGCCCCTGGATTTCACCTCCTGGGCCATCTGGAACGCTCTGTCCGCATAGTCCAGAGCCTCCTGGACCGAGCCGCCATCCAGACATTCGAGTTCCGCCCAGCTGGCGTACACCTCGGTCAGGGTGGGCTTGTCTCCGATCTCCTGGAAGATCTCTTCGGACTTCCGGAGATGCTCCTCGGCCTTGGAGAGCTCCCCGGTGATCTGAAGCAGGTTCGCCAGGTTGAGCCCGGCGACGCCCACGCCCTGTTTATACCCGTGGTCCCGGGAGATCTCGTAGTAGGTCTGGAAGAGCTCGGTGGCCCGGGGGTAGTCGCCCAGGGATTTGTAAACGATCCCCAGGTTGCCGCTGGCCATGCCGAAGCTCAGCCGGTCGCCCACCTCCTGGGCGATCGCAAGGGCCTTGCCGTAGAGCTCGATCGCCCGCTCGTAGTCCCCCATATCCTGATAGACGATGGCCATGTTCCCGGAGGCCGTGCCCGTCCCCCTCCGCTCGCCGATCTCCTCGCAGATCGCCTGGAAGGTCCGGTAATGCTGGAGCGAGGAGTCGAACTCCCCCTTGTCGTAGTACATGATGCCCAGGTTGCAGTAGGCCGCGGCCATCTTATGCTTGTCCCCGATCTCCCGGCAGATCGCCAGGCAGGTCTCGAAGAGCTTGATCGCCCGGTCGTACTCCCCCTTGATGTAGTAGATCCCGCCCAGGCTGTTGAACACCCTCACCCGGGACTGGTTGATCTTTTTGGGGTCCAGGCCGGAGCGGACCTCCCTTAAGTCCACCTCCAGGATCCGCAGGGCGGTCTCCCCTTCCCGGACGGCGCGGTCCGTGTCCCCCCGGATGCGGTAGATCCAGCAGCGTTCGATGCAGATATCGCATTTCCCCAGGAGCTCTGCCTCGCTGCGCTCGGATAAGTCCTTCTCGGCCTCTGCGAGGACGGCCAGGGCTTCGTCGAACCGGCTCTGCATCTCGTACATCTCGGCGGTCTTCGTCAGGACCCTGGTCCTCACGATCAGGTCCCCGCTGGCGTGGCGGCCCATCTCCCCGTAATAGCGGATCGCCTCCGGGTATTTTCCCTTCACCCCGCAGATATCCCCGAGGGCTTCGCTGGCAGCGCAGAGGTCTTCCTCCCGGCCCCCCCGGCCCCCTCCTTCCTCCTCGATGAGGGCCAGGATCTTCTGATAAAAGGCGATGGCCTCGTCGTTGGCGTAGCTGTCCTTGGCCTTCTTTCCCGCCCGCTTGAGCCAGAGCAGGGCCTTCTCCAGGTTGTCGCTGTGCGCGTACTGGTGGGCCAGGAGCTCGGTGAAATCCTCCAGCCGGTCCTTGTAGAGCTCCTCCACGGCCTCGCCGGCCTTGCGGTGAAGCTCCCGGCGCCGCTTCTTGAGCAGGCCCTCGTAGGCCACCTCCCGGGACAGGGGGTGCCGGAAGGCGTATTCCGTCTCGGGCTCGCTGCGGGACTCCCGGATGAACTCGAACTCCTCCAGGGTGGCGAGGTAGAGGGTGAGCATCAGGCCGTCCAGGCCGCAGAGGTATTCCAGGAGCCGGCTTTGGAAGTTCCGGCCCAGGACCGCGGCCATCAGCAGGACGTCCCGCACCTCGCGCTCCAGGCGGTCCAGCCGGGCCGCGATGACCGCCTGGACCGTGTCCGGGATCTCCAGGGCGGAGACGTCCGTGGTCAGGCGCCAGACCCCCCCGGAATAGGCCATGGCCCCGGAGTCGATGAGCGAGCGGATGATCTCCTCCAGGTAAAAGGGGTTGCCCTCGGCCTTGGCCAGGAGCTTGTCCTTGAACCCCTCGGTGATGCCCGGGATCTGGAGCAGGTTGTAGGCCAGCCGGGAGCCGGCCTCCTCGTCCAGCGGCTCCAGGAGGAGCTCGCGGTAGGCCGGGCCCAGTTTCTTCTTCAGCCGCTCCCGGGTGCGGTTGCCCTCCTTGTCCTTCTCGATCCGGGACAGGGCCAGGAGGAGCATCGGGAACGGCTCCGGGGAATCGAACAGGAACTCCAGGAGCTCCAGGGACGAGGTGTCTATCCAGTGGTAGTCCTCCACGACCGCGAGCAGGGGCCGGGCGCGGGACAGGGCCGCGAGCAGCTTCCGGACGCTCACCTGGATCCCGGTCTTCAGGTCCTTGGCCTGGAGGTACTTGATCTTCTCGTCCAGCCCGTCCGGGAACCGGACCGAGAACAGGTAGCCAAGGTAAGGGACGGACTCCTCCCAGGCCGCGGGGAAGATTTCTTTGCTTTTCGCCAGGAGCTTTTCCTTCACGGACTCCCGGGAATCCCCCTCCCCGATTCCGAACACGCTTCCCAGGACCTGCAGGAAGGGCCAGTAGGGCACGGTCTCGCTGTAGAACAGACAGCGCCCCTCCAGCAGGGTGACCGGGGCCTTGAGCTCCGGGAGCGACTTCACGAGCTCATCGAGCAGCCGGGACTTCCCCAGGCCCGCGTCCCCGAGCACGAACGCCGCCCCGCCTTTTCCCTCGGCGAGTTTGCCGACCATCTCCTGGAGCGCCGCAAGCTCCCGGTCCCGCCCCACCAGCGGCGAGTAAAGGCCCTTGATGCCCCGCTTGGGCTCGGGCCTCTGCTTTTCCCGCAGGGGCCGGAACAGCTTCACCGGCTCATCGAACCCTTTCAGTTCTGCCGGCGGGCAGGCCTCGTACTCGAAGAGGTAGCGCGAGGCCCGGAACACCGGCTCCGAGACCAGGACCTCGCCCCGCTTGGCCGCGTCCTTGAGCCGGGAGCCCAGGTTCACCGTGTCCCCCATCACGGTGTATTCCTTCTTCTCCGCGGAGCCGATCTCCCCGACCACCACGGTCCCGCTGTTGACCCCGATGTGCAGGCCCAGGTCGGTCTTGATCCTCAGCTTGGCCGAGAGCTTCTGGTTGATCTCCGGAAGCATGGCGATCATCGCCAGGGAGGCCCGGACCGCCCGCTCCGGGTCGTCCTCGTGGGCCAGGGGAAGCCCGAACAGGGCCATGACCAGGTCGCCCTCGTACTTCAGCACCGTCCCGCCCTCTTTGGCGATGGCCTTGTTCAGGTGCTCGAAGCAGAGATTGGCCGCCTCCCGGACCTCCTCCGGGTCGAGCTTGGAGGCCAGGGGCGTGAACCCGGACAGGTCCGCGAACAGGACCGTCAGGATGCGGCGTTCTTCGAGGGAGGGTGGCATGGAGGGATGCTTAATTTGTTTGTTGGATTGGATTCCACAGGGAAATCAGCTTTAATTTTACCAGAGACACAGGCGTTTTAGCAAGACCACAAACCAAAGGGCCGCCCGCAGGCGGCCCTGTTTGTTGAATCACTAGGACTACAGCCCGTAGAGCCTCCGCAGGTACTCCCTCCTCTTCTCATCGGCAATCCGGGGTGCCGGGGCAGAACCAAGGCCAAGGAGTGGCGTGCCCATATAGAAACCGATGCCATCACCCCAGTCCGTGCCAATCAAATAACCTCGTATATCGCCGCTGAAGTTGTCCGCCTCCCCGGGGTAGGGGCCGGTGTGGGCATACACCCCACCATGGCCGTAGATGTAAGGCGCGGTGGGATATCTCCTGAGGAACCCAGCCGGGATGACTGCCAGGGTATCGCGGGTAACGAGTTGGGTGTCTGCATAACCCATCTGGTGCCGGTTGGTGTCGTAGGCTGTATAGTCGAAGGTCATCTCGTACCAGACCGGCTGGTCCGGACAGTACCAGACTATCGTCACGTCGCCCCAGGCCAAGGTGTCACTTTGGATCGGACTGAGGATCGTGACATCCCGGGGGATCACCACCGTGCCTCGACTAGTGCCCAACGGCGTGCTCACTACCAACGAGCAGGGAATCCCCGTAGCGGGGTCTTGCCAGTTCCCCCAGAACTCCAATTTCCCGAACCTTGCCGTCTTAACAACCTTCAAGTCGTGCGGGACATTGCGGGCCCAGACGCTGGCCCGGGCCGCGGAAGGGTCAATGGCCGGAACCGAAATAATATCCACATTGGCCCAAAGGGGCTTGATCTCAGCAAAGGCGGCCTTGGAATGAACGACGGTCGTGACGGTCTTCTTGGAGCACCCCCACAGGAGTGGTACGGCGAGCAGGATAAAGGCGAGCTTCTTCATGGTTCCTCCTTATCGGGAAGGTTCGGAAGGATAAAAGCGCGACTACCTGTTAGGATGCGCTAACCTGGTCCGGGGTTGTCTGGAATGAGGGGGCGGGGCGAAGCCCCGCCCCCCGGGTTTGGTTGTTTATTGCTTTTTTCAAAGGCCGCCCTCAAGGCGGCCCTTACTCGCCAGGAGCGTACTTCCGTACTATTTTAGTGACGACCCCAACAACATCCGGGTAAAGGTCTGGCGATTCAGTCAGAAGCCGCTCAACTTTCGGATCTTCCTCAATGATCAATGAGAGCACGAACTTGGGGAGATCGGCACCAGCAGATTCAACTATCTCCGCGACTTTTGCATCGGTAAGATTACACCTTCCGACTACCTCCCATGTTTCCTTTCTGGAAAAACCGGTTAGCTGTAGAAGTTCCTTTTTTGAAGCCCACGGATGATCGGCCTTGTGGGTCAGGTACGACTTTGTTATTGCCTTTGCACAACGGCCGGGGGAACCCGGGCCGTGGGTTAGCCACCATTTTCCAAGCCCCATAAATATCACCTCCGTATCCCGGTTTACACCGCCTAAGACTTTTTCTTCAATTATTCCAATTGCGATAGGACCTTTCTTACTTTGACCTTCATCTCCTCAGAGCACAAATTGAAAATATTGCCTTTCGATAACTTTATTAGGAGCTTTTTTGATCTTTGCCGAATTCTGTAATCCGGTATATATTCGATTTCCCATTTACCTTTCCCCACTTTCTTTTTGCGCGGCTTCATCGCCTGTAAGCCCTCTATGCACACCTCAAAGGCTCTATTCTGTGCACCACGTTCAATTAACAACTCCCCAACCGTTTTTGTGTTTTTGGGTGATTCTGCTCTATCCATTATTTCCACCACCTTTCTTCCGGGGGGCTCCGGCGGAGCCGGAGCCCCCCTCTTGGTTTGGTTGTTTGTTGTTTGTTTAACCTACGCCGTAATCGTCACGGTCACCGGCTCGCTGAACGGGCCGGGCCGCCCCAGCCGGTCCACCCAGCGCAGGCGGTAGGTCACGGTCACGGCCTGAAGCCCGCCGAAAAGGTGCACGTAGGGCGAGGCCGTGTCCTGGGCCAGGAACACGTAGGACGCGGCGTCCGTGGGCACTCCGCCGAAGCTGTAATAGAGTTCCGCGGCGTGGACGAACTCCGGCTTGGGGTTCTTCCGCTCGTCCGAGGGGTTCGGGCCGAAGTGGATCGTGGCCTGAAGCCTCTGTTTCGTGTCCACGAGCACGATGGGCGGCGGCTCTTGAAGAATCCACCCCGGGTCCAGCGGCGTGGGCTGGCGGTCCGGCACCGTGATGCCCAGGCCCTCTCTCTGGGCGTCGGTCGTCTCAGGGCGCTTCTGGATCATTCCGGTGAACTTCCGGATGACGCCCTCACCGGCCTCGCGCTTCTCGTCCTTGATTTCCTGGGCCCCCTGGTAGTTGTTCCGGGCCGCGATCAGGTTGGAGTAGCCCAGGCTCCAGTTGATCTTCGCGGTTTGAATCTCAAGCGCCTGGGCCGGGGTCAGGCCCAGAGCCACGGCATTGGCCACGGCGTACTGCTGGTAGTTTTGGAACCAGGCGTCGAACGCCGGGTCCTGGTTTGGGATATAATTGTGCGGCATTGGAGACCTCCTCAAAATTGGGCGTTTTAACCCACCCGGCCAAGTTTTGGTCGGGGTCTCCTTTCTCCTTGTATAACAGACTAACTGATTGCCCTGATTGTGCTTAGCCCTTTAACCACCCCCTTCCCGATTCCCGCCCGGGACCTCCCGCTTGCCATCCGGGGCTTCCCGCTTCCCATCCGGGACCTCCCTATCCCCGCCCGAGCCGCCCCGCTTGCCGTCCGGGACCTCCCTATCCCCGACCGGGACCTCCCGATTCCCACCCGTGCCGCCCCGCTTGCCATCCGGGACCTCCCTATCCCCATCCGGGCCATCCCGCTTGCCGACCGGGACCTCCCGATTCCGAATGCGAAAGGCGGTCCCTCCGTCCCCGCCCCCTCAGTCGGGCTCCGCGAGGCGCTAAAACCCCGCCCTCAAGCCAACCCCGGGCTGAAGGCGCCTTGAGTTCCGGTGGTCGGGCGCAAAGACCAGGCCGACCCCGGGAGAGGTCAAGGCGGAGTAGCCCCGGCGATGGTTGATATCAGTGGCAGAGGTCGGGGCATCAATCATGCTCGTGACCCAGGACCCGCCGCCCAAAATGAGCCCGGAAAAAATTTGAATTGACCCGGCCCCCTGGGGTCCCGAATCCATGTGCGCAAAGGCCTCACGGAGACCGTCCATAAGCAAACCCCAGCCAACAAGGTAACTGCCCAGAAACACGAACCCCTTAACCGGCTGGCCGTTGTAAAACTGTCCAGTTCCGGGCAGGAGCAGCGAAAGGCCGAAAGCCACAACCGGCTGCTTCTTCGGCCCGGACTCGACCTTTCGGTGCGGGCCCGGGGAAGGGGTTTCGGTAAAGGAAGCCCCGCAGCGGCTGCAGAACTGGGCCTCAGGTAATCCCGCCGACCCGCACGCCGGGCAGACCCCGGCCCGCGACGTATCCGCCCTGGCGCTCTCCGGAAGGACCGCCGGGACCGCCCCGGCCTCGAAGGCCGCGCCGCAGGAATAGCAGAACAGGGCCTCGGGAAGGTTCGCCACCCCGCACTTGGGGCAGAGTTTGTAGCTCTTCACGGAGTCCGTCACCGCGCCCGCTTGTGAGGGAGGCAGGGGCTGGGCGTGAGCCAGACCTGTTCCGAGGACGAACAGGGCGACCGTGATAACGAATAAGCCTTTCATCGTCTTCTCCTTTCCGGGCGCGAAAAGGCCCTTGAGCTGGAAAGCAGCGAATCCGGGCAAAAGCAAACGACCCTGAAACAAGTTCAGGGCAGGCTGTTGTAGCAAAGCGAAGGGGGCGCTGTTCTTCCCCCCGCCCCGTCTCAGGGGCGCTTCGTCCGACGTCATTCTAAAACCCTTCACCAACTCTAACAAACCAGGACCCCTCCGAGTTCCCCGAAACCGTGGACTCCATGGTGCGACCGACGGTCAGAATACTACCACATACTCCCCCACCCTGTCAAGACCACCTCAAAGTAGAGAGTAGAGGGTAGAGAGTAGAGAGAAAAGCAAAGACAGATAATCTCGCTACTCGCTGCTTGCCACTCTCTACTCCTCCGGCATCAGATGAACCCCTTGGAGGACCGCACGTGGACCGCGTCCTCCACGTGCTTCGTCAGGGAGTCGCGCAGGCGCAGGGCCACGCTCCCTCCGAACAGGCGCATGAGCTTGATCCCCAGCGCCGGGTTCCGCTCCAGCAGGCCGTCGAACTCCTTCTTGCCCAGGACCACCGCCGTGCTGTCCATCTGCACGTAGGCCGTGAGCGCCCGCTGGCCGGCGTAAAGCATCTCGGCCTCGCCGAAGACATCCCCGTCCCCGGCCGTGCCCAGCTCCTCCTCCCCCCCGCTGGGGCTGGACTTCACCAGGCGCACCGACCCGGTGACCAGGAAGTAGGCCGCCTCCCCGTCCTCGCTCTCCACGAAGATGAGGTGCCCGCGCGGGAAGGTCTCCACCCGGGTGAGCGCGGTCAGCTCGTCGAGCTCCTCCGCGCTGAGCTCCTTGAGCAGCGGGACCTTGCCCAGGAACCCGGCCTTCTCCTGCGGGGCGGCCTCCCGGACCTGGCCCCGGAGGGTCTGCTGCATGGCCAGGGCCTGCTCCAGCACCTCCCGGGTGAGGTAGCCCCCGTCCACCAGGAGCTCGCCCAGCTTCTTCCCCGCGAAGACCCGCTGGGTCTGCAGGGCCTCCTCCAGGTGCTGCTTGGTGATGAACCCCTTCTCGATGAGAAACTCGCCCAACAGGACCCCAGGCATCAGTCATCCCTCCTTTACAAATGCAGTAGCGAGGAGCAAGGAGAGAGTAGCGAGAAAAAATAACGACTCCATCTCTCTACTCGCTACCCTCTACTCTCTACTCTTCATAGCTTACCACGGCATCTTGGGCGCCATCCAGGCGTACGCCCAGTCCCCCGGCTTCGCGACCAGGCCCTTCTCCACCGGCACCGAGACCATCTTCCGGGCCGCCAGGGTCAGGTCCTCGCTGAGGGCCAGGGTGTGGTCGATGTAATGCTCCTGCCAGAGCTTCCCCTTCCCGCCCGCCTTGCGGTAGGCCTTGTGGCAGCGCAGGCGCATCTCGTTGAGGAAGAGCCGGAGCGAGGCCCCGGCCGAGCGGGCCGCGAGCAGGATGTTCAGGTGGTCCGGCAGAAGGGAATAGGCCAGGAGCTCGAACGGCGAGCGCTTGGTGATCTCCTCCAGGGCCGCGATCAGGGCCCGGGCCGGCCCGCCGTCTCCGTCCAGGTCCATCCGGCTTCCGTCCACCAGCATCGTGACCGCGCAGACCAGGCGGTTGTCCTCGCGGGACTGGTCGGCGAACATCGCGCGCTTGCGCTTCCAGGCCAGGTACTTGACCAGGTTGTCGGCCATTCCCCTACTTTCCGTCCCCCAGCCTGGAGAGCGCGGCCCCGGCCGCTTCCGAGGCCGCGGTCCCGGGATGCCGGGAGACGATCCCTTCGAGATTCTTCCGAGCAGTTCCCGCTCCGGCCAGGCGGCCGGACAGGGCCGCGAGGGAATCCACCAGGACCGCAGACGAGACCCGGTCCGGCCCCTGGGCGATGAGGTCCTTGCAGAGCTCGATGCCCCGCTGCAGGGTCTTCCGGCCCCCTTTCAGGGTCGCGCCGCCGAAGTATCTCATCGCCAGAAGCGGGGCATAGGCGCTCCGGGGATTCTTCCGGCAGAGCTTTTCCAGACGGCTCCCCCTGGTCCGGAGGATCTCCTCGTAGAGCTCCTTCTCGGGCCCTTCCGGAGCAACCACCTCGAAGGAGGCGCTGTCCGAGACCGCCTGTTCCCTGTCCAGGGTCGTGAACCGGGCCCTGAGCCCGTAGCGCCCGGGAAGAAAGTTCCTCTCCTTCTCATTCCCGAAGCACCGGGAAAGCTCCAGCCGGGAGAGGAAGCCCGTCTTCCGGGGCGGCACGGCCAGGCTCACCGGCGTGGCGATCCGCGAGTCCCAGCAGTGCGTGGTAATCTCCTTTCCATCTGATGAGAAGACCTGGATCCCGGCGACCGCAGCCAGCCCGGGGGAAAGCCAGGCCATGAGCAGGACGCTGTCCGGGTTGGAGAGCCGGACCTCGGCCCAGGCCGGCTCGCCCGCGAGGTAGCGGGCCTTGTCCAGCCTGAGGCGGACCACGAGGTCCTTGAAGCCCGGCTGGGCCCCGGCGGGCAGGGCCGTGCAGGCGAGAAGGAACAGGCTCAACGCGGTCTTAACAGTTCGCATCTTCATCGAAGGTTTCAAGGGTTCCTGGGGTTTTGGGTTCCGGCCCGGAAATCCGAGCCTTATTTTTCCTGCCCGGAAACCACGAGATCCGGGGCGAACCCGGGCCAGCGGCGTTTGGCGAAAAGAACTCCCCCTCCCAGGAGGGCCATGCTCAGAAGGAAGAGGAGGATCATCTTCTCCTGCCGGGAGAGGCCGATCATCCCTACTTCTCCGAATACACCACCAGGGCCACCACCCGGCCCACGGCCGAAAGGCTGGCCGGGCTCGTGGCCTCCGGAGTGTCCCCGAGGGTGTGCCAGCGGGGATAGTCGAAGTCGATCAGGTCCACCACGGGGATCCCGGCCATGAGCAGCGGGATATGGTCATCGGAGACCATCGGCCCCTGAGTCTGCTTGAAGGCCGGGACCTTCAAAACCCGCGCCGCCTTCCATATCTTCTCCATGACCAGGGGCGCGGCGCGCAGGGAGTTCGCCTCCAGGGGGATGGACAGGTCCTTGTCCCCGACCATGTCCAGAAGGATGCCGTATTCCGGTCGGTAGGGGCCCAGGTGCCGGGCGAAATACTGCGAGCCCAGGAAATAGTCTCCCAGCTCACCCCCCGGCCCCTCCCGGCCGTAGTCCTCGCCGTCGAAGAACACGATGTCCACGCCCACCGCGGGCCGGGTCTTCTGGAACATCCGGGCCAGCTCCAGAAGCACGGAAACCCCGGAGGCCCCGTCGTTCGCGCCCAGGATCGGCTTCTCCCGGTTGGCCGGATCCGGGTCCTGGTCGGCCCGGGGGCGGGTGTCCCAGTGCGCGGCCAGCAGCACGCGCTTCCCCTGTTTGGGGTTCACGATCCCGATGTAGTTGGTGAGCTCGAAGGAATCCCCGCTCGCCGAATCGCGGTGCGTGAAACGCTGCTCCACAACTTCATCGGTCAGCTCCCGGAGCCGGCCGGCGAGGTACTCCCCGCAGGCCCGGTGGCCCTCGCTCCCCGGGTTCCTGGGCCCGAAGGAGCACTGCTTGAGGAGTTCGCCGTATGCCGCCTGGCCGTCGAAGGGCGGCGCCTTGGGCGCGCAACCTGTTAAGGGCAGAAAAGCGAAAAAGAGGAACAGTGAAAAAGTGAAAAGGGAATTCAATCGCAGGGTCTCCACCTCATCACCTTGTCACCGGTTCGACTGCTCAGCTTGTTTCAGGGCCCTGGTCAGCTTGGCCCACTCCGCATCCGAGAGCAGCATCTGGGGGGAGAGGATCACGAGCAGTTCGCCGCTCACCTCAGCGGCCCCGGCCAGGAAACGGTGGTTGGCCGCACTCTCGGCCGGAGGCGGAACCGGGTGAAGGGAATCCACCGAAACCTCCCGGGTCCCCAGGAGGTCGGTCACGGCGAAACCCACGGTCTGGCCTGCCCCCGGTTTATCGAAGCTTCCTCTCCGGACCAAGAGAAGGGCCGTCCTCGGCCGGACGGATAGCGTCTGTCCCAGGCCCAGGTAGTCCCCCAAGTCCACCACTCCGGCCTCCTCCTGGCCCAGCGGGGTCAGACCGCAGAACCACCGCGGTAGCCCCGGGACCTGGTCCAGGAACGGGCCCACATAGCTCACTCCGGCAAGGCTCCGGGCGGCCACCCCGTACCGTCGTTCGCCCAGACGAATTTCTAAAAAGAGAGGCATGGGGTTCTTGGTTGTGGGTTGTTAGTCCAAAAACTAACAACTAAAAACAAATCAGACTTTGAAACGTCTGACCAGGTCCTTCAGGTTCCCGGCCAGGTTGGCCAGGTTCTGGGCCAGGCTGGTCAACTCCTGCATGGAGGCCGCCTCCTCCTCGGTCGCGGCCGCCACTTCCTCCACGTTGGCCGAGATCTGCAGGGCCGCCTGGGAGATCTCCCCGATGGCCCGGAGGATCTCGTCCGCGGCCAAAGCCTGCTCCTTGGACACGTGGGATATCTCCTGGATCATCGTGGAGTTCACCGTGACGGTATTGGCGATGGCCTCGAAGTCGTGGTCCATCTTCTCCACGATCTCCTTGCCCATGGCCACGCTTCCCGCGCCCTGGGAGATGGCGCCGGAGGCCTCGGCGATGTCGTTGCGCACCTCCAGGATGAGCGCTCCCACCTCGGAGGCCGCCTGGGCCGACTCCACAGCCAGCTTGCGGATCTCCTCGGCCACCACCGTGAAGCCCCTGCCCTGCTCCCCGACCCGGGCCGCCTCGATGGCCGCGTTCAGGGCCAGCATGTCGGTCTGCTCGGCGACCGAGGTGATGAAGTCCAGGACCTGTTTAATCTGCCGGCTTCGCTCGGTGAGCCGCTTCATGCGGGCCACGCCGTCCTCCACCACCGAGGCGATGGCCGTCATCTGGGTCACCACGGCCCGGGTGGCCTCCCGCCCCAGCCCCGCCGAGTCCTGGGCCCGTCGGGCCGAGACCAGGGCCAGCTTGAGCTGGGAATCCACCTGCTTGGTGAGCTGGTTGAGTTTTTCGATCTCTTTTTTGATGTCCGCGATCTTGACCGACTCCAGGGCCGTGCCCTTGGCGATCTCCTGGACCGTGGCCGTCACCTCCTGGACCGAGGTCGATATCTGGCTGGCCGCACTGGAGAGCTCCCCGGCCGACTCGGCCACCTTGGTGGACATCCCGAGGATCTCCTGGAGCATGTCCTTGATGTGGGAGGCCAGGCTCTTGACCGCCCGGGCGATCCGTCCAGCCTCTTCCCGCCCGCTAAGGGCCGGGGCCGCATCCAGGGCCCCTCCCGCCACTTGCTCCACGCCCGTGGCCAGGGTCCTCACCTCGGCGGTCGTGCTCTCACTGAGGAGCAGTCCGGCAAGGATGGAGATGGACACCAGGAGAAGCCAGGGTCCGATCCAGGCCACGACGACCCGCCCGAGCGTGGCCTCCGGAGCCTCTACCTGCCGGGTTATTTCCAGGGCGGCCACTACCCCTCCGGATGGGGACCGGATCGGGGCGTAGGCCCGGATAACCATCCCTTCCCTCGCCTGCCCCCGGCCTGCCCCGGACTTCTCGGGGACTTTCGGGGATCTATCGGGGTCGGTTCCCTCTCCCGTAATCGCAGTCACCTGGGGCCGGCCCTCCCGGATCGCGGCCAGGAATTCATCCCGGGCTGGAACCGGAGTGCCCAAGAGAAGCTTCGCTCTTCCCGCCCCTGCGATCACCTCGGCTTTCCCGCGACCGGACCTGAGGAGGGTAAAGTCGTCCTTGAGTCCCCCCCGGGTACGCATCTGGCGGAGGAAGGCCCTCAAAGACTCGTAGGTCTCAAGGAGAGTGTCCCCTGGAACCCGAAGCACGGCCAGGGAATCCCCGGGAACCTGCATCGCCACCGAGACCGCCAGCCCGGAGAGCTCCTGGGTGAGGGCCCGCTCCATCTCCCCCCGCACCCGGAGATACCCCAGGCCCACGGCCACGACCACGGTCAGCGTGACCATCGCCGCGCAAAGAAGCGCTATACGCATCCCAAGGCTTGAGACTCTCATGGCCCCTCCTTA
>CAYGWX010000009.1:0-31681 GCA_964353855.1 uncultured bacterium | reverse complement strand
ATCCGGGCCACCTCCTGGGCGGTCTTGGCCACCTCCTGGCTGGTCGCCGTGGACTGCTGGGTGGCGGCCGTGGCCTCCTCCATGCGCACCGCGGTCTCGTCCGTCACCTTGGAGATAGCCTGCATGGCCTTGACGATGGAGGCGACTTCCTCCTTCTCTCGCTGGAAAGATTCGTAGTTCTCCAGGGAGGCCTTGGCCGTCTCCGCGGCCAGGGACACGATCTCCAGTAGCCGGGAGCGGGCCTGCTCCACGACCTCCCGGCCTCCGCCCACCCGCTCCTGGCCGGCCTGCATCGAGGCCCGCACTTTGCGGGTCTCCTCCTCGATCGCCTCGATCAGGCTGCCGATCTCCTTGGCCGAGTTCTGGGAGCCGCTCGCCAGGGTCTTGATCTCCTCGGCCACCACCGCGAAGCTCTTGCCCTGCTCTCCGGCCCGGGCGGCCTCGATGGCCGCGTTCAAAGACAGGAGGTTGGTCTTGGTGGAGATGGTGGTGATGAGGTGGGTGATCTTGGTGATTTCCGCGGTGTGCCGGGCCTGGCCCTCGATCATCACGGCCAGGTTGCGCACCGCATCCTCGATCAGGGCGAAATGGCTGACCATCTCCTGGACGGCCTCGCCCCCCTCGCCCGCCCGCTTGGCCACCTCCTGGGCCAAATGCGTGCCGGTCTCCGCCCTTCCGGAGACTTCGCCCACCGTCTTCTCGATCACGTCCACGGCGCCGATCGCCTGCTTGACCCCGTCCACCTGCGCCCTTGCGCCCCGCGAGGTCTCCTCGGCCGTGCTGGCAATCTCCTCGGCCGTGGCGCTCATCTCCTGGGCCGAGGAGGCCAGCTCCTCGGCGGAGGAGGCCATGCGCTCGGCCTGGTCTTTCACGTCGCGCACGATCGTGGCCATGCGGTCCACGAACTCGTTCATCGAGGAGGCCAGCTCGCCGATCTCGTCCCGGGTCGTGATCGGGATACGGACCGAGAGGTCCCCGCTCCCCCGGGCCATATCGCGGAGCTGGGCCACTACTCGGGACGTCGGCAGGGCGATCCGCTTGCGCACGAAGGCCCGCATCAGGAAGGCCCCGACCAGGAAGAGCCCGGTAGTGGCCAGCCCGCCGATCGTAAAGAACAGGTTGGGGGTCCACTGCCGCACGAAATAAAGGGCGGTCACCAGGACCCCCAGGCAGAAGATAAGGATGAGCATCTCCACGGCTTCGGTCACCGAGGACAAACTGACCGTCTTGCCCCGGCGGACGAGCTCCTCGGAGATGGAGGACGAACCCACCAGAGTGAACAGGGACCAGACGATGAACGGGAAGGGGATGAGGTAGACCAGGAGCCCCACCCAGCCCGCCTCGTCGAACACCGCAGCCCCCAGGATGGTGAGCAGAGCCAGGAACAGGACCGTGGCGAGGTCGTAAAAGATGGTCGCCAGGATGTCCTTCAGGGACTGGGGTTTCTCCAAAGCGACGTACAGCGGGACGAAGATATTATTCACCAGAGAGTAAACGAAGGCCGCTAAAAACAGGACGGGAAGGATGCTTAGGGGAAGCCCCCCGGAGGCGACGTGGGAGATCCCGGAGACGGATCGGAACGCCCAGTCCATCGCGAAGACTGCCAGAACGAACTGGGCCGGGATGAAGGCCACCCGCCGGGCCGGCCTCATGCGACGAATCTGGCCGACCACCGTCCCCAGCGAGGCCGTCCAGGCCGCCGCCAGGTATCCGAACCGGATGTAGACGAAGAAGACCAGGACGAAGTCGAAGGTGATCCAGACCCCGGAGGTCATGGGAACGGCCACGAACTCCAGACCCGTGCAGAGCAGGATGAACAGGACGATCCAGGGAAGGTCGGCCAGGAACCCCGGGGAGGCGAAGCTCTGGGCCAGAAGCAGGGCCGCTCCCAGGGCCGCTACGGTCCAGGCGTAGATCGAAACCACGGTGTCGCGTTTCATCCTTTTTGGATTCCTCCTCTAAGCTTTAACCAGCAGGGAAACGATCGCCCCCGGGATTTCGTACAGGGGCAGGATCGCGTCCACGCACTGCGCTTTGATCGCGGCCTGGGGCATGCCGAAGACCGTGCAAGTTTCCTGGTTCTGGACGATGGTCGTGCCTCCCCGCTCCTTGATCGCCTTCATGCCCAGAGCCCCGTCGTGCCCCATCCCGGTCAGCAGGATGCCCACCGCGCCCACCCCATAGACCTCGGCCGCGGAGATCATCATCCGGTCTACCGAGGGCCGCACCCCCCACTGCGGGGGATCCTGGGTCAGCCGCACTCGGCGTTCCGGGGTCACTACCAGATGCCGGTCTCCGGGCGCTATCTTGACTTCTCCCGGCCGCAGAAAGTCGCCCTGAGCTGCCTCGTCGATCCGGAGCCGGGAGCTTCCGTTCAGGCGTTCGGCCAAGGACGCGGTAAATCCCGCCGGCATGTGCTGAACCACGACCACCGGGGCCGGAAGAGCCGCCGGAAGGCGGGGAAGGATTTCGGCCAGGGCCCGGGTCCCTCCCGTCGAGGCGCCGATAGCCACCAGCTTCTCGCCCGGAATCGTCAGGTGGGCGAGCTTTGCTTTCCTCTCCCCGCTTTCCTCTGGCCTCATCCGGGATCCGCCGGAATGGGAGGCCGCAAGGATCTTGGCAATGAGCTCGTCCCGGACCTTGCCGATGTCCAGGGAGATCGTGCCCGAGGGCTTGGGCACGAAATCAAAGGCCCCCTTCTCCAGGGCCTCTAGGGTGGCCTGGGCCCCCTTCTGGGTGTAGGCAGAAACCACGATCACCGGCGTGGGCCGCTCCCGCTGGATCGCCTCCAGGGCCCGAAGCCCGTCCATCTTCGGCATCTCCAGATCAAGAGTCACGACGTCCGGGAACAGGGTTCGGAACAGGACCAGGGCCTCCTCTCCGTCCCGCGCCACACCCACCACCTGGATCTCGGGAACTCCGGCCAGGAGGTCGCTGAGGAGCTGGCGCATCAGGAAGGAGTCGTCGGCGATGAGCAGGCGAACCGGCTTCACAGCACCCGGTTCCCGGCTTTGAGCGAAGTGACCAGGAGGGACCCGTCGCAAAGGCTGAAGAGCACGGAGCGTCCGTGGGTCCCTCCGGTGTCCTCAGCAACGATCGGGATTCCTAAGCCCGAGAGGGCTTGTCGGGCCCGCTCCACGTTCCGCTCTCCGATGTTGGCCGCATCCGCGGAGGGGATGCCCGGGAACATCCTCGCCCCGCCTACCAGTTTGGCCACGACCCGGGGCGGCGAAGCCCCCAGCTTGCGCATCTCCTGGAGCATGGCTGGAATCGCCGACCCCACGAACTTGGCCGGGTTTTTAAGGTTGGACCCCGAGGAGGGAGCGTTCTGAGGGTCGGGAAGCATGGTGTGGGAGATTGCCCCCACCCGCTTCTCCGGGTCAAAGAGCGCGATGGCTACGCAGGACCCGAGGGCATAGGTCTTTATCTTCCCCTCTCCTCGGCCGGCATGGAACTCCGCGATGCGGACCACGACCGGGTCGTCCATCGTCCCTACAGGGGCCTCCGCCTGAAGATCCGTTCCCGGGCATTCACGACTTCGTAAAGGTTGCGGGGCTCACCCATCAGGGTCTCGACTTTGCCCAGGACGAGATACCCGCCGGGGCGCAGTCGCTTGGCCATGGCCGTGAGCATCCGCTCCTGAGCCCGGCGCTCCATGTAGATGAGTACGTTCCGGAAAAAGAGCAGGTCCAGCTGCCGGATCCTGGGCAGCACTCCTGGACGGTCCAGATCCGTCAGGTCGGCCGGGAGGAAGGTCACTTGGGAGCGGACCGCGGGAAGGACCTGGAAACTCCCATTGCCCTCGAAGTACCGCGTTACGATCTCGGGCGGACACTCGCTCAGGGCAAAGGACCCGTATTCCCCTTTGCGGGCCCGGAGCAGGCTGGCCCGGTCGATATCCGTGCCGATGATCTGGTAGGGGCAGCGCTTGCCCCGCTTCCGGAAGTGCTCCTCCAGGAGCATGGCCAGGGAATAGGGCTCTTCCCCGGAAGCGCAGCCCGCGCTGAACACCAAAAGCTTTCTCCCCTCCGGGGCGTTCAGGCAGTCCGCAGTGAGGTTGGGGAGGACCTGGGCCTCGACCGCGGCGTACGTCTCGGGATTTCGAAAGAACTTGGAGAGGTTGATCGTCAGGGCGTCCAGCAGGGCCTCGTACTCCTGGGGTTTGGCCTCCAGAACCTTGAGGTAGTCTTCGTACGTCTCCACCCGGTTGGCCCGCATCCGAACAGCCAGGCGCCGCTTGAACGGACGCTCCTTGTACTGGTCGCAGTGAAACCCGGTCTCGGCGTAGATCTTCGCCTTCAGGGCTTCAAAGCTATCCAATCACCGGATCTCCACCCCAGCCAGGCGCTGCATGACCATAAATCCGATCGCGCGCAGCGTGTCCAGGACCCCCCGGCCCTGGACGGCTACCCCTTCGAAGGCCGGGCGGCTTCCGACCTCGAGCAGACGGGCGAGCTCGCTCGGAAGGGCGATGTCCGGGAGGTCCCGCTTGTTGTACTGGAAGACCAGCGGAAGCTCCTCCAGGGTCATTCCCCAGGAGGAGAGATTGTCCCGGAGGTTGTCCAGGCTCTCGCGGTTCTCATCCATGAGACTCCTCTGGGAATCGGCCACGAACACCACCCCGTCCGCGCCCTGAAGAACCAGGCGCCGGGTGGCGTTGTAGTAGACCTGGCCTGGAACCGTGTAGAGCTGGAAGCGGGTCTGAAATCCCGAGATCGGCCCCAGATCCAGGGGGAGGAAATCGAAGAACAGGGTGCGGTCCTTCTCCGTGGCCAGGGATACGATCTTCCCCCGCCGCTCCTCGGGGAGCCGGCTGAACACGTATTGAAGGTTCGTGGTCTTCCCGCAACGGCCCGGACCGTAGTAGACGATCTTGGCCGTGATCTCCTTGGTGGAGTGATTGACTAAGGACATGGCACCCCGAGCCCTCCCGTAAGCTTCATGTCCTTCTCAAAATACAAGCCTCTCAAATCTTTGTATTCTCTCCGTTAGCGCAGAACGAGGACCTTCCCTCGAGTCCTCCCATCCCGGGTTCGATAGAAATACAGACCGCTCGATACCTCTCTCCCCGCCTCGTCCCGCCCGTCCCAGTGAATGACCTTCGAAGGCTTCGGCCCCCCCGGGCCCGCATCCAAGGTCCTCACCAGGCGTCCGATGGGATCGTAAAGCTCCAAGGCCAAAGTAGCACCCTTTGAAATTGAACTAAAGCGAAACTCGCATTGTCCGCGGCTGGGATTGGGGACGGCCGTGACGCTTGAGCGAACTTCTGATACATCAGAAACTCCCTTCTCCTCCACGCCCTGCTGCTGTTGTATGTAAACCGTCCCGGGATTGCCGGGAAGGCCGGGCTCTCCGATGGTGGCATACCCTCCCTGACCGCCGGCTACGGAGTAACGGAGCCCGGTCGTATCAAGATTTAAGCAAAGGGCTCTAAGACGCCCTCCACCGCCACCACCACCACCATTATCCCCTCCGTCACCACCGTTCCCTCCTGAGCCTGCGAGCACGCCTCTCAGGACGAGAGTGGGGGCAAGAATAAAGATACCTCCACCACTCCCCCCACCCCCGCCTTCAATCTGGGTGGGGTCGGCATTTTCCCCGATAGCGCTGAAGGTACCGGTTATGGTGCAGTTTGAGATGGCGTAAAGCCGGATAGCTCCGCCCCCGCGGCCGCCAGCTCCACCTCCCTGGTTCCCTGCCCCGCCCCCGGAGCCTGGGTCAGGAAAGGAATAATCATAGGTCACCCCTCCTGCGCCTCCTCCATTGGCGGGTCCGCCGCGGCCACCGCTCCCGCCATAGCCTCCCCCGCCGCCGCCCGCGAAGGTCAAGCCTCCCCGGCCTCCTCCCGGACCCAGGCCGTTCCCGCCTTCGGGATTACCGCCCCGGTATCCCCGCCCGTCAGCGATGATCTTGGCGCTGTCCGTAACCTGGATAAGGGGTGCTTCCAGCCAAAGAAAACCCGAGGAATCCCCCGGGCTTGGGCTGACCGGCGTGACGAAAAGCCGGCCGCCTTGAACGATGAGAACCGCCCGGTTGTAAAGATGGTGGGCCTTGAGCTGGAGCGTGTCAGGCGAGGTGATGACCAGGCTGTCGGCCGTGTTCACTAACCGGGCATGGGCCGCCTGTGGTGCCCAGACCCCCGGCCCCCCGACGAGCGCGAGCAAACAGATGCAAGCCCATCGTGCCATGGAACACCTCCTGAAGTTGGGGGTTTTAACCCACCCAGTCAAACACTCGGCTGAGTGCTTCTTTTTGGAGCTAACGTACTGCCCTGATTGACCTTAGCATACTCCATTCCCGGTTGGGGATTCCCAATCTCCAGGTGGGGATTCCCAATCCCCAGGTGGGGATTCCCAATCCCCAGGTGGGGATTCCCGATCCCCAGGTGGGTATTCCCGATCCCCAGGCGGCGATTCCCGATCCCCAGGTGGGTATTCCCGATTCCCAGGCGGCGATTCCCGATCCCCAAGCGGCGATTCCCGATCCCCAGGCGGCGATTCCCGATCCCCAGGCGGCGATTCCGCATCCCCGGGGCCGGGGGGCAGGATTTAGATCTCGAACAGCTTGTCCAGCGCGGCGGCCGCGGATTCCTCGAAATCCGCGCCCAAGAGCGACTGTGGCTTCTCTTCTTTCTTTTCCCCGGCTTGCCCTTGAGTTACCGGGGCCGGCTTGCTCTCCGGAACTGCAGACGGGGGGCCGGGGGAAGCCTGCGCCGCGGCCGGCGCGAACTGCGGCATCGCGCTCGGGGCCGGGGGCGCCGCCGTCTCCTTTCCGGTAAGCTGTTCCAGATGGGCCAGCTCCCGCTTCAAGGCTTCCAGCTCGCGGTCCGGCTCCAGGACGGGCTTGGCGGCGATTTCCTTTAGAAGCTTGCCGATGCGCTCGCTGGCCTCGTTGGCCGAGACCTGCACCGCCCCGATCACGGTCTTCTTGTCGAACAGGGTGGCGAAGATCAGGTCCTCGGAGACCAGGGTGAAGTGCAGGTTCCAGGTCTTCCCCTCCTGGAACAGGGACTTGAACTTGGATTCCCCGATGAGCCGGGCCAGCTCCTGGGTGGTGGTGAAGATCCCGGCCACCAGGGCGCACAGGGACAGGACGTTCAGGTGGGCGGTGAAGCCCACTTGTCCGACCAGCTGTCCGGAGTGGGTGATGAGCAGGGCGCAGCGCGCCCGGGAGTCCCCGATGAACTTCCTCAGGGCGGTGTCGATCCCCTGGGACATCTCCCCGGTCAGGACCCACTGCTCCGAACCCATCGTCAGATCTCCCCGTCCGGCGTGGGGGCCGGGGGGAATGAGGGAACCGTCCCTCCCTGGATTTGGATTCCAAGACCTCTATCGGCGCGCGTCACGTCCCTCCCTTTCTTCACCTTCGCGTTCGTCCCCGAAACCCCTTCATGAGGCCAGCATCGCGGTCAGCTTTTCCAGCCCGGACTTCATCTTCACCCGCACCAGGCCGACGTTCACCGACGGCTCGGTGATCATCGCCAGGATTATGTCCTCCCGGCAGAGGAAGAAGATGTTCCCGCCCGAGGCGTAGAGCGACACGGCCTGAAGCTCGCCGCGCCGGAGGCCGGCGATCGTCTGGCTCACTTCGCTCGTGATGGTCGCGATCATCGCCGAGATGGTCCGCTCCTCGACCCCGGACATGACGTTGGAGACGATCACGAACCCGTCCCGGCCGACCAGCATGCTCCCCCGGGCCCCGGGGGTGGCGTTCAGCTCCTCCAAGATATCGTGCATCGAGGTCTCCACGTTATGCTCTCCCTCTTATCCCAGGACCCGCCGCACCCGGTCCATGACCTTCTTCATCCGCATCAGGACCAGGCCCATCTTGGTGTCGTCCCGGGTCAGGAGGACCACCATGGCGTCGCCCATCGCCGTGAGGTAGAGCCTGCCGGAGGCGGTCTCCACGATCCCGCGGTCCAGCTGGCCCAGATGCATCCGCTCGATCGAGCGCAGCGTGGTCTCGAAGATGCTCGCACCTAAAGCCGCCGCCTCCTCGGCGTTGATCCCGGCCCGGGTGCGCTCGGCCAGGACCAGGCCGTCCCGGTTCACGATCATCGCCCCCTCTACCTCGGCCAGGGTGAGCAGGTCCTCCAGAGCCTTCTCCATTTCCCCGCGCATCTCGTCGGAGAGGACCTCGGGCTCGGCGGCTGCGCGCTCCGCGACCGGGGCGAGCGGGGCCGTGGTCGCCTTCAGGAATTCCGACTCCGACAGGCTCTTCATGAACTCACCCAAGGGAACTTCCTTCCTCACCTTCCCGGACCCTTCTTCGGCCGGAGGGGGGACGGGTGCTTCCGGAGGCGCCGATGGGGCGGCGAACAGGGATTCCTCAAAAGCAAGGGTCGGCAACTCCCTGACAGGTTTCTCTTCGAATGTCGCCGGCGGAGCCAGGGCCTCTTCTTGAAGCATGACCTCCACACCGGCCGGGATCTCTACGACCCTCACCGGCTGCTCTTCCTCTTTTGGCGCAGGCAGAGCAGGCTCCTCCACGAGGGCGAGGGGTGCCTCCTCCGGCATTATGGGAGGCTTTAAAGGAGGCTCGATCGAAGCCGGGGGCGCGGCGATGAGTTCCTCCTTCGGAAACTCCATGTCGATGGGGTGTGAGATCACAAAGCCTTCCTTGGCAAAGGCTCCGGGACTAAGATCCGTCGTGGAACGCTCGATCTCCGGCATGGCGACCACAGGGGCTGGGCCCTCGAACATAGCAGGGGGAGCTTCGGTGCGGGTGGCGGCTTCGGCCCAGGGCACGAGCTTAAAGCCTTCCTCCCTGGGAGGCTCCGCGGCCACCGGAGTTTCAGGAATGATCTCAAGCCCGGCGTCGGCTCCGAGAGGCTGAACGACTAACGGAGGTACCGGGCTGACAAGGGTCGCGGGCTTTTCCGGAACTTCCTCAACGGGAACGACCGGCGAAGGCTCTTCGGGTTTGGCCTCCATGGCCTGAAGCAGGGCCAGAGCTTCCGGGTTTCCAGGCTCCAGGGACAGAACCTTTTCCAAGACCGCCCGGGCCTCCAGGGGCCGGTTCGCATCCCGGTGAATCCTGGCTAGAATCAACCGCCCCGGGACATGCCTGGGATGGAGCTCAAGCCCGGCCTGGCACATGGCCAGGGCTTCTTCCATCATCCCCTCCTCGCGGTACATATCGGCCAGAGAAGCGAAGACCTGTGAGTTGGGATCGCTCACTAATTGCTCGCTCAGGGTTTTGACCTTTCCCTCCTTAGCGGGCTCTGGGGTTTCTCTGACATCCATCCGGGCTCACCTCCCTTTCTTTCTCAATCGGAGCGACATATCGATTCCGTCATCAAAGGCTCCTGCGAGGCGGTGTCCGCTCATGCCGACTTCAGGAGATCCTCCCATTCCGCCAGAAGGCTGAGGGCCCGCCGGGCCCGGGCCGCGCTTTCTCCGTTCGGGGAGCGGTTGAGGAATTCTCCAAAAGCCTTCGCCGCCTGGGTGAAGTCCCCTCGCTGGCTGTAGCAGAGCCCCTTGCGGTAGTGTCCCTCGACCACGCCCTGGGAGCAGGCGGCTTCGTATTCCGAGAGAGCCCGCTCGCCCAGTCCACGTCGATAAGAGACATGCCCGAGAAGAAGATGGGCGGGGCCGGAATTCGGCGCATTCCGCAGGGCTTCCAGGGCCTCCTCCCAAGCCAGGTCCATGTTTCCCTGGCTCAACCAACGATGCCCTTCTTCCAAGTGCTTCTCCACTTCCTGAGAGCTATCTTTGGACGTAGCTTTCAAGCCTTCCGCGACGACCCGGACCAGGCCGGTGGCCGCTAGGCCGTACAGGGTTCGGGCCACCTCGAAATCCTTGCCACCCAGGATCCCGATGATCTCACGGATCCGCTTGTGCCCGTCCACCTGGGCTAAGATGGCCCATTCATCGGGCCGCAGATCGATCTCCCGCCTCTCCCCTTCCTCGGGCGTGAGGATAAGGACGGCATCAAGGGAGGGGATCTTGGTTTGAATCTGGGACCACTCGTCGATCCGCCGAGAACCTTCCATGATGAGGTTCTCGGTCTTAAGGTCCAGGGCCAGCCGTGAATCGAGCCCGGCCAGGTCAGTGCCCTCGTCAAAACGGAAGCGCCCCTCCTCCCAGTTGAACAGACGGTACACGGCCTCTTCGGTCACCGTGACCAAGGACCGTCTGAGGCTGGCCATTGTCTGGACCTCCCCCCGCCCCTCCAGAAGGGCCCATGTCTGCTGCAACCGCTCCCAGACTCGCCCATTTCTCTCCTTGGGCGGCAACCCGGTCCGTTCCAGGATCTCCTCGTACTGCTCCTCGGCCTTGCGGTCTCCGGCAAAGGCCACCGCGCCTTTCAGGAACAGGACCCTGGCCTCTTCGGCGGGCCCGGTCACAACCAAGGCCCCGCTCTTCTGGGCCAGGGCCAGAAGTTGGAACAGATCGATCAGGTTCAGGTCGCCGATCAAGCCTTCGATCGCCATGGCTCACTCTCCCTGGGCCAGACTCAGGATTCCCCGCCACTCTAGGGCCGTTTTGACCGCCTTCTCGGCTTTTTCGGAAAGCCTTTCGTCCGAAGTCGCCGCCATGCAACGCGACCACAGCGAGATAGCTGTCTCCACGGCGTTCTGGCTGGCCTTGATGATCCCCAGCCAGTAGAGCCCTTCGGCCTGGTCCGGCTGGTGCCGGAGGAGCTTTTCGAAAACCTCGGAGGCCTCGCGCATCTCCCCCCGGCGGTAAGCCAGAACCCCAAGAAGGACTTGAGCCCGCTCCTGCCAGGGGTCCACGTTAAGGGCACGCTCGAAGGTCCGTTTTGCCCCCTCCAGGTTCCCCCGGCGTTCCAGTGCCAGCCCCCTTCCCACTAGGGCGTCCACAAAGGTTGGAACGACGCTCAGGGCGTGCTCAAACGCCGTCAGGGCCTCCTCGTAGGCTCCCTCGGAGAGCAGTAGCTGGCCAAGGGCCTCCTGGGCCGAGGCCCGCCGGGGATCTCGCTCGATGGCCTCCTTGAAAGCAGCCTTGGCCCGGGAAGCCTCTCCGCGCCTGAGGTATCCTTGACCCAAGAGCACCAAAGCCTCCACGTATCCCTCGGTCTTGGGGTCCTCGAGAAGGCGGATACTCTGATCCAGATCCCCGGACCTCATCAGACATTCTGCCAGGCAGAGGAGCCCTTCCATATTTCCCGGGTTCTGGCTGAGAATCGTGTGGCATAGCCTCTCGCAAGCCTCGAATTTTTCCCGGAGGAGATAGCTTCTAGCCAGAAGGTGATGTCCTCTCCCCGCGATCTCATCTTTCTCGCAGGCCTGTTCCAAGACGTCCGTGGCCTCCCCGTAAAGCCCCATGGCGTAGTAAGCCTCGCCCATGACCAGCAGAGCTTCCGTTTCACCGGACTGGTCCCTGAGCACCGTTTTAGCGCTTTCGATCGCAACGTCTGTGAGCCCCTTATCCAGGGCATCCTTGGCCCGGTCAAGGTCCTTCCTCCAAGCCTCCACGGTCGGCGGGGCCGGGGCCGGTTTGGGTTCCTCCTCTACAAAGAGACCGGCAAAGATGTCCTGACCTTCGGCTATTCCGGCGAGTCCTTCCACCGGTTCGGCTCGACCTGCCGGAACCTCCTTCTCGGCTCCCGGAACCAGAAGCAGGTCATGGTGCTCAAAATCCAGATCCACGGCAAATTTAAACCTTGTGGAAAGGTACAGGGATTCCATACCCATGGCCTGTTTCATCTCGTTCAGAGCGTCTTCGTAGCGTCCCAGGCTTGAAAAGGCAAACCCCAAATGGTAGTGGGCTTCGGCGAATTTGGGGGCCAGGCGGATTGCTTCTTCAAGACAGGCAATTGCGGATTCCAAATCCCCGCGTCGGAGGTGGACCAGGCCCAATTCCGAGTGGGCATAGGCCGCCTGGGGCTTGAGGGTGATAGCCGCCTTAAACCCGGCCACGGCCTCATCCAGGTTGCCTTCTAAGAGGAGCCACACCCCTTGGTTATATCGGGCCTCAGCCAGTTTGGGATCAAAATCCAAGGCGCGCTGGAAAGCCTCTTCGGCTTCTTTTTTCTTGCCCGTGTAATACAGGGCGATGCCCAGGTTGTTGTAAGCCCGGCCGTTATGCGGATCTTCCACCAGGCTCTGGCGGTAAGCCTGGGCGGCTTGCTCCAAGTCTCCGGCAAGGTGGTGCGCAATGCCCAACTCGGAAAGGACCTCCGCGGGCTTTTCTGACTTCTGCGAGTCCAAGTAGGCCTGGTAGGAGGCCGCCGCTTCTTTTCCCCGGCCAAGGAGAAGTTGGATTTCGCCTTTCATGCGGGAAACCGAAGCCTCTTCTGGCCCGGCTCCCTGGGCCTGATCGAACTCCCTCAAGGCCTCCTCGAAGAGGCCCTTGTTGCGGAAGGCCACGCCCATCTCGTAGTGAGAGCGCGAGGAGTCTCCCGCAGTCGGGCCGACATCCGTTCGTTTGCTTTTTCGGTAGAAGTCGATCCCCAGGTTCGCTTCCGCCCGAGCATACATCGGGTTCAGCTTGATCGCCAGGTGCTGCTCCTCCAGGGCCCGGTCCTGCTGCCCTTTCTCCCCGTACGCAAAGCCCAATAGGAAATGGGCCTCGGCCAGAGTGGGGTCCAGCTCGAGCGCCCTTTGGAATTCTGCAATGGACTGGTCCAGGAGACCGAGGTTATAAGAGACCTCCCCCCATCGCATGTGGGCCTCCGCGAAGTTGGGACGGGCCGCGGTCGCCTCCCGGTAGGCTAGGGCGGCTTCCTCGAACTTTCCGACGCTTTTCAAGGCTCGGCCCATCCCCATCCAGGCTTCGAAATGGTGCGGGCGGGTCCCCAAGCTCTTGCGGAAGTGCCCTGCGGCCTCTACAAAGCGTCCGGTCGCCGCCAGAGCCTCGGCTAAGCGGAACTGGGCCTCACCATCCTGGGGGTCGGATTCCACCACCCGGCTCAGTTCCTCGATGCCCCTGTCCGTGCCGCCTAACTTTTTATAAATGACCTCCAGGTTCTCCCGGGCCAGGGTACAGCGGGGGTCGATCCTGAGGGCCTCCTTGAACTCCTCGATCGCCTCCTCGTAGAGTCCCTTGTTGTAGAACACCACGGCCAGGTTATTATGCGCGCCGGCGTCCTTGGGGTCGATACGCTTGCGGAACCCCAGGAGGATATTCTTCTCCTGTTCCGAAACGGCCGGGGCTTCCACGGCTGGGCTCATGAGCGAAGCGCCTTCCTCATGTCATGTGCACGGCCTGCAGGATAGCCTGAAGCGATTTCGGCTCCGGGGAGAGGATCAGGTAACCTAAGATCACGTCGTCGTCCTCGATAAAGCGCAACTCGTTCTCGATCACGATCACCGGCTCCTGGCTCTTGCCGTAGTCCAAAAGGGTCGCCAGGAGCACGGCCCCGGCCATGTCGATGGCCAGATCGGGCGGGGAGGGCATCACGGTTACGCCCAGAAAGTCGGCCAGAGCATTCATGTACGAGGAGACCAGGATGTTTCCGGCCTCCTTCAAGGCCGAGCTCTCCAGCTCTCCGAATTCTTGGGTCGTCCCTCGCTCGCGCTGCAGAAGCCGGTCCACCAGAAGCCGGGAGTATTCGAAGGGCAGGGCCATCACCGAGCGACCCTCCAGGCTTCCCGAGAACGAGATCAGCACTCCCGTGATCGGCAGTTCGGGAGGCCCCAGGAGCACCGAGATCTCCTCTAAGAGGCAGAGCCTGAGCTGAGGGACTTGGACCATGACCCGCTTCTGGATCATCTCCGATAGGGCCGTAGCCGCGTGACAGGCCCCGATACTGGCGACCTCCTTGATCGCATCCAACTGTACCGTTCGCAGATCTTCGATTTTCATTCTTCGTCCAAGCTCGTGAAGAGCCCTACGGCGTCCAGGACCAACGCGATGTTCCCTGCGCCCAAGAGAGCCACCCCAGAGAACTCCGGGATCCCGGCGAAAAGTTTGTCCAGGCCCACGATTGCAATCTCCTCCTGACCTAAGAGTCGCTCCACGACCAGTCCGGCCTTTCGTCCTCCGGCCTCGATCTCCACCACGGTCATCCCGGAGGGTTCCGGGCCTTTGGCCGCGCCTCCGGAGGAACCTGAGCCCCATCCCCAGCGTTCGGCCAGCCGTACGAGGGGGATCACCTCGTCCCTGCGAAAGAATACATCCCGTCCCTGCACCGGCTTAACCTGCGTGGTCAGAAGGCGGAAGCTCTCCACCACCTGGCTCATTGGGATGGCCACAGGCCTTCCGCACACTTGGACCAGGAGGATGCGGATCACAGCCAGGGACAGGGGAAGGTACAGGGTGAAGGTCGTCCCCTGCCCGAAGTTGGAATTGATCGTCATCCTTCCACCCATGGCCGCGATCATGGACCGGACCGCGTTTAATCCGACCCCTCGCCCCGAGGTCTGGGTGATGGTCCGAGCGGTGCTGAACCCGGAGTGGCCCAGGAGATCAAAGGTCTCCTGTTTGGAAAGCTTCTTCGCCTCCCCCTCAGTGAGGATCCCTTTCCGGACTGCGGCCCGGGTTACCTCGCCTAAGTCTACTCCCCGGCCGTCGTCGGCCACGGTTAGGATTACGCGGTCCCGGGTCCTCTGGACCCCCAGCCGGATCTTTCCACCCCCGGGTTTTCCCTTCTTGGCGCGCTCTTCAGGGGATTCGATCCCGTGATCCAGAGCATTCCGCAAAAGGTGCAGGAGAGGCTCTTGGACCCGATCCAGGATCGTCCGGTCCAGTTCGATGTCGCTCCCATCGATCGTGAATTCCACTTCTTTGCCCAGGGTCCGTGCCTGATCCCTCATCAGGCGCGGAAGCCGCTCCAAGGCGTCCCCGGCCCGCACCATCCTCGCCGCCATGAGCTCCGCTTCCAGGTCCGAGGTCACCCGGGTCAGCCGGGCCAGACTCTCTTCCAGGATGAACAGGCGGTAGTCGCGGGCAATTCGCCTCAGGCTCTCCCGGGCCACGATCAGCTCGCCCACCAGATTCATCAGGGCATTAAGCCGGGCCAGGGGGACACGCGCTTCCTCCCCCCCGGAGGGCTCTGTCCTCCTGGCCGTCTCCGACGGCCGCCCTCCGGAGGAAAGGTCCACGGCCTCCACCTCGGGAATGGCGGTGAGGTGGGCTTTGAGTGCGCTGGTTTCGGAGATACCGTCCAAGAAGATGGAGAAGGACGACTGGAAATCTCCCCGCTCGATCTTGGGCTGGTCCGGGCGGGTTCCGGTGACCCGTCCGAACCTCAACGCTTCCCTAAGCACGACCATGGCTCTCGCCGCCTTGAACGGTGTCTGTTCCGACAGCCTGACCTTGACCTCCCAGAGTCCTTGAGGAGCTGGGGTACGCTCAGAGGATTTTTTCTTTGTTCTCTCGGCCTGGGGGGAAACCGGGCTCGCCTTCAGCCTGGATAAGACGGATTTCACTCGGGGTTCGTCCACTTTGCCTTCCGGGTCCTGCACCCCCTCCTCAAGGAGGTCGGCGCCGAGCAACAGGACATCCATCACATCTGGGCTGGGATGGAGAGTCCCCTCCCGGGCCCGGGAAAAGCTTTCCTCCATGACATGGGCCAGCTTGGCCATGGCTTCGTAGCCCATGGCTCCGGCCATGCCTTTCAGGGTGTGCAGGATACGGAAGCACTCCTCGAGGTGGGAAACGGCGCGGGGGTTCTTCTCCCAGGTCAAAAGGGATTTCGACAGCCTGGCCAGAAGCTCTCCGGCCTCGCTGGCGAACGCCTCGCGATATTTGTCAACCTCGATCATCCTTTTTTTCTACACCCGTTTAAAAGAAGCATTGAGGGTTCGTTTTCTAAAATGAAAATACGTAATGTTCGATGAGCAATGTAGGATTTATCCCAGCACCCTTTGGGCTGCTTCCAGGACCCGGGACGGCTGGAAGGGTTTCACTACGTAATCCCGGGCTCCAGCCTGGATCGCCTCTACCACCAGGGCCTGCTGGCCCATGGCGCTGCACATCAGGATGCGAGCGTTCGGGTCTATCTTGATGATTTCCTTCACGGCCTCTATCCCGCTCATGTCCGGCATGATCACGTCCATGACCACGAGGTCGGGGTGCAGCTCCTTGTAGCGCTCCACGGCCTCCCTGCCGCTGCCCGCCTCACCAGCGATTTCGAATCCTCCTTTCTTCAGGATGTCCCCGACCATCATGCGCATGAAAATCGCATCATCCACCACCAACGCGCGTGGCCCGCTCATGGCTTCTTCCTCATCTTGTCGTCCTTTAAGGGTCCTCCCAGTTATCCCGTAGAAATCAGCTTGTCAACGCGAAGGAGGATCACCACTCGATCCTCCACCTTCAGAACCTCCTGGATGTACTCTTGGGCCGCCGCCCCCCTCCGCTCTTTGGTCCGAAGGGCCCGCTCCGGGCCGGCCTTGAGGATGTCCAGGATTCGGTCCGCCACCAGCCCGACCCGCCGTCCATCTACCTCCAGGACGAGGATCACAGTTTCGGGGCTGGGTTCGGTGGGTTCCATCCCGATGCGCTTGCGCAGGTCCACTACGGGCAGAATCGTGCCCCGCAGGCTGATGATCCCGGCAACGAATTCTGGGGCGCGGGGCACGGGGGTCACCTCGCGGTACTCTATAACCTCCCGCACGTTCCCGATCTCCAGCCCGAAGACTTCCTCCCCGACCCGGAAGGCCACGATCTGCCTTTGGACCTCGGGTTCGTTGCTCTCAGCCGTCTTTGTCTTCGTTTCGGCAAACTTCATAACAGCCTAATATAATAATGGATTTCGGAGCAAAAGTCAATAACCCCGATGGGCGAAGCGGGCCGCCGCATCCCCAGGGAGGTTTGAAGGCTCGTAACAGCTTGGAAATGATGCGGATTTAAGAATGCCGGGCGCCGGAGTCGAACCGGCACGGTTCGGAAGAACCGAGGGATTTTAAGTCCCTTGCGTCTACCAATTTCGCCAGCCCGGCAGGGCCGCGTTTCGGTGAAATTATACCCTTTTAATCGATTTCTTGCAAGGGCCACTTAACACCTCTGCAAAAAAGGCGATCTCTGGGTTATCTTTTCATTTTTGCAGCATTTTATTAAAGGATGTCGACATGACATTTTTCGGCGGTTTTCAAAAGTACCTTTCCACAAAAAGGAGGGGTGAGCGCGTCGTGTGGGCGTGCTTTGGACGTAGTGTGGTCATTCAGTGGGCCAACAAACTTTGTCTAATTCGGGGCATGGTTGTAGCTCCCTCTGGCAAGAAGACTATTAGGTTCTGTTCCGTAACCCAGCTTAGTTGGTCCTTCTTAGCCCCAAAACTGTCCCATTATTGTCCTCCTTGTTCCTTTTAAGCAATTTCGTTCTTACCAAAAACTTAAAAAAGGACACTCTTTGTACTCGGGTGTCCTTTCTATTTGAAATGCTAAAAGTTCGATACTAAATTTGTAATGGGTCTTTCTACGCCTTGAACCTTCGAACCCCGTGATCAGCCTGGCATGTACCGCGAGATCGCCCTCTCCTCCTCCTCGATCGTGGTCAGCTCGTATTTCTCGCAGGTGAAATAAGGCTTTACGGGACAGGTCTGGCAGTAATGCTCAACCTCCTTCGGGTTGCCCACCTCGTAGACGGTTATGCCGGAATGCTCCCCCTTGAAGCCGTAGTGGAACTTCACCCGTCCAGCCTTCATCCCTGCTTTAAGGTCGTTCAGCCACTGTTGGACCTTGCCCGAGACTTCCAGGAACTCCTCCCTTTCCCGAGCCTCCTTCTTCTCCCGGTGGATCACTAAGTAGGTCATTTCCATCCCTCCTTACGGCCCGATGAGCATGATCTCGGCCCCGCTTTCGCTCTCGAACCAGGCCGGATACTTGGTCAGCGCTTCCAGTTCATGGATCAGGAGCCGTTCGTGGTTCCGTTCGAACCCCGAGAGATACTCCAGCATGAACCGGCTGGAGATGTCTTCGGTTTTTTTCGCGGCTTTTGCGTAAAGGTTGGAGGCCGCCCGCTCCAGGCGGATCGCCAGCCGGAGCGCCTCGGCATGCCTCATCTTGGAATCGTATCGCGCCCGCCCCTCGACCTTCACGGGCAGGGCCGGCTTTCCCTTCCCGGCGACCTCGCGGTACTTCTCGGTCAGCATGGCCTCGTGCCCGGCCTCATCCCGGGCCAGGCCCAGGAACTTCTGTTTCACCAGACGGTTTCTCACCCTCCCGGCGAGCTTCTTATAAAAGGCCTGAGCATCCATCTCCGAGCGGATGGCCACCCCCAGGACCTCCACGAGGGTCAATCCCCCGACGACTTTTCGCGCGCCTTCCATCGGGCTACCCCTTAGCCTTCTTCTTAGCCCACATCAGGCCCTCGCTGCAGGCGAAGCAGCGGGAGAGCTTCTCCACGGGCTCGTTCATGAGGTCCACGTAGTTCAAGTGCCCGCAGCGGTTGCAGATGTACCGCTCCACCGGCTCCTGGCCCAGATAATACCCGCAGTTTCTGCAGAACTTGTCCGTGGCCGCAAGCTCCGCCTGGCAGTTCGGACAGTTTAACTTTTCCGCCATCCTTGCCTCCTCATTCTTTGGCTTTTACGGGTGCATGGACCTTCGGGGAAACGTCCTTTCCCGGAGGTGTTTTCACCGTCGTGGTGTGCAGGGACTGCACCCGGGAGGACGGCCCCAGGTAATTTCTGGCGTTGTTCACCGCCACCGCCGCCTCCGAAGCTCCCGTGGCGATGAGCTTGATCTTGCCCGGATGCGTCGCGATGTCCCCCGCGGCAAACACCCCGGGCAGGCAGGTCTCCATCTTCTCGTTCACCCGGATGGCGTTCCCTTCGATCTCCAGTCCCCACTCCTTGATCGGCCCCAGGTTGGCCAGGAACCCGATGTTCAGGAGGATCTCGTCCAGGTCCAGGCGCGTCTCGCTCTGATCCCGGGTGTGTAAGATCGTCGCTCCCTCCACGTGCTCCTCCCCGTGCACCGCTTTGAGCTCGCTGCAGGTCTTCACCTCGACCCGGGAGCGGCGGAGCTTGCCCACCGAGTCCTCGTGGGCGTGGAAGGCATCGGTCAGATGGATGAGCGTGATCTTACGGGCGATCCCTTCCAGCTCCAGGGCCCAGTCCAGGGCGGTGTTTCCCCCGCCCACGATGAGCACGTCCTTTCCCCGGAAGGCCCCGGGGTCTTTCACCACGTAGTGCAGCCCCCGTCCTTCCAGGCGCTTGGCGTCCTGGATGTCCAACCTCCTGGGGAGAAAGGCTCCCATCCCGGCCGCGATGACCACGGTCCGGGAGAGGTGCTCGCTCTTCTCCGAGCGAAGCCGGTAGAGCCTCTCCTCCACCCGCTCCAGGCCGACCACTTTCTCCGAGAGACAGACCTTGTGATCGTATTGCAGGGCCTGTTTCTCAAGATTGGCGACCAGGTCCTTGGCCAGGATTTTGGGGAACCCGGCCACGTCGCAGATGTACTTCTCCGGATACAGGGCCGCGAGCTGCCCGCCCAACTGCGGCAGGCTGTCGATCACCTTGGCCTTGGCCGCCCGGAGCCCCGCGTAATACAGGCCGAAGAGCCCGGCTGGTCCTCCGCCGATGATCGTGATGTCGTAGGTGTCCAAGGGGTTCACGGAGTCCCGGCCCTCGCGACCTCCTGGTAGGATTCCCCGGCATGGAAGCTGCTCCGCACCAGGGGTCCCGAGGATACGGAGGAGAAACCCCGGTCCAGACCTTCCTGTTTGTAGTAAGCGAACCGTTCCGGGTTCACGTATTCCACCACCGGATGATGCCCGGGGCTGGGAGCCAAATACTGACCGATCGTCAAGATTTCACAGCCGGCTTTCCGTAGGTCTTCCATAACGCCCAGGACCTCCCCCACGGTTTCGCCCAGGCCGACCATCAGGCCGGATTTACTGGTGAGCGTGGGACTCTCCTCTTTGACCCAACGGAGGATGTCCAGGGACCTCTCGTAGCGGGCTTGGGGTCTCACCTCCGGGTACAGCCTGGGCACGGTCTCCATATTGTGGTTGATGACCTCGGGTCGGGAATCGACGACCACACGTAGGGCTTCCCGGCTTCCCTTGAAATCCGGGATCAGGACCTCGATCGAGATCGGTTTGATCCTCGACCGGATCCTCCTTACCGTCTCGGCGAAATGTCCCGCTCCCCCGTCGGGAAGGTCATCCCGGGTCACCGAGGTGAGGACCACATGCTTGAGCCCCAGGATCTTCATGGCCTCGGCCACCCGCTCCGGCTCCTCGGAATCCGGGAGAGAAGGCCTGCCGATTTTCACAGCGCAGAACCGGCAACCCCGGGTGCAGGTGTCTCCGAGGAGGAGGAAGGTAGCCGTCCGGCGCTCGAAGCAGTGGGCCGTGTTCGGGCATTGCGCCTCCTGGCACACGGTGTGCAATCCGTGGGCCCGGATCAGCCCTTTGACTTCCTCGTAGGCCGGGCTGGTGGAGAGGCGGATTTTGAGCCAGTCCGGTTTGCGCTCCCTCGTCCCAGAGGCACGTGGGGGAGTGTCCCCGGCCTTAACCGAGCCGTGCATAGCTCCTCTTAAGGAGCAGGGCGTCTTCTTCCAGGTTGGGACTCTCGCAGATTACTATTCCGCCCGCGTCTTTATCCTTCAAGGCTTTCAACAAGGCTTTGTAATTCAGGTCCGATTCCCTGAGGTTGAGGTGCTTCTTCTCCCCTTTCGGCCCATATTCGATCCCGGCCACGTGGATATGCAGGGATTCGAGGACCTTCTTTCCCAGCCGCGCCTCGAGGATCTCCAGAAGGGCGAGGAACTCCTCGTAGGAGTTCTGTCCTCCTGCTTTGCGGGCGTGGTAGTGGGCGAAGTCCACGCAGGGCGTGACCCCCGGGATCTCCGAGGAGAGGTTGAGGAGCTCCTCCAGGTCCCCGAACTGGGTTTCCTTTCCGGTCAGCTCCGGGGACAGGCGAATACCATTCCCCTCCCCGTCCAAGGTGGCCCGCAGATCCTTCAGGTGCTCTTTCACTTTTTCGTACACGGACTTCCGGTCCTCCCCCTGATAGAAGGCGGCATGGAAGGCCACGCTCTGGGCTCCGGCCGCCTTCCCCACTCGAGCTGAAGCCAAGATCCTCTTCCGGCTCGCATCCACGATCTTTCGGTCTCGGGAATTCAAATTGAGGTAATACGGGGCGTGGACCGTGAGGGCAATATCGAGTCCCTTCGCTTCCTGGGCTATCTTCTCGGCCTCTGTTTCACCCAAGTGCACCCCCTGCACGAACTCCAGCTCCAGGGCCTCCAAGCCGAATGTTTTCAGGGCCCGGATCCCCTCCCGGGTGGAGGTGCCCTTGGCCTTTACCGGAATTCCGGCTGTCCCGAACCGCAGCCTTCTCACGCCAGCGAGACGGCTTCCTCCAGGGAATACCCGAAGACCTGGGCGAAGGTCTCCGCGATCCTCGCCTTTACCTCCTCGGGATCGACCCAATGCCCCAGCAGCTTCGCCAACGAGGTGACGCCCTTATCCTGGATCCCGCAGGGATGGATCAGGTTGAAAAAAGAAAGGTCCGTGTTTACGTTCAGGGCGAATCCGTGATAGGTCACCCATGACCGGACCGCCACACCGATCGCGCAGACCTTCTCCTCCCCGGCCCACACCCCGGTGAGCCCCTCCTTCCGTCCGGCCTTTAATCCGTAGGAGCCCACCACCTGGATGATCACATCTTCCAGGTCCCGCAGGTAGCGGTGCAGATCCCGGCCTCGATCCGCAAGGTTGACGATGGGGTAGCCGACCACCTGCCCTGGCCCGTGATAGGTCACGTCGCCCCCCCGCTCCACTTCATAAATTTCCACGCCCTTCTCGGTGAGCGCGGGGCTATCGGCGAGGATGTTCTGCCGTTTCCAAGATCTTCCCAGGGTCAGGACCGGCGGGTGTTCCACGAACACGAGCGAGTTCCCGATCTCCCCTCTCCGACGGTTCTCAACCAGTTCTTTCTGGTACTTCCAGGCCTTCTCGTAGGAAACCCGCCCTAAGTCTAAGACTTGAAGGTCTTTCGTTCTATCTCGGAGCTCCACGCCCTTTTCCCTGTCTTTCTCTCCTTACGCCTCACGCCTCACGAATCACGAGGTTATCCCCCGTCCGCCATGTGGCGTTCCTCGCGGGCGTACCAGATCTCCGGGTCCTGTAGGTAGAGGTGCGTGTTCTGCAGGATTTCGAAGTGTCCGTTCTCCTCCTTGGCCAGCTGCTGGAAGAACCCCTTAAGCTCCGGTTCGCGGGTCTCGCTCTCGGCCTTCTGGTAATAATAAAAGCTCTTGCGCTCGGCATCCAAGGCCATCTCCAGGATCTTTAAGGCTCCGGGCTCGGCCTTCAGCCGGGGAAGATTCTTGCGGAAGGAGGCGAACACGTCCTCGGCCTGGGTCAGTTTCCCGGCCGCGACCTCCGGGACCGGCTCCCCGGCGGTCAGGGCCGCGTAGATCTCCTTGATTCGCTCGATGTGTGAGAGTTCATCCTGGGCCAATCCCAGAAGCGCCCGTCGGGCGTTCTCGTTCTTCATCTTGGCCGCGCTCTGGGCGTAGAACGCATGGCCCTGCTTCTCGATTACAATCGCCCGCTCCAGAACCTTAAACGCTGCCTTTTTCCCTGCCATGCTTCGGCTTTCTCCTTAATAAAGGATGGCGTTGCTACTAACGGTTGACTATATGAACCGCTTGCCCGTGAACCGCTTCCGCCGCCTCCATGACCGCCTCGGTGAGTGTGGGGTGGATGTGGATCGTGCTGGCCAGATCCTCCGCGGTGCCTTCGAACTCCATGGCGGCTGTGACCTCGGCTAAAAGGTCCGAGGCATGGGGACCGATGATGTGCGCCCCCAGAATTTGGTCGGTCTCCGCGTCTGCGATGATCTTCACGAACCCATCGCTCTCCCCGAGGGTCAGAGCTCGGCCATTGGCCCGGAACAGAAACTTTCCGACCTTGATCGTCATCCCTTGGGCCTTGGCTTCTTCCTCCTTCAGGCCCACGCTGGCCACCTCAGGAGAGATGAACACCGAGCCCGGGACGGCCCGGTAGTCCATCACCGTGCCCTTGCCGCAGAGGGCCTCTGCGGCCACGATTCCCTCCCGCGAGGCCTTGTGCGCCAGGAGCTTGCCCCCGACCGCGTCCCCGACGGCATAGACTCCCTTGACCGAGGTCTCCATGCGCTCGTCCACTTGGATGAACCCCTTGGGGGTCAAGGCCACACCTAACCTCTCCAGGCCCAGGTCTTCAAGGTCGGGCCTGCGCCCCACGGCCACGAGGAGTTTCTCCACCGCGAACCGCTTCTCTTCCCCCTGGCCTTCGCGCGGAACCGCAACGACTTCAAACTGGCCGTCCTTCCTGACCGCGCTCTTCACCACATAGCCCGTATGAATGACGAAGCCCTGTTTCTTTAAGAGTTGGGCCGCGACCTGGGCCGTCTCCGGATCCACCTCTGGGAGGATGGTATCCAGCATCTCCACGACCACGACCTCCGAGCCCAGCCGGCGGTAGATCATCCCGATTTCCAGTCCGATGGCCCCGGCCCCCACGACACCCAGGCTCTTCGGGACCTGCGGCAGGTCCAGCGCCGCGGTGGAGTCGATGATGGCCTGCCCGTCGAAGGGGATGCCCTTGAGGGCGATGGGCCTTGAGCCCGTGGCGATGATGACATTTCGAGCCTCGACCGTCTGGACCTTTCCACTCTCCAAGACGACCTCCAGATGGGTCGCGTCCAGGAACTTGGCCGCGCCCAAGAGGACGCTGATCTTGTTCCCCTTGCACAGAAACTCCACGCCCTTGACCAGGATCGTCACGTTCTTGGCCTTGCGGGCCTGCATCTTCGGCCAGTCGAAGGACACCTTCTCGGCGGCGAGTCCGTAGGCCGCGGCGTTTTTCATCTTCTCGTACTGCTCCGTAGTCGTGAGCAGGTCCTTGGACGGGATGCAGCCGTAGTTCAGGCAGGTCCCGCCCAGCTTGTGCTTCTCGATCAGGGCCACGGACTTCCCCAACTGCGCCGCCCGGATCGCGGCCACGTAACCTCCCGGCCCAGCGCCGATGACGGCGAGATCCACCTTAAGGTCCTGGGACATCGTAACTTCCTTGTCTCATTTTCATAGGATTATCCTCGTCTGCAAGGCATCACGACTCTTTCCTTCCCAGTCTTCCGAGCGCCTTCTTCTCCCTTCGGGAGAAGGGACCTGAGTGCGCGAAAGTGAGCAGGGAGGTAACAGGAAGGTAACAGGGAGGGAAGGCCTCGGGAACCCCTCGGAAAGCCCTCCTTTAAGCCTCCAATAACCTTCCTCCATCCCGCCCTCAGAGCGTAGGGTTCGTTTCGCTGTCCAGCTTCATGGCGCAGAGCTTGCCGCAGATCGTGCACACAGTGTCCTTCGCGGCCTCGCTCTCCTCCCGGAAGCGCTTGGCCTTCTCGGGATCAATCGCCAGCGCGAACATCCCGTTCCAGTCCAGGGCCTTCCGCCTTTTGCTCATCTCCTCGTCCCATTCCCTGGCCCCCTTGACTCCCTTAACCAGGTCTCCGGCATGGGCCGCGATACGAGCGGCGATGACCCCCTCCTTCACGTCCTCGACGGAGGGGAGGCGGAGGTGCTCCGCCGGAGTCACGTAGCACAGGAAATCCACCCCTGCGGCCGCGGCAATGGCTCCTCCGATGGCCGAAGTGATGTGGTCGTACCCCGGGGCTACGTCCGTGACCAAAGGACCTAAGACATAGAACGGCGCCCCGCTGCAGAGTCGCTTTTCCAGCTGCACATTGGCCGGAATTTGGTCGATTGGAACATGACCCGGTCCCTCGATCATCACCTGACAACCCCTCTTCCTGGCTCTCTCGGTCAGTTCCCCCAGGATCAGGAGCTCCGCGACCTGCCCCCGGTCCGTGGCATCCGAGATCCCGCCGGGCCGGAGTCCGTCCCCCAGGGAGAACGTGACATCGTGCTCAAAGAAGATCTCGCACAACCGGTCGAATTGCTCGTACAGGGGATTTTCCCGTCCTGTCCTTTCGATGTAGGCCGCCAGAAGGGCCCCTCCCCGGGAGACGATCCCCACCCGACGCGGGTGGGCCCGGAGGTGCCGCACGGTCTCCCGGGTGACTCCGCAGTGCACGGTCATGAAATCCACACCCTGACGGGCCTGCTTCTCGATGACTCCGAACAGGTCCTCGGGAGATAGGTCCTCGATGCTCCCCTCACAGGCCGCCTCGTAGATCGGCACGGTCCCGAAGACGACCGGGCACTGCGCCAGGAGGGCGGTGCGGATTTCGTCCAGGTCCTTCCCCGTAGAGAGGTCCATCACCGAGTCCGCCCCGCAGCGGAGCGAAACTTGGAGCTTCTCCATCTCTTCGTCTTTATCTTGATGGTACCCCGAGGCCCCGATGTTGGAGTTCACCTTGGTGCGCAGCCCCTTCCCGATTCCGACCGCCGGGAAGGCGTGGTGCCGGTTGTGGGGGATGACGATCGTTCCCTCCGCGACCCCCTGCCGGATGGCCTCTGGCTCCAGGCCCTCGGCCTGGGCCACCTGCCTCATTTCCTCAGTGAGGATGCCCGCCCTCGCTTGACTGATCTGAGTCATCTTAATTCAACATCTGTCCATGGTCACAAGCTTTGTGCCACCAACGCCTTACGTCACGTTCATCATGGCGTCAACCAGCCATTGGTCGGGATTCTCCAAATAATGCTTGATCCGCTGCAGGAACTGGACCGCCAGGGAGCCGTCCACCAAGCGGTGGTCGAAGGACAGGGAGAGGTACATCATCTGGCGCACCGCGACCTCGTGGTTCACGACCACGGGACGCTCCTGGATCTGGTGCACTCCCAGGATCGCGACCTCCGGCCAATTGATCACCGGGGCCGAGAGGATCGCCCCGTACCCTCCGGCATTGGTGATGGTGAAAGTGCCGCCCTGGATCTCGGGCAGGGTCAGCTTGTCCTGACGCGCCCTCTCGGCGAGGTCCTCGACCTCTTTGGCTATCTCCAGGAGGGTCTTTTGATCAGCGTCGTGGATCACCGGCACGATGAGCCCCAGATCGCGGGCCACGGCCATCCCGATGTGATAGTATTTCTTGACCACGATCTTGTCTTCCAAGATCGAGGCGTTCACCCAGGGATGCTCCTTAAGGGACCAGACCGTGGCCTTGATGAGGAACGGCATGTAGGTCAGCTTGACCCCGTATTTCTCCCGGACCGGCTCCTTGTAGGCGTTGCGCAGGGACACGAGCCGGGTCATGTCCACCTCGTCGATGGTCAGGGTATGGGCCGCGGTGTGCCGGCTCTTCACCATGTGTTCGGCGATGAGCTTGCGCACCCCGGCAAGAGGGATGACTTCCTCCCCCCCGGGGGAAGAAGCCGTGCTGTAAAAACCCGGACCTTTAACCTTCGCCGAAGTGGCGGGTTTCTTTTCGATAAGAGCAAGGATGTCTTTCCGCGTCACCCGTCCGCCTAATCCTGTGCCCTGGATCAGGGTGATATTAATCCCGTGCTCCCGGGCAAGGCGACGGACCACGGGGGAAGTGAGGTGGGGACCCTGCCCTTTCTCTCCGGCGCTGACTTGGAGGGTCGGGACAGGCTGGAATTGTGTCTGCACTCTCTCCATTTTGGTCTTGGGCTCGGGAGTGGCCACGGGTTCCTCTCCGGAAATCACGGCGATCTCCTGGCCCACCGGAACCACCGTCCCTTCCGGAGCGAGGATCTTTTCGATGATCCCTTCGCCCGGAGAGGGAATCTCCATGTTGATCTTGTCGGTCATGATCTCGAGGAGAGGTTCATCCCGCTTGACGCGTTCCCCTTCGCGCTTGAGCCACTTGGAGACCGTTCCCTCGATGACGCTTTCCCCTAATTGGGGCACGACCACCCTGATCGGCATAAGGTCCCTCCTAATACGCCGCGAGCCTGCGGGCCGCTTCGGCGATCTTCCCCGCGTCGGGCATCCAGTACTCCTCCATCACCGGATGGAAGGGGACGGCCGGCGTGTCCGGCGGTACCACCCGCACTGGCGCGGCATCCAGGTCCTCGAAAGCCTTCTCGTTCGCCAGGGCCGTGATCTCGGCGCCCATCCCGCACATCCGGTAATCCTCGTGCACAGTCATGAGTTTGCCGGTCTTCTTCACGGACTCCAAAATCTTCTCCTCGTCGAGGGGCAAAAGGCTTCTGAGGTCTATGACCTCGAGGTGGATGCCCTCCTTGGCCAGAATCTCCGCAGCCTCCAGCGATCGGTGCATCATCAATCCATAGGCGCAAAGCGTGATATCCGTCCCCAGTCGTCTGACCTCCGCCTTCCCGAGGGGCACTACGTAATCCTCTTCCGGAATCTCCTGCGATATGCTGCGGTAAAGCCTCTTGTGCTCGAAGAAAAGCACCGGATCTTCCCCCCGAATCCCGGACTTGAGCAGCCCCTTGGCGTCATAGGGCGTGCCGGGCACAACCACCTGCAAGCCCGGCTGATGCACGAACCAGGCCTCGTTGGACTGGGAGTGATAGAGCCCCCCGCCCACGGCCCCCCCGTAGGGCACCCGGATGACCATCGGCGCGGTCCATTCCCCGTTGGAGCGGTAGCGGATCTTGGCCACCTGCTGGATGATCTGGTCGAAGGCGCAGGTAATGAAATCCGAGAACTGGATCTCCGGGATGGGTCGCATCCCGACCAGGGCCGCGCCCACGCAGGCCCCGGCGATCAGGGACTCCGAGAGTGGGCTGTCCAGGACCCTCCTCTCCCCGAACTCCTGATACAACCCCTTGGTGGCCTTGAACACCCCCCCGTAGGCGCCTATGTCCTCCCCGAACAGGAAGATGCGGGGATCGCGCCTCATCTCCTCGGCCATCGCTTCCGTGATCGCTTCGATATAATTCACCTTTTTCATCGCAAGGATCCCTCGTTAAGACAGCCTGTGAATCCGTCGGAGCCTCAACTCCCGACGTTTCTTTCCTGCCTCGCATTCTGCCTTCTCAGCAGGGGTCTCCGGGTATAGCGGAGGAACTGGTGAAGGCTTCCCCTTTTTATCCAAAGCTACAAAGGTCAGATAGGCTGTGCTCGTCTGGTTTCTTTTTCCGGTCAGGGGATCTTCTGAGAAGACCACCACCTTGACCTCCATCGAAGTCCTGGAGACATAGGTCACGCAAGACTGGAAAACCGCCAGGTGTCCCACCTTGATCGGGGAATGAAAGTCCATCGCATCTACCGAAACTGTTACGACTGGCTTCCGGCAGTGCCTCTGGGCAGCGAGCACGCCCGCCAGGTCCACCCAGTGCATGACCTTCCCGCCGAGCACATTGGCGAAGTGGTTCGCATCCTGGGGCAGAACGAACTCGATCATCTCGGAACAGGATTCGCGGACCGGCTTGGCTTTCATCAATGAACCCTCGGGCTTGTGGAGTAAACCTCCTCCATGGCCTCCTCGGGCTTGGGTGGGGGAGCCTTCTCTACGGTCTGCACAGCCTCTTCGATCTCCTGTTCGACCTCTTTCGCTATGTGCTCCCTCTCTTCCGCAGCAAGCACTCCCTTGTCCATGAGGAGTTTCTCGAAGCGCGGAATCGGATCCTTGGCCTTCCAAAATTCAAACTCACCAGCCGGACGATAGTTGGCCGGGTCGATCTCGGAGTGTCCGTACCAGCGGTAGGTCCGGCACTCGATGAGGGTCGGGCCCTCTCCATTTCGCGCCCGCTCGATGGCGTTCCGGGTCACTTCGTAGACCTCCGCGACGTCATTTCCGTCCACGGAGATTCCGGGAAATCCGTAGGCCGCGGCCCGTTTGGAGAGATCCGTGATCCCGGCCTGTAACTTTAAGGGGACGGACTCCGCCCAGAGGTTGTTCTGGATGATGCAGATGAATCCGAGCTTCTGGACTCCGGCGAAGTTCAGGGCCTCGTGGAAATCGCCCCGGCTCGTCCCGCCGTCGCCTGTGAATCCGACCGCGATGCGGTCCTCACCGCGGATCTTGAAGGCCAGGGCGGCCCCCACGCCAAGGATGAGCTGGGCAGCCACGGTGCTGGCCGGCGGGATGACGTGGAATTCCCGGGAACTGTAATGGCAGGGATGGGCATGGCCCCGGTCCGGGCTCAGTGTGTTGGCATACACCTGCCCCAATAGGGCGGTCAGGAAAACTCCCTTTCCTACGTTCGCGCCCAGCTCCCGATGGGAGGGCGCGACCACGTCATCTTTGCGAAGCTGCGAGGCGATGACCACCGTGGTTGCTTCCTGGCCAACGGCTGAAAAATAGGTTCCCGCGAAACGTCCCTGTTTGAAGAGCTTCCTCATCCGCTCGTCCACCAGGCGGGTCTTGAGGAGCAGGGTGTAAAGCCTGAGGTGCCCTGCCCGGTCCAGCCCGGGGAGCGGCAGGTCGGATGTTTGGGTCGCTTGGGTATCGGTTGAAACCGCCATGAACTGTTACCCCCTTTCGCGCTCAAAGCGCCTGGCTAAGATGCCGGCGACCTCCTCGAGCATCTGCTGGTCCTCGCGGCCGAAAGCTGCCGGGAGGTCGCTGTCGATATCGATCTCTCCGATGGCCCGGTCGCCGGAGAGGATCGGCACTACGATCTCGGACTTCGTCTCGATGCTGCAGGCCAGATAACGCGGGTCGGCGTTTACGTCCTGAATATTGAGCGTCTTCTTGGTGCTTGCCGCAGCCCCGCAGATCCCGTTCCCGATCGGGATGTGCTCGTGCGGGCTCGGCTTCCCCAAGAAGGTTCTCAAGTGCAGCATCTCTCCGTCCACAAGATAAATCCCTACCCAAGTATATTTCGTGAATCCCTTCTTGAGGGTCCCTACCGTCTGCTCGAGGACCTCCATCCAGGACTTGCCGGAATCGTCTGCGAGAGCCCGGATCGCGGTAAGCGCCGCGGTATACCGCCCCTGGCCGTTCAGAACGGGAACGTCTCCCCCTTTTTTAGCTCCTGGCCATGAACTTTCGGGACTTCGCTGCTCCAGAAGGTGTTCGAGGAGCATCCGATTGATCTCCTTGAGCTCAACCGTTGCCCCGGCCGCCATGCGGTGTCCTCCCCCTCCCAAGCGTTCAGCTACTTTGGAGACGTCAATCTCCGGATGCCGCGTGCGAAAGGAGATGGCCAGTGGGTTATTGAACTTCGTAAGGTCCACGAGCGCCACGGCATCGAGCTGGTGTCGCTCCATCATCTCGTGAGCCACGTCGCTGGCATAGCCCCGGCAGAACACCACACCCCAAAGCCAACCGTTGTCGATCTTGGTGAGCGTGGTTTCGGCCAGATGGATGCTTTTCTGCTTTCGCTCCTGCGCCCGGGCATGGGCCATGCGCAAAATGGGGTCGGTTTTGATCCAACCGGCGTGCCCCTGATCGCCCCCGATAAGTCTTTTGAAAAGGGCCTCAGCCCCCATCTCCTCGACCAGGTCGTTGACCCAGAAGGCCTCCTTGTCCGATGTGACCCAGAAGTCCCGGTTGTGCGCCAGTCGTCCGATGTATTCGATAAGCGGTCTCTGTGGACCGGTGAACTCTCGTACCAGGTCCCAGGCGCAGCGCTCTCCGTTCGCGACTTTGGCCACCCGAAACAGGGATATTTGGGTCTTGTCCGAGGAGCCGTGATGGTCGAACCAAAAAAAGGCTGTGCGCTGGAGGGAGCCCTTGATGAGTTCGAACACCGGGTGCCCCTGCCCCAAAGAAAGGTCTGCCAGGTAAACCTCCTCGGATGACCGCTCGGACAACCGTTTTTTGAGACACTCCTCTAATTCCTGATAGGAGACGAAGGAAACCTCGGCCTCTTTATGCTGCTCGCCGAGGAAACTCGCCAGACCCAACCCGCTGGCCAGTCCGTCCAGATCGTTATGGCAGATGATGAGGGGCTTCATGAGTGATCGCCCTAAAGGTGCCCTGCGGTCTTTGAAATCTGATTGATCCGGTTAAAATGCTCAGTCTTCCAGAGGCCTCGAGGTCACCGCCTCGAACCAATACATCGAGGCCACCAGCGCCTTATACTCTCCTTCCAGGATGGCCTTGTGCTGCCTTTCCTCCTGTGAGAGTTCTAGGTATAACGCCTTGATCTCCGGATCCAGGGTCTCCATCCCCTGCTTTTTATAGAACTCTGAGGCCGCCTGTTCCCCCTTAATCGCCTGCTCCACGACCTCGAGAACGTCGGACTTCATGCTCAAATTAGCCCGCTCCAAGGCTTTCCTGAGTTCCCCCGAACCCTCGATGCATTGGGCGTCCACGGGCTTGCCGGTCACCGTCTCGTAGCGCTTCTCCAAAAGCCTGCGGTGGCTCTGCTCGGCGCGGGCCAGTTCCTCGAGCTTTTGCTTGGCCTCGGAATTGGCGACCCTCGTGGCCAGGGAGAGGTAGAAATCATGAGCGTCTATCTCCGAGCCGATGGCAAACAGGATGGCCTCAACAACCTTGTCGCTCATGGCATCATTCCTTTCTTTAAGATATTGAAGAACCTATTATTGGGAACTAATAATCATACCCCTTTTGGGCGATTTCTGTCAATCCCTTTCCTGTCGGAAAGCCGTCTCGGAGAACTTGTCCAAGACGGCTTTCGAGCAAAGGGGGTTATGGGTCATGAAAGAATCGAGGGTTTATTCCAAATGCCCTCTTTGGATATTAACTCGGAAGCGGAGTATTAGGTTCCCGTAAATCAAGCGGTAACCCCTTGAGAAAATAAGTCTAACCTCTTGCCTTTAGATAGAATACGCAGAAAAGACCCTCCCAACAACATTCCCTCCCCAAAGCGGGGTAGGGGTGAGATAGGTGTGAGGTAGGGGTGTGGTGGGTGTATAGTGGGTGTGTGGTGGGTGTATAGTGGTTCACCAAGACGAGGGTCTGGGTGGCCCATAGGTGGCCCACCGGACTGGCCCCCGTTAAACTGGACTAAAACAGGGTTGTGGAAGTTGAGTAT
>CAYGWX010000008.1:0-68954 GCA_964353855.1 uncultured bacterium | reverse complement strand
TTTCGGATTGCGGATTTCGAATTGAACGGCAAAACGAAGACACTGGATTCCCGCCCCCGGCCTAATGCCTGCCCCGATAAATCGGGATTTCCGCTACCCTCCAACCGGGGCAGGCCCCGTCCCGATAGATCGGGATTTACGCTACGCTCCAACGGGAATGACGGCCCTTCTCAATGCGGAGCGCGGAATTAAAGACCAACGACGAGATGCTGAAACGAGTTCAGCATGACGAGGCTTGGGGGTGATCACCATTGGAAAGAAGGACGAGATTGCCGCGCTTCGCTCGCAATGACCCCCTCTAAGGACCCTGGATTCCCATCTTCATGGGAATGACGGCCTTATCAATAATTCGCCCCGCCGAATGAACAAGAGCGGGGCGAAAAGGGAGCAGCCGGAAAAGCTTTGGAGCCTCTAAGGTCCCGGGTTGGGCGGCGGACCCATGCCGGGCCCCATGCCGGGCTGCCCACCACCTTTGATGTTACGGATTAACTCCCGGATCTCGCGCTCGAACTTCTCCTGAAACACAAAGAAACGGGCCTGCTGCTCCACGGACAGCTGTCCGAGCAGCTCCCTGCGGGTCTCGCGCTCCTTGGATTGAAAATCGCTCTCCAGCCGCTCCATCTCGGAGAGCTTGGCCTGGAGGTCCTTCTCGGAAGCCTTACGCCCCAAGAGATCGTCCATATCCTTGATCAGACCCATCCGTTTCTGGTGAAACTCCCGGCGGGAGGCCTCTATCTCGCGCATCTTGGGCAGAAACTTGGCCAGCTGCTGGTCGTTCAGGTTGAGCTCCTTGGTCAGGCGCACGATGCGCAGATCCTCGATCATATCCCGGGTGTCCTTGAGCCGTTCCATGCGCTGCTGCCTCATCCCCTCGCGCCTCATCCCCGGGTTGCCCCTCTGCATCTGGGCCTGAACGAGAGAGGGGAGTATCAATCCCGCAGCAAGCATGATGAGTAAAACATTTTTCCTCGTCATTTCACGCCTCCTTGACATTAGCTTTCTGTTCCAATTCCTTGATTTTCTGATCCAGGGCCTTCTTCTGCTCCGGGGTGAGCCCCTCGAGGAGGTTATCCAATTCCTCAGCGTCACCCGGTTGAACCTGCGAGCCTTGGCCTTGCTCCCCCTGGGGGGAGAGCTTCTCGAAGACCTTGTGCCTGGACTCGGTCTTGTCCGTGCTGGTCTCCACAACCTGTGCCAGGTGGTCATCCAGGGGATAGCCGATCTCGTAGGAGAGGTAGTCCGCGGTCGCCTTGGAGTACGAGGGAGCCCCCTCCCGGATCGGGGCCATCCGCCAGACCAGAATCCCGGCGAGAAGCATGAGGGTGGCCAGACTGAGGCTTCCCCATCCCACCGCGGGCTTGAACAGGGTCGCAAACCAGGGCTCCGGACGCAGGGCGATCCTCCCCCTCACCTCTGGAAGGAAGTTGATCCAGAAGAGTTCGCCGGGCTCGGGAAGCGGAGCCCGGGCCTCGCTCAGGACCGCCAGGAGGACATCCTCTTCCTTCCGGCAGGCGGGACAGCCGGCCAGATGGGCTTGAACGGGCTGGGCCTCCTCCGGGGGGAGGGTGCCGTCGATGTACTCGATCAATTTATCCCGACAGTCTCTGCATTTCATCTTATTAAAACCGTTAGGCGTTTCGTTTGGTTAGACAGCTTGATGGCGGAAAAGGTTTATCGGCCATCCGGTGCAGGGATCCTCAAAAATCCTTGATTTCCCTCAAGCTCTCTCTCAGCTTGCGCACCGCCTGGAAGTAGGTCGCCTTGACAGCGCCCACGGAACGATTGATGGTCCGGGCAATCTCTTCGTGGGACAAGCCTTCGTTGGTGCGCAGGATGAAGACCGCCTTCTGTCTCGGAGGCAGGACCTCCACGGCCCTGGCAATCGCCTCTCCGATCTGGGTCCGGACCAAGGCCTCCTCGGGACCATCCTGCTCCGGGGCCTCTACCTCCCGGGCCTCCTCGTCGTCCAGGGACAGGCTCCTGGGCTTCTTCACCTGGTTAAGGCAGAGGTTCACGGCAATGCGGTAGAGCCAGGTGTATAGCCCGGAGCGCCCGTCGAACTTCCTCAAGGCGCGGTAGGCGCGAAGGAAGGTCTCCTGGGAAAGATCCGCGGCGTCCTCGTGGGTCTTGAGCATCCGGAGGCAGAGGAAGTATATCTTCTTCTGGTTGGTCCGGACGATCTCGTTGAAGGCTCCCTCGTCCCCGGCCTTGAACCGCTCCACGAGGGCCAAGTCCGCCTGCCACGAAGGACTTACGCCTTTCATCTCCATACCCTTAGACAAAAAAGGGGCTCAAAGGTTTAACGCTTTTCTCAAGAAAAGCCTGGAAATGATAACCTGGTTTGCTTTGGGAAAAGGATAATCCCTGAACCGGCCGAGAGCGACCCATTTTAAGTCGTCACACCCCAAAGGCTTAGACATTCCCCTCTTGAAATCACAAAGGAAGGCATGGAGCTCGACCCGGAAATGGGAATAGGCATGTTTTACAACCATAAGGGGTTTCCGGACCGAGACTTTTATGCCGGTCTCCTCCCGGACCTCCCGTTTGAGGGCTTCCTGGAGGGACTCCCCGGGCCTTGGCTTCCCTCCCGGAAACTCCCAAAGCCCACCGAGCAGACCCCTGGCCGGACGCCTGGCAATCAAAACCCTCCCGTTCTTTCGGATGACCCCGATGACCGCCAGAACGCTCGGTATCGGTTTCCTCCCGCTCCGGACCGGTAGCCTGTTCTGAATCCCCTTCTTATAGCCTGTGCAGTTTCTCCGCAGCGGGCATTCCCCGCAGCGCGGAGCCCTTGGAAGACAGACCGTCGCGCCCAGATCCATCAGGGCCAGGTTGACCCTGCGTCCCTGCCCGAAAGGAATGAGCCCTTGGGCTATAGTCCTCAGTTCCTTCTTAACCGGGCTGGTCGCAGGGTCCCGCTCGATCCCGAAAAGCCGGGTGATAACCCGGATGGCGTTCCCATCCAGAGCAGGCACATCCTGCCCGAAGGCGAAACTGGCCATGGCCCCGGCGGTGTAATCTCCGATGCCGGGCAACCGCCTCCATCCTTCATAGGATGCGGGCAAACATCCGCCGTCGTTCCGGATGACCTCCCGGGCCAGACGGCTCAGGTTCCTCGCCCGGCCGTAATATCCCAGGCCCTCCCAGGCTTTCAGCACCTTGTCCAGGGGGGCCTTGGCCAGAGACCGCAAGGTGGGAAAGGCTTTCAGGAATTGGTGGTAGTACGGGATGACCGTCGCGACCTGAGTCTGCTGGAGCATGATTTCCGAGACCAGGATGCGGTAAGGGTCGCGGGTCCGGCGCCAGGGAAGATCCTCCCGCCGGCCGGAGCCCCAAGCGAGAAGCTTTCGTGAAACGGCTTCAAAGGGGGGCCTCAAGGAAACCTCCGGCCTCAAACTAAGAGACGCATCCCCTTTCTTAAAGGGATGCGTCCCCAGAAAGCCATCAGGCCTTAAAATCGCGCCGAGAGGGAAACCCGGTGGGCGTTGCCCAGTTGCACATAGGGCGTGAAGGCGTAATCCATCTGGTAGCTCTTGTAATGCGTCCCGAGGCCGAAGGAGAGCCCGCCCAGCCAGTCCGTGTCCGAGCCCGTCCTGAGGTCCCCTCCGGTGGAGGCGTATCCCGCGCGCAGGCTGGCGTATTTGTGGATTCCGACCTCGCTTCCGAGGTGAAGATTGAACTTGTTATCCGAGGGCTTGTCGGCCTCCAGGGCCAGGAGGACCTTGTCCTTGAATCTTGGAACGCGGTAGCCCAGGCCAGCCCGGAAGACCATCGGGAGAGGCTCCTTTTCGCTGATGAAGGCCTTGGTCTTCTTGCCGAGATTGGAAAGGGAGGCGCCCAGCGTCAGACCTTTGATATGGGGCTGATAGAACGCCCCCAGGTCGAGGGCGAAACCCATCGCGGAGTAGTTCTTGATCGATTCGCGGACCATCTTGACCCCCGCCCCGAGGGAGAGAGAGGGAGAAAGAGCCTGAGCATAGGCCCACTCCAGGGCGATGTCGCCGGGGCTGAACTTGGGCAGGCCCACCCCGGTGGGATTATCCAGGGTGGTCTCCTGGACCTGGCCGCCGTTCAGGTAGTTCACCGAGACCCCGAAACTCGCGTTCTTTCTCCAGGGCTGGGCATAGGCCACATACCCCGACTGCATGCCCACGAGGTAATTCATGTAAGTGGCCGAGAACTCCCGGCCGGGCATCCGGGTGAGGGCTCCGGGGTTCCAGTACAGGCCGTTCGCACCCTCGGCCACGCCCACATAGGCCCCGCCCAGGGCCACGGGTCGGGCCCCGGCCCCGATCTTCAGAAACGCGAAGCTCGCCGTGCCGGCATTGGAATCGATTCCGGCCCAGGACCCTGTAATCAGGACAAGGGTACAGGCGATCATTAGTACGACTCTCTTCATCATTATTTTCCTTTAACGTTTGATGCTATTTCAGCTTGAAGGCCACCCCGCCGGTGATGGTCAGGGCATCCGCTCCGTCGTGATCTGTGATAATAATGTATTTTATCTCGGTAATGATCTTTGTCTGCTTGCTGATCTCGAAATCGGCACCACCGAGGAGATGTAACCCCAAGTAGGTATGCGAATGGCTCGCGAAATAGTCGTCATGCCCATGCCAATAGTGCAAACCTTCCTCCCAGGAAAAAATGTGGGCGCCAGCCCCGAAACCAAGGTAAGGTTGGACTGTACCTGAAACAGGAAACTCGTAAGCACCCGTGCCGTTAATCGAGACGTCGCGCCAGAAGTCCTCTCCGAAGTACTCCAAACTACCCTCGATTCTCCAATTAGGAGTGAGAGTCCCGCGAACTAAGCCACCTAATGCAAGACCGCCTGGATCGGCAAAACCCGCTTTGATCCCCAGGCTGACCCCCCCGGCCTGGGCCAGGGAAACGAGGGCCAGGACGGTCAACGCAACGATGCCAAGAGTCTTCACCATCTGAGGTTCCTCCTTTCGAGACGTAGTTGGTTCAACACCTATTTTCTAAACTAACTATCATATCATACTCCGGGTTTTATTTCAACGTCTTTTTTGCTTGCGCTCCACGCGCAGGACGCCCGGCAGCTTTCGAAGCCGCTCCAGGGTACGCTCCAGGCCTGAGAGGCTTTCCACCTCCAGCACGAAACTCCCCGCGGCCCTTCCGACCCCGGAGTCTATATCCACTTTGCGAAGATTCAGGTTCATCTCGGAAATCGTCTTGGAGATCTCGGTCAGAAGGCCCAGATGGTCCCTGGCCTCGAGGGTCACGATGACCGGATATCTGCGACTATATTCCCCGTCCCACTCCACCCTGACCTGGGCCCGGGCCTGCTTGAGGGAGGGGCAATCCTCCCGGTGAACCACGATCCCCCGGGAGCGAGATAGGGTCCCTGCGACGTTCTCTCCCGGCAGGGGCTGACAGCATTTGGCGAACGTGGCCCACACCCTCCGGAGGCCGTCCACCTTCACCCCCGAATCCATCATCTTGATGGGTTTATCCTTTTCGGCCCCCGCCTCCTTCGGGAGAAGGCGCCTCAAAACCCTGGCCGCAGTAAGGTCTCCTGCTCCGAGCCCGGCCCAGAGGTCCTCGAGCATCGGGAATTCCAGGTCCCGGGCGACTTTTCCGAGCTCCTCAGGGTCCGGCAGGGTGAAACCAACCTTTCTCGCCTCCCGGGCGAGCAGGTCCCTGCCCTGCTCGATATTCCTTAGACGGTCCAGGGCGCGGAAGTGTTGCTTAAGGTGGATCCTGGCCTTGGAGGTCTTCACCAGTTTCAGCCAGTCCCGGGAGGGATGGTGGCTCTTGGCGGTCAGGATTTCGACCACATCCCCGTTCTGGAGCTCGCGGGAGAGCGAAACCATGTTGCCGTTCATCTTTACCCCAGTCGTGCGCATTCCGATATCGCTGTGCACGGCGAAAGCAAAGTCCAGGCAGGTCGCACCCCGGGGCAGGTGCTTCAGGGCCCCTTTGGGGGTGAAGGCGAAGACCTCGCCCCGGTATAGGTCCACTTTCAGGAGGTCCATGAACTCCCTGGGGTCGAGCTGGTCCTGGACCCAGGCCAGGGTGCGCTTGAGATAAGCCACCTGCTCGCGTTCATCCGGAACGATGCGCGGCCCGGAGGGACCTTCCAGCTTGTATTCCCAGTGCGCCGCAATCCCATCCTCGGCGACCCAGTCCATTTTCCGGGTGCGGATCTGGATCTCAACCCAGCGTTCCCCGGGGCCGATGACCGTGGTGTGCAGGGCCTGGTACAGGTTGGATTTGGGCGTGGCGATGTAATCCTTGATCCGATCCACCACGGGCAGGAAGAGGCTGTGCACCGCCCCCAGGGCGTGGTAGCAATCCCGGACCTCCTGGACGATGACCCGGAAGGCCATGAGATCGTAGATCTCCTCCAAGGGCTTCCCTCGGGCGATCATCTTGCGGTGGATGCTGGCCAGATGCTTGAGCCTCCCGGTGACCTGCGCCGGGATGTCCTCGTCCCGGAGCCGCGTTTCCAGATGCCCGGAGAAGTCCTGAATATACCGCTCGTACTCCGTTCTCCCGGACTCAACCGCCTGGGCCAGGTGGGCGTAGGCCTCGGGCTCCAGGTAACGGAAGGACAGGTCCTCCAATTCCCATTCTATCTTGGCCATCCCGATGCGGTGGGCCAGGGGGGCGTAGACCGCCTGAGTCTCCTGGGCGATCCGGCGCTGCTTCTCGGGTTCGAGATGCTCGAGGGTCCTCATGTTGTGCAGGCGGTCGGCCAGCTTGATCAGGAGGATCCGGAGGTCCCCGGTCACGGCCAGGAGCATCTTGCGATAGTTCTCCGCACCCTGGTCCTCGAGATCGGCCTGCTTGAGCCCGCTGATCTTGGTGACCCCCCCGACCAGGTCCGCGATCTCAGGCCCGAACTCCTTTTTCAGAGTCCCGAAGCCCGCCTCGGTATCCTCCAGGACATCGTGGAGCAGGCCTCCGGTAAGGGTCCCCGAATCCAGGCGAAGGTCCAGGAGGATATCCGCCACAGCCTCGCAGTGCACGAAGTAGGGCTCCCCGGAACGCCTTAACTGCCCCTGGTGCGCCTCCCGGGCAAAGGCGTGGGCCTTCCGAATCAAGGCGACATCCAGCCTTCCCTTCTCTCCCTCCACCTTGCCCAGAAACGGTGAAGCAACGGTCCTGTCATTGATCATCTCATTCGCAGGCATCCAATTACTATATCCCACGCCCCGGGAGTTTGTCAACCCCTGAGAGGGAAAAGCACGAGGCGGCCCGGAGGCCGCCCCGCTGGCGAAAATGCCCGAAGTTGTTCCATTTTCCAATGGAGAATCACCGTTCAAGGAGCCCTCTTGGTAGTGAAATAACCCTAAAATATATAACGGGAATTTTGTCTAAAAGGAAGAATGAAGAGAGGCCGCCCAAAGGCGGCCTCTCTTGGAATGCTTGAGCCTATCGGATCAGCACAGCCTTCCCGGTGGAGGAGCGGTTCCCCTGTTCCAAGCGGAAGAGGTAGACGCCCTGAGGGACCCGTCGGCCCGAAACATCCCGGCCATCCCATATGAATGTGTGAGGTGAAAGGCGAGAGGAGTAGGTCGTGAGAACCCTTACCACATGCCCCCTGTAATCAAAGACAGAAAGCCTGGCCGGGCCACCCGCAAGAGGCCCATAGGTGATCGCGCATTGCTTTTGGAAGGGATTCGGCGTGACCCTGGTCCACATCCTTCTATCCTTCATGCCTTCCTGGCCTTGCTCCTCTACCCCTGTGGCCTGGGCGGATACAAAAACTAACTCCGTGTTCGGGCCGAAGGACATGATGCCCTGCTCGCCCGCGATGAAGAGCCGTACCGTGTCCACGCCGGGGTCGGGGGCAGTCCAGAGGAACGCCCCGCTGTCGCTGGAAGGCACCAGGAGGTGAATGCCGTTGGTCTCACCGAACACGTTGTAGACCTCGGTGTTGTAGTCCGCGGTAATCGTCCCTGCGTTCAGGGTGTCCGTGCCCACCCGGCAGGAGCCGTTAAACTGCCTAATGGAATCCCCGTAAATTTTGACAGTATATGTTTGTCCGGGCCGGTACCTTGCCGGGAAGCCGGTTATGGTAATCGTGCCCCCGGGTACGCCGTGACAGGTGCTGGCGCAGAGCCCGTAACTTCCGGGAGCTCCGGAAAAACCGGTCGTGAAAGTATAGGCCCCGAGCGATGCCGCCCAAGTTAGCATCAAAATCGAAATGAGCACTATGTCTTTCTTCATGTTTGCATCTTCCTTCTTATGGATCAACAAGGCTTTACTGGTAGCGGACGGGAAAACAGGCAACGCAAATTGTTCCGCTGGGTCAGCCAAGGCTTCAACCAGGCCCAAGGCCAAAAGGAATGAGTAACTTTTAACCATGGCTTTCCCCTTTTTAAGTCCCCTTTGTCCGATCGTTTTAAGAAAGATATTTTATCATAAACACTACGATTTGTCAATCTTGATTGTTATCCTCAGCCAAAATAAAAAAGGGCTGCTGTTCGCAGCCCTCGAGATTAAGGATTTGGGATTTATCGGATCAGCACAGCCTTCCCGGTGGAGGAGCGGTTCCCCTGCTCCAGACGCAACAGGTAGACTCCTGGGGCCGATAGCGCCCCCCGGGCGTCGCGACCGTCCCATCGCAGGATCCCCGAGCTGCCTCTGACCGTGAAGGACCTCACCAGCCGTCCGGCGAGGTCGTAGACCCTGAGCTGCGCCGGCCCCTTGCCGTCCAGGCGGTAGGCCAGGGCAACCCCGTTCCGGGCCGGGTTCGCGCCCGCCAGGCGCAGGTCGAAGGATTCGCTTTTCGGCTGAAGGCCTGCCTGCTCTTCTACTCCGGTGAACTCCGGCGCGGTCAATATATACTCCGTATTCCGGCCCCATTCCCCCTCGATGCCTTGCATCCCCCCGAAATAGAGCCGGACCGTGTCCGTGCCCACCGGCGGGGCGGTCCAGAGGAAATCGCAGCTGTCGCACCGGGCGAGGGCGTGAACCCCGTTGGTCTCCACGCTGTCGAAGGTAGTCTCGGTGAGGTATCCGGCTTGCAGAAGTCCGGCATTCTCTGCCCCTTGCCCGATCCGGACGGAGCAATTGAAATTCTCGATGGAGTCCCCCCCGATGTGGGTCACGCTGATGGTATAGGTCTGGCCGGGACTGTAATGATCCGGAAAGCCATTCACGCTCAGCGTTCCGCCGGGATAGCAGTGGCAGGTTCTGCTGCAGACTCCGTATGTCCCCGGGGCTCCGGAAAAGCCGAGCAGCCACACGTGCGCGGTGAGCGGGCCGGCGAGGACCAAAACCAGGCCCAGGGCCAAAAGGAATGATAAGCCTTTCTTCATGTCTTCCTCCTTTTTAAACTTCCCCATGCCCATTCTCTTTTGAACGTGATAATTGTACCCTATTGACGACGTTTTGTCAAGAGGAGGATATGGTTTTTCCCCTCCACCGGGATAACGGGGTCCTTTATCCTTCTCCGGGCCGGATCAGTGGCAGTACTGGCAGACGGTCACCAGCGTTCCGTCCCTCCAGTAATGATTCGGCGCGTAATGGCAATAGGAGCAATCGGTTGAATCCCGTCCCCGGACCACGTTGACCCACCAGGCATGGGTCGTATCCCCGGCCGGTGGGAGGGTATCGCCGCTGGCCCAAGCCCGGGTGTCGTGGTGGGGACTGATTCCGTATTTTAAAACTACGGAACGCGGACTGGAGGCCTCAGACACTACAAGTAAACAAAAAGAAAGGGCGATCCAAAGATCGCCCTTTCTTTAGGATACTGACGATGGATTGCCTAACTATCTCAGCTTTACAATCCGCAACAGTGTGGAGTTCTTGGCTTCCACCTTGAGGAAGTAAACCCCTGGACGAACATCGGACCCGATTCGGTTACCCTGATAATTTCCCACCTGTCTACCGGAAACATCGTAAAGGACAAAGCGCTCGGCCTCGTGGCCTGGGATCGAGGCTGAGTAGACAAAGGGATTGGGAGAAATCTCGTAAGTGTCAGGCAAGCCCTGAACTTTAATCGGAGGAGATTCTTCGACTGCAGAAGTAGCGGAGGTGCTGTCCGCTGGCCAACGCGAGCCGCCGTCAGTAATGCCTCCACCACTTTGATCGCCCGTGGGATTGCGTTTGTACAATAGTTGAGAACCCCAATCGTTCCAGTCTACATCTACCCTTCCACCTCCGACCGAAGTAGAAGGGTAATAAGCGCCATTGTCCGAGGTTAACTGCGTGAATGGAACCCACGGCGAACCCGGAGCAAGGGCCCTGCGGGAATAGTAAAGGTTATGGCCGTTAGCGTTATCCAGGCACCAAGTCATATGGAGAAAGTTTCCGGAAACAGCAAGGTTTGGATACCTGGAATCGTAAGGGTTATTTGTGACTTGAACGGGCGACCCCCATGATGCGCCACCATTGTTGGATTGGAGAACGAAGATTTGGTCATGACCGCTTGTGCTTTCGTAACGACTGCAAGCGATATAGACGTTTAAATTACGGGCCCTAATGGAGGGGTAATCGCAAGGCCAGGGGTAACTGAAAAGTTTGACTGGCGGCTGCCAGGTTACCCCATTATCCAGAGAGCGCCGATAGTAAAGCCCATCGGCACCTAAATAAGCCAAGTGGACTCTGGGGTCTTGTGCAGCAATGGTTGGTCCCGAACCAGCGTTAAGAGAAATCGCCGTACCCCAGGTTGTTCCTGAATCAATGGAGCGATTGTAATAAATGTAAGTCGTGCTTTGCCCCACACAGCCTACGGCATGAACCTTGCCATTGGATTCCGCAGCGCAAGGAGGTGGATTAGCGTAAGGCCCTGGAATCACAATTTGCGCATTTTCCCAGGAAGCACCTTGATCCGGAGAGCGGCGGTAGTAAAAATTACTATTATCCGGATTAGTAACGGTTATATAGTATGCCACGACATGAACTCTTTGAAAGTCTGGAACCACAGAAGGGAAAGGAGGTAAGGCGTTCTCCGAAGGCCACAGCGTTACTTCGGAAAGCCAATTCACTCCGCCATTGGTGGATCTCCGATAGGCAACACTATTACTGGTGGGGCCGATTAAGGTATAAACGGCATGGACGTAATTGTTTACGCTGCCGATCCACCAAGCATTGCAGCCAGAGACGTTTGGACCGTTGGCTAACCACTGATCGGGCTGCCACTGGGCGAAAAGGGAGGTAACCGCAAGGAGCAAGAGGGCTCCGCACATTAAGACTACCACTAACGTCTTCTTCATTTTCTGATCCTCCTTTAATTAAACAACAGGGTGCAGTTAAGGCTGAGGCCGAGAAATCGCCCCGCCCGCAACCAGGCAATTGTACCCCAAACCGCGGGCGAAGTCAATTGCGAAAAGTGCGGTTTTAATGCTATTTTAGCGGTTTTGTTGCACCCCCCTTGTCAGGCGGGAACCTCCCATTCGCCACGTAGTAGTCCCGGAAGGCTTTCGGCTTGTACCCCGTCGTCTCCTCCCCAAAAATGGTGAAATCCTCCAAGCGGGCGAAACCGAGAGCGAAGGCGATTTGCTCCAGGAACATGGGTGTCTCGGTGAGCAACCTCTTGGTCTCGGTGATGCGCCGGTTCTTCCGATACTCCTCAAAGGAGTAGCCTGCGATGAGCGGGAAGTTCCGCGAGAGGTAACATTTGGAGAGTCCGGCCTCAGCGGATAGTTTCTCCAGACAGAGGTCCCTCAGTTCCATCTCCTCGGCCTGGGTGAACGCCCAGCGGAGCTTCCAGGAAACCTCCTTGGGCTTCGTCTCTCCCTTCGGAGTCTCTCCTGATTTCCTGTTAACCAAAGGCCCTCTCAAGAATAAAAAGAAGCACCGACCCTGAATTAAATTCAAGGCGACTGCCCCAAAAGACAAAAAGGCCCAGAGAAAGAGTACCCTCCTCCCTGACCATCCTCTGAGACCACCTTGTCACGGTCTTCAACTTAGCCCCTTACACAAGACCTCTCTATGTTACCTTCCTCGACTGGGTCATCTACCCGACCGGAAATCAAGTAATTATCTTAGTAAATCATCTCAATATAGTAACACAAATACCAGGATTTGTCAAGTGGCTTCGGTTGGTGCACCAAGACATCGTTACCAAGGAGAGGTCTGTAAATGGTTTAAGAAAGCGCAGAAGACCCCCATTTCCCCTCCCCGAAAGCCTTTACAGACCGGGGAGGGGAATCAGTGTTGGAGCCAGGCCAGGGATAGTTGCCAGAGTGGGAATGCGCCTATCAAAATCCGTGGCAACAGGAGGGTTGGCAACTGGACACCTGGGTTCCGTCGCGCCAGTAGTGGGTCGCGGAGAAGTGGCAATAGGTGCAATCGGTATAAGTGTGGTGCCGGACTGCGTTGACCCACCAGGCATGGGTCGTATCCTGAGGCGGAGGAAGGGTATCCCCTCTGTTCCAGGCCCGTGTTTCATGGGGACTGATCCCGTATTGTTTAAACTGGTATTGCTCGTGGCAGGGAGGGTTGAAGTATGCGCATCCATGCCCTAAGCCTTGCGCGCTATAATCGAAATTGGCTCCATGGCAGGTACGACAGGCTGCAAAGCCATCCCGCCCCACTTGATTCCCATGCCAGAGAGGATTGGTCCGGGGCCCTTGTTTCCAACGCGTGGAGGGTCCTGGCAGACCATGGGCCGACCCCCCGGGATGGCAGGCGAGAGTGAGACAGCCCACATTCACCCGTCCCCCTCGGAACAGGGTCGAGGTGTCCCCGTGGCAGACCTTGCAGGCTTCGTTGCCGAAACGCCAGAGTTGTCTTCCGTGGAATCTGTCCTGGAGGGTGTCATTATAGATGGCCGGAGCCGGATGGGGATAGTCATGACAGGGGAAACAAGGCTTTTGGTTATATTTACCATCGAAATCTTTTCCGTGGCAGGCCTGGCAGATGCCTTTCCCCTTTTGAAGCACGAAGCGGCCGTGGAACCCCTGAGAGGAAGAATCCGTCTTCCAGTATGACGGGTGCGGGAAGAAGGTGTAGCCGCCCCCGAAGTCGTGGCAGCCTGGCTTTCCGCAGGAGGGGCCGATCCCGCCCTGGAAATCGGACCCGTGGCAGTCCTTGCAGTAAGCGAAGCCCGCGGAGGCCACGTAGTTCCCGTGGAAGATGAGCGAGCGGGGATTGGCCGCCGTCTTCCAGGCTTCGCGGTGGCCCCGAAGCGTTGGATTCCGGGGAGGCCGGTTCGCGCCCACCGGACCGTCGTGGCAGGCCCGGAAGCACCAGGAGAGCGTGTCCTTGTTGTCCACGTAATGGCAGTCCGTACAAGGCCGGGTCCGGCCGTTGACCACGGTGTTCAGCCCGTAGTTCACCACCCGGATCCCGTGAAACTCGGCCGTGGACGAATCCGTCCATGCCGGAGGATGGGGCCGTCCCGAGGGGCCGTAGTGGCAATTGGTGAAGCAGTAGCTGGACGAATCCGTCTGGCTCACGGCATGGCAGGTGATGCACCCAAAGGGCCCGCCGTCCCGCTTCACGAAGATGCCGTGGAAGTTGGGTGAGAACTCCTCGTTCCATCCCGCGACATGAGGGGACTTGGGGTTGGTGAAGACATCTCTCCTCCGGCTGCACCCAAAGGGGAGAAGGATCATCAGGAGCAAGGCCGGAAGGACAACGACCTTCGCCCTCCGATTGTTCATGGCCCTGCCCTCCTGCCGGCTATCGGTTCTTGTGACATCTCAGACAATCCGGGCTTCGGGTGTCGTGGCAGGATGCGCATCGCTCCAGGTCCATCCGGGCTTGGCGGACGTGCCCGCTCGGGACCCAGTCGAAGGACACGTGGGAGCGGGGCTGGATGCTCGCCGTCGTAATGTGACAGGGCTGGCAGAACGTCCGGGTATCGTGACAGGTGGCGCAATTGTTCTCCTTGCCCCGCGCGCTCTGCCAGTGGCTATAGACGTAGTTGCGGTCGTGGCTGGCCGGTCGCTCGTTCCCGGACCGGTGGCAGACCAGGCAGGAGTCCTCCCTGGGATGGCAGGTCTGACAATCAGCCGGGTTCGCCCTTGCCCGGATTCCGTGGGTCTTACGCCAGGAGGCATTATGCGTCTGGGGCCAGGGGATGACGGGATGGCAGTAAGCGCAGGCCGAAGACGATTTCCGGTCATCATGGCAGGTCAGGCAGGAGGCCTTCTTGGAGGTGGTGACAAGCACGCCGTAATCCACGGTTTCCCCGTTCGGGTGGCAGTCCTTACAGGCCATCTTCTGCTCGGCGAAATGCACCTTGTGGCTCAGGTGGTAGTTCGGGATCTCGTTCTCGTAGGGCGCCTGGGTCGTGGAATCCACGGGTTTATAGTGGCAGCGGTCGCATTCTTTTTTGTCCATCCAGTCCGCGTGGCAGGGTTGGCACTCGGTCTTCATCCTGGGGGAGTTATCGTCCGAGGCCAGGGTGCTCTCTTCGATGTTGGGATGGCAGGCCGTGCAGTCCATTCCCTGGTCGGCGTGAAGCTTATGGGAATTGCGCGGTACCCGATGCCCGGCCCAACCTGAGAGGGCGAGTCCCGGGAGCAAAATCAAAAGCAAACACAACTGCCTTCGTGAAAAGGAATCCATAAAGACGCTAAAAATCGTACAACGCCCGGACCAGGAACCGGGTGTTCTGGAGGTAATTCGGGTTCACCAGGTTCTCGACATCCGTGGTGATCAGGAGTCCTTTCGAGATCCTGAAACCCAGTCGGGCGATCCCGGTGAAGGTGTAATCCAGGATCGCGGGATCGGCCCGGTCTTCGTACTTCGTGTAATTGAACGTCGCCCCGACATCCACCCGGTCGCTCAGGGGGCGGTCTCCATTCAGGGCGAGGTCCCAGGAGCGCCTGCTCCAACCGGTTCGGCGGATATAGGCGATCGAACCTCGCCCGGACTGGGCGGTGAGGGATAAGCGGTTGGCGCGGTCGCTGTCGAAGAACTCCCTGGCGGCTTCCCCGGACAAAGACAGGCCCCTCCACGCCTTGAGGCTCAGCCCGGCCCCGGCCTCCTGGTTGGACGAGATTTGGAACGTATTGAAGATCGAGCCCTCGCCGAAGACCGGCTTGCGATACTCATATCGTGCGAAGAGCGAAAACCTCTGCCAGGAATGGTACTCCGCCCGCCAAACCGCGCGATGAAGGCGGTTTTTGATCAGGTCCCCCTCTAAGTGGCCCGAAAGGTCGGTCCCCGGAACCATCCCGGTGACCCAATCTCCCCCCACCCTTCGCTTGGCCAGCGCGCCATACCGGTTCAACTGCCATCCGGAAAGGGAGAGATAACTCTCCCGGGGCAACCTCAGGGAGACCTCTGCTCCCGCCATGCCCCCGTCCTTCCAGGAGGAGGCCCTCAGGGAATCGGAGGGGGATTCCAGGCCGGCGAACCCGGTCAGCGAAACACGCCGGTTAAGGTCGTAACGGGCCTTAAGCCCGTCCATCGTTCCGCTGGCGATCCCGACCACGGCGTACTGCCTCCCGGCCCGGAGATGAAAAGGAGCGCCGGCCCGGCGGTAGTCCAGGTAGGCGCCGTAGAGCCGGAAAAAACTGCCCGTGGAATCCGAGGGGGCCAGACGGTTCGTATTCCGCAGGAACGCATGGAAGGTGAGCCCGTACGTCCCGATATCACGGATGTCCAGGTTGAGGACTTGGCTGGAAATAAGATGATTGGATGCGGTCGGTTGGGAGGAGCCTATGGTATCAGGAACCTGGGATTGATAATCGTAGAGGGCTAATCCCGCCTGGCCGGATATTTGTCCGGCCCCGGCGATTCCTGCCAGTAAAAGGGAGAAGGCTAAGAGCCCAGCGAGCGGCCAGAATCCTTTCATCCTGCGCATGGGGCAATTATACATAAATAATTCGGGTTTTTCAAGCCTTCCGTCAGCAAAACGATGTCAAAGGGGCGGGATCCTCTTAAGATCCCGCCCCTTTGACCGCAACCGGAACGTCTTTCCAGCCTTATCTCACCTTGACGATCCTCACCGGGCGGGAGGATTTGCCCTCGAGTCTCAGGAAGTACACACCGGCAGTGAGACCCTCTCCGATGCGGACGCCTTTGTAGGTTCCGACCCGGCGTCCGGAGATGTCGTAGAGGACGAAACGTTCGGACTCATGTCCCGGGACCGTGGCGTAGGCTACGAATGGATTGGGGACGGTTACGAGGGTTTGGTTCAGGACCCGCAGGCCCTGGCCGCTTTCTTCCTCCACCCCTACCCCGCCGCCATCCGAAGTCCTCAGGAGGGTTCCTGAATCCCCCACCGCGAACCCGGTCTGGGCGTTCACCGGAAACAGGACAGCATTGAGGGTGTTGAGGAGGCCCGAGGCCTGGCGGCCCCAGGTCGTCCCCCCGTCCGTCGTCTTGAGGATGGTGCCCATAGCCCCCACCACGTACCCGGTCTGGGCATCCGAGGGGAAATTCACCGAGCGAAGGGCATGGGTCGTGCCCGAGCTCAGGGGAGCCCAGTTGGCGCCGCCGTTGGTGGTCTTTAAGAGCGTGCCCAACTCGCCTGTGGCGTAGCCGGTCAAAGCGTCCAGGGGGAACCAGACCGAGTTAAGGACGTTGCCGGTCCCGCTGGATTGGGAGGCCCAGTTTGACCCGGAGTTGGTGGTCTTGAGGATGGTCCCGCCGGCACCCACGCCATAGCCGGTCTGGGCATCCGAGGGAAACTGGACCGAGTATAAAGCCTGGTTCGTTCCCGCGCTCTGCACCAGCCAGCTCCCTCCCCCGTCCACGGTCCTCAGGATGGTGCCGGAGTCCCCGACGGTGAAACCGGTCTGGGGGCTCGTCGGAAAGTGGACCGAGCGAAGGTGATGAAGGGTGCCCGAGGACAGCTGGGTCCAGTTCCAGCCGCCGTTCGTGGTCTTCACGATGGAACCCTGACTCCCCACGGCGTAGCCGGTGACGGGATCCACCGGAAAACAGGCCGAGGCCAGGAAACGGCTTACCCCTCCCGGGCCCGCGACCTGGGTCCTCCAATCGGCCCCCCTGTCCGTGGTCTTGTACAGGCTGTCCGTCTGCCCTCCGACATACCCGGTCTGGTCATCCACCGGGAATTGGACGAAGTAAAAGTCCCGGAATTTGAGGTTGGCTTGCAGGAGCCAGGTGGCCCCGCCGTCCGTGGTCTTGCGGATGGCGCCGTTCACCCCCACGGCGTAACCGGTCTGGGCATCCAGCGGGAAGTGTACCCCCCAGAGGAAGAAGTTGGTGCCCGAGTCCTGCCAGACCCAGTTCGTCCCGCCGTCCGTGGTCTTGCAGATGTTTCCGAGCGCCCCCACAAAATACCCGGTGTTGACGTCCAGGAAATAGACCCCGTAGATCGCGTTGGCCACGTTGGAGTTCTGCGTGACCCAGTTCGCTCCCCCGTTCGTGGTCTTGATGATCGTGCCGTTCCCTCCCGCGGCATAGCCGGTCTGGGTGTTCCCCGGGAAATAGATCGCTCCCAGCCAGTTGGGCGTGCTGGTGGTCAGCAGGGCCCAGTTGGCCCCGCCATTGGTGGTCTTCACGACCAGGCCGTTGTTCGAGGAGGCGTAGCCGGTGTTCGCATCCACCGGGAAATGGACTGAGAGGAGATAATACGGGGTGCCCGAGTTCTGGGGCACCCAGCTGACCCCGCCGTCCGTGGTCTTGACGATGGTGCCGTTCAGTCCCACGGCATATCCGGTCTGGAGGTTCCCCGGGGGGAAACTGACTCCGTAGAGCATGTTTTGGGTGCCCGTGTTGTGGATCGTCCAGGTCCCCCCGCTGTCCGTGGTCTTGATGCAGACGCCCGAATCCCCGACGGCGTAACCGGTCTGGACGTCCACCGGGAAAGAGGCGCAGTTCAGGCTTTGGGGGGTTCCGCTGGGCAGGACAGACCAGTTGGATCCGCCGTTCGTGGTTTTCAGGATGGCGCCCTGGAATCCGACGGTGTATCCGGTGGTGACATTCCCCGGAAACTGAACCGAGTGAAACGCGTAAGGAGACCTGAACGGGGTCTGGTTGTACCACCCGGCAGACGCCAGGCCGGGGATCGCTACCCCCAGGAACAGTCCCAGCGAAAATCTTAATAAACGCATGCGTCACCTCCGTTTGATGAGGGCTTTGGGGCTGGCATTCGATATGCGGAAAGGGAAAGATGGCCGGCGATGGGCCAAACAAATAAAGCGGCTCGTTCCCCGGCTCTTGAATTCCTTTCCAACAGAGATATTATACGATTTTAGGAACGGAATGTCAAGCACCTTTTGTGAATTGCTGAGTCCGGGATGGAAATAAGGCTCCTCAGGCTTTCGATGGGGTAATACAGCGCCTCCCCTGACGATTCCTGAGCTAAAACAGGTCGGGGGATTGTATCAGCTTGTCATCGTGGCCCTTACGTCCAGCCTGTTAAAGCAGGTATGCCAACTGATACCTTTTTATAGATAAAAACACACCCATAGCCGTGTTTTCCTGTTACAAGGTGTGGGGAGGGCGTGAGGTGGGCGTGAGGTGGGCGTGATGTGCGCGTGAAGTGGTTGGAAACACCTCCCGGGTTGTGGAGCTTTGTCGGCCCTCCCCCTATGAGGGCATTTTGCCGTAACTGAGCTTTGTCGGCCTTACCTAGGCGCGGCAGTTAAAGTAACGGCCTGCACACGTCCCGCTCCGGGCCGGAAAGAACCTAAAACAGAAGCCCGTAGGCAGAAAGCGAAAGCCAAAAGAAAAAGGGCGGGATCAGAGGATCCTGCCTTTATTGCGACCCCGTAGATCTCTGAAAAACCTCGCTATATCAAAATCTCTCCCCGGTTCCCCTCCATGCGAAGCACCTCGTAGAGTCCCTCCACGAGCTGCTCCTCGCGCCAGCCCTTCTTCACCTCGGACCGCAGGATCTCGAAGGCCTCTTCCGAGGAGCAGGCTGATTTATACGGACGCCTCGTAGTCAGGGCGTCATAGATGTCCGCGATCTGGAGGACCCGCGCGGTAATCGGGATCGCGTCCCGGGACAGGCCGTCGGGATACCCGCTGCCGTCCAGGCGTTCGTGGTGGGAGCGGATGATCGGGAGCACGAACCTGAGGCTGCGGAGGGGCTGGCAGATGCGTTCGCCGATCAGGGTATGCTGTTTCATGGCCTCGAACTCCTCCGGGGTGAGCCCGCCGGGCTTGAGCAGAATGGCATCCGCGATCGCCACCTTTCCGATGTCGTGCAGGATCGCGCCCCGCTCCAGGGCCTTGAGCTTCTCCCGGGAGAGGCCGGCCCATCTCCCCAGGGCGAGGGAGTAGGCCGAGAGCCGGCCGCAGTGATCGCCGGTATAGGCGTCTTTCGCTTCCACGCTGCGGGCCAGGGAGAAGAGCACGGACTCCACGCTCTCCAGCTCATCGGTATAGCGCTTGAGCCGCAGCAGGGAGCGGACCCGGGCCTGGAGCTCGACCCTGTTGAAAGGCTTGCCGAGGAAATCATCGGTCCCGGCCTCCAGGGCCTTCACCTTGGTTCCCCGGTCCTGCAAAGCCGTGACCATGACGATGGGGATGAGGCGGGTGGAGTCCATGGCCTTCAGTCTGCGGCAGACCTCCAGCCCATCCATCCCGGGCATCATCAGGTCCAGAAGCAGAAGGTCGGGGGGGTCTTTGGCCACCTCGTCCAAGGCTTGTTCTCCATCCGAGGCCATGACCACCTCGTGGCCGTCCAGCCTCAGGAACTCTGCCAGGGACTTACGGACGTGCTCGTCATCATCCACGACCAGGATCCGTCCGGGCCTCTCCCCGGCAAGGTTCTCTGCCTCGCGGGAAGCCGGATCCGAGCCGTTCGACGAAATCAGTTTATCCTTCATCCGAGGCCAGCAAAAAGGCCCCCGACAATGATCGGGGGTAGGCTTTCGCGAAAAGGCCGGAAGAGGCCCTTCATACGTAAGAGATCTTGCGTTTCTTCGGAGCTTCGGGCTTGGGTTTCTCCGGAGCAGGAGGCTCGGGAGCGGGCTCCGGCTCGGGCTCCGGAGAGGGCTCGGGGCTCGGAGGAGGGACCTCGGCCTCGGGCTGGGGCATTTCTGCAGGCGGCATCTCCTCTAACACCTCGGCGGCAGGGGCAGGCTGAGGGGCTTCCGCCGCGGTCTTCAGCATCTCGTGCACCGAAGAAAGGAACTCTTCGGCTGGAACTTCCTCGGGCGGCACGGGCGACGCTTCAAGGGTCTCCGCAGTCGCAGGCACGGGTTCGGGAACAGGAACCTGCGCTTCCTGAATTGGGGCCGTTGCCGGGGCGGGCATCTCGGTCAGGATCTCGTCCAAACGGGCCTCGGCTTCCGCGGTCACCGAAGCTTTCGGCTTCGGGTGAGCTTTCTTGAGCTTGGCCTTCAAGGCTTTGAGCCGGGCCGCCGTGTCCATGAACTTGGCATCCACGAGATAGACCTCGTCGAGATGCTTCACGGCGTTCTCGAGGTCATCGAGCCGTTCGCAGGCTGTGGCCATGTGGTAATGCATGCCGAGGTACTGCTCAGGATCGTGGCCCGGAACCGCCAATCCCTGCTCGAATTGACGGACCGCGAACTGGGGCTCTTCTTTCTCCAGGAAACAGATGCCGAGCATCTCCAGAGCTTTCAGTTTCTCGGCCTGGCCCTTGGACGCGATCTGGAACTCCATGATCGACTCCTCGAGAAGCCCCATCTCCTTATAGGCGATCCCCAGCTCGTAGTGGCTGGCGTAGTCCTCCTGGGAGACGGTCTTGAAGACCCCCTCCTTGAACTCCTCGATGATGTCCCCGATGGAAAGGGATTCCTCGGAAGCGGCGGAAGGTTCGGTTTCGGCCACCGAGAATTTGACGTGAGACTTCCGGCCCCCCTCCACGATCTCCCGACCCATGGTGACCTTCTCCGCCTCGATGGGCTCACCGGCCTCGGGAGGCTTCTCCTCTTCGGAGAGCAGGCTGGGGGCCAGGGGAGCGGGCCCCTCAGGCATTTCAACCGCTGTCTTGACCGCAGGCGGGGAAACGTACTCTTCTCCGGATGGTTCCTCCTCTCCACCCAAGAGGCTTGGGGCAAGCGGAACGTGTTCCTTGGGGGCCTCTTTCCTCACCACAACCGGGGTTACCCCCTTGGGCGGAACCGGCTCCTCGACCCTTTCTTTCACCTCATGAGCCTCTGGAGCTGTCACGGGAGCCGCGGGAGCGATGAGCGAGAGGTTTTCTAAAGCTGTCTCGTTCTTGGGGTCAAGCTCCAGGACCTTCTGATAAACCGACTTCGCTTGTTCCTTGCGCTCCCGGCGGAGTAGGCATTCCGCCAGCCCGAGATAGGCTTCGATCCCGTCCTCGCGACTCTCCCTCTTCAGGGCGATCTCAACCAGCTTCTGGCGGGTGCGGATCTCCAGAGGCTGAAGCTCGGTGATCCGGCGGTAAAGGACCTGCGCCTTCTCCAGGTTGCCGGCATTGAAATAGCCCTCGGCGGCCCTGTGGAACTGCTCCGTGGCCTCCTGCGTGGAACCGATGTCCAACAAAAGCTCGCCCAATTCCACACTCACGGCCCAGTCCTCCGAAGGCTTCTCCGGGGCGGCTTCCTCGGGTTTGACCCTTTTTTCCTCCCCGAACTTCGCGGCAAAAACTTCGTCGATCTTGGTCCCTGCAGCTTTCGCCTGTTCCCCGGGAGCCTCTTCGATGGTCACGTCCGGACTCTTGGCTTCGGGGGGCGCGGCGACCTCCGGGAACAGGGATTCAAACGAAATGCCGGAGGAAACGAACCCCGGGGGAGGAGCGAATGCGGTAGGGGGCACCTCGGCCGGCTGGGGTTTGGGGGTTTCAACAGGAGGGGGTGGAGGCGGCTCGGCTCCGGTCAGCTTGCGGATCTTGGCCTCCACGGCCTCGGCCTCGTGGGTCCGGCCGTGCTCCTGGTAGAAGGCGGCGACCGCTTTTAGCTCCCGCTCGGCGTCCTCGGTCTTCCCCTGGGTGGCATACAGGTCGGCCAGCTTGCCCCGGATGTCCACATTGCGGGGCGACAACTCCACGATCTTCTGATAGGCGTTGAGCACCCCGTCCAGGTTCCCGGCCCTCTGGACCATCTCGGCGTATTGGACCCAGTTGTTGATCGCGTCATTGGTGAGGCCTTGGTGGGCGTAGAGCTCGGCGAGGCGCCAGAACACCCCGGGGTTCTCCCGGGTGATGCGCAGGATCTTCTTGCAGACGGCGGTCGCGTTGTTGTACAGGGCGTCGTTGGAGTAGACCTCCGCGGCCTTCTCGTAGGCCTTGATCGCCTCCTCGGACTTGCCCAGCTTGAGGTAGCTGTCTCCGATGTTGTTGTAGATGATGGCGTCGGTGGGCTCGATCTCTAAGGCCCGCTCGTACTCCTTGATGGCCTTCTCGTAATCCCCCTTCTGGAAGAGCTCCGCCGCCTTGCTTTTTATCGCCGCGATGTTCGCCGTAAGCGCCTCACCTCCTTTCCACTGCCGATCGCATCGGAACTATGCGCCTGCCTTGGCTTCTTCTAAGCCCAGGGATTGAGCGACCTCCTGGACGAGGGTCTGGTCGATGAGGGGTCTCTCCGCCAGGAATCCCTCCAGGAGGGCGTTGTCGCAGATCGCGTTTACCAGCCTGGGGCTCCCCCCGGAGAAAAGGGCGATGGCGTCCAGGGCGCTCTCCGTGAAGAGGTCTTCGGACCGCCCGGCGACCTTCAGGCGGTGTTTGATGTAGCCCTTGACCGTCTCCGGGCTCATCGGCTGGACCTCGCAGCGCAGGGCCACCCGCTGCTTGAGGGCCGCATCACCCAACAGGTTCTTCTCCATCTCGGGCAGTCCCGTGAGGAGGAAGGAGATGAGCCGGGCATCGGCCACCTCCACGTTCAGCAGGCCGCGCAGGTCCTCCAGGACCTCGCGATTCCTGAGCAGGTTGGCTTCGTCGATGATGATCAGGGCTTTCCGGCCTTCCCCGTAAATCTGCATGAGACGTTCGCAGATCTGGGAGACGACCCGGGCTTTCTCCTCTCCCACCTCCTCGACGCCCAGGAGCGCGGCGATCTTCTTGAGGAGCCAGAGGGAGGAGAAGTCGGCGTGGGTCAGGATGATGAGGGCGGTCTCATAGGTTCCGTCCTCGCGCAATCGGTCCAGCAGGTGGCGGGACATCATCGTCTTCCCCGTGCCCACATCCCCGACCATGAGGACCAGGCCCCGCATCCGCGCGATGGCGTGCATCAGCCGGGCCAGGACTCTGGCGTGCTGAGGATTATCGTAGAAGAAACGGTTGTTCGGTACGTTCGCAAAGGGGTCTTCTGCGAGATGGAAAAACTGCTCGTAATCCATGAGTCCCTTTCCCCTGAGTTAAATTATAAGTTTACACGAATCCGATGCGTTTGTCAATGGCCGGGACCCTTTTGGGGGGCGGTGGCGCCTCCTCGGCCTCAGGAGCATTCTCCTGGGGAGGCTCCTCGGGGGAAGGCTCAAAGGAGGCTGGGGGGGCCTGGAGCTCGGGCTCAGGTTGAGGCTCCGGCCCCGTCGTCTCCGGAACCGGCTCCCCCTCCACGGAGACCCCGAGCAGGGAAAGCTCCTCCCGGGCTCTTCGGCTCGCCCGCGGATCCGACATCGCGCGCTGGAATTCCTCCTTGGCCGGCTCCAGGAGCCCGGCCTGGCGGTAAAGGACGCCTAGGTCAAGATAGCTCGCTCCGCCGTCGAAGGGCAGGGTGTCCAGGAGGTGTCCGAGCAGGACGATCCCCTGGGATAGGGCCGTGAACCCCGCCTCGACATCCGGCCGCTGGAAGCCCTCCAGCCGCCGTCGCACCTCCTTAAGCCGGGGGTATTTGTCCGAGATCTTCCGCAAGGCCTCCTCCGCCTCTGCCCCTTGACCCATGGCCTGCAGCGTTTCGGCGAGCCGGAGAATCGCTGTTCCGATCTCCTGCTCGTCACGGGTCTTGAGTCCGATCTCCAGGCGCATCTTGAGGGCTTCCAGGTCGTAGGGATAGAGCGTGAGGATCTTGCCGCAGGTCTTCCTCGCGGTCTCCCAGAACCCCTTGCGGAAGTGTTCCGCCCCCAAAGCATGAAGCTCTTTAATTCTCTCGGTCGCCTCCGGGGGAAGAGGCTTTACGGAGTGAGGTTCGTCCGTGCCCCGGGGAGGAATCGTCGCTCGAAGCGCCTCCAGGGTCCGTTTCAGGGATTCGACCTGCTTGCGAACCTCCTCGCTGGCCGAGGCCTGGGCGATTTGGTCGCAGGTCCTGAGGAAAGGCTCCAGCTGTCTCCTTTTCTGTTTCTCCAGGGCATACCGCCATAGGAAGTGGACTCCCCCCACGAGCAGCCCCTGCCTCAAGTAAAGCTCTCCGATGCGCTTGAGAAGACCCACCTTCTGCGGCTTGGCCCGCCACATCTTCTGGGCCACGACCAAGGCCTCGAGATGACGGCCCTCCTCCTCCAATCCGCCCAACAACTCCTCATAGACCATGAGAGCCTGATCCCCTTTCCCCGCCTCCGTGTAGAGGTCTCCGATCGCTCCCCAGGCCCGGAAGTCCCTGGGATTTCGCTCCAGGGTTTCGGCATGCTCTGCCAGGGCGACGTTCCATTCCGGCTGTTCCAGAACCTCTTTGACGAAGGCTTTCTCTGGGTTCACTTAAATCCCCGCTTTCTCCTTCATTCGTTCCTGGACGATTTCCAGGATCCCTTGGACGCTCGTTCGAACCTCCCCTTTGATCGCGGACGCCCGCGAGAGAAGGCCTTGCCTGAACGCGGTCTCCGCGATCGCAGGCAAGTTGGTTTCCACATTCAAACCTGCCCCGTCGCAGGCGGCTTGGGCCATGAGCGCGGCCACGCCGGCATCGGAGACCGAGTTGATGTTGCCCTTTTCCGCAATCGCCTGGAGCGGGATTAAGAGCGATCGAACCTCTTCCATGACCGAAAGCGGCACCTCTGCGGCCTTCTTGGTCGCTTCCTGGAGGGCGGCCTCCCGCTTCGTGATTTCATCCGGGGTCTCCTTGGGCAGCCTGGAGGCTTTCATCACAGCATCGAACGCCCGGGCATCGGTCTCGATGGCGCTGGTCAGCTTGGATCGGGCCCGCTCGGTCTGCCTCAGGGCCTGCTTCAGCTCCTCGGCCACGGCGGCGTATTTCTTCCGCCCTACGGTGAGCCGGCAGACCATGGACCCCAGGGCCGCGGACAGGGCTCCGGATAAAGCGGCGACGCTGCCTCCGCCCGGCGTGGGGGCTTTGGAGGACACCTCTTCCAAGAACAGGGTCGGCACCCGCTCGGCGGCTCCCCCGCCCCAGAGCTTGCTCTCCAGCACCTGTTCGCCCTTAAAGTTCTCCAGGCGCAGGTAATACTCCGCCGTGTCCATCATGGCATTGAGCGGGACCAGGCCCACGATCTCCGTGTCCGTGACCACCAGTCCGTGACGCTCGGCCTCGCGCTTGACGAGCTCGAAGGCGTCGTGGATCGGGGTGCCGAGGTAGTTGGTGAGGTTCATCGAGACCTGCACGCAGCCCCGCTCGCGGATGGCGAAGCCGTTGGCCTTGAGGAACCGCAGGCCCCCGTCCCGGAAGCGGACCCGGCGGGCGATCTTCTTGGCTAATTCTAAGTCGTTGGTATTCAGATAGGCATTGAAAGCGATCAGCGGATCGCGGGCCCCGACCACCGTGGCCCCGGCCGTGGGATGCATCTTGGGCGGTCCGAAATCCGGGCGGCGGGCGGGGTCCGTGGCCATGGCCGCCTTGAGGCCCTCGTACTGGCCCTCGCGGATGAACGCCAGGTCCTGCCGCTCCGGCCGCACGGCGGCCTTCTCGTAGAGGTACACCGGGATGCCCAGCTTCTCCGAGATCTCCGCCCCGAGCTCCCGGGCCATGTCGATGCATTCCTCGATGCTCACGCCCGAGATCGGGATGAACGGGATGACGTCCGTGGCTCCGATGCGGGGGTGCTCCCCGGTGTGCGCGTTCATGTCGATGAGCTCGCAGGCCTTGGCGCAGCCCGCGAAGGCGGCTTTTCTGACCGGCTCCGGCTCGCCCACGAAGGTCACCACGGCCCGGTTGTGGTCCTTGTCCATCTCCTTGTCCAGGACCCGCACGCCCTCCACCTCGGCGATCGCCTCCACAATCGCCTCCACCACTTCCGGCCGCCGTCCCTCCGAGAAGTTCGGCACACACTCTACTATCCTGGCCACAAACCCTCCCTTAAGATTTACCTGAAGTGTACGACCTGGCCCTTCTTGATGACCATGCCCACCGGGTTCGTCCCAAAGCGGTAGGGGATCTCCCGGTAGTCCGGGATGTCGAGCAGAAGGATATCCGCCTGCTTGCCCGGGTCCAGGGAACCGATGACCTCTTCTCTCAGGATGGCCCTGGCCGCGTTCCGGGTTGAGGCGATCAAAGCCTCATCCGGGGTCATCTTGAGCCTCAGGCAGGCCAGCCCGATGACCGTCGGCATTCCCTCCAGAGTGCAGGTGCCGGGGTTGTGATCCGTGGCCAGGGCCACGGGAAGGCCCATCGCGATCATCTCCCGTGCCGGGGCATAATCTGAGTTTAAGAAGAAGCTCGTTCCGGGCAGGAGGACCGGAATCACACCCGCCTTCTTCATCGCCGCCATCCCTTTGCGCGAGGGATAGACCAGGTGGTCGGCTGACGCGGCCCCGACTTCCGCGGCTAACTCCGCTCCACCCAAGGGCGTGATCTCATCGGCGTGCACCTTGGGGATCATCCCCCAGTCTCGGGCCCGGAGCAGGATGCGCCGGGATTCCGGGACGCTGAACACACCCTTCTCGCAGAACACATCACAGTATTCGGCCAGGACCTTCTTCCCGACCTCGGGAATCATCTTTCGGAGGAGGAGGTCTATATACCCGGCCCGTCTGGCCTTATACTCTTTGGGGACCTCATGCGCCCCCAGAAACGTGGGGATAAGCTCCACGGGCTGTTTCCCGGCGAGGTCGCGAATGACCTCCAGCATCTTGAGCTCCGCCTCCAACGACAGGCCGTACCCGCTCTTGACCTCGGCCGTGGTCGTGCCCCAGGCCAGCATCCGGGCGAGCCGCTCTTTGGCCGAATCGAAAAGCTCCTTCCGCGAAGCCTTTCGGGTGACCCGGACCGTGGAGTTGATTCCCCCGCCCTTTTTGGCGATTTCCATGTATGGCACGCCCTCGAGCCTCTGCGCGAACTCGCTTGCCCTGGACCCGGCATAGACGGCATGGGTATGGGGGTCCACGAAACCCGGAGCGACGACCTTGCCTCTGGCCTCGATGACCCTGGTCTTCCTGGTCACCCTCACCTTGGGAAAAATTTCACGGGTCGTCCCCACCGCTACGATCTTTTCACCGACCACGGCCACAGCTCCGTCCCGGATGACCCGGAGGGTCCAGCCATGACCCGGGGTCGCGACCTGGGCGGCGTGCAGGATGAGGAGGTCTATGTCCATGCCTTATTGGAACTTTTTACTATACCAAAAATGCGCCGAAAAGTCAATAAGAAAGGCCGTAAATCTTTAATCCCAAAAGGGTAACGCTCCGGGGAGAGCGGCACGAACCTCCCCTTGAGCGTCCTCCTATAAGACCTATTTCCCAAGCATGGGAATCTTGACCTTCTTCTTCCTGGCCACCTGGATGGCTTCCTCGTATCCCGCGTCCGCGTGCCGGGCGACTCCGGTCCCGGGGTCGTTGGTGAGGACCCTTGAAAGACGCAAAGCCATCTCCTTGGTCCCGTCGGCCACGATGACCTGCCCGGCGTGCAGGGAGTAGCCAATGCCCACTCCCCCGCCGTGGTGAACAGAGACCCAGGATGCTCCTGAGACCGCGTTTAAGAGGGCGTTCAGCACCGGCCAGTCCGCGATGGCGTCCGAGCCGTCTTTCATCCCCTCGGTCTCACGGTTGGGGGAAGCGACTGACCCGGTGTCCAGGTGGTCTCTGCCGATGACGATGGGCGCGGAGACTTTCTTCTTCTTCACCAGGTCGTTGATGGCTAACCCGAACTTGTCCCTCTCCCCGTAACCCAGCCAGCAGATCCGCGAGGGCAGGCCCTGGAACGCGACCCGTTGCTGCGCCATGCGGATCCAGCGGGCCAGGGGTTTGTCCTTGGGAAAGAGCTTGAGCACGGTCTCGTCCGTGGCCCAGATGTCCTTGGGGTTCCCGGAAAGCGCGGCCCAGCGGAACGGCCCCTTGCCTTCGCAGAACAGGGGCCGGATGTACTCCGGCACGAATCCCGGGATGTCGAAGGCGTTTACGACCCCGGCCTTTCTGGCCTGGCCCCTGAGGTTGTTCCCGTAATCGAAGGAGGTGGCCCCGGCCTTCTGCATTCCCAGCATGGCCTCCATGTGCCTGGCCATGGACTCGTAGGAGGCCTTGATATAGGCCTGGGGGTCCTGCTTGCGCAACGCGAGCGCGGCCTCGAAGCTCATCCCACCGGGCACGTAGCCGTTCAACTCGTCATGGGCCGAGGTCTGGTCCGTGAGCACATCCGGGATGATTCCCCGCTTGAGGAGCTCCTTGTGCACCTCGCTGGCGTTTCCCACTAAACCGATGGACAACGCTTCCCCTTTCTTCTTGGCTTCATCAACCCACCTAAGGGCTTCGTCCAGCTGATGGGTGATCTTATCGCAGTAGCGTGTGTCCAGCCGTCGCTTGATGCGCGAGGGGTCCACTTCCACGCACAGACAGATGCCCTCGTTCATGACAACGGCCAATGGCTGGGCCCCGCCCATGCCGCCCATGCCTGCGGTGAGCACGAGTTTGCCTTTGAGCGAACCCCCGAAATGCTTGTCCGCGCAGGCGGCCAGTGTTTCATAGGTCCCTTGAAGGATGCCCTGGGTCCCGATATAAATCCAGCTGCCGGCTGTCATCTGGCCGTACATCGTGAGCCCTAAGCCTTCTAACCGTCTGAACTCATCTCCCGTGGCCCAGGCCGGTACCAGCAGGGAGTTGGCAATGAGTACTCTCGGAGCATAGCTGTGGGTTCGGAACACCCCGACCGGCTTGCCGGACTGTACCAGGAGGGTCTCGTCGTTCTCCAGCTTCTTGAGCGTGCGCACGATGGCATGGTAACAGTCCCAGTTCCGGGCGGCCTTCCCCGAGCCCCCGTAGATGATAAGCTCCTCGGGTTTCTCCCCGACCTCCAGATTGTTCATCAGCATCCGGAGGGCGGCCTCCTGATGCCAGCCCTTACAGGTTTTTTTCAGGCCCCTCGGGGCCTTAATCGGTTTATACGCCGTCATTTACAAGCCTCCTTATTTATCTTCTTTCCCGCGCTACTTTCTCTATCTGGTCCCTCCGCTCTCAATCCGGCTCTGCGAGGCGCTTTTTAATGATATAATTCGGTTCTCCCCACTTAAACTTTTTCGAGGCGCGTATCCAAAGCGGCCTGGCCTCTTTGCGCCGGCCTTGCTTATCCAAGTTGGCAGCTAAATACATCACAGAGTGTTCGTCACTAGGTGTTAAACGCAGCTTTTCGCGGTATACGGTTTCTGCTTCCACGTAGGAACCTTTCATTTCCAAAATATAACCAAGAGACCAATATGCTTCATTAATCCGGGGGTTCAAACGGATGGCTTCCCGGTATTCCGATCCCGCCTCCGAGTACTTTTCCTCCCACCTCAGCACCTCTGCGAGTTTGAAGTGGGGAAGATAATCGCCGGGGTACATCCGGATGACTTCGTGATATTCCTGTTCCGCCTCAGGTAACTTCCTCTGCCACTTAAACATCTCCCCAAGGCGATAGCGCGCGGTGGTATCCTTTGGGTCAGACTGGATGATCCCGCGATACTCCCTCTCCGCCGCCTGATACATGAGCTGGCCTCTAAGAGCATCCCCGATGTAAAGTCGAACCCTATCCAGGTTAGGATTTAACCGATCCGCCTCACGGAATTCATTCTCTGCCTGGGAATAATATCCTTGCTGAAGATAGGTTTTCCCTTCCTTGAGATGAACCTTTGCGCTGTCGAGTATCAGCTGGAGACTATCTCTTGCTCTCGTCGGGACGGGTAAGGCGAAAAGGAGTAGACCCCCGAGGGTGAGGGCTGGTAAAAGCAAACGACGCCGAAGCAAAGCCAGGGAGGCGTATTTCATTCCTCCTCCCTCAATCCGGTTCCGCTAGGCGACGTTTGGTTCGGTCTATTTCCCACTGCGTTTTGGCGTGCTTCAAGGCCTTTTCCCAGTAGGAGCGGGCTTCCTTGCGTCTTTTCTGGGCGTCCAGACTTTCGGCAAGCCCCATGAGGACATTTATGTCATTGGGTTTTAAGCGGAGAACTTCCCGGTAGGCCTTTTCAGCCTCCTCGTATTTTCCCTCAAAAAGCATCAGGATCATAGCGAGGTTGAGATAGCCTCCGGGGTTCTTGGGCGCTAATCGGATGCAGGCCCGGCAGGTTTTCTCGGCTTCCTCGTACTTCCCTTCCTTCCAATACATACGTCCCAGGGCGAAGTGGGCGTCAAGGTGATCGGGCTTGAGCCTGATGACCTCCCTGAATGTCCCGGCAGCGGAATCGGTATTGTCCTGTCCCCCAAGCGAGAGCCCGAGGCCGTAAAGGGCCTTAATATCGTTCGGCTTGCTTTTAAGTGTCAAGCGAAAGAGATCTGCAGCCTTTTCGTACTCATGGTACCCATCCTCTCCGTCTATCCCCAAGCCCTCGGAATTTCCTCCCCTCTCACAGATCGCCTCGCCAAATTGATAATGAGCCCATGCGTCCATCGGCCTCAGCCGCACGGCCTCCCGGAGCTCTTTCTGCGCCTCTTCATACTTCTCCCGGTCCATGAGCCTGAGCCCGCGATCATAATGCTCCCTGAACGCCATCGTCGCGCAGCTCGGGAGAAATAGAACGGCGGCCAGAAGGGTTGCGGGGTAGAGATGCCTTTTCACTGCTTCATCTCCCACCGCTCCTTGACCGTCTGGGCGAGTTTCTTAAACTCCGGCTCCTTTCTAATTTCATCCAAATCGGCATCTTTGGTCATGAGGGGCCATAATCCGAATCCCTTTTCAATGGCAGTATTCAGACTCATTAAGGCTTCCTCATTTTGGCCCCAAGAGGCGAAGAAAGAGGACGCTATGTAGAAATCCTTGGCCTCGTTCGCGATATTCCTAAGGTCAGCCCGATACGCATTCTCCTTATCCAGATATTCCCTTTGTTTTTTGATTATAAATTTGTAATTCATATCAATCCAGATATCTCCATCCATAACTGTGCTGGCCTTCTTGATGGCTTTGTAAAATTCTTCCTGCCCTTTTTTGTTCTTTCCATCCTCCCCAAGCAAAACAACCAACCCAAGGTTGATCCAGATATCATGGTAGCCCTGTAGCCGTAGGGCTTCTCGGTATTCTTTTTCAGCCTCTTCGTATTTCTTCTGTTTGCGGAGCGCCTTGCCGAGGCTGTAATGGGCAGAAACCCAATTGGGAGTTAGCCGTATGGCTTCTCGATACTCCCGTGTGGCTTCGGTCAATTTGCCTTGTTTTTCAAGGGCTTTCCCAAGAGGCTCATGGTTAGCGGGATCCTCAGGGTGCCTTCGCCGGGCCTCCCGCAAAACGGCCTCGGCTTCCTTGTAGCTTCCCCGATTCAAGAGCGACTGCCCGAGTATTAGGTGTACGCGGTCAAAACCGGGGTTTAGACGGGCTGCTTCGCGTAGTTCTTTTACAGCCTTGTCGTACGCTCCCTTTACATCGTAGTGTCGGCCACGTAGGTAGTGGTGATAGGCTTCGCTTTTCTTCTCTGCGGGTGATATCGTCATCGCTTTAGAAGTCGGGACTGTAAGCAGCAGAAAGCCCCCGAGCAGGTAGCTGATTATCCAATGTTTGTTCATTGGTCTTCGTCCTTATATAGGACGATGGTTCCCTTAGTAGATATTCCAGCCTGACCCTCCGGACTCAGCACCCTTGCCAGAAAGGTGTATTTCTTCTCGGGCTCCAAGGGGCTGACGAAGTGCTCTCCGATTTTCATGGGGACGTAGGAGTGGATCCGATAGCAGGTCTGCCAGGGCTTCACCCAGGGCTGGGTGACGGCCATCCGGAACTCTACGACGCCTTCCTTCTCTGCTTTCCAGCTAATCTTGACTCCCTTTCCCTTCTTGACCAGGGTGAAGCTGAGGGGCTGGGGCCTGGGGCCTTGTGGTGGTTTCTTCGGAGCCGGATATCCGGCCCGCTTGGCCTGGGTTGCGTAGCGGAGAAACAGGGTATGGGCCGGGGGTTTGATCTGGGTCAGGGTGAACGGGTCTACGTCTTTGTTCTTTCTGGCAAAGGCCCTCCAGGCTTCCCGGTCTTCGTCCGTGAGTTCTTTCTGCCAGGTCTTGATGGCCCAGGCGAAGGTTGCCTTGGACTCTTTCTGGCTTTCTGAGTTGGGCTGTTTGGGCTTGGCGTAGCGCTTGCGGTAGGATTTTCCCAGGCGGGAGGAGAACACGGTCTCCTCGTCCATCTTGCCGGTGGCGCCGTCGGAGAAAAGGGGTTTGCGGAGTTTAGACATTAGTTAAAGGTTTACAGTCCGTGATTTTAAGAGGCGACCCCTTTTTACGGACGCCTCTTTTCAAAAGGTCACTAAAATAGCACTTAATTTGAAAAGGGCAATATCAGAAATGGAGGAGTTCAAACCGGAGCGGTTATTACCGAATCTGATTTCCTTATTATTTTTAGAAATTCCGAAAATTGTGGAACCACAACTTCATGAACTTTGTGAACCCCCTTGCTCATCCCTTTTACGTAGTAGCTATCAGGTGTTGGGTATTCGACGTGTATATCTGGATGCGCAATCTTACTGAAAAACAATCCTACGGTTTGCATTTTACTTCCTGTGGCAACGCATATAATTCTTTCTATAATTCCATACTGCTTATAGATCTCATTAATGCGCTCGACTGTTTCCCTATAGTCAAGCGTACTTGCCGCACGCATAAGCAATCCCTTATCGTTTAAGAGGTTGTCAGCCGGATATTTCTCAATAAGCCGTTGGTGGATTTCCTGTGTTGCTTTCTCCCTCCAGGAGTTTTCTTCCTTTGGTGGTCTCCCATTGATGAATAACAGTCTATGTGGGCTTATGGTCCCAAGAATATGGCGAATTAGTTGTTCATTGAATGAAGTAAATGCAACGATCGTTACAGGCTGACCCTGCATTCTGATGCTACTGAGACATTTTAACCTTATTATTGATTCAAAGCCTCGACTTGGAAATTCAACCACCATTCCCATGACATCTTTCGATTTCTCGTAATCCTCTTGGGTCGGTGAATAATCCTCTGCCTCAGAGTATACAATTCTGACCGTGCCCGTGAAATTGGCCAACTTGCAAAGGCACGCAAGGATTAAAAGTTTGGTCATTGCAGATATATCTACAACAATTTCTTCATTTCCGCGGAGAACAGAATCCATCTTTTCACCAATTATATCCTCGATGTTATGGGGTGAACGAACATTATAAGGAACCTCTTTGGGCTTCGAAACACCAAGGGTACCGAGATTTTTCTTCAGTTCATGGATAAGGTTAATACCTTTTGGGTGTTTATATCGAAACAATACAGATTCACTCAATATTGTTCCTTGTTCCCTTTGGTAGCTGACCCAACCTAGCGAGCGTCTTTCAAATCCATAAGCCCCAATAAAGAGACGTTTTAAGGTCGGTTTCAGTTTTTCTGCGACAGAGACGGTAGGCCAAATCATAGTATAATTATTTCTTTCGCTCTATAATCTTCGTTTTATTACAAAGGGAGAGATAAAATTCCGTTTGGTTTCCGCTTTTTATTCTTCGATCTCTTTTTCTGCCAGTGTGTTATGAAATCCTTTGGATTATTTAACAATAAAATAAACTCTTCGTTTGTGAGGTGAACGTTATCGTGACTGGAGAACGTTAGATTGGCATATGGAATAAGAACTCTATTCAAGTATAAACGCGGCGTGATCATACCGCGCACACTTTTGCCTCGCCAATCTTGCAAGAAAATGTGCCACCTAACCAATCCCTCATAGTATCCCGCCTCAACTTCGGGGAGTTCAAACTTATCGATGATCTCTAAACGGAATGCCTGTTTTGGATTAAATCGGCCTTGGTTAGAGACAAGATTGCCTCGGGTCAGCTCGTATCGTGATACTTTTACAAAGGCCTCAACGATGTCACAGAGGTGTTTCCCGTAGGTCTCTCCCTGCCTTGTGGAGCTCGGGCCTCTCTCCCAATTAGAGGGTTTAGTTACAGATTCTGCAAAAATTAAGAACTCACCACCAGCGGTTCTGTAAACCTTATCCTGTATAGGCTTTGGGATAAGGTAGTTTCCTTTATTTAATTCCCCGTTAGCATCACGTAACATATCAACAAACATCTGAATCATTATTCTTATATCGCTGGTCCACATGCCTGTGAATGCTTCAGCTCCATGATAATGAATTGTTTTTTCTTTACTTCCTTGAGCAGCCCCACGCAATTGTCTTGCAAGTTCGTTATTTGATATAGACATTTTACCAAGGACATCATGAAGACCAAGGTCTTTTCTGTTAAGAAGAGGGTGTCGATCTATCCTTGGTCTAAAAATCTTATCTAAAAGATTCGCTTTCTCTTTGTCATCTTGGTGAAGGCTTTCAGTCGCTAAATCAATAAGTTCAAAGTCTTGATGGAGCTCTAACGGCTTGCCGTTTGACCAGTGTCTTTCGAAACTATTCGCTGATTCGGTGGATACTTTAAAAAATAGTTTACTTCGTCGTTTGAAAATTATGGAATTAAGTACTTGCTGTACCTCAAGCGTAACAATTGGTATTGTGTAGTCATCAAGGAAAAGATATAGGGGCTTTTCACCTATCAACGGCACGTGCGCTTCAAGTTGAGTTTGAAGATTATCAAGAAAATCCCCTCTCGCAAGTGGCCAATTGGACAAGCCTTCTTTCTTGCCCATATCCTCCAGGCGGCACTTTTCTTTTTCGTCCTCAAGAAAGGCACGAACGTGAGCTAAAACATCCGCACCAATAGGAAGAGAGTTATACTTGTTACCGAAAATCCCTGACACAAATCCATCTAGCCATTCAAAAGCTTCAGGCCTATCGAATTCATAGATTGCTAGTGTTTTACATATCTCGTTAAACCAAGATAGGTGAAAGAAATGCATCACCTGCTGTATCGTTCCATTATTAAGTTGCCTCGGGAACCATGGAAATGCCTCCACCAGGTCCCTACAATTGAGATAAAAACCGATAAACTGGTTCGCTCCCCTAACTCCTGATGGTTCGCCAATAACTTTGTCCATATAAGCGGTTAATCGCCTAAAAGCCATTGTTTTCCCGCACCCTCTGGCGCCGGTAAGGACCGTGATATTCTTACTTAAAAGATCTTGCGCGGCCAGGAATTCTGGCACAAACAGATTTTTCCATTCACCTGCCCGATACCCCAGCGCCTCCGCCCAGAGATAGTCGCCTGGTTCTTGGGTTTCTTCACCCTTTGACGCTGCTGCTACTTCCCTCTCAGCTTCTTGCCCCAAACTATTGAAATCCTTAAGTAGTGACTCTGGGTTGCCTACAAAATGTCCTTGTGTGGGATCGACTTCCAAAACTCTCTTTCTCAAGAAAGCCTCAGTCTTTTGGAACATAATACGATCCCGGGGATTTAATTTTGTTTGTTCTATCCTTCGAAAGAGGGAAGAAATGATTGCAAAGAACTGCCTGAAATCATCTTTTGGTTCCACCTCGTTATGGGATCCCCCATAACCAAAGTCTGATATCCAAATAGTCCTCGGATTCCCAGGTAAGCGGGGATCAGGTTTTGAAATTAAAATGTTGCCTTCATGTAAGTCTCCATGTTGAATGTCAACTTTTGAACAGGCAAAAAGGACCTTAAGAATTGAGTTTGCAATGCCTTCGATAAAAGCGATATCTAAAGGCCATGCCGGTTTGTTAAGAAATTGCTTCAAGTTGATTCCATCAATAAAGTTCCAGAGTATCCAAATGAATGGCCTCTTATTGTTATCTATGCCTGAACCGTGTAAGTGGTACTCCACGACATTGGGTACTCCTCTCAGACGCACGACTTTATCGAGCTCTCTTTCCCATCCCTTTTTTAGCTTTTCTTCTGGTATAACCTTACACGCCAAGATATCATACGGATCTGTCCGTACAGCTTTGTAAACACTGCCTATTTTGCCCTCGTCAACTTTTTTCTTCAGATAATAGTTTCCTATAGGCTGAAATCCGAGATAGGGTTCTTTATCTTTTATGACTTTTTTCATTTTATTCACCTCGCTTCTTTACGCAGGACAAGAACTGTCTCTGTCAGGTTTCCTCGACATCCTCGACGTACACGCCGGTCATCTGGTATAGCCTCGGAATGTTTGCAAATTACAGAATACCCGCCAACCTCTTTATTTGCGATGTAACTTGCTGCATCAGGGAGGCGACTTTCGTATTCTTGGGTGTAGGTATCTCCTAATACGAGGACACAAAGCCCTTTTGGAATTAAAATGTTATACCATAGTTTTAGGCAATTTCTGAAAAGTTCTAGGAAACCTGTCTTAGAAGGAGAAATAATGTGATCCAGCAATCTCCAGTCCTGTATTCCGAGAAACCATAGCCGAAGTCGGTTGTCTCGCCCATAATCTAACTGTCTCATATATGGTGGACTTGTTATAATAGCATTTACTTTTCTCTCTGGCACAAATTTTGCGGCATCTCGCTCGTAGCATTCCCGATTTAAACTGAAATCCAAGTTCGGTGTTCTTTTTAGTGCTCGCATAACCTTCCTTTCCAACCGTTCTCTCACTTTGCGCCATTCATAGAGTTCGGGATACAAGCTGCGAGGGAAATTTGCATTACGCAAGTAAGGAACTGTATGGCTACTCGGATATGAAAGGAACCCCGGTCTTTGATGATGTAGAATTCCTAACAAGCATGATAACAGAAAATATAACCTTTCTGATTTCAGAACCTGAAACCATGCTATGGTTTCACGAAGGGTTTCTGGATGGAAGAAAGAGCGAACCCATTGAGGCACTCTTCTCAAATCAATTTCCTGTACCAAATAGGGCACATGTTTAGCAACCCGGTTGATATCGGCAAATCCTTTTTCTACTGTTAGACACGGGTTAAGTTTTGCCTTAGTTAACAGGGCAGCATAGGGATTTAAATCATTGGCAATGATGTTGCGCCCAGCAGCCCAGGCCTCTAAGGGAACTGTTCCTGATCCGCAAAATGGATCATATAGGATTTCCCCTTTTTGAGTAAACGTGGAAACCAGGGTTCTGGCCATTGAAGATTTCATTTTCCCGATATAAGGTGCAATTTGGTGTAGGGTAGTCTCTTCGTTAAGCGCACTACCCTCCCACTTTCTAACGAGAACTTGTAGAGGGCGGTTTCCTCCCACTCTCAATGGTGTTTCCCTACATCTCAAAGCCATTGGACCTATAACATCTTTCATAGTTCTTCCGGAACCAAATTAGTATAGGAAACCTTTTAATTGTTGTGGCATCGGCTGAATTTCTACCTTTCCTAACGAATACCGCAACCCTTCGGGGCCCCGGCGGGTCCCCGAGGGGTGTTGTCTACGTATAGTTTCTGTCTGGTATTATAGACGATATGGCCCCGAAAATCAAGGGGCCTTGGGGCTTTTCCAGGGCTGTGGCTGCGACTGGGTTTCTAAGCCCTTTTCTTTCCATTCGTTACCACCCATCTCTACCCATTCCAATCCATTCCCATCTCGTTCCTTAACCCTTCGCGTGGTGGTGCAGGGGTGCCGGAGGAGTGGGCGATTAACGGGCGTGCATACGGGTTTGGTACGGGTTTGGTTCGGGTTTGATTCGGGTTTGAAGGTGCGATTTTGGGGTTTTTGGGGGTGTTTGGCAGGTTGGGGGAGTTTTATACCCTGTCCCTCTACTATATACGTGCAGAATGGCGGTTTTTCAACCTCTTGAGAAAAGTATTTTGACACCGGTTTTATAAGCTTTCTATAATCCAAAGGTTAGGAGGCGAGATTTTTCAAGTCCCCCGACCCGTTGGCCTCCGTCTTGCTTTGTAAGTCCTTGAAATCTCGTAAGGGAACAGCCTGTCTACCTACTCGGCACGCCCACGGGGATGAGGAGGAGGGGACGCTCGTCCTCCTGAAGCAACGCCACCTTCTTGATCTCCTCGTCCTTGAAAGCCCCCACGGGCACCGCGCCCAGACCCAGAGCCGCGGCCTGGAGCAGGACGTTCTGGGCCGCGTGGCCCACCTCGATCGCCACGTAGCGCTCGGCCCGCTCCGCGTACTTCCAGCTCGTCCGTTCATAGACCCCTGAGAAGAGCAGGACGACCGCCCCCTGCTTCAACGCCTCCTGGTCCAGGGCCGCCCTGGCGACCTCCTTCCGCTTATCCCCGGAGAGCACCCTCACCACCTGATGCCCCCTGGGCCGGTATTTATAGACCCCGGCCGGAAGCCCCTCTACTTTCCCAACCACCACATAGACCTCCAGAGGATAGAGCGCCCCGGCCGACGGGGCGGTGCGGAAGCCCTGCGGGTCCGTGATCCCCTGGGCCGACCAGAGGAGCTGGGAGAGCTGGGCCAGGGTCAGGGCCTGATCCTTGAAGTCCCGGACCGAGCGCCGGGACAGGAGGGCCTTCTCCAGGGAGAGCTTGCCGTCCAGCGCAGGATGGGGAAGCGCAATGCTCTCCCCGGGCTGAGCCGCCTTCCCCTTCTCCCCGGCCTGACAGCCCCCGGGAAGGAGGGAGAGAAGAACGAGTAAGAACAAAATGACTTGCTTCATGGGTTCATTCCTGTTAGGGATAAGGCTCAAAGGGGTCGAGGGTTCAAGGAAAGACACACCGTTTTCCCCGCCCGCCCCGGTTCGAATCAAGATTTTACTCTAAATGATACTGGAAGTCAAGGAGAGGATAATCAAGGGTCGGGACCCCTTGAAGGGAAGTCCCGGTTTGGGTTACAATACTTAAGGACCCTCCCATCCAAAGAAAGGATAATCAAAGGAACCGCATGATCCCAGACCTTTCAGGTCTTTATTCCAAGAACGCTCTGAATATGAAACGCTCTCTGATCCGGGAGCTCCTCAAGCTGTCCCGGCGCCCGGACATCATCTCCTTCGCCGGGGGCATGCCCGACCCCCAGACCTTCCCGGTCGAGGAGCTGGCGGACATCTCCGCCCTGGTCCTGCGCGAGAAGGGGGCCACGGCCCTGCAGTACGGCCCGACCGAGGGCGAGCCCGCCCTGCGCGAGGCCCTGGCCCACTGGCTAACCAAAGAGCGGCTGGACCTCCGGGCCGAGAACATCCTGGTCACCTCCGGGTCCCAGCAGGCCCTGGACCTCCTGGCCCAGGTCCTGATCGACCCCGGGGACCCGGTCATCGTGGAGCTGCCCAGCTACATCGGCGCCCTGCAGGCCTTCGCGGCCCACCGCGCCCGGATGATCGGGGTGCCCCAGGACGACGAGGGCATACGCACCGACCTCCTCGAGAAGACCCTGGAGCGGCTCTCCCGCCGGAAGCGGAGGCCCAAGTTCATCTACATCGTCCCGGACTTCCAGAACCCCTCGGGCGTGACCCTGACCCTGGCCCGGCGCCAGGAGCTCCTCGCGCTGGCCTCCCGCTTCGAGGTCCCCCTGGTCGAGGACAGCCCCTACCGCGTCCTGCGCTTCAGCGGGGAGCCGATGCCCGCGATCTACAGCCTGGACCCCCAGCGGCACGTCCTCGCGCTGGGGACCTTCTCCAAGATCTTCTGCCCCGGGATGCGCCTGGGCTGGCTGCTGACCCCGGAGGCCTGGATGGAGCGCTTCATCATCGCCAAGCAGGGCATGGACCTGTGCTCCCCCTCCTTCACCCAGTTCATCGCCGTGGAATACATGCGCCGCGGGCTCCTGGACCGGGAGGTCGAAAGCATCCGCGTCCTGTACAGCCGCAAGCTTGGGGTGATGCTCGCGGCCCTGGAGAAGGAGATGCCCCGGGGGGTCACCTGGACCCGGCCCGAGGGCGGGCTGTTCCTCTGGGTGAAGCTGCCCAGGCGGATGAACGCCACCGCGCTCTTCGAGAAGGCCATCGAGAAAAAAGTCGCCTACGTCATCGGCTCGGCCTTCTTCTGCAACGGCAAGGGCCACAACACGATTCGGTTGAACTTCTCTTTTCCTTCTGAGGAGCAGATCGAGGAGGGCATCCAGCGCCTGGCCGGGGTCATCCGGGAAAACCTGAGAGGAACCAAGCTATGAACCGCATACTGGCCCGGACAATGGTTTTTCTCCTGCTATTAACCGTCCTGGGAAGCGGGCTCGCTGAGGGGAAACCTAGGCGCAATCCGGTCGCAAACTATCTGAGGGGCGCGGAACTGCAATGCGAGACCGATGAGCAGAAGGCGAACATCGCTACGGCCCTGAACGACGCCCTGACCCTGCCCGGGGACACCCTCGCGGGCAGGCGCTACAAGAACTACCAGGGCCAGGAGGGCCAGTGGGACCTGCCCACGCTCATCTACCGGCATTTCGTCCCGGATCATGCTGGGGCGATTCTGGGGGACCATTTTTATCGCGACGTCAAAGCCAGGGAAGCCCAGGCGGTCATCCGGCAAATCCTGGAACGCATTAAAAAGAAAAGCCAGGGATAGCGGATTTGGGTGCAATCCGCCTTCACGACAAGGAGGAGATTCGAACGTTCTTCTCCAAAAACATCCCTCTACACCTCTACGAGATCGGGGACCTGGATGAGTTCTTTTGGCCCCACACCGCCTGGCATGCCTTAAAAGACGCCGACGGCCTCAAAGCCGTCGTACTGCTTTACACCGAGACCTCCCTGCCCGTGCTCCTCGCCCTGGCCGAAGAGCCTGCGTTCACCCGGGAGCTCCTTCAATCCCTGATTCCCCCGCTGCCAGGACGCTATTACGCCCACCTGAGCCCAGGCCTGGAGGACGTATTCCAGGGAAGCCGCAAGCTCGTCTCCCACGGCCGGCATTACAGGATGGCCTTAACCCGCACGGCCCTCCTGGATGCGGTGGACGTCTCCCAGGTCGTCCCCCTCACAGAGGATGACTTAGCAGACCTGGAAAATCTTTATGAGCAAAGCTATCCCGGGAACTGGTTCGTGCCCAGGATGCTGGAAACGAATCAGTATTTCGGAATCCATGGACCCCGCGGCCTGGTCAGCGCGGCCGGGATTCACGTCTACTCCCCCACCTACAAGGTCGCCGCCCTGGGCAACATCACCACCCACCCGGATTTCAGGGGTCGGGGCCTGGGCAAAGCCGTCACGGCCAAACTGTGTCTGTCCCTGCTGGAAACCGTGGAGCACATCGGGCTGAACGTGCAGGTGGACAACGAGGAGGCCATCCGCTGTTACCGTAAACTGGGGTTCGAGGTCGTGGCCGAGTATGGGGAATTCATGGTGGAAGAAAAGGTTACCCCACCTCCTCTGTCACCTTCATAAAAAATAAACCTTAAAACTGTCACACTTCCCCCTGAACGGCGTCTAAGGGTCAGAACGCTATGATAAACCCCTTCGCGGAAAAATACCTGAGCGATTCCACGGACGAGCATCTCGTGGATTCGGCTTTAACCGGAAGCCGCAACGCCCTGGAAGAGCTCGTGTTACGTCACCAGGCCTGGATCTACAACATCGCCTTGCGGATGGTCCTCGATCCCAGCGACGCCGAGGACGTGACCCAGGAGGTTCTGATCAAGATCGTCACCAAACTGGGTACGTTCAAAGGGCGAAGCAAGTTCCGAACCTGGGCTTACCGCATCGTAGCCAACCACGTGCTGACCATGAAGCAGCGAAAATCCGAGAGGGTCTTCGTATCCTTCGACCGCTACGGGGAGGGAATCGACCGGGCCCCGGATCTGGAGATCCCGGACCCCCGGAGCCTGCCGGTGAGCTTGCCCATGCTCCTGGAGGAGATCCGGATCCACTGCATGATGGCCATGCTCCTCTGCCTCTCACGGGAGCAACGCCTGGTCTTCATCCTGGGGGACACGTTCGGGGTGAGCGACGCCGTGGGAAGCGATATCCTTCGAATCGGCAAGGCGAATTTCAGACAGAAGCTCTCCCGTGCCCGCAAGCTGGTCTACGGCTTCATCCAGCGGAAATGCGGGCTGGTCAAGGCCGAGAACGCCTGCCGCTGTTCCCGCAAGGCCCAGGCCCTGATCCAGTATGGGAGCGTGGATCCCGGCCGCCTGACGCTCAACTGTCGCTTTGCCCACCGGGTCAAAGACGTGGCGGAGGAGAAGTATCACCGCTTCCACGACCTCTTGGATGAGGAGTGCCACCGGCTCTTCCGGGAGCATCCCTTCCAGGAGCCGACGGATTTCGTACCGGCTCTGAAACGGCTCCTCGAAAAGAGGGAGATCCAGGAGATGTTCAGCCTCAAGTGACGCGAACACGGCCCTGACGGTTCTTCGGCGTCTGGATGGCCTCCCGAGCGCGGGGCTCCCTTTTTTCGCTCCCGGTCCAGAGTTCGGGGCTGGGAAGTGCATTTTTTCTGTCACACTCGCCCCTTTGATCCCGTCTAAGAGTCTGTTAACGAAACCCCATTCTCTCTAAAAAGGAGAGCACCATGAACGCTTGGAGAGCCCTTTGGGCCTTGATCCTGATCCTGGGAAGCGGCCTTACGGCCTCGGCTCGGATCATCTACGTGCCCGGGGGACAGCCCACTATCCAGGCCGGGATCAACGCGGCCGTGAACGGGGACACGGTTCTGGCCGCTCCCGGGACCTACCAGGAGAACGTCCACTTCCGCAAGAAGGGGATCACGGTCGCCAGCCGGTTTATCCTGAACAACAACCCGGCTTACATTGATTCCACGATCATTGACGGAAGCGCGCCCGCGAATCCGGACTCGGCGAGCTGCGTCCGGATCGTCTCGGACAGTGCTCAAACGACCAATGATACCACCGCAGCCCTCATCGGTTTCACACTCACCGGGGGCACCGGGACCCGATGGCTCGACGAGCACGGGGCAGGGACCTACCGCGAGGGTGGCGGGATACTGATCCAATATCTCTCCCCAAGGATCCTCTACAATAAGATCACCGGAAATCACGCCGTGGACGGGAGCCTGCAGTCTGGGGGCGGGGGCATCCGCGTCGGAGACGGAAACCCGCGAATCCTGAACAACGTCATCATGGGCAACACGTCAGCCACGTACGGAGGAGGCCTCGTCCTGAATTACACCGGGGTGATCATCAAAAATAACCTCATCGCCTACGACACCACGGGCACAGGATATGGGGGCGGCGGAGGCATCTGGAGCTATTCCAATGACGGCTCCGGAAGGCCGAGGATCATCGAGAACAATTCTATCTTCGGAAACTCCACCGGGACGGGTACGGGGCTGGCGGGGGGTGTATCCCTCGGCAGCAGTACCGCCCTCCTACGCAACAACATCCTCTGGGGAAACCGGTATTCCCAGATCCGGGGAACAGGGGCCACGGTCACCTACTGCGACGTGCAGGGGGGATACGCGGGGAACGGGAACATCAACCGCTACCCGGCCTTCCTGGACACGGCCCTCTTCTACCTCTCCGACACCTCGGGCTGCATCGATGCCGGAGATACGAGCACGGTCTACAACGACCCCGAGGATACCCATAACCCCGGCCATGCCCTCTGGCCCTCGCGGGGCCTGCTGCGCAACGACATGGGCGCCTACGGCGGTCCGGGGCGGACGAGCATTCCCACCGGCGTGGAGGAAACCTCGAATGAAGTCCTGCCGTGCCGCTTCACCCTGGAGCAGAACCACCCCAATCCCTTCTCCTCGATGACGAGCTTCCGGTTCATTCTGAAAGAACCGGCATACGTCACTCTCGCAATCTACAACGCCCTTGGAGAAGAGGTGGCCGTCCTGATCCGGGGAAACCAGTCCGCTGGGATTCATGCGGTCTCCTGGGATGGAAGGGACCCAGAAGGACAGGCGCTGAGCCAGGGAGTCTACTTTTTCCTCCTTCAAGCCGGAATAAGACGGGCGAGCAGGAAAATGATCCTGATGAGATAACCTCTGTTCGAATCGATCGGGCCAAAATACAGGGGGGCGATCCAAAGGATCGCCCCCCTGTCGTTTCGATCGTCCCTACCAGACCCCCTGAAGCGCGCCGACCTCCTGCTCCACGGCCTCCAGGATCTCGTTCTTCCGGACCATGTCCGCAATCGCGTTGATGTCCGGGTAGAGCACCCGGTCGTCCACCAGGTGCGTCACCTTCTCGCGGATCTTGCGGCAGGCCACGGCCGTGCCCTTACCCGGCTGGAGCGGGGCGCGGAAGTCCGCGGCCTGGGCTGCGGCCATCATCTGGATGGCCAGAACAGGGACCAGGTTCTCCTGGATCTGGCGCAGCTTGAAGGCCGCGCCGGGGCCCATGGAGACGTAGTCCTCCTGGTCCGCGGAGACGGAGATGGAGTCCACCGAAGCCGGATGGGAGAGCACCTTGTTCTCCGACACCAGGGCCGCGGCCGTATACTGGGCCACCATCAGCCCGGAGTTCAGGCCCTTGCCTTCCACCAGGAAGTCCGGGAGCCCGGAGAGCACGGGGTTCAGCATCCGGTTCGTATGGCGCTCGGACAGGCCCCCCACGAAGGTCATCGGGATGGCCAGGTAATCCAGGGCCGCAGCGATGGGCTGACCGTGGAAGTTTCCGCCGGTGAGGCAGATCCCTTCTTTAGTGAAAAACAGGGGATTGTCGGCCGCGGAGTTCATCTCGATGGCGATCTGCTCGCGGACGTATTTCAGGGTGTCCAGGGCCGGGCCCATGACCTGGGCCGTGCAGCGGAGGCTGTAGCCGTCCTGGACCTTTTGGACCGAGCGGTCCGCCAGGATCCCGCTCCCCTCCACCAGCTTGCGGATGTTCGCGGCCACAGCGTTCTGTCCGGGGAACGGCCGCACGGCATGAAGCCGGGCGTCAAAGGCTTTGAGCACTGATTTCAGAACGTCGATGGTCATCGCGGCTGCGATCTGGGCGTTCTTCAAAAGCCGCTCAGCGTCGTAGGCCAGGAGCGCGCCCAGGCCGGTGAACATCTGCGAGCCGTTGATCAGCCCCAGCCCCTCCTTGTAGGTCAGGGTGACGATGGGGATCCCGGCCTTGGCCATGGCTTCCTCCCCGGAATGGCGCTGGCCCTGGTAGAAGGCCTCGCCCTCGCCCATCACCACCTCGGCGAACTGCGAGAGCGGGGAGAGGTCTCCGCTCGTTCCCACCGAACCCTTTTCGTAGATCACCGGGGTCAGGCCCTTGTTGATCATGTCCAGGACGACCTGGAGGGTGGAGAGCCGCACCCCGGTGTAGCCCTTGGCCATGACGTTGGCCCGGAGCAGCATCCCGGCCCGCACGACCTCCTCGGGGATGAGGTTCCCGGTGCCTGCGGCGTGGCTGTACACGATGCGCTTCTGGAGCTCCATGGACTGCTCCTTGGTGATCCGGATCTTGGAGAACTCCCCGATCCCGGTGGTGATCCCGTACAGGGCCTGGCCTTCGTTCACCAGCCGCAGGACCAGCTCGTGGTTGGCCTTGACCCTCTCGCCGGCCTCCGGGGAGACCTCCACGTGGGCGCCCTGGCGGGCCACCGCGTGAACCTGCTCGATGGTCAGATGTTCGCCGTCTAAAACGACCTTCATGCGTTCCTCAATGATTTAGGGTTTAATTATCAGGGAAAAGACCAATTTATCTTACCATAACCGCGGGGCCGAGTTCAAGGAGACTTTAAAGCCTGCCGGTCAGGCCCAGGGAAAATGCCCGGCCCTGATGGGTCCGTCCGGCGATGAGTTCGTAGCGGTTGTCGCCCAGGTTCTCCGCAGAGAACGAAACCGCGATCCCGGGATAGACCTGGCTTTCGAGCGCGACCGAGGTCAGGACATAATCCCTGAGGCTCTCCCGGCCCGGGCGGAATCTCTTGCCCACATAGTCCGCCCTCACCCGCAGGGAGTCCAAGCCGTGGCCGATAACCAGGGTGTTCGCGGCCGAGATCTCAGGATCATAGGGGATCCCCGCATGGGCCCGGCAGCCTTTGACCTCCAGGTCCTCCCTGATGTTTGACCCCAGCGCTGTGGAGGCTCTCGCCTCCAGGGAGTATCTCCAGGCCTCGCCGTAAGGCAGGAGGATGAGAAACCCGGGCGCGGAATCCTGCGGGACCCAGAGGTTCACCCGCTGCTCCTCGGCGAAGCGGAGCTCCAGGACCCTTGAGGGAGTGCCGTAACGGAACGATTCCGCAAAGCGCACCGGGCTTCGCGAATAGCCCGCCTGGGGGTTCACCCGAAGGTAGGGGTCGTGGAGGTACCGCTCCTCGAAGGAGGGGATGGAGACCCCGGGCTCAAAGGACAAATCGGCGGAATACCCCCCGGGGTGCGCGGCGCGAAGAGAAAGGAAGGGATATGCGAAGGCGTCCCGCCGGGCCAGGGCCGAATATCCCGCGGCCCGGGCGCCCGCCTCCAGGAACACCCTGTTCCCAAACGCCAGGCCCGCGGCCAGAAAGGCTTTGCCCCAGAGACGCTCGCGATAGACCTCCCCCCCCTGTTCTTCCGAAACCACCCAGGCCTCCCGGACCCGGCCCTGCAGGGTCCCGAGTCCGAACAGCCGCTCGCCCTCCCGGACCAGGCTGAAGATCCTGAGGTTGGCGTGCTCCGGCGCATCCAGATAGATCTCGGTCCACGAGCCCCGGACGGTCAGGTTTCCCCTGCGATCAACCTCGCGGAAGGAAATGGCGAATGCGTTCGCGGTCCGCCTCACGCTCCCCAGCTCGTCCCCGGTTTCGATTCCTCGGAATCGGGCTTCGAAGGCGGCCCGGCCCGTGGGCCGGTACTCCGCGCTCCCCTGGAGGGAGAAGTCGTTCTCGCTTGCCCGTCCGAAGTCCGTCTTCCGGACCGCCAGGCCCCTGGCTGTGCCGGAGAGAAAGAAAAGGCGTCCTTCCCCTATCCCCCCGAACGTCCAGCGGTCCTTCGTGCTGTAATTCCCCAGGCCGAGCAGGGCATAAGGCTTCGGCTCTGTCCGGCCCGGGATGCCCTGCCCCGGCGGGTGGTGCACCGGGATAAAGGAGAGGGAGAACAGGGAATCCACCGGCGTAAAGGCGGGCGGGACGGTATGGCCCTCGATGCCATGCGAAGCAGAGAGCAGAAAGTAGAGCATGAAGAGCAGAAAAGAGAGGAACCAAACCGGCTTGGGATGACGGAGCCGCATGGAATATTAGGCCAGCAGGCGGAGGAGGCGGGACGTATCGGGCTTGCGGAGGATGCCCTTCTCGGTGACGAGGGCCGTGATGTATCCTGCCGGGGTCACGTCAAAAGCCGGATTGCAGACCTTGATTCCCCTGGGCGCCACGCGGAGGCCGGCCCAGGAGGTCACCTCATCGGGAGAGCGCTCCTCAATGGAGATGCCCTCGCCCGTGGCCAGGGAGGCATCGAAACTGGAGAGCGGGGCTGAAACATAGAAGGGGATCTTGTGCTCCCTGGCCAGGATCGCCAGGGAGTAGGTCCCGATCTTGTTGGCCGCGTCTCCGTTCCGGGCGATGCGGTCCGCGCCCACCATGACCAGGGAGACCTTTTCGCTTTTCATCATCCAGCCCGCCATGCTGTCTGTGATGAGCGTGGCATCCACGCCGGCCCTGGAGAGCTCCCACATCGTGAGCCGGGCGCCCTGCAAGACCGGCCGGGTCTCGTCCACGAACACGCCGAAGCGCTTGCCCTGGGCTTTGGCGGTGTATATTGCTGCCGTGGCCGTGCCGATGCCGCATGTCCCCAGGGCTCCGGCATTGCAATGGGTCAGGACGGTATCTCCGTTTTTAATCAACCCGGCTCCGTAACGGCCCAGCTTCTCGCAGGTCAGCCGGTCCTCCTCCTGGATCCTCCGGGCCTCGACGAGCAGGCTGGCTTGAATGGCGTCCACGGGTGCGCGTTTCCCCCTCTCGATTACCTTCCCCATCCTCCTGAGAGCCCAGGTCAGGTTCACGGCCGTGGGGCGGGTGGCCTGCAAGGTGTGGGCGACCTTGCGGAATTCCTTCAGCAACGCCTCAGGGGTCTTCGCCTGGGAGCGCAGAAAGCCCAGCACCACCCCCCAGGCCGCAGCGGAACCGATCAAGGGCGCCCCGCGCACCGTCAGGGACTGGATGGCCTCGGCCATCTCCTGATAGGTCCGGATATCCCGATAAACGACCTTTCCGGGGAGTAAGCGCTGGTCCAGGATGCGTACGCTGTTCTTGTTCCAGCGGATGGTCCTGAAAGGCAGGGAGAAGGGTGTAGGGTGTAGGGTGTAGGATTGGGAGCTCATAGTTTCAGTCCGCAGTCTACTGTCCGATCAGAGCTTCGGCGAAGGCACCGGGGTCGAAGTCGGCAAGGTCGTCCAGCTTCTCCCCCACCCCGATGTATTTCACGGGAATCCCCAGCTCTTTGGCGATGGCGATGACGATCCCGCCTTTGGCCGTGCCGTCCAGCTTGGTGAGCGCGATCCCGGTCACCCCCACGGCCCCGGTGAAGAGCTTGGCCTGGCTGATGGCGTTCTGGCCCGTGGTCGCGTCCAGGACCAGGAGCACTTCCTGGGGGAAGCCCGGGTCGTGCTTGGCGACGACCCGCTTCACCTTCACGAGCTCCTCCATCAGGTTGGACTTGGTGTGCAGGCGTCCCGCGGTATCAATGATGAGCACCTCGGCCCCGCGCGAGCGGGCCCCGGCCACCGCATCGTAGGCCACAGCCGCAGGGTCCTGCCCCATCCGGGACTCAATCAAGTCCACCCCGGCGCGCTGGGCCCAGACCGCCAGCTGCTCCACGGCCGCGGCCCGGTAGGTGTCCCCGGCCGCGATGAGCACTTTCTTTCCCTCGTCCTTGTAGCGCTTGGCCAGCTTGGCGATGGTCGTGGTCTTGCCTGTTCCGTTCACGCCGACCACCAGAATGACCAAAAGCGGGGTGTAGGGTGTAGGGGGTAGGGTGTTGGATAAGGATAAAAGCCGGACGACCTCGCCCTTAAGCACCTCACGGAGGTCGGAGTCCGGGGAGGCTTTCTTCAAGGTGGAGATGATCTCCTCGGTCGCTGAAATCCCCACATCCGCGGACAGCAGCGCCCCCTCCAATTCCTCCAGGGTCGCGGCATCCACCTTCTTGCCCGTGATCACCTCGGCGATCTTCTGCCCCAGGGCCTGGCGGGTCTTGGAGAGCCCGTCCTTCAGTTTCTTCAGGAACTCGAAAGCCATAGTGGTTTTATTTTACCATAGGTTACGACAGCAATACAAGAACGGCGCTTCTGAAGGGGCCGGGGGGCGACTGTAGGCCGTGGACTGTGGACAATAAAAAGAGGCCCCGATATATCGGGGCCCTTGACCTCTCCCCCTTCCCCCTCTCCGAAAGCTTTCGGGGAGGGGGAGAAGAGGGGGTGGGGTTATCTCACCTTCACAATCCGCAGGGGCTTGTCTTTGCTGTCCGATGAACGCAGGAAGTAGACCCCGGCTTTAAGCCCCTCCCCGACCCGGTCGCCCCGGTAGGTCCCGACCTTCCTCCCGGAGACGTCGTAGAGGCTGAACCGCTCCCCCTCGTGTCCGGGCAGTGTGGCGAAGGAGGTGAAGGGATTCGGTTTCGCGGTTATTCTAACCTCTAACCTCTGACCTCTAACCTCTGCGTTCTCCACACCGCTCGCCCCCCCGTCCGTGGTTTTTAGGATTGTGCCTTCACTCCCCACGGCATACCCGGTCTGAGTATCCATAGGAAAATGGACGGAGAAAAGGTAATTGCTCGTCCCGGAGACCGACCTCGTCCAACTCGCGCCCCCGTCCGTGGTCTTGATGATCGTACCCATATCCCCCACGACATACCCGGTCTGGGCATCCGCCGGAAAGTGTACGGAGCCAAGGGCAGCGGGCACGTAAGAAAGGCTATTCCAGATCGAACCACCGTTTGTGGTCTTGATGATCATACCACCCCCCACGGTAAAACCGGTTTGAGCATCTACGGGGAAATGGACAGATTGAAGCCCAACGGTTGTGCCCGACTGGGAAGCCCAGTTCGCTCCCCCATCCGTAGTCTTGAGAATAGTGCCAACCCACCCCACGGTATACCCGGTAGAGGCATCCACAGGGAAATGGACAGAGGTAAGGTCATAGGTTGTGCCCGAGGGCTGGGACGTCCAGTTCGCTCCACCATCCGTGGTCTTGAGAATAGTGCCAACCCACCCCACGGTATACCCGATAGAGGCATCTACAGGGAAATGTACGGAGTAAAGCCATCGGCGCGTGCCCGAGTTCTGAGGGACCCAGTTCGTTCCACCATTCGTGGTTTTGAGGATGGTGCCGCCCGCCCCCACGACATACCCGGTTGAAGCATCCACGGGGAAATGGACCGAGTAAAGGACATAGGTCGTCCCAGAGGCCAAACTATCCCAACTCGCCCCCCCATCCGTAGTCTTAAGGATGGTGCCCCAGCCCCCCACAGCATATCCTGTTGAGGCATCCACGGGGAAATGGACGGATTGAAGGATTTGGGTTGTCCCCGAGGTCTGGCTCACCCATCCGGCCGAGGCGGGCACGGCGAAGGCCAGAATCAGGATAAAACCAAAAAGCCTTCTCATCTCCTCCTCCTTCCAGATTGGGGGTTTTCACCCACCCGGCCAAATCTTGGTCGGGTGCTCCTTTCTCCTTGTATTTCATCCTAACTGACTGACCTGATTGTGCTTAGCCCTTTAATCACCCCCTTCCCGATTCCCGTCCGGGACTTCCCGATTGCCATCCGGGACCTCCCGCTTCCCATCCGGGACCTCCCGCTTCCCGTCCGGGACCTCCCGCCTCCCATCCGGGACCTCCTGCCTGCCATCCGGGACCTCCTGCCTGCCATCCGGGACTTCCCGCTTCCCGATAGGGAAGTCCCTATCCCCGACCGGGACGTCCCGATTCCGGTTAGGGACTTCCCGATTCGGAATAAAAAGGCGCCCCGATAGAATCGGGGGTTCTTTTGACTCGCCGCACCCCGTCTCCAGGATGCAGTTTACCGACGCCGCAATCATCATAGCAATTCCCGGCCTCCCCTGTCAAGCCCCGGCCATGACCTTGGCCCGGTCGAACCTCACGCTGACCACCTTGGACACCCCGGGCTCCTCCATGGTCACCCCGTAGAGCCGGTCCGCGGCCTCCATGGTCTTCTTGTTGTGGGTGATGATCGCGAACTGGGTGTTCTGCTTGAACTCGTTCATCAGTTTCACGAACCGCCCGATGTTGGCGTCGTCCAGGGGCGCGTCCACCTCGTCCAGGACGCAGAACGGGGCCGGCTTCACCAGGTAGATCCCGAACAGGAGCGAGATGGCCGTCAGGGTGCGCTCCCCCCCGGACAGGAGGGCGATGGAGCGCAGGCGCTTGCCCTCGGGGTTGGCCAGGATGTCTATCTCCGCCTCCAGGGGGTCCCCCTCGCCGACCAGCGCGAGCTCCGCCTCCCCGCCCGAGAACAGGGTGGAGAAGACCTTGCGGAAGCCCTCCTGGATCTTGGCGAAGGTCTCCACGAAGATCGCCCGCGCGGTCTCGTCTATCTTGGTGATCGAGGCCCGCAGGTCGGTCCTGGCTTTCTCCAGATCCTCCTTCTGGGCGGTGAGGAAGGTGAAGCGCTTCTCCTCCTCCTGGAACTCCTCCAGGGCCACGAGGTTCACGGCTCCGAAGCGCTTGAGCTTCATGCGCAGCTCCTCGGTCTCGGCCCGGAGCGTATCGAGCGGCTCATCCGACTCCAGGAGCTCCACGGTCAGGTCGTACTCCTCCTTGAGCCGCTCCTGGAGAGACTGGCGCTCCATCCCGATATGGGAGAGGCGCAGGCTGCCCTCGTAGGCCGCCTCCGAGACCCGGTCCCCCTCCTTGATCAGGGCGTGCAGGGCCCCCTCGGCCTGTTTCAGGGCCTCGAGCAGGCCCCGCGACTCGACCTCCACCCGGCCCCGGTCCCGGAGCAGGGCCTGGCGGCTCTCCTGCAGGGCGGCCATCTCGGACTCCTCCCGGGCCACGACCTCCTGCAGGGCGAGGATCTGGGACTCGGAGGCGGCCTGCTCCCCGCGCTTGCGGGTGATCTCCTCCATGGCAAGGGCCTTCGTCCGGGACAGGGCCTCCATCTCGGCCAGGAGCTTCTCCCGCTCCCCCCGCTCCTCGGCCAGGCGCACCTTCATCTCGTTGGCCTCAGCCGCGAGGTCCTGCCGTTTGGTCTCCTGGGCCAGGAGCCGGGCCTCCTCTTCGACGAGGAAGTGCTCCTCCCGCTCCTTTTCCTCCACGGCCACGGCAAAGGAGGTCTCGGCTTCCCGGAAGGACAGGGCCAGGGTGTTCTGCTCCTCGGAAAGCCCCTTGGCCTCGGCGTCCAGGGCCTCGCGCCGTTCCCGCGCACGCCCGGACTGGAATCCGGCCCGCTCGATGCGGGCCTCGGCCTCGCGGACCCTCAGGGACTCCTTCTCCTGACGGGACACGCAGTCCTGCAGGCTGGAGACCGCCTGGTAGGCCACGGCCTCTCCCCGTTCCTGGGAACGCCTGGCCTCCTTGAGGTCGAAGTCCCCGACCGCGAGCTCGTGGCGCAATTCCTCGATCCGGCGCTTCCGCTCCAGGTGCCCGGCCTTCTCCCCGCCCTCGCCCAGATAGGTCACGATGCCCGAATGCTGGACCACCTCCCCGTCCAGGGTCACGAACGCGAAGCCGGAGTTCTCCCTTCTCCCCAGGAGAAGCAGGGCCGTGTCGTAATCCCGGACCACGACCACGTCTTTGAGCAGCTGCTCCACGGCCCCCGCGAACCGGGGCTCCCTGACTTTCACGAAATCCCTGGCGAACCCGTCCGAGCCCTCGGGCTTGCGCCCCTTCCCCTTGTCCTTGCCCGTGACCCGGTCCAGGGGGACCAGGGTGACCTGTCCCTGGCGCTTGGACCTTAACAGGGCGATGGCGGTCTTCACCTGCTCGGAGCGCTCCAGGAGGACCCATTCCAGCTTCTCCCCCAGGGCGGCTTCGATGGCCCGGATGTAGGGGGGCTCCGCCTCGATGGCATCGGCAACCGTGGCCATCCCCGGAACCTCGGACAACAGGGTGCGCACGCCGTCGGAATAGCCCTCGCGGCCCGCCACCAGTCCCTCTAAGAGCGCAAGCTCGGCCCTTTTCAGCTCCAGGGCCTGGGACAGGTCTCCAGCCTTCTGGGCCAGCCTCTTGGCCTCCTCCTCGGCCTTGAGCCGGGCCTCCCGGAGAGCGCCCTCCTCTTCCTTGAGCCTGTCCGCGGCTCCCCGGGCTTCCTCCCTCTCGGCCTCGGCCTGGACGGTCTCCTGGGCAAGTTTCTTCAGGGTCTCCTCCTCGGCCGACCGCTCCTGGATGAGCCGGCCGGCGCGCTGGGAGATGCCCTCCAGGCGGACCGTGAACAGCGAGAGCTGGTTCCGCTCCTCGGATTCCTCCCGGACCCTCTCGAAGATGCGCTGCTGGATCGCGCCCACGGCCACGCGCTGCTTCTGGTGCTCGTCCTGGGCCCGGGCCAGGTTCTCTTCCTTGGATGCGAGGGAGAGCTCCAGGGCGTGGATGTCCCTGACCTTGGCCTCCACCTCGGTCCGGCCCTCCTTCACCCGGGCCTCGGCCGTGCCGATCCTTTCCAGGAGGTCGCGGATGTCCCGCTCCCGGTCCGCGATGCCCCGCTCCAGCCCCTCCCGCCTCTCCCGGGCGCCCGCGGCTTCCTGCTCCAGGGTGCGGAGCTGGTCCGAGACCCCGTCCAGCTTCTCCTGGACCCGGGTCAGGCCGTCCTCGTTGGCCTGGATCTTCAGGCGCAGGTCCTCGGTCTCGGTCTCCTTGCGGGTCAGGGCCCGGGCCTGCTCCTCCCGCGCCGAGGAAAGCCTCCCGCCCTCCTCCTGGAGCACCTTCTCCTCCCGGTCCAGGGCGAAGAGGGTCCGCCCGCCCAGGAGCTTCTCCTTTTCGATGAGCCCGGCCCTGAGCTCCTGGTAGGCTTCGGCCTGCCGGACCTGCCGCTTGAGGGAGCGGACCCGCTTCTCCACCTCGCTGGCGATGTCGCTGAGCCTCAGGAGATCGGCCTCGGTGGCCTCCAGCTTGCGCAGGGTCTCCCTCCTCTGCCGGCGGTACTTGGCCACGCCCGCGGCCTCCTCGAACAGGAGCCGGCGCTCGCCGGGGTCCTCGGACAGCACCGCGTCGATCATCCGGAGCTCGATCACGGCATAGCTGTCCGCGCCCAGCCCGGTGTTCAGGAGCAGGTCGGTGAGGTCTTTCAGGCGGCAGAGCTGCTTGTTCAGGTAGTACTCGCTCTCCCCGGACCGGAAAAGCCGGCGGGTGATCTCCACCTCGCTGTAGTCCACGGGCAGGCCGCGGTCCTCGTTGTTGAAGATCAGGGTGGCCTCGGCCAGGGACAGGGGCTTCTGGTCCTTGGTCCCGCTGAAGATCACGTCCTCCATGGACTCGCTCCTCAGGGTCTTGGCGCTCTGCTCGCCCATCGCCCAGCGGATCGCGTCCAGAAGATTGGTCTTGCCGCAGCCGTTCGGGCCCACGATGGCCGTAAGGCCCGCGCCCAGCTCCAGTTCTAAGTGGTAAGGGAACGACTTGAAACCGAACAGCTCCAGGCGGCTAAGATACATTTCTCATTTTCGATTTTGGATTTTGGAATGCGGATTTATTATTTCCAAGTAACCTTCCCTTGCTCGCCCCATGATGTCGCCTGTTCCGATCACCCCCCGCTCCCCGCCTCCAACTTTCTCTGGGCCGGGGGAAGCTGGGCGGCGACCTGTTCGAAGATGGGCACGAGCTGGGGATCGAACTGCTTGCCGGCGTAGCGCTTGAGCTGGTCCAGGGCCCAGACGTGCCCCGGGCCTTTGCGGTAGGTGCGGTCCGAGGTCATCGCTTCATAGGCGTCGGCGATCAGGATGACCCGCGCGCCCAAAGGGATGGCCTCGCCCACCAGGCCCTCGGGGTACCCCCCGCCCTGGTAGAACTCGTGGTGGTAGCGGATGGCCGGGAGGAGGTGCTGGAGATTGGGCAGGGGGGTGAGGATCTCCGCGCTCATCCGGGGATGGCTCTTCATGATCTCGAACTCGGCCGGGGTCAGCTTCCGGGGCTTGAGGAGGATGCGGTCCGAGATCCCGATCTTCCCGATGTCGTGCAGCACCCCGACGGTCTCGATGTCGGCCACCTCGTGGGATTTCCAGCCCAGGGCGCGCCCCAGCGCCGCGGCATACTGGCCCACCCGCCCGGAATGGCCGCGGGTATAGGCGTCCCGGGCTTCCAGGGCCATGGCCAGGGACTTGATGATGTCCACGGTGACGTTCTGCAGCTCCGCGTAGGCCCGGGAGAGCTCGCGGTGGGTGAGCTTCAGGAGGGTGTCCTGGATGTCCCGTCTGGGGTCCCGCTCGCGGGTGCCCGAGGCCAGGGCCCGCTCCACCCGAAGCACGAACTCCGAGGCCACCAGGGGGGGACGGATCAGGAAATCCTCCACCAGGGTCTGGAGGACTTCCAGGTGCCCGGCGACCTCCTCCCGGTCCACGATCAGGATCACGGGCAGGGAGGCCACGAGCGGATCCGAGAGCAGGCGGCGCCTCATCTCCAGGCCGTCCATCCGGGGCAGGGCCATGTCGGCCACGATCAGGTCCGGCATCTCCTGCCGGGCCAGGATCAGGCCCTCTTCCCCGTTGTAGGCCTCGATGACCTCGTGGCCCCGCTCGGTGAGGATCCGGGAGGCCCAGGTCCAGGTCTCGTGATCGCTGGAGACGAGCAGGATCTTGTTTTTCATTTTGGATTTTGGACTTCGGATTTTAGATCGGCTGCAACATCCAAGCCTCGAGACACGCTACGCTCCCAGATAGGACGCCTTGACTTTCTCGTTCTGAAGAAGCTCGCTCGCCTTGCCTTCCAGGGCGATGGCCCCGTTCTCCAGGACGTAACCCCGGTCCGCGGCCCTGAGCGCCTTGAGCGCGTTCTGCTCCACCAGGAAGATGGTCACGCCCTGCTTCTGGATCCCGGCGATGATCTGGAAGATCTGCTCCACCAGGAGCGGAGCCAGGCCCAGGGAGGGCTCGTCCAGGAGCAGGAGCTTGGGCTTGGCCATCAGGCCCCGTGCGATGGCCAGCATCTGCTGCTCCCCTCCCGAAAGCGTGCCGCCCTTCTGGCTTCTCCGGTCCTTGAGGATCGGGAACTGGGAGAAAACCATCTCCAGGTCCTGCCGGATGCCGGCCTTGTCCTTGCGGGTGAACGCCCCCATTTCCAGGTTCTCCAGGACCGTCAGGCGGGGAAAGATCCTCCGGCCCTCGGGCACCTGGGAGATGCCGGCCGCGACCAGGGCCTGGGGGCTCATCCCTGAGGTGGATTTGCCCTCGTAGAACACCTCCCCGGAGGTGCGCTTCACGACCCCGGAGATGGCCATCAGGGTGGTGGTCTTTCCCGCGCCGTTGGCCCCGATCAGGGTCACGATCTCGCCCTTCTTCAAGTGCAGCGAGATGCCCTTCAGGGCTTCTATCCGGCCGTAATGCGTGCGGACCCCTTTGAGCTCTAATACCGGTGTCGGCTGATCGTTCAAAATAAAGTGGTCGGTTTTTGGTTGTTCGTTGTTCGTCGAACCGGGAAACCTCTTTTACCGTCGAACGGCCTAACCGTCCAACCGTCTAACCCCATTTAGGTGATGCACTCCTCGTCTTTGCCCAGGTAGGCCTCGATGACCTTGGGGTCGCATTGGATCTCTGCGGGTGCCCCCTCCGCAATCTTCAGGCCGTAATCCAGCACCGCGACCCTTTCGCAGATCCCCATCACGACCTTCATGTGGTGCTCGATCAGGAGGATGGTGATCCCGGAGTCCCGGATCCTGCGGATCAGGGCCATCAAGCCCCCCACCTCCTGAGGGTTCATCCCGGCCGCGGGCTCGTCCAGGAACAGGAGCGACGGCTCTGTGGCCATGGCCCGGGCGATCTCCAATCTGCGCTGAAGCCCGTAGGGCAGGTTCCGGGCCCGCTCCTGGGCGTAGTCCGCCAGATCCACGAAGGAGAGCAATTCGTGGCTCCGCTTCACGGTCTCGCGCTCCTCTTTGAGCACACCCGGGGGCGTGAACACCGCGCCCCAGAACCCGGCCCTGGTCCGGCAGTGCCGGCCCAGCATCACGTTCTCCAGGGCGGTCATGTCCCCGAACAGGCGGATGTTCTGGAAGGTGCGGGCGATGCCCAATTTGGCGATCTCGTCCGGGCGCTTGCCGCACAGGCTGTGCTTCCCGTGGAACTGGATCTCGCCCTTCGTGGCCTGGTGCATGCCCGTGATGCAGTTGAAGAAGGTCGTCTTGCCCGCCCCGTTGGGCCCGATCATCCCCACGATCTCGCCTGAGGAGACGTTCAAGTCCACTTCGTGGAGGGCCTTCAGGCCCCCGAAGTGTTTGGTGACTTTCTTGGCTTCAAGGAGAGTCATGTTTAATAAAATACAAAATTTTTAAACACAACCATCTCTAGTCTGAGTTTTTTAACCGTGGTTTTTCCTGGGATAACAAGAACGCGCTTTGCCACTGAACTCTTAAAACCTACCATCGTTGCTTCAAGTCTATAAGTTCCACCAGGTACGTTTTCAATTGTGAACTTACCGTCCAAATCCGTAGTAACGCTTATTTTTGTGCCGACTATAATCACTTTCGCCATCGGCAGTCCTTCCCACGTTCCTTCATCCTCCACTTTGCCGGTAATTTTACCAGTGGAAACAATAGTCGTAGAACCTTCTAACGGGGGATTCTTCAGTTCAAGTTTGCAATCCTGTATTGTAGTGCGGCCTTGGTTAACGGTAGCTTCAGTTTTTTCTGAAACTTTATATCCAATTATTTTAACTTTAAGGGTATAAGTACCTACTGGAACATTTTCTATTACAAAGTAGCCGTTCTCATCCGTAACAGCATTCTTCTTTGTGTCCAAGATAAACACGTCTGCATCGGGTAGCACCACGCCCGTCTTAGCGTCTGTCACCCTACCAAGGATACTCCCCGTGGGTTCTGCTAACGCCCCGCTCGCGACGAGGAGGATAAGGCCTATCAGGACAATGCTTTTTGAACCACGAAACAACGACGTTTTCCTTTCGTCTTGATTCTTTTTAACTAACCACAACATATAGTGTTCTAAGCCCTCCTTTCCCCCTCATTTCCCTATATGTGGGAGGGGAGCGCGTGAATACGGCGTGAGTATCGCGTGAATACCTCGGAAACCCCTTGAGATTTAGGAGGCCTTTCGGAGGTCCCCCTTCCGAGCCTGTCTCGTCTATAAACGGGATAACTGAGCTTTGTCGGACCTGCTTACGTCCCCTGAGAAGGGGGACCACTATATCTTGTGGTCCCGCCCCTTACCGAAGAACCTCTCTCTATATATAGTTTGTTCTCTCTACTCTCTACTTTCTACTCTCTACTTCTCATCATGAACCAGCTCCATCTTCCTCCTCTTGCTGGGGATCAGGCCCTGGGGACGGAAGACCATCATCATGGCCATGGCCCCTCCGAAGACCAGAAGGCGGTAGAGCTGGAACTGCCTCAGAGCCTCGGGCAGGATGATCAAGAGGACCGCCCCGAGAATGACCCCGGGGATGCTCCCCATCCCGCCCAGAACCACCATGCACAGCACCATCACGGATTCCATGAAGGTGAAGGACTCCGGGGAGATGAAGGTCATCTTGCCGGCGAAGAAAACTCCCGCTAATCCCGCGAAGGCAGCGCCCACGGCGAAGGCCAAAAGTTTCATCGCGGTCACGTTCACGCCCATGGCCCGGGCCGCGGTCTCGTCCTCCCGGACCGCAACCCAGGCGCGGCCGATGCGGCTGCGCTCCAGGCGCCGGACCACGAAGATGGTCAGGACCACCATCAGCAGGATGAGGTAATAGTAGTGCATCGGCTGCCGGAACTGGAAACCGAAGAGGATGGGGCGCTGGATGCCCAGGATGCCGTTCGGCCCCCGGGTGACCTCGTCCCAATTGTTCAGGACGATGCGCGTGATCTCCCCGAAACCCAGGGTCACGATGGCCAGGTAATCCCCGCGCAGCCGGAGCACCGGGCTCCCCAGGAGGACCCCGAAGAGACAGGCGACCAGGGCTCCGATGGGCAGGCCCAGCCAGAAGGGCAGTTTGAAGTGCAGCCAAAGCAGCGCATAGGCATATGCTCCGACCGCGTAGAAGGCGATGAACCCCAGGGCCAGGAGCCCGGTCAGGCCGACCACGATGTTCAGGCCCAGGGCCAGGACGATGTAGATCCCGGCCAGGACCGCCACGTCCACGAAGTAGCGGTTGAGGACGAGCGGCAGGATGAGGAGCAGGATGACGAATCCGACCCTGGACCCGGCCTGAAGAGGTCTGCCGGTCCGGCCGACTCTCTCTGAAATCGCTTGGCTTGTGTGCGTAAGGCCGCGGCGCACGGCCTCCCAGACCGGGGTCAGAAGGATCAGGACGAGGATAGCCCCGGCCAGGCCCAGGGCCAGCTTCCATCCCCCGAAGGGAAGGACCAGGAAGCCCAGCCAGGGCGCCCAGCCCAGACGTTTAAGGAGGTTCATTTAGACCTTCTCGCTCACCCGCTCGCCCAGCAGGCCCTGGGGACGGAAGATGAGGAAGACGACCAGGATGACGAAGGCGTAGACATCCTTGTATTCGCTGGAGAGGTAGCCTGCCCCGAAGCTCTCCACCAGGCCCAGGATGATGCCTCCCAGCATCGCCCCGGGGACGTTCCCGATCCCGCCCAGGACCGCGGCCGTGAAGGCCTTGATCCCGGCGATGTATCCGATGAAGAAATTCACCAGCCCGTAGTACAGCGCGACCATCACCCCGGCCGCCGCGCCCAGGGCTGACCCGATCAGGAAGGTTACCGAGATGACCCGGTTGATGTCTATGCCCACCAGATAGGCCATCTTCTGGTCCTGGGCTGTGGCCCGCATCGCCTTGCCCAGCTTGGTCTTGCCGATGAACAGGGACAGCAGGATCATCAGGAAAACCGCCGTGCCCATGATCATCACCTGGACGAAGGAGATCTGGGTCGAGCCGAAGGTGATGCTTCCGCTGGTCAGCGGGAGGGGATGCTCGGTGAGGCGGAAGACCTTGTCCCGGGTTCCCTGGGTGACCATCACGAAGTTCTGCAGGAAGATGGAGACCCCCAGGGCCGAGATCAGAGGGGCCAGCCTCGGGGCCTGGCGAAGGGGCCGGTAGGCTAATCGCTCGATGGTCACTCCCCAGGAGGCCGAGAAGGCCATCGCGAACACGAAGGCGATGACGAGGAGGAGGATGGGAAACCCTCCCAGGCCCAGGGACGTGGCCAGGGCCACGGCGATGATGCCGAGGTAGGCCCCGACCATGTAAATCTCCCCGTGGGCGAAGTTGATGAACTCCAGGATGCCGTAGACCATGGTATAGCCCAGGGCGATCAGGGCGTACACTGAGCCCACGGTCAGGCCGTTGACCAGTTGTTGAAGAAACACCTAATTAGGCCTTATCTTGAACTGCCTCATCCTACATTCCGCATTGAACATTTTGCATTTTAAAATGCTAAGTGGTCATTTTGCAATGAGTCTTTTTATTGCGCCTGCTCCTTGCAGGGCACGAAGTCCAGTTTCTCCTTGCCGTCCGGGCCCGCGACCTTCTGGACCTGCCAGAAGATGTAGGGGGCCTTGAGCACATCGCCCTTGGGGTCGAACTGGATGGTGCCGATGGCGCCGTCGTACTTGATCTTGTGGATCTCCTCGGCGATCTTGTCCCCGTCCGGCTTTCCGGCCGCCTGGATCGCTGTCAGGATGATGTTCGCCGCATCGTAAGAGTAAACTGAATAAGGGCCGATCTCCCCGTACTTCGCCTGGTGGGCCTCGATGAAGCGCTTGGCCGTGGGGAGCTCCTTGACCGAGGGGCCGAAGGAGAGGTAACACCCCAGGGCGGCATCTCCGGCGATCTTCAGAAACTCCGGGTCGATCACCCCGTCCCCGGCAACGAAGTCGGTCTTGATCCCCAGGTCCTTCATCTGCCGGACCAACAGCCCGGCCTCGGGATAGATGCCCCCGAAATAGACCACCTCGGGCTTGGCCTGCTTGACCTTGGTCAGGACGGCCTTGAAGTCCTTGTCCCCCTGGATGATGCCCTCGTAGATAACGACCTGGGCTGAGTCATCCAGGGCCTTCTTGAACTCGTCCGCCAGGCCCTGCCCGTAGGTCGTCTTGTCGTGAAGGACCGCGATTCTCTTCTTCCCGAGGACCTGGAGCACGAACTTAGCGCCCACAGAGCCCTGCTGGTCGTCCCGGCCGCAGGTGCGGAACACGCTGCCGAAGCCCTGCTGGGTGAGCTGGGGGTTGGTCGAGGCCGGGCTGATCTGCGGAACCTTGTTCTCGTGGTAGATCAGGCTGGCCGGGATGGAGCAGGAGGAGTTGAAGTGTCCGACCACCGCAACCACGCCGTCGTTCACCAGTTTCTGGGCCAGGGAGTTGGCCTCCTTGGGGTCCCGGCGGTCGTCGCCCTTCACGATCTCGACTTTCGCTCCCAGGACGCCGCCCTTGGCGTTCCACTCGTCCACAGCCAGGGATACGCCGTTCACCAAATCCATGCCCATCTTGGCCTGGTCCCCCGTCATCGGCCCGGCCACGCCGATCTTGATGACCTTGGGGCCGGACTTGCAGCCCAAACCCATGGCCAGAGCGAAGACGAGTGTTACGAATACTGCCCTTTTCATGTCCTCTTTTTTCCTCCTGCTTAATGATTGAGATTTTTGGGGTCCGTGATTCTCAGATATCAGGATAAGTTTCGTTCCCTGTGCTTCTGGGCGATGGCTTCGGCCAGATCCACCAAGGCCTTGAAATCTTCCTCTCTGGGAAAGCCCCTGCAGAGCACCGGGGGTAAAAATTCAACCTTGAGGTGCGACACCAATCCCTGCACCTGCTCAGCAAGCTTGGCTCCCCAGCCGTAGGACCCGATGAGCGAAGCGAAAAGGGCCTTGGGCCTCAGGGCATCCGCCAGATAGGCTGCGGTGACTACGTGTGGATGGGCTCCGCCCAGCACCGCCGGAGTGCCGAAGACCACAGTAGCGGTATCCACCATGGCCGTGGCCAGCTTTCCGATGTCGGTCACCGATAGATCGTAAGGCTCGGCTTGAACTCCGCGGTCAACCAGGGCTCCCACCAGACGATCCACCATGGCCTGGAGGCTGCCGTGCATGGAGATGTAGGGAACGATCACCCGGTTGCCGGGCTCCGAGGAGACCCAGTCCTTATAGGCCGAAAGGATGAACTCGGGCTTGGCATATACCGGGCCGTGGCTGGGCGCGATCAGGGAAAGCTCCAGGGCCTCGACCTTTTCCAGGTTCTTCTGGATCTGCGCCCGAAAGGGCATCATGATCTCGGCGAAGTAGCGTTTAGCCGGCTCGTAGACCCGGGCCTCATCGGCGTAGAGATCCGTGGTCGCCAGGTGCGAGCCGAAGAAGTCGCAGGAGAATAGGATTTTCTCCTCGACCAGGTAACTGCACATCGTCTCCGGCCAGTGCACCCAGGGGGTGTGCAGGAAGCGAAGGGTCTTCCCCCCCAGGGAGAGGGCCTGTCCATCCTCCACAACCTGGAACCGCTCCTCGGGAATGAGCAGGTGATCCCGAAGCATCCCGACCCCTTTGGCCGTGGCCAGGACCCTGGCCCCGGCGTATTTCTCCAAAACCATGGGCAGGGAGCCGGAGTGGTCCTGCTCGGCGTGATGTGCTATAATATAATCGATTCGGGGCATATTTTTCAACTGCTCCAGAAGTTCCTCCGCCTTGCTCGGGTCCACCGTGTCCAGGAGGGCCGTTTTCTCGCTCCCCTGGACCAGGTAGGCATTGTAACTGGTCCCGTCGGGCAGGGGGATCAGGGCATCGAAAAGCCTCCGCTCCCAGTCCACGGCCCCCATCCAGAACACCCCCTCCCGGATCTTCCTGGGCTTCATGAAACGACCTCCTCCTTCTTCGCGGGATTCATCTTTCCGGTCATCTCCAGGACGTGGATCTTCACGACCCCCACGCCGCTCAGGTCGTTTTTCCCGAGCAAGCGTTGCCTAACGGGTTCGGGTTTATTTTCCAGAGCGTCTATCAACCGGGTCAAGCCCTGGCGCTTCGCCTCGGAATCCGCAAGGATCTCAGCCCTACCGGCGAACTGAACCGACCGGTAGGCGTGATTGCACTCCCCGTCCAGGTAGCCCCGGTCTTCGACCACCACCCCCCAGACCTTCGGGTTGGCCTTCAAGTAATCCATCTTCTTCCCCACCGGAGAGCAGTGGAAGAAAAAGCAGTTCTGCGCCACATCGTAGACATAGTTGATAGTGGCCAGATAGGGATCATCGCCTTTGCACATCGCAAGGGTCATGAACTTCTGGCCCTGGATGACTTCGAGGAGCTCGGCCTTTTCCGGCATCATCTTCTCCGGGCGACGAGGATGGTAGTCTTTCATGCCTGTAAGTTCCTTAGCCAAATTGATGCTCTTACCTTATCCAATGATGAGACTTACTTTTCCCAGCCGTGAAGGGCAAGGCTGGTGTTACCCGCCTGGAATAGATCTAACTGTCCCGCTCTTCCTGTGGCCTTTGATAATGATTCCCTCACCTTACGACGGTGAGGACTTGAGCTCCGAGGTGCAGAACGCGCAGCGGGTCGACTTGAGCGGGACCGCGGACAGGCAGAACGGACATTCCCGGGTCGGGGGCGCGGCCGGGGCCGGCTGTTTTTTGAAATGGTTGACCTGCTTGACCAGGAGGAAGATCACGAAGGCCACGATGAGGAAGTCTATCACGGTGTTGATGAACAGGCCGTAATTCATGGTCGCAGCGCCAGCAGCCTTGGCCGCCGCCAAGGTGGGGTACGCCTGGCCCGAGAGATTGATGAACAGGCTCGAGAAATCCACTTTGCCGAGGATCAGGCCCAGAGGCGGCATGAGGATGTCGTTGACGATGGAAGTGATGATCTTTCCGAAGGCAGCGCCGATGATGATCCCGATGGCCATGTCGAGAACGTTGCCCCGCATGGCGAACTCCTTGAATTCCTTGAACATCTAAACCTTCCTTTTCAATGAGGATGGGGGGGTCTACTTCTCTTCCCACTTCGGAAGCTCGCAACGTCTGGGCTTGTCCTGGCGGTAGCCCAGTGCGTAATCCGCCTGAAGAAGGGTCATGATCTCCCGGGTGCCCTCGTAGATCACTCCGCCCTTAGCGTTACGGTAAAACCTTCCCACGGGGTAATCGTCGGAATATCCATAGGCGCCGTGGATCTGCACGGCATCCGAGGCGCAGCGTTCCGAAGCCACGGAAGCAAACCACTTGGCCAGGGAGGTCTCCCGCATATTCGGTTGGCCCTGGTTTTTATGACACCCCGCGCGCAGCCAGAGGAGCCGGGAAGCTTCGTAGTCCCGGGCCATCTCAGCGATCATCTGTTTCACGAGCTGATGCTCTCCGATTTCTCTCTCAAACGTCCGGCGCTCTTGGCAATACTTCACGGAAGCATCCCGGCAAGCCCGAATGAGACCGGTCGCTCCAGCGGCCACCGTGTAACGGCCCTGTTCCAACGAGAACATCGCGATCTTGAACCCCTCGCCTTCATTGCCCACCAGGTTTTCCCGGGGCACCCGGACATCCTGCAGGGCGAAGTGGCCCGTGTTCCCGGCCTCGATGCCCCATTTATCATGCAGAGTTCCGGAGGAGAAGCCCGGCATCCCCCGTTCCACGATGAAAGCTGAGAGACCTGTATGGTCACGGGCTTTCTTCTTCTCCTGATCCGTCCAGCCGAAGACGAGAAAGTTGTCCGCCACGTCCGCCAGGGAGATCCACATCTTCTCACCGTTCAAGATATAATGATCGCTATCCTTCCGGGCCGTGGATTGGATGCCGACCACATCCGAACCGGCGTTGGGCTCAGTCAGCCCGAAGGTCGCGATCCTCTCCCCCTTGGCCTGAGGGACCAGGTAGCGTTGTCTCTGGTCCTCATTGGCCCAAGCCCCAGGAGGTTCATGCTGTTCAAACCGGTGTGCACCGAAAGCACTACCCGCGCGGAGGTATCGAAATACTCCAATTCCTCACAGGCCACGCCCAGGCTGATGTAATCCATACCGGCCCCGCCGTATTTCGCGGGAATGCAGATGCCCAGGAGGTCGAGCTCGGCCATCTTCTTAAAGAGGGAGCAGTCGAAACGCTTCTCCTGGTCGCGCTCCTTGATGTCCGGGAGGACGTGCTTCTTGCCGAACTCCTGGACGACCTGGGCAACTTGGTGATGGTCTTCGGCGAGGGAGAAATCGATCATGGGAAATCAACTCCAGACATCAGACGTTAGAATTCATGCAAAAGTGTTTGATGATGCCTGACGACGAGAACCCTTAAGAAATGGCGCAGTGGGCCGCCCCGAAACGTTCGGGCGGCCCACCTCTGTAAAAAAATGCCCTAATTTGCCCGACTGCGGAAAGCTCAAAGGTTCAAGCGTTTATTCCGTCCCGTAAACGAACGGGGGTTCGACCCCCAAGAGTCGCAGATAGACGTAGAGCTGACCGCGGTGGTGCCAGTGCTCGTCGTAAATGGTAGCGATGCAGACGCCGGCCGGAAGCTCCATCCCGAAGAAGAGCTTGACCTTCCTCTTGAGATCTCGCTCGGTAAGCTTCTTCACGATGCCCGTGGCCTCCTTGTGCACCCTCTTGGCGTAGGCGGTAAGCTCCCGCTTGTCCTTGAGTGCGGTAGATTCCTCCTTCTCGGCATCCTTCTGGGTGAGCACGCCGGACTTGGCCGCCCGAGCCCAAAGGCGCTCCCAGACAAAGATGTGCCGGACCAGCTCCTTCACGGTGCGCACCTGGGGGCAAGGCCGCCAGTCCAGTCGGCCGTCCGGAATGGAGGCCACCGCCTTGAGCGTCACCTTCTGCGAATTGCCCAGCTTCTCCCACATGTCCAGCATCTGCTTTTTGTCCATCGTTCTCTTTCTTTTAGTCCTTTGGTTCAGGCGGGTCGGGGGTGGGTTGGATCTCGAACTTGGCCTCCGCCGACTGGTGATAGCCCAGGATTTTCTTCATCAGGTGGAAAAGGACCTGGGCGTGTTTGCGCACGGCCTCCTGGCTGGGCAGGACGCGCCTCAATTCCACCTTCAAGGCATCGACCTCGGTCCGGGATTTTAAACAGGTGTCCAGGGTGCCGCGGATGTCCTCGGTTAGAATCTCTTTATCCCCCTGTGTAATCTCAAAAGAAACTTCCTGTTGCAGGGCCAGGGTATTTTTCTCGATCAGGTCCAGAGCACGAAAGATCTCCTCGGCGTTCTGCTTCGCCAGGATGAAGTCCAGCTTGCGGACGGGGTCGGCATGGTAATAGAGGATGCTGGCGTGGAACATGCCGGTCTTGGCCCGCGAGCCGATCAGGCGCTGCCGGTGGACGTGGTGCGTGTCCGGGACCGCAACCTGTCCCCAAGAAACGGCAGGGAGGGACAAAAGAACCGCGGCGAGGAGGAATCTCGCTTTCCGGAACATTGTTATTTTTAGAGGAAGGATCCCCTTACTGGGATTTTTTCTCAAGCCATTTGGTGAAGGTGTTAAAGATATCGATCGGCACCGGGAAGATGATGGTGGAGTTTTTCTCCACGGCTATCTCGGCCAGGGTCTGGAGGTAACGGAGCTGAACCGTTACCGGCTCCTGGGCCATGACCGAAGCGGCGTCCTTGAGCTTTGTCGCGGCCTGGAACTCCCCGTCGGCGTGGATGACCTTGGCACGGCGCTCCCGCTCGGCCTCGGCCTGCTTCGCGATGGCCCGCTGCATATCCTGAGGCAGGTCCACGTCCTTGACCTCCACGGCGGAGACCTTGATGCCCCAGGGGTCGGTGCGCTCGTCGATGATCTTCTGGAGCTGCAGGTTGATCTTCTCCCGTTGAGCCAGGAGGTCGTCCAGCTCGTGCTCGCCCAGGACGCTGCGCAGGGTAGTCTGGGCCATCTGGCTGGTGGCGTAATGGTAGTCCTCCACATTGACCACGGCCCGGCGGGAGTCCATCACCCGGAAGTACAGCACCGCGTTGACCTTGATGGAGATGTTGTCGTGGGTGATGACGTCCTGGGGCGGGATGTCCATGGCCACTACCCGCAGGGAAACCTTGACCATGCGATCCACGATGGGGATGAGGAGGATGAGTCCCGGCCCCTTTTCCCCGATGAGCCGACCCAAGCGGAAGATGACGCCGCGCTCGTATTCCCGGAGCACGCGGAGAGAGTTGGCCAAGATGAACAGCAAGAACAGGATGACGATGCTCAGACCGACGGTCATGGGAACCTCCTTAAAACGCTGTTGGGTTTAAGCTGTTAGCTGTCAGCTTGAAAAAAGACTGTAGACTTCTCTGACTCTTAAGGCTGTTGAGTGAAAAAAGTTCCTCCAATCATTCTCCTCCGCGAGTGATTTTGAGGCGAAGTTTCTCCACGCCGATGACAAAGACCGGAGCCGCGGTCTGAATCCATCCCGAAGAAAAGGCATTCCAGCGGATTCCTTCCACCACCACGGTGCCCGAGGTCTTGTCTACCTCGGAGTCAGTGAGTCCTTGTTTCCTCAATACGCCTTGAGAGATTGCCTTGTCAGCTTCTTCCATGGAAACCAAGTTCTTGGAATGGGACTTGCCCACCGGCGGGGGCGTGACCTCGACCCTGAGAACTTTATCCACCGAGGGGAATACAAAGATCCAGCCGGGACCCTTGACTCCGGTGAGCCGGCCTAGGCGAAAAAGGACCAGACGCTCGTAATCCGGGACGCGCTTGAAGGAGATGGCAACGAGTGCAACAGCCAGAAGGCTGGCGATGAAGAAAAGGAGCACTCAGGCCTTCTCCACCTTCAGAACAAGGCGGTCTACGGAAAGGACCCGCACTTTCTCACCCACCTCGATGGGGCTATCCGAAGCGGCCCTCCAATGCTCTCCGGACACAAACACCGTGCCTTCCGCACCGATCCGGGTGCGAGCTTCTCCGATTTCACCGACCAGGCCTGGTTTGCCCGTGGTCGGCTTGCGGGTCTGGGCCCGGAGCCCCTTGGCCAGGACGAAGATGAAGAAGGCCGAGACCACCAGGACCGTGGGGATGATGGCGCTCCAAGAGACCCGAAGGGCAGGCTCCGGGGCGTTGAAGAGCATAACAGAACCCAGGATCATGGAAATAATCCCTCCTGTGGTTAGGACGCCATGGGTCGGTGCCTTGATGTCCACGATGAATAAGACGGTCGCCAGGATAATCAAAAGCAGACCGGCCACGTTCAGGGACAGTGTCTGGAGCGAGAACAGAAACAGGATGAGGCAGATCGCGCCCACTACCCCGGGCAGGATGGCCCCGGGATGGGAGAACTCGAAGTAAAGCCCGAGCATCCCGATCATCAGCAGGAAGTAGGCGATGTTGGGATTGGAGACGGCCAAGAGGAGGCGGTAGCGGATGCCCATCGGAATATCCTGGACCTCGGCGTTCTTAGTGCTCAGGGTGCGCTCGCCGGAGGGCATCTGGACCTTGCGTCCGTCCAAGGAGTCCATCAGGGCCAGGAAGCTGGGAGCGATGAGGTCGATCACCTTTTCCTCCAGGGCCTGGGTCTCGGTCAGGGACACGCTCTGGCGCACGGCCTGCTCGGCCCAGTCCGCGTTCCGGCCCCGCTTCTCGGCGATCGTGCGAATGTAAGCCGCGGCATCATTGGCTACTTTCTCGCCCATCGTGCTGTCTATTTTACCCCCGCCGAAGGCCACGGGATGGGCTGCGCCAATGTTGGTGGACGGGGCCATGGCCGCGACATGTGCGGCCAAGGTGATGAAGGCCCCGGCTGAGGCAGCACGGGAGCCACGGGGGGAGACATAGACTACAATGGGAATCTCGGAAGCAAGCATGCCCTTGATGATTTCGCGCATGGACTCGTCCAGGCCCCCGGGGGTATCCAGTCCGATGATCAAACACTCGGCACCACCCCCCTCGGCCCGGTGGATGGATTCCGTAAAATACTTGGAGGAAATGGGGCCAATGGCGCCCTCAAACTTGGCATGGAAGATGAGGGGCCTCTTGGCCGGTTCAGCCCAAGAGGGGAGAAAAAGGAGGGTAATTAAACTCCAAAGGAGGAAGATTCGCTTCATGGTTTCTCCTATAATTAACCTATAATTATACTCTTATGGCAAAAAAAGTCAAGGACTAATGAAGAAAATCGCAGAATGACGGTTTACGGACATCGGGAGCAGTGGAAAAAAGAAGACAAAAAGCTGAAGGCCACAGGCAGTCTAAGGGTTTGGTTAATGTCATTATGTTTGAAGTTTCTTCCGGGTTTAGCATGGGTAGAGGTCTAAGCCTCCGAAGGTGAAACAGATGGCGAGGGTAAGAATAACCCTCTGGTTAAGCCTTTTCGGACTGGCCCCCGTTAAACTGGACTAAAACAGGGTTGTGGAAGTTGAGTATTT
>CAYGWX010000007.1:0-74281 GCA_964353855.1 uncultured bacterium | reverse complement strand
AACTCCCATCTGGATACCAGTCTACCATAGCTACCAGATGTTTTACAATTCCCAAATGAATTCATGCTTACTAAAGAAGACATATTAGCCGCATTGAAGAAAGTCAGATATCCCGGCTTCAGCCGGGACCTTGTGTCCTTCGGGATCGTGAAGGAGCTCGCACTGGAAGGGGGCAAGGTTCGCTTAGTCCTGGACCTGCCCACGGACAAGGAGGAGATAACCCGGGACATCACCCAGAGGGTCCACGAGACCCTGCGCGCCGTGCCCGGGGTGGTGGACATCGAGATGGAGGTCCGAAAGAAAGAAGCCAAGCCCGAGGCCCGGGGCGGCGACCCCTGGGCGAACCGGGCGCCCATCCCGGGGGTCAAGCGCACGATCGCGGTGGCCAGCGGAAAGGGCGGGGTGGGCAAGTCTACGATCGCGGTGAACCTGGCCTGCGCCTTGGCGAAGCTGGGCCACAAGGTCGGGCTCTGCGATGCCGACGTTTACGGCCCAAGCCTGCCCACGATCCTGGGCGTGAGCGAGCAGCCCAAGGTCCTGGGCGAGGACCTCCTCGTCCCGGTCCAGAAGCACGGTTTGAAGCTCATGTCCATCGGGTTTCTTCTGGAGGACGACACCCCGGTCATCTGGCGCGGCCCGATGGTCATGCAGCTCGTGACCCAGTTCCTGAAAAAGGTTGTTTGGGGCAACCTAGATTATCTGGTGATCGACCTTCCCCCCGGGACCGGGGACGCCCAGCTCACCCTGGTGCAGTCTATCCCCCTGACCGGGGCCCTCATCGTCACGACCCCCTCGGACGTGGCCTTGATCGACGCCCGGCGGGGCCTGCGGATGTTCCAGCAGGTGGAAACGCCGGTCCTGGGCCTGGTGGAAAACATGAGCTGCTTCGTCTGCCCGCACTGCGGCAAGGAGACGGGCGTCTTCTCCAAGGGGGGGGCGCGGAGGGTGGCCGGCGAGCTCGGAGTTCCGCTCCTCGGCGAGATTCCCCTGGACGCGGCGATCAACCTGGGAACGGATAAAGGCTCGCCCGTGGTGCTCTCCCAGCCCGAGGGCCCTTTGGGCAAGGCCTTCATGGACCTGGCCAGGGCGGTCATCCGGTCCGCGGACGAGCGCGGGGGGGAGGCCAGGCTTCCCTCGGGTCAGGTCATTTTCACTCCCAAGACCTGAGTTTTTCTCCTTTCAAAGATCGTATTCTAGGACGGCCTACAGCCGCCCTTTTTTCACACTATGTCACAAGCACGTCTAAGGGATTAGGGATTTCCTCTGGAGGTGATTACGTTGCTTGACATTGCCGGGGCGTCTGGCGTATACTCTCAAGCAGGAGGTGGATGACATGATACTTTGGGAGGCGTTGGGGAGGCTGGGTCTGTCCGCGGTGTTCGGGCTGACCCTGGGCCTCCAGCGGGCGAGCGCGAGGAAACCGGCTGGTGTTAGGACCCACATCCTGGTGGGGCTGGGGGCGACCCTGATGACTCTGGTCTCGGTCTACGGGTTCCCGGGAGGGGGCTTCGACCCCACCCGGATCGCGGCCCAGATCGTGACCGGCATCGGGTTCATCGGGGCGGGCTTGATCATCCGGGAAGGGCACGGGGTGCGCGGGCTCACCACCGCGGCGTCCTTGTGGATGATGGCCGGGATCGGGATGGCCACCGGGTTCGGGACCTATCTTCTGGCCCTGGGGGCCACGGCCCTGGCCCTCGTGACCCTGATGTTCCTGGGCGGATTGGATACGGTCGTGCGCGAGGGGAGGAGGCGGGCAGGGACCCTGGAGATTAACACCCTGGCCTCCGAACTCTCCGTCGAGCGAATGACCGCATTCCTGAGCGAAAAGCGGATCCCTGTAAAGCAGGTCTCCTACGAACGCCAGGAGGAAGGGAAGCTTCTGGTACGCTATAATTTCCAAATCCCGGCCGGGGTCTCCCCGGACGAGCTGCTCTCCGGTCTCCGCGCCCTGGGAGCCAAGGGGGCGAGCTGGGAGAGCCTGGCCGAGGAGATGGATTGAGGGCGGAGAGAAGAGCGTAGTGAGAGGAAGGACATGCTTCAAAAATTAACGGGCAAGGACTATCGGTTTCTGCTGGTCTGTGCGGTCATCTCGGCGGCCTGCCTGGCACTCGGCCTGAGGTATTTCTACAAGGCCTTCCCGGAGGCCTCCATTGATTTCAAGGTGACCCAGTCCGGAAGCGAACAGATCGCCCGGCGTTTTCTCCAGGAGCGGGGTTACTCCCTCGCGGGCTACCGTCATGCCGCCCAATTCTCCTACGACGACCAGGCCAAGGTCTTTCTGGAGCGGGAGCTGGGCCTGGCCCAGGCGAACCCCCTGTTCGGCACACGGGTGAGGATCTGGCGCTGGGCGCACCGCTGGTTCGTGCCTCTGCAGAAGGAGGAATACCGGGTCGAGGTGAGCCCGAAAGGAGAGATCATCTCCTTTGGCCACACTGTCCCCGAGACCCTGCCGGGTGCGAACCTGACCCAGGCCGAGGCCAGGCCTCTGGCCGAGGATTACCTCCGGAACGTGGCCGGGAGAGACACCGCCACCCTGGAGTTCGTAGAGGCCACGACCGAGGGGCGGCCCAAGCGGGCCGACCACACCTTCACCTGGAAGGAGAAAGGGTTCGAGGTCAAAGACGGGAACTACCGGGTGGAGGTCACCCTCCAGGGAGACGAGGTCGCGGCCTACGACGAGTACCTGCATGTGCCCGAGGCCTGGTCCCGGGACTACCAGAAACTGAGGTCCCTGAATCAGGCGGCAGGGACCGTGGCCAACCTGTTCTTCGTCCTGCTGGCCCTGGGCATCCTCGTCGTGCTCGGGATCCGCATCGCCAGGCGGGACATCAAGTACCGGTTCGCCCTGGGCGTAGGCGCGGTGGGGGCGGTCCTGGTGGCCCTGTCCATGCTGAACTCCTACGCCTCGGCATTCTACAATTACCCCACAACCACGTCCTTCGGAAGCTTCATCCTCGGGGGGATCGCCCAGGTGTTGGTGAGCTCCCTGGCCGCGGGAGGGATGTTCTTCGTGCTCACCGCGGCCGCAGAGCCGCTTTACCGGAGGGCTTACCCGGACAAGCTCTCCCTGGTCCACCTGTTCACCCCTCAGGGGATCCGCACCCGAACCTTCTTCAAGGAGCTGGTCCTGGGCCTGACCCTCACCTTTTTCTTCTTCGCCTACCAGATTGTTTTCTACCTGCTGGCCAACCGTTTCGGGGCCTGGGCCCCGGCGGACATCCCCTACACCGACCTCCTGAACACGAAGCTCCCCTGGATCGCGGTGCTCCTGATGGGGTTCATGCCGGCGGTCAGTGAGGAGTTCATTTTTCGGATGTTCTCCATCCCGTTCCTGAAAGGGCTCCTCAAATGGACCCCTCTTGCCGTCATCCTGTCTGCGTTCATCTGGGGGTTCGGGCATGCGGCGTACCCCAATCAGCCGTTCTATATCCGGGGCCTGGAAGTGGGGCTGGCGGGATGCATCGTGGGGCTCGTCATGCTGCGTTGGGGGATTTTTGCGGCCCTAGTCTGGCATTTCACGGTGGACGCGCTCTACACCGCGCTTCTCCTGCTGCGCTCCACCAATCCCTACTTCATCGCCTCCGGGTCGGTCTCGGCCGGGATCATGCTCCTGCCCCTCCTGTTCTGCGTGGCGGCCTACCTGGCCAGGAAGGGTTTCGCCTCCGAAGAAGGGATGTCGAACCGGGAGGCCTCTTTACCCGAGGAGGTTAAAGAGGAGACGAAGGAGAAGGAAGAGGCCGAGGTCTTGCCTGCAGGGTACCGTCCCCTTTCTACAAGAGCTATTCTGATTTGGGTCGTGATCGCACTGGCCTCCCTGGCGCTTTTTCTGGTCAAGGTCCCGAAGATCGGGGACTACATCCGGTTCTACCTGACGGGGCAGGGGGCCCGGGTGGTTGCGGATAAGGCTCTGGCATCCCGGGGCGTGGACGCAAGCTCCTTTCTCAAGGTGACGACAGAGAACAGCTCCTTCGGGCCGCTGACCAGCAAGTACATCCTCCAACGCAGGGACATCCCTTATCTGAACCGGTTCTGGGAGGAACAGCTCAAGATCCCGACCTGGAACACGAGGTATTTCCGGCCCCTGCAGAAGGAGGAGTACCGCGTCGCGGTCAAACCCAAGACCGGCGAGGTGGTCGAGGTCGCTCACGAGTTTCCCGAAGAGCAGGCCGGGGCGGACCTGCCTGAGGATTCGGCCAAAGCCATTGCCGTGAGCGCCCTCGGGACCATGGGGATCGACACGACAGGCTATGTGCTCAAGGAATCCTCCTCGGATAAAAAGAAAGCGCGCCGGGACTACGACTTCACCTGGGAGGCCAAGGAGGGGAGCGATCTGAACTTGGAAGAGGCAAAGTTCCGGGCCTACGTGAGCTTGGCCGGGAGCGAGGTCACATCTTACGGGACAACTCTGAAGCTGCCCGAAGCTTGGGTCCGGGAACGGCAGAAGCAGGTTCTCTGGAAGACGGCCTGCGGCATCCTGGCCGGGCTTATCGGGCTCTTCTTCCTGATCGTTTCCCTGTTCGTGTTCATCTTCCGGATCCGGGAAAGGCGGGTGCCCTGGAGGAAGGTCCTTGCCCTTTCCACCGTCTTAGCGGTCGTCTCCGCCCTGGCCTGGCTGAACCGGCTGCCGACGTTTTACTCTTTGTACAACACCTCCATCGTCCTCTCCACCTTTGCCCTCGAGATGGTGGTCTATGGCCTGGTCGGGGCGGTCGGGGCATTCCTGTTCGGGATGCTCCAGTTGGGAATTGCCTTCGGAGTGGAGCCCGGTCTCGGAAGGGTCTTAAATCGTAAAGGGCGCGGCGTTTACGCCCGGGATGCCCTGATCGGAGCTCTCCTGCTCCTTGGCCTGGCTGCGGCAGCTATGAAGCTGGATGGCATCCTGGATGCCCAATTTTCGAGGTTCACGAGCGTATCCGGTCTTTCGGTGCCGGAGGGGATGGGTTCCTTCCTTCCTGTGCTCGGCACCCTCCTGGGGGGGATTCGCTGGGCGGTCTATGCTTTGGTCCTGTTCGCGATAGGTTCCTATTTCTGGCGGCACAGGCTGAGGTGGGTGTTCTTGGGGCTGGCCCTGCTGGCCTTGGTCCTCACCGTGCTGGCGATGCCATCGTTTAAGACCGGGCCTGAGATCGGGTTGGGGCTGGGGGTCCTGCTTCTGTTCACGGCCATCGGCCTCTTGTTTATCCGGTTCGCGGGGAGAAACAACCCTTTGCTCTATGTCCTGGCCGCTTTCCTCGTCTCCTGCGGGGGGAACGCCGTGAAGCTCGCCTCCCAGCCCGCGCCGTGGTTCATGTGGAACGGGATCGCGCTCTTGGCCGTGATGGCCTTGGCCTGCCTCTGGGTCCTGGTAGACGGCTTGAGAGTCAAAGGGACGAAAGCCTGAGACGCCTGGCAGAGAGTTCGGACTCCCTGACAACCCCCTCTGAAAACGATTTAAAAGCCCCTTAGAGGGCAGAATAGGGGGGAGACAGGGGTTTATACCCATCCCCGACCCCGTTTCAACCCCCCAGCCCCAAAACCTACCCTCCCCCAAAGGGGGAGGGTAGATGCGTTCCTCTCACGTCTTCAAGTCCGCTTCAAGTAGGCTTCAAGTACGCTTCAACTACGCTTGCACGCCCACTATTCGCCCACCTGTGGAGCACTCCGGGACCGCCCCCATAGGGGTTCCCCGGTAACCTGCAAAAGGCAAAGTAATGAATTGTAATGTATGGAAATGCATTGTAATGAAAGGCAAAGAAAGAGCTTAGAAACCAGGTCCCGGACCTAACCCCCGAAAATATCCAACCTGCCACTTGACTTTTACGGGGGAGAGGCTTATAATAATACCGGATAGCCTGTTTACAGAGACATGCGCTGGGCGGGACTTGAGACGGAAGGAGGTTTAAAATGATTTCCTTCACTAAAGCATTCATAAGCACGATCCTCTTCGTGGGGGGATCCTTTTTTATTCCCGGGCAAGCTGGGGCCGGAGATTCCAATGTGCAGGCACCTTTCAATGCGGGGGAAATCATCGAGCGGGTGAGCCAATACCCCAATCCCTTGGGGCGCATCCAGGGCAGGACAGCTATGGAAAGAGGACTTGGAAGCGGGATGAAATTTGGCGAGGTCCTATTGGACACGAATGTGGCTTATGTCTTAGCTCCGCAAGATCAGTGGAATCCCGCCGTAGCTTTTGACGGAACAAACTATCTGATCGTCTGGCAGGATATGCGCTCCTGGTCCTCGGACATCTATGCGGCCCGGGTGAGGCCGGACGGCGTGGTCATAGACACCGCCGGCATCGCCATTCTGGGCATCGGGATATATCCCGTGGTGGCCTTTGACGGGACGAACTATTTGGCGGTCTGGGAGGACTACCGCAGCGGGCCTTCTACGGACATCTACGGAACCCGGATCAGTCCTCAGGGGAGGGTGCTGGACCCAAACGGCATCGCCATCTCAACCGCTCTTCTGGACCAATGGAATCCCTCCATTTCCTTCGACGGAGGAAATTACCTGGTCGTCTGGGATGACCGGCGTAGCGGGGGAGGCGAGGCGAACATTTACGGGGCGCGGGTGAGCTCTTCGGGAGTCGTTTTGGATACGGCAGGAATCCCGATCTCCCTGGCGCCTTCCTATCAGACATTCCCCAGGGTGGCATACGATGGGGCGAACTTTATAGCGGCCTGGATGGACCGGCGCAGCGGATCCACGAATGATATCTTCGGGGCACGAGTGAGCTCGGCGGGGGTGGTCCTGGATACCGCAGGGATCGCCATCTCCACGGCGCCAAATAACCAATACTTTCCCGGTCTCGCCTCGGACGGGACGAACACCTTGGTGACCTGGTGCGATACTCGCAACAGCTCGAATGCTGACCTGTACGGCGCTCGGGTTACTCAAGACGGCGTGGTGCTGGATACCCTCGGTTTTATCATCTCAGGGGCCCCGAGCTCCCAAAGGCAATCCAAGGTGGCGTTCGATGGGACGAACTATTTAGTCGTGTGGGAAGACATGCGCAATAGTTCCAACCGAGACATCTACGGGTCGCGCGTGACACCGGGAGGAATAGTCCTGGACCCGAACGGCATCCCGATTTTCACCTCCACGGAAAGCGAGACATCGCCTTCCGTGACTTTTGATGGGACGAACTATTTAGTGGCCTGGGCGAAGTGGCCGGCTAATCCGGATGGAAATATCCTTTGTGCACGAGTGACGCCGGGTGGGGTGGTGTTAGACACGGCAGGGATCGCGGTCTCGAAAGCTGCCTATTGGCAATCCGATCCTTCGGTTTCCTACGGAGGAGGGAACTTTCTGACCGTGTGGGAGGACTACCGCAGCGGTTCTTATACGCAATCCGATATCTACGGTACGCGGGTGAGCGGAAGCGGAATGGTGCTTGACCCGATGGCGATACCCATCTCCACTTTGGCAAACAACCAAAACCAACCCGCAGTGGCCTTTGACGGGACGAACTGGCTGGCGGTATGGGCAGACCTCCGCAATGGGTCAAATATGGACATTTTCGGTGCGCGGATCAGCTCGGGCGGGGTGGTGCTGGATACCAACGGGATAGCCATCTCAGCTGTCGGTGAGGGACAAGGCTATCCCTCTGTAGCCTTTGACGGGACGAATTATCTCGTGGTGTGGAGCGATTATCGTAACGGTAGCAATTCCGATATCTATGCAGCTCGAGTGACCCCGGGGGGAACGGTTTTGGAACCCTGGGGAATTCCCATCTCCACGGCCATTGAAAGCCAAGGAGGCCCTGCGGTGGCTTTTGATGGAACGAACTACCTAATCGTCTGGTACGACTACCGCAACAGCAGCACCGACTCTGACATTTACGGGGCGCGGGTAAGTCCGGATGGGGTTGTATTAGACACGGTGGGATTTCCCGTTTCCACAGCGGTGAACAGCCAGGGCATTCCCGCGGCGGCCTTTGGCGGAGCGAACTATCTGGTCGCATGGGAGGACCGGCGCAACGGGGGAGAGGAACGAGACATTTATGGTTGCCGGGTGAGCCCCTCGGGCGTGGCCCGGGACACTGGAGGAATCGCCCTCTGCACCGAATCCGGGTATCAAGGAATGCCTGCCGTGGATTACGACAGGGGAAATTATTTAGTGGTGTGGTCCGATACGAGGAGCGGGTTGTTCTACGATATCTACGGGGCTAAAGTGAGTCCAGGCGGTGCAGTCATTGACACCTTTGCGGCGTCGCTCCAACCAGGGAACCAGATATACCCCGCCATCGCCTGCGGGCCGGCCTCGCAGTGGATACTCGCTTATGCGGGGTTTGTAGACACGATCAACCAGCGTGCGGCCAATACGTTACGCATCTGGGGAAAGGTCTTTCTCCATGCCCCGGGAGTAGAGAGTGAAATACCGGGCTCCGGTATGAGGCCGAGCCTGCGGGTCTATCCCAATCCCTTCCGGGAGAGGGCCATAATCAGCGCCAATGTCCCGGGACGCTTGAAGGTCTACGACGCCCTGGGCAGGCTGGTCAGGGAGTTCCCCAAGGAGGCCGCAAAGCCCGGCCCGCTCGTCTGGGACGGGAGGGACGAGAAGGGGCGAAGGCTTCCGGGAGGGGTGTATTTCCTGAGGTTCGAGCACGGGACGGGATGCGAGACCCGGAAGGCGGTGCTGGTGCGGTAGAGGCGGAGGTGAAACAGCGAGATCCTGAGTTAAGCTCAGGATGACGTAAGAAAGGGTGAGGCTTTGTGGCCTCGCCCTCTTGCATCTTGACAAACCCGGGATTTCGCCGTATCATTGTTAAAGACGGTTGGACAGTTTGACGGTTAGACAGTTCACGACGGAAAAACAGAAAAGCTCAATGGACGAGGAGCGGAAAACGGAGCTCCGGGCCCAGGCCTGCTGGGAGCTGACGGCCTGCGTCAAGCCGGAATGTCCGCTTTACGGGCAGGAGACCCAGGCCTGCTGGGCCCAGGACGCAGCGGGATTCTGCACCGGAGGGGCCTCGATCGGGGAGCGGCTCAGGAAGTTCTGCCTGAAATGCGACTTCTTCCGGTTCCAACTGGGCCGGGCCACGGGCCGGAGACAGGCCGACCACGACATCCACTCCACCTTCGGGGTCGTGCTGGACCAGCTTGTGGCCTCCCAGGAGGAATTGTCCCGGAAGGTCCGGGAACTTTCCATCCTGAGAGAGGTGGGCCGTCTCCTCCAGGGGGTGCACGACCTGGAGCGGGCCTTCCACATCATCCTCTCGGGCGTGACCGCGGGCCAGACACTGGGCCTGAACCGGGCGTTCCTGCTTCTGGTGGATGGGAGCGGGGGCTTTTTAGAGGGCAAGATGGGCGTGGGCCCGGCCAACGGAGAGGAAGCGGACCAAATCTGGCAGCGAATCGCCTCTGAAAAGCTTTCCTTCGAGCAGATCGCGATGGCCGAGCCGCCGGGAAATCCAAGGCTCCAGGACTTGGCCCGGAGCCTCAAGATCCCCATCGCTCCGGAGGCCCAGGCTGTCTACCGGGCCGTCCAGGAAAGACGCGCGATATGCTGGCCGAAGGACGCGGGGGGATGCCTGCTCTGCGAGAAGTTAGGCGTGGACGAGGTGGCGGTCGCCCCCCTGGTGTCCGAGGATCGGGTCCTGGGGGTCCTGATCGCGGACAACGTCATCACCCGCCAGCCCATCCGGGAAGAGAATCTGGCGATGATGGAGATCCTCGCTGAGGAGGTCGGGGCGGCCGTGGAGCGGGCCCGGCTTCATGAGAGCTTGGAGTGGGAGGTTCGGGAATTGGAGCAGGCCCAGCGGATCCTGCAGGAGAGCCAAACCTCGCTCCTGAGGGCCGAACGGCTGGGGGCGATGGGCGAGGTTGCCGCCACCATGGCCCATGAGATCCGCAATCCCCTGGTCTCGATCGGAGGATTCGCCCGCTCGATGCTCGATAAGAAATCCGAGGAGGACCCGGACCGGCTCTATCTGGGGATTATCGTCGAAGAGGTGGAACGCTTGGAGAGCCTGGTGAACGGGGTCCTGAACTACGCCCTCAGGCCGGAGCCGAAGTTGGCCCTGCGGGACGTGACCAAGGAGATCGGGGAAGCCCTGCTCCTGATGGACGAGATCTGCGACCGGGGCCACATCGGGGTGGTGAGCGACCTGGCCGCGGACCTTCCTGCGGTGAAGCTGGACAGCCAACAGTTCCGACAGGTCCTCTTGAACCTCCTGCAAAATGCCGTTCAGGCCATGCCCGCAGGGGGGACCCTCTCCGTGAAAGCCGGCCTGGAGAACGGCCATTTGCGGATCGAGATCTCAGACACCGGGGTGGGGATCCCGGAAGGTGAGATCGAGAGGATCTATCAGCCCTTCTATACGACCAAGCAAGGCGGAGCAGGCCTGGGTCTGCCGGTGGCTCTCCAGATCGTGAGGAATCACGGCGGAGACTTGAAGATTGAAAGCACAGAGGGAAAGGGTGCACGGGTGACGATCACGCTCCCCCAGGAGAGCAAGGCGTGAGACGTGAGAGTAGAGAGTAATCCCTGAAAGATTCAATGCAAAATGCAAAATTAGCATTTTAAATTGTAAAATTAAAGGGTAGGAGCCCCGATAAATCGGGGCGATGTTAGGTCGCGGGCGGAAGCCCGTTCCTACCGGTTAGAGACAAACCCGAAATTTCGAGGCGGAGAGACCCATGAAAAAAATCTTAGTGGTTGACGACGAGAAGCACATCCGGATGCTTTACGAGAAGGAATTCACGGAGGAGGGCTATGCCGTCCGGGCGACCGGAGACCCGGACGAGGCGGCGGCTTACTGCTCTCAAGAGAACGTGGACCTGGTCATCCTGGACATCAAGCTCACGGACAAGGACGGAGGGCTGGAGCTCCTGCGCAAAATCAAGCAGCATCACAAGGCCCTGCCGGTAATCCTCTCCACGGCCTATCCGCACTACCAGTACGACTTCGCCTCCTGGGTTGCGGACGCCTACGTGGTGAAGTCCGGGAACCTCGCCGACCTCAAGGAAAAGGTCAAGGAGCTCCTTCCCGCCTGAGCGTTAAAACTCGGAGGTATTTTCATGCGTTTGACCCGAAGAACTTTTCCCTTGGCCCTCGTGCTTTTCCTGGCCTCGGCCGCTTGTGGAGCGGATTTCTGGATTAGCAAGGCGAAGTGGTTTCAGATTGAGCCGGCTGTGGCCTACGGTAACGGGCAATACCTCGTAGCTTGGTCGGATTCGCGAAATGATCTTCCCAGGATATACGCCGCGCGGGTCACCCCGGACGGGACCGTCCTGGACCCCGCAGGCCTTGCACTTCCAATTTCACCGCGGGAAGCCGTTTCCCCAAGCGTTGCCTTCGGAAGCGGCCGGTTCTTCCTGGCCTGGCAGGACGCCTGCTGAACCGCTACGGACGTGCTCGGGGCGCGTGTCGCCCCCCAGGGAGTGGTCGAGGACAGCCTGCCGATCCCGGTTTCCTTAGCGTGGAACCGGCAGAGCAACCCCCACGTGGCTTTCGCCCAAGGAAACTTCTTCTCCGCCTGGGATGATGAGCGCGTCACGTTTGGGTGTCAGGTCTTCGGGGCCCGCGTTTCTCCTCAGGGAGGAGTCCTGGACACCGCGGGAATACAGGTTTCCTGTGGGGATACCTTCCAGGCTTGGACGGCGCTTTCCACGGACGGCACAAATTACCTTCTGGCTTGGGTTTCTCTCCACACCCCCTTGGGAAGCTCCCTTCAGGGAGCAAGGGTCCGCTCCGACGGCGTCGTCCTGGATACCACGGATATCTTTTTCCTCTCCTCCAGCACGCAGATCGGCAGACCCACCCTGGCTTACAATGGCCAGAATTACCTCCTGGCTTTTCAGGATCAGGGGTCGGCCGCCTATTACGCTCTCCGGATCTCTCCTCAAGGGGTTGTCCTTGATAGCCTGCCCCGGCTCGTTCACCGGAATAAGAAATTTCTGGACCCGCCGGCAGTGGCCGCGGACGGACGGAATTGGATCGTGGCTTATGCCGACGACCGCGACAGCACGACCCGGATCCGCGGGACACGAGTTTTCGTCGGGGGACAAGTCGAGGACACCCTGGGCTGTCCGATCGGCGATTCGGGGTTCGTGCAGAGAAACCCGGCCCTAGCCTTCGACGGTAGGAACTATCTCTGCACCTGGCACGACGAGCGGATGATGCCCGCGGACCCCGGGGACATCTACGGGGCCTTCGTAGATACCACCGGCCATCCCGTTGCTGTCGCGGGGAAAGACGAGAACGCCCCCGTGATTTCAGAACGCTTCACGGTGTCCCCCAATCCAGTTCGTATGTCTTGCGTGTTCCAAGTGTCACCCGTTCCTCGTGAGGAGATCGCCCTGAGCCTTTACGACGCCATTGGGCGACGGATCAGAACTCTGACCTCAAAAGGTGCGGGGAGTCTCAGGTGGGACGGGTGCGACGAGCAGGGGAAACCCTTGGCGAGCGGCGTCTATTGGGCACACCTTGCGCAGCCGAATAAGGGGAAAACGGGAACCTTCCGGAGAGTCGTCGTCCTGCATTGAGGAGCCCCGAGGTGTCGGGGCCTTTTTCTTGTGTTAAAAATACCCTTTATGGTATAATATTCTTTGAATACAGAGGAACATCTGTCTTGGAGGAAGCTCCTCCTGGGGGCCGGGATACGCCTCGAGGTCTTCGCGTTCACCCTCGGGGTCCTCGTCCTGGCCCTGTGGAGGGTGCCGTGGGCTGCAGGCGCGCTGCTCTTGGGCTATGAGGTCGTATTAGCTGGCCTGCTCTTCCTGTATGCCCGGGAGGTCATGCGCACGAGCTACATCCAGACCTCCTTCCGGCTGATCCCGGGGTTCTGGATCCAGCCCGTGTTCGTGTTCGCCTGCCTGGTCCTCCTTAAGCGGGAGCCCCATGATCGGGTGGTCCGGGACCTTGCCCTGGTTACAATGGTCGTGGCCGCGATCATCACCTGCTTCTTCACCCTGCTGGCGCTGAGGAACAACTGGTTTCTTTTTCGCCGGAAGCGGAAGGATAAAGATCGAAGCCCCTGATGCGCAGACCGAACTCTCTTCCTCAAAAGGAGCATGAACCGTGAATACCCATCGCTTCGTTTTTCTGATCGTTCTCCTTGCGGTCATGGCGGGATGCGCCACAACCGGGCCGGGGGGGAAGAAAAGCCTCATCCTGATTTCCACCGCGGACGAGGTGGAGATCGGAAGGCAGATGGCTCAGGAAGTGGAGTCCAAGGAGGACGTCCTGGACGATGCAATGGTCCAGAGCTTCGTGTCCAAAGTTGGGAAAAAAGTGGCCCAGGTTTCGGACCGCAAAAACCTCACCTGGCACTTCAAGGTCATCCGGAACAAAGAGGTGAACGCCTTCGCCCTACCCGGAGGGTACGTCTATGTCTATACCGGACTCCTCAAGGGCATGGACAGCGAGGCCGAGCTGGCCGGGGCCTTGGGGCACGAGATCGGGCACGTGGTAGCCCGGCACTCCGTGAAGAAGCTGCAGACGATATACGGCCTGGACATCCTCCTCCAGATCACCGGGGTGGAGCAGATGAGCAAAGCGGCCCAGGTGGCCATCCAGATGGGATCGGTGCTGGTGCTTCAGGGATACAGCCGGGCGGACGAGTTCGAAGCGGATTACGACGGCACCTATTACGAATACAAGGCGGGTTACAACCCCACGGGGATGAAGAACCTGCTCACGACCCTGAAGAGCCTGGAAACCAGGGAACCGGGGGCCCTGGAGAAGCTCCTGGCCACGCATCCGCCGACCTCGGACCGTGTAGCACAGGTGGACTCAACCATCGCCAAGCTTCCGGCCAATGCCAGGGGATTACCCATGGGACAGGAGAGCTTTCAACCCATCTGGAACAGGCTACCTTGAGAGGTCTCCGAGGCCTTTCGTTCGTCCTCCTGGTCTCTTCCTGTCTTCCGGGTCATGCCGAGAAGGTGAGCCTGGCCGTTCTTGATCTGCGTACGACCACGCTTTCGCCCTTCGTAGCGGAACGCGTGACCCAGGCGATACGAAAGGAAATTGCTCGTTCCGGAGATGTAGTGCTTTTCTCCCTTGAGACGGTGAAAGCGAAGCTCGTGGACAAAGCGAAGAGTTCGCCTGCACCCCAAGACCTTTCCGGGGTTGCCGGGCTCGGCCGGACCCTGGGGGTCATGAAGGTCTTGTTCGGGACCATAGACACGGTGGTCAGGGGTTACCTCTTGACGGTTCATGTCGCAGACCCGGCCACGGCCACGATCGATTTCTCGGAGGTGGAAAGGCAGGAGCTCTCCAAAGAACCAGAGGAGATGGTTACGCCTCTCGTGGCGCGACTTCTTGACAGGCTCCAGAGGGTGCCTGAGCCAACCCAGCCCGCTCCTTTAGGTCTGGCCATTCCGGCGGGCCTGAGATTTCTGAGGAAGAACGCCTGGGGTGCGATCGAAGTGCTTTGGGATAAGGACAGTTCGGCCATGATCCTCATCCCCGGAGGGTCGTTCACCCAGGGTTGGAACAAGGGCAGGGAGAACGAAAAGCCGGAGCGCCTCGTGACCTTAAAAGCTTGCTTCATTGACAAATACCCGGTCACGAATGCCCAGTTCAAGAAATTCTGCGAAAGCACTCACAGGGCTTATCCCTCGGACCGGCCGGTGTTCCCCGGTTATTTTCTGGAACGTCCCAGGCACCCGGTGGTCAACGTGAGCTATGAGGACGCCCAGGCCTATGCCCGTTGGGCTGGGAAACGCCTGCCTACCGAGGCGGAGTGGGAGCGGGCCGCCCGGGGAAGCGATGGCAGGCTTTATCCTTGGGGAGGGGAGTGGGACGGGAAGAAATGCAAGACCTACTGGTTCGGTCTGGACGGCCCGACCGCGGTGGGAAGCTACCCCGAGGGGGCATCGCCCTACGGCGCGATGGACATGGCCGGGAATGTGGAACAATGGTGCTCGGACTGGTATCAGGGGGACTTCTATTCCCAGGGACCGAAGTTCGATCCCCAGGGACCGCCCGAGGGAACGGAGAGGGTTACAAAAAATGCCGTGGATGGAGAGCCCCTCTGGGACTACCTGCGCTCCGCCCAGCGATGGCGAGCCGCTCCTAACACCAAGAGCGCGACCCTCGGGTTCCGATGCGCTAAGGATTCTTCGTAGGGGAATCCATGTCTAAGGACATCGAGAAGCTCAGGCTGGCTGTGCAGGCCGAGCCGGGGTCGGCAGACGCCAGGATGGAGCTGGGCCTGGCCTATATGGGCATCCACCGTTACCAGGATGCCCTGAAAGAGTTCCAGGAGGCCGTGAAGATGGCTCCGCAGGAGGGGAAGGCCCATACGCACCTGGGCACGGCGCTCGCGAAGCTTCGCAGGCACGCTGAGGCCGAGGAAGCCCTGCTCAAGTCCAAGACCCTTAAACCGGAATCAGCGGGTGTGCACTACCAGCTGGGTTCCCTCTACGAGAGTCAGGGGAGGCGCGAGGAGGCGGCCGGGGAGTATGAGGAGTACCTGAAGCTCAGGCCCGCGGCCACGGACAGGGACATCGTGGAGGGGAGGATCAGCAGGCTGCGTGCTCCCCGCCCCATCGGGACTGCCGGGCCTGTTTACGGAAGAAAGCTCAGGGGGTAAGTAGGTCGGGATGAAAACCCCTCAACGCATCGTCGTCCTGGGCTCCACGGGATCCATCGGAACTCAGACCCTGGAGGTGGCGAGCCACCTCGGAAGGTCATTTGATGTGGTGGGGCTTTCAGCTTACTTGAGCTCCGAGATGGGACGGCTCTGCGGGCAGGTGCGGGAGTTCAAGCCTCGCGCCGTGGCCGTGCGGGACGAAAAGCAGGCCAGGCTCATCCGCGGACAAACCGGTCTCAAGCGGGTTTGGGCCGGTGAGGAAGGTTTGGTCCGGCTGGCCGGGATGGAACTCTGCGACATCGTGGTCAACGGAATCTCGGGTGCTGCCGGACTCGCCCCCACGCTGGCGGCGATCAAGGCAGGAAAGCGGCTCGCCCTGGCGAACAAAGAGAGTTTGGTGGTCGCGGGAGAGGTGGTCATGCCCCTGGTGAAGAAGCACCGGGCCGAGCTCATCCCGGTGGACAGCGAACACTCCGCCATCTTCCAGTGTCTCAAGGGCGAGCCGACGAGAAGCGTGAAACGCCTGATCCTGACGGCTTCAGGAGGTCCTTTCCGAAAAGTAGGACTGCGTCGTCTCAAGCATATCACCCCGGCCCACGCCCTCAGGCATCCCACCTGGACCATGGGCAAGAAGATCACGATCGATTCCGCGACCCTGATGAACAAGGGACTGGAGATCATCGAGGCGCACTGGCTCTTCGGCTTGGAAGGTGATAAGATAGATGTCCTCATCCACCCCCAATCCATCATTCATTCCATGGTGGAGTTCGTGGACGGGGCGATCCTGGCTCAGGCCAGTCTTCCGGACATGCGGCTGCCCATCCAGTACGCCCTGACCTGCCCCGAGCGTCTGACCTCGCCATTAGCGACCTGCGATTTCGCCAAGCTCAAGCAGCTGACCTTCCACCCGCCAAACCTCGTCAAGTTTCCCTGCCTGCGCCTGGCCTACGAGGCCCTGAAGGCTGGCGGGACGATGCCCGCGGTCCTGAACGCGGCCAACGAGGTCGCGGCCCACGCCTTTCTGGACGAGCGCATCGGTTTCCACGAGATCCCGAAAGTTATCGCCCGGGCGATGCGAAAGCATCGCGTCGTCGCCCATCCCGGCCTGGAGGACATCCTCGAGGCCGACCGCTGGGCCAGAGCTGCGGCCCTCTCCTCCTGACGTTTCCTTGGACCCCCTAAAGATCCTGGTCATCCGTCTCTCCTCGCTGGGGGACGTGATGCTGGTCACACCTTGTTTGCGTGCCCTGCACAAGTGGTTTCCCAAGTCCCGGATCCACGTCGCCACCCGCTCGGAATATGTCCCCTTGATCAGGCCCTCCCCCTGGGTGGATTCCGCCCAAGTCCTGGAAAGGACAGGGGAGAAGGGTTTTGTGACCTATCTAAAAGGCATTCGCCAGGAGGGATACGACCTGGTCGTAGACCTGCACGCGACCTTGCGGAGCCGGATGATCGCCCAGGCTTCGGGAACGGGAAAGGTCCTCCGTTATCGCAAGGCCGTGCTGGGGAGAAGGGCCCTTGTGGCCTTCAAGGCCAAGAAAGCCTTTCAGGCCAAGCATGTGGTGGACCGTTATCTGGAGTGTCTTTCTTCTCTGGGGATCGAAAGGGTTTCCCGGCAACCGGAGATCGTCTTAGATTCAAAGGAGAAAGCCTTTGGACGGGGGTTCTTAGGGGGAAGCGGAACATTCGTCGGCCTCGTGCCCGGAGCGAAGCATGCCACGAAGCGATGGCTCATAGACGGCTTCGTGGAAGTCGGAAAAAGACTCTGGCAGGAGGACCAGATCGGGATCGTTATCCTGGGGAGTGACGAGGAAAAAGCCCTGGTGAAAGAGGTGGTTCAGGGCGTCGGGGGCGGGGCCAAGGAGGCTTGCGGGTTGGGTTTAAGGCAAATGGCCTCGGTCCTGGCCTGCTGCAAGGCTGTCGTCACCAATGACTCTGGGCCGATGCACCTGGCCACGGCAGTGGGCACGCCGGTCGTGGCCCTGTTCGGGCCCACGGTCGAGGCCTTCGGGTTCTTTCCTTTAGGTAAGGGGAATGCCGTCCTTGAAAGGGATCTTCCCTGCCGGCCGTGCTCTTTGCACGGGACCGGGGAGTGCCCGGAGGTGCATTTCAAGTGCATGAGGGACATCACCGCGGGAGAGGTGCTGGGGGCGGTAAGAGGAGTCCTTGCTCGATGAAGACGCCCCTTGAAACGATTGTTAACAGGATCCTCGTCAGAACCCCGAACTGGCTGGGGGACGCGGTGATGGCCCTGCCGGCCATTTCGGCCCTGGAGAAGGCCTATCCCCACGCCTCCATAGTCCTTCTGGCGCACCGCAGGGTGGCCGGGCTTTACGGATTGGAAAAACGTCGGGAGGAGGTCATCGTCTACGACCCGCAGGGGATTCACCGCGGGGTAAAGGGGACGGCCCGCTTGGCCAGGGACCTTAGAAAAAGACACTTCGACCTGGCCGTGATCCTTCCCCATTCGTTCTCCTCGGCCTGGATGGCCTTCCTCGCGCGGGCGAAGCATCGCGTCGGGTATGCCGCCGAGGGGCGGGGAAGGCTGCTGACCATTCGCCTGCCCTTGCCCAAGGATTACCGGAAGAGGCACCTTGCGGAGAGCTATCTGGACCTGGTCCGGGAGCTTGGGATTGAGGTCAAAGCCTCGGTCCCATATTTAGCGCTGTACCCAGAAGTCAAGCGGGAGGGGGAGACCTTCCTGCATGAGGCAGGCATCTCCAGAGGCAGCAAGGTCATCGGGCTCGGTCCCGGGGCCACTTACGGGGAGGCCAAGCGCTGGGACCCCGAACGCTTCGCTGAGGTCGGGAGGAAGCTTTGTAAAAAAGGATATTGGCTCGTTCTCCTGGGGGTGAAAGAGGAAAAAGCTTTGTGCGACAGAATCAGGGCAGCCATCGGGGAGAAAGCGGTAAGTCTGGCCGGGAAGACGGATTTACGGCTCCTCGCCGGGGTGCTCTCTCAATGCGAGGCCTTTGTGTCCAATGATACCGGGGTAATGCATCTGTCCTCGGGCCTGGGGGTTCCGGTCGTGGGCCTGTTCGGGTCCACGAGCCCGGAATGGACCCGGCCCCTGGGAAGGGCGAAGGTGATTTACAAGCATCCCTATTGCAGCCCGTGTTTCGCGCGCACCTGCCCGGACCGGAGCCGGAGGTGCTGGAAGGCGATCGAGGCGGATGAGGTTTTGACCGCGGTCCGGGAGTTCGTCGGTTGAGCGAGAGAAAAGGGACGGCCGTTTTCCTTGACCGGGACGGGACCGTGAACGTGGATTACGGGTTTGTGGCCAAACCCGAGGACGTGAAGCTCCTGCCCGGTGTTGTAGAAGCGATACGAGAATTGAATCAGGCCGGAATACCGGTGTTCATTATTTCTAACCAGTCAGGAGTTGGAAGAGGGTATTATACCGCAGATGATGTGAAAGCAGTCAATGAGGAGATAAGACAGCAACTCGCAGAGCAGGGAGCAAAAGTGCAGGATTTCTATTATTGCCCGCATGCTCCCGAGGAGGGATGCGACTGTCGCAAGCCGAAGTTGGGAATGCTTACAAAGGCTGTTCGGGATTGGGGAACAGACCTCTCATGCTCCTATGTGGTGGGGGACAAGCCTTCGGACGCGGAAATGGGGAGGAATGCGGGAGGAAAGGGGATCATCGTGCTGACCGGACAGAGCCAGAGAAAAGAGGTCGCTTCGTGGGCGGTCCAGCCGGATTTCGTTGCTCGCGACCTCTTGGTGGCCGTGGAGTGGATCCTGGAAGATATAAAAAGAGGATCTTGAAAGCCTTCCTCACACCTCCTTCTTCTTCCAGCGTCCGGCCTTGAACCAGAGGGCCATCAAGGTGCCCTTGGCGATGGAGGTTGAGGAGATGGCCCACCACACGGCGTCGGAGCGGAGGTGAAAGAAAGAGGCCAGGACCAGGGCCACCGGCAGGCGAAGCAGGGACAGAGGGCCGGTGATGAGCATCGGCGGCAGGGTGTCCCCGGCCCCGCTGAACCCTCCGGAAAGCACGATCTCGATGCCCATGAAGATCTGTGAGAAGGCGATGATCCGGGCGTAGGACGCGGCCAGAGGGATGACCCGGGGGTCCGGGGTGAACCAGGACGCGATCTGGTGCGAGAAGATGTACATGAAGAGGCTGGTCAATCCGGTCAGGGCGACGATGATCTGGGTGGACCGCCAGGCGCTCTTCTCGGAGCGCTCCGGCTTCTTGGCCCCGAGGTTCTGTCCCACCATCGTGGCCGTGGCCATCTCGAACCCGAAGGAGGCCATGTAGTTGATGGACTCGATGCGGTTCCCGATGCCCAGCGCGGCCAGGGCTTCGGTCCCGAACGCGGAGGTGATCCGAGTCAGGAAGACGTAGACGATGGAGAAGAGGATTCCGGAGATGGAGGCCGGAATCCCGATCCGGGCGATCCGCCAGATGAGCCCGGGGTCGAAACGCCAGGTCGGCTTGAACGGGACGGGCTTGCGCTTGAGGAACCAGAGCAGCAAGGCCAGGGACAGAAGGGCGTTGGCCAGTGTAGCGATCCCGGCGCCGGCGACCGCGAGCCTGGGGAAGGGGCCGACCCCGAAGATCAAGAGGGGATCGAGCAGGAGGTTCAGCCCGGTCCCCAGGGCGAAGGAAATCAAGGGGGTCTTGGTGTCCCCGCAGGCCCGGAACATCGAGGCAAAGACCTCGCAGACCGCGAACAGGGGCACGGCAGCGAAGATGATCAGCAGGTAGGTCATCCCGTAGGAAGTGACCTCGGGAGCCGTGCCCATGAGCCGGAAGATGTGGGGGCGGATCCCGATGCCCAGGAGGGCGATGCCCAGAGAGAAGGTCGTGCCGAACAAGAGGGCCTGACCAGCGACCTTCGCGGCCATGGGCTCGTCCCGGGCCCCGATGAAGCGGGCGATCATGGCGTTCGTGCCGGTCCCGACCACGCCGAAGAGCGAGAAGACGAGCCAGATGATGAACCCTGAGGTAATGACCGAGGCCATGGCTTCGGCCGAGAAGTGGCCCATCCAGAAGGCGTTAGCCACGTGGAAGGCTGTCTCCAGGAACATGGAGGCCACGACCGGCCAGGCCAGCCTGATGATGGTCGGAGTAATCCGCCCGGTAGTGAGGTCGGGCTGCTTTCGGGGTATCATCCTAATAGATTAACACAAACCTGGAGGAAGGGGCAAGGGTCGGGTCTGTCGCCGGGGGTGAGACGTGAGGCGTAAGAGCGGGAAAACATTAAACGAAAGGAGAACCATGTTGATGAGAAGTGATCGGGGAGGGGTATGGAAGTGGATCCTGATAGTTTTTCTGGTCGTCGTACTTCTGGCCTGCGTAGGGACCTACTTCGGTTATAGGTACATTCAAAGCCATGGCAAGGAATTGGCTACCGGTGTGGCTTTGAAAGCCCTCAAGGGGCAGATCGAGAAGAACCTGCCCGCGGATTATGATCGGGGAAAGGTCGAGGAAACCTTCAAAGGCCTGGAGCAGGGGATGAAGGAGGGCAAGGTGAAGCCCGAGGCCCTGGGTCCGGTCGGGAGCGGGATTGGAAACGCGATGCAGGACGGCAAGCTCACCAGCGAGGAACTGGACCAGATCCTGGAGGACATCAAGCGGATATCCTCCCCTCCGCAAACCTGAGCGGGGTGGCTTAGGGGGCATCCCGTTCGGGATGCCCCCGGCCCCCTTGACTTTTCCCCGGGCTCTGGATTAAACTATTCTTAAAGGATCCACGCGGAGCAGGAGAGACGATGTCAGGAGAAAACCTCGGTTTCCAGATGTTCCTTCCCCTGTTGGGGCAGACCCTGGTGGGCGTGCCCATGGGCTACCTGCGCCAGCAGGCGGAGGTCCTGTGGAAGGCCCAGGATGCGGCGAACATGATCTGGGAGGCCGAGGGCGAGCCCGGGGACAAGGAGGGAGGGTTCAAGAAATCCCCTCAGCTGGCCCAGGCCGACGCCGAGGTCAAAAAGCGGGAGCAGAAGGTCTGGCAGGCGGTCAAGGCCTCCATCGAGTTCCAGGAAGGGACGCCCCGGTGGCTCAGACACCTGGCCTGGGCTTGGCTCCTGTCCGAGCTCTTCGAGTTCCCTGCGGAGATCGTCCAGGCCGAGCCGGAGAAGCTGTCCTGCGGCCGGGTGCGCTGGCGCGTGACCTGCAAGGTCTGGGAGTGCGAGGAGCACCAGTACGAGACCTCTTCCGAGATCGTGGCCCCGGACGGGGAGGGGGCGGACATGGGACCCTTCCTGGGGGCCTGCGCCCTGGCCTTCGTGAATGCCATGGCTCAGGCCACGGGCTACGAGGATTTGAAGCTGGAGCTTTAAAATGGACTGGAGAGTCTTCATCCCGGCGGTCTTTTTCAGGCCGCCTTTTTAGCATCCGGATCCATCCTTGAAGCCTCGGAAAAGGATATGGTATACTGGGGCAATCAGGGCAAGGGTTTTTACACTGATTTGTTGAAGGAGGGTTCGTGGCCAGGCATCACAAGGTCATTATCTTAGGTTCCGGCCCGGCCGGGCTGACCGCGGCGATCTACGCGGCGAGAGCGAACCTCGGGCCCCTGGTCCTGGAAGGCGTCCAGCCCGGGGGCCAGCTGACCATCACGACCGAGGTGGAGAACTTTCCGGGTTTCGAGCACGGCATCCCGGGCCCGGAGCTGATGGCCATCATGAAGCGTCAGGCCGAGCGGTTCGGGACTGAGTTCCTGCAGCGCGAGGCGGGCCGGGCGGACCTGTCCCGGCGGCCCTTTAAGCTCGATGCCGAGGGCGAGGAGATCTCCTCCGAAACCCTGATCATCGCCACCGGGGCCAAAGCCAAGTGGCTGGGCCTGGAGTCCGAGAAGCGGTTGATGGGCCGCGGGGTCTCGGCCTGCGCGACCTGCGACGGGTTCTTCTTCAAAGGCAAGGAGCTGGTCGTGGTCGGGGGCGGGGACACGGCCCTGGAGGAGGCAACCTATCTGACCCATTTCGCCTCCAAGCTGACAGTGGTGCACCGGCGGGACAAGCTCCGCGCCTCCAAGGCGATGCAGGACCGGGCCTTCGCCAATCCCAAGATATCCTTTGCCTGGGATTCGACCATCGCGGAGATCCTGGGCACGCCAGAGGAAGGGGTGCGTGGGGTGATGCTCCGGAACGTGAAGACCGGCGCAGTCGCGGAGCACCCCTGCCAGGGGGTGTTCATGGCCATCGGGCACGAGCCGAACTCCGCGATCTTCAAGGGTCAGCTGGCGATGAACGAGACGGGCTACCTCCTGACCCGCGACGGGACCAAGACTTCGGTCCCTGGCGTCTTCGCCTGCGGGGATGTGCAGGACTGGGTCTACCGCCAGGCGGTGAGCGCGGCCGGGACCGGGTGCATGGCGGCTATAGATGCTGAGCGGTTCCTGGAGGCGAACCCCCATTAGACGTTTCGGCAATCCAAAATCAATATTTTAAAATATTTTTGCAGACCCCCTTGACAAACCCGGGGTTTTTTGGTATCATATTAAGTGTGTAAAAAGGGTTTTCCAAAGTGGATTAGGGAGGGATGCCTATGAGCCATAAATTAATGCTTTCGTCTTTGCTTGTGCTTCTTCTGCTTCCGGGCTTGGCGATGGCCGGTGCCATCACCGTGAACGAGGTGCAGGCCAATCCCCGGCAGTCCGTGAACAAGACGGCCTACCAGTGGTTCGAGATTTACAACAGTTCCGCGAGTCCCGTGACCCTGGACGGCTGGACTGTCTGGAACCGCGACGGGAGCGATGTCCTTCCGACCGTTACGCTCCCGGCCAAGGGTTTCGTGGTCGTGGCGGCCAATGAGCCGGCCTTCCGTCAGAACAACACGACATTCACCGGCACCCTGGTTTCGCTTCCGGACGGGACGATCGGGAGCGGGCTCCAGGACGGCTATTTTGACCAGGCCCATGTGGGCGACCTGCTGTGCTTGAAGGACGGCTCCGGGGCTGTGGTGGACAAGCTGAACTGGGGGAACGTGGACCCGTCCTGGATGAACATCTCCTTGATTTCCTGGAACCCCGGGGTGGCGATCGTGGGCCCGACGCATGTCCTGGGGCGTTATCCGGATGGCGCGGGCTCAGGGGCGGTGGGAGACTGGAAGGATTTCACCAAGGCCACGCCTGGGGAGGGAAACCCTCCGCCCGGAACCGGGCAGATCGCGCCGACGACCTGGGGGAAGATCAAGGCGCTGTATTCCGAGAAGTGGCACCAGATGTTCATGTAGGTTAGGCTCCGGGAGAGCGAGAATTCAATAAGGAGGGCTCCCCGAAAGAGCCCTCCTTTACCTTTGTCGGGTTAACCTCTAACGGGGGAGGATTACCATGAAGTCGTTCATTCCTTTGTCTTTCCGCCTCACGCCTCACGCCTTACGCCTTACGTTGTCTCTTCTCTCCCTTGCCCCCCTGCTCCTCTGCTCCCCCGCCACCGTTCACGCCGGCTGGTTCTGGCAGAACCCCCTGCCCACGGGGAATTTGCTTGGGTCGGTTTGTTTTCTCGATCAGTCTACTGGCTACGCCGTCGGGAGTCACGGGACTATCATGAAGACTACGGATGGAGGAGTGACCTGGTCGTTCCAGCCCTCGGGCACAACGAACATTCTTGGGTCGGTCCATTTCCCAATTGATGCTCAAACCGGTTATGCTGTTGGCGACACAGGTACAGTATTAAAGACCACAGACGGAGGGATGTCGTGGTCAAGCCAGACCTCGGGTACAAGACGACGGTTATGGTCCGTCCATTTCCCGGCAGATGTTATAACGGGTTACGCTGTTGGTAGTTACAGTACTATAATAAAAACCACTAATGGAGGCACAACTTGGATAACCCTAAACAGCGATACCTTGGGCTGTCTTTCTTCTGTACAATTCCCTTTAAATGCTGACACCGGCTATGTTGTTGGGTTTAATGGCAGCCAAGGTATTATTATGAAAACAACAACGGGTGGGGTGACGTGGGTAAGCCAGGATCCGGGCATTTCCAGAGATCTTCGAGCTGTCTGCTTCCCCCTGAATGCCCAAACCGGCTATGTTATAGGTCAGAGCGATACTATTCTAAAGACCACCGATGGTGGTGCTTTGTGGACGCCTCAAAACTCAGGCACACCGTTTCCCCTTAGGGCCGTTGATTTTCCAGTGGACGACCAGACCGGTTTCGCTGTAGGGATGTTGGGGGTTATCCTGAGGACGACCGATGGCGGGCGGAACTGGTCCTGCCAGATCCCGGATACCTCCCGTTTTCTTTATACCGTTCACTTCCCTGTGGATGCTTCTACGGGCTACGCCGCGGGGTCCGGTGGGGCTGTGTTCAAGACCACGGACGGCGGGACCACGTGGTCGAACCTGACCCGGGGACCGGACTTTGACTTTTATTCGGTTCATTTCCCAGTGGATGCCGTCACCGGTTATGCCGTGGGCAGTGATATGGGGCCTGGGGTTATCATGAAGACAACAAACAGCGGTTCGAACTGGGCGATTCAGTCAGCGAGCCTTCCCCAAACAGTACGCTCGATCAACTTTCCGGAGAATCCCGTCACGGGTTACCTCGCCGGATACGCCGGTTACATCGCCAAGACGACCGACGGGGGCGGGAGCTGGATGAGCCAGGTTTCTGGAACGCCCTATGACCTTTACGCTATCCAATTCCCTTTGGTTTCCCAGACCGGCTATGCTGCGGGCCAGTTCGGGACCATCTTGAAGACTACGGACGGCGGGGGGAGTTGGTTTGCCCTGCCCTCGACAGGGAACTGGCTCTCTTCCATCTGCTTTCCGGCGAATGACCAGACCGGTTATGTGGTTGGTAATGGAGGGACAATCTTTAAGACCACGAATGGGGGTGCCAGCTGGGTGTCCAAACCTTCGCCGACATCCAGGTTTCTTCATGGTGTCTCATTCCCTTCGGATGCGACCACCGGCTATATTTCAGGGGAAATGAGGACCGTCCTGAAGACCACAGATGGGGGCGAGTCCTGGGTTATCCAAACCTCCTCGGACATCTGGGATTTGATTTCCATAGATTTTCCTGCGGATGCTCAGACGGGTTATTCCGTGGGGATCGGTGGCATCACCCTGAAGACCACGGATGGGGGCAATACTTGGGCCAACCAGCTTTCATGCACAGATAACCACCTTATGTCCGTTGATTTCCCGATAAATTCGCTGACCGGCTATGCTGTTGGATACTACGGTACGATCATAAAGACTACCGATGGTGGAGGAGTCTGGGTAGAAGAAGAAAAAGCAGAGGTTAGAGGTCAGAGGTCAGAACACGCAATTAAGTCAACCCCCAACCCCTTTACCTCCTTCACCTCTATCCCCGGCCACTCCACCGAACGCTTTGTGCTCTACGACATCTCCGGCAGGCTGGTGGGTAAATACCGGGGCGACCGGGTCGGGGAGGGGATGGCGGCCGGGGTTTACTTTCTCAGACCCGAGGGGAAGGATGCTAAGCCATTGAGGATTATTAAGTTAAGATAGTCCTTGCTTCTTCCTTGAACCTTAACAGAGGCGGTGTGATGCTGCCTCTGTTTATTTTAACTCCTTTTTTACCAATAGGTTACTTTATTTAACAGACTGCAGCCTGAGATCTCCATCGGTACTCTATTGGTGCCAGAACAATTAGCGGGAAGATAGCGAGAACACGGCGAGAACACGGCGGGAACACGGCGAGAACATAGCGAGAACATAGCGAGAACATGGCGGGAACATAGCGGGAACATAGTGGGAACATAATGGGAAATTGGCCGGAACAGGGCGAGAGATTGGCGGGAAGTGGTGCTAAGACCTTGGAATGGTTCACGCTTATAGGGAAAAAGGAAAGCCCCAGCCTTTCAGCTGGGGCTCGAAATGAAAAGACAAGCGTGGATTTACCACCGCGTCAGGCCGTAGTTCGGGGCCTCCCGGGTGATGGCGACGTCGTGGGGATGGCTCTCTCTCAAGCCCGCTTCGGTGATGCGGATGAAGCGGGGCCTGGTTTTGAGCTCCTTCAGGCTCCGGACCCCGCAGTAGCCCATGCCCGCGCGGAGCCCGCCGACCATCTGGTACACGATATCCGAGGTCGGCCCTTTGAAAGGCACGCGACCCTCGATGCCCTCGGGCACGAGCTTGGCCAGCTCATGGATGTCCTCCTGGAAGTAGCGGTCGCGGCTGGAGCTCTCCATCATCGCTCCCAGCGAGCCCATCCCGCGGTAGACCTTGAACCGCCGGCCTTCAAGGAGAACGGTCTCCCCCGGGCTCTCCTCGGTCCCAGCGAGGAGGTTGCCGAGCATCACGCTCTGGGCTCCGGCAGCCAGGGCCTTCACGATGTCCCCGGAATATTTGATGCCCCCGTCGGCGATGAGGGGGATTTTGGCTTTCGTGGCCTCCCTGGCGCACTCCAGGATGGCGGTCATCTGGGGAACGCCGATTCCGGCCACGACCCGGGTGGTGCAGATGGAGCCCGGGCCGACGCCGACTTTGACCGCGTCCACGCCCCGGCGGATAAGGTCCCGCGTCCCTGCGGCCGTGGCGACGTTCCCGGCCACGATCTCGGCCTTGGGATATTTCTTCCTCAGGTAGCGGACGGCGTCCAGGATGCCCTGGGCGTGGCCGTGGGCGGAGTCCACGACCAGGGCGTCGCACCCGGCCTCGAGCAGGGCCGCGGCCCGGTCGGGAAGCTCCTTGTTCGCGCCCACCGCGGCCGCCACGCGGAGCCTGCCGTGCTTGTCCTTGGAGGCGTGGGGATGGCGGCGCTTCTTGGTGATGTCCTTGACCGTGATCAGGCCGCGCAGCACGCCCTGGCGGTCCACGATGGGAAGCTTCTCGATGCGGTGCCGGTGCAGGATCTTGGCCGCCTCCTCCAAGGTCGTCCCCAGCGGAGCGGTGATCAGGCTCTCCTTGGTCATCAGCTCCGCGACCTTGCGGGAGAGGTTCTCCTCCAGAAAGAGGTCGCGGTTGGTGAGGATGCCCACCAGGCGTTTTTTCTTGTCCACGATGGGGACCCCGGAGATGGAATAGCGGCGCATCAGGTCCAGGGCATCGCGGACGGGATGGTCCGGAGTCAGGGTGATGGGAGAGGTGATCATCCCGCTCTCCGAGCGCTTGACCCGGTCCACCTCCTGGGCCTGGTGCTGGATCGTCATCCGGCGGTGGATGACCCCGAGCCCTCCCTCGCGGGCCAGGGCGATGGCCAGGGAGGACTCCGTGACCGTGTCCATGGCCGCGGAGACCAGCGGGATCGCCAGGGGGATGTGTTTCGAGAACACGGTGCTCACGTCCACATCCTTGGGCAGCACCCGGGAGTGGGCCGGGACGAGGAGCACGTCATCGAACGTCAGTCCTTTGGTGGGGTGAAATCGGGACATCAGGCCTCCCCTTTGAGGTTCATCCGGTCAGCTTGCCCTCGAACACCGGGGTCACGTCGCCCTCCAGGAACACGTCGGTGAGGACGCCGTCCCGGCTTTGGAAGTGGATGGTCAGGATCTCGCCGCTCCGGGTGGTGACCGCGACCGGAGGCTCGACCTTTTTGAGCAGATGGGCGACCACGGCCGAGGCCGTGGCCCCGGTGCCGCAGGCCAGGGTCTCATCCTCCACGCCGCGCTCGTAGGTCCGCATCCGGAGGGCCCGGGGCCCGGTGACCTGGGCGAAGTCGACATTGGTCCCGGCCGGGGCGAACTTGGGGTGGTAGCGGATCTCGCGCCCCAGGTTTACGACCTCGGCGCTTTCCAGGTCCGTGGTCAGGACCACGGCATGGGGGACGCCGGTGTTGGCGAAATGCGCGGACAGGGTTTTCCCGCCCATATCCAGGTCGAGGCCCAATTGAACCTGTGAGGGGTTCTGCAACGAGACCTTGACCCCGCAGCCATGCACATCGGCCTGGTGCGGGCCGTCCTTGGCGAGAAAGGTCATCCGCTCTTCGGCCGCGCCGATTTGGTGCGCGAAGTAGGCGATGCAGCGCGCCCCGTTCCCGCACATCTCGGCCTCCCCGCCGTCGGCGTTGAAATAGCGCATCGAGAAGTTGTATTCCTCGCTTTTCTCGAGGAGCAGGATGCCGTCCGCACCCACGCCCATTCGGCGCGAGCAAACCTTCTGGACGAAATCCCGTAAGTCCCCGTCCAGAGCTTTAGCGCGGTTGTCGAACAGGACGAAGTCGTTCCCGGAGCCCGAGATCTTGGTGAAGGTTGGTCCTTGCATTGACCTCTTGGGAAGTTCGTTACCTCACCCGGACGATTCTCGATAAGTGGCTTTCTCCTCCGGCCTCAAGCCTGAGCAGGTAAACCCCCGCCGGGAGGTCCTTGGCGTTCCAGGAGACCTCGTGCCGGCCGGCCGCCTGGTCGCCGTGAACCAGGGTCTCCACAAGCCGTCCAGAGAGATCGTAGGCCTTCAGGGAGACCGGCGAAGCCTTGCTTAGGTTGTAGCTGATACGGGCAGTCTCCTGGAACGGATTGGGAGAGATAGATAGGCTCCCATTGCCTGCCCCCGATTTCCCGTTTCCAGCCAGCTCCTCGGTTCCGGAGGGCGTGGTGTTCAGGAACGCGTAGTTGCCCACGTTATCGGCCCAGTTCATCACCGCGAGGTCCGGGGCATAAGAATAAACGTAGCGGAACACCACGTTGTTGGTGCCGCTGGGTGGTGCGTTCTTCAAAGTGACCCATCCGGAGAGCAGGCTGTAACAGTAATCCGAGAGGGGTAGGGGTGTTCCTCCGACCAGGACCTGGGTAAAGGACTGAATCGGGGCGTGTCGAAGATACCAGAGTTTGCGCGAGCCGTTTCCGCTCACGGTATCCGCCGTATTGACCAGATGGTTTCCCCGGATATCTCCCCAGACCACGGTCTCGGACACGAAGGACGCGGTGTTGGTCCAGGACCAGCCGTAGTTCGTGGAGAGGGTTCCGGCGGTGTTTTCATAGACATAGATGGAGCGTCCGCTGCCGATTCCGCTGGATCCCCAGCTTCCCGCCGCGAGGTCGGGATAACCGTCGCCGTTCACGTCCCCGAATCCCACGCAGGAATGTTGGCTGTCGGTACCGGAGTTCCCGGTCCACGAAGCGGTGGTCTCCAACGTCCCCCCGCGATTGAAGAAGACTTTGAAGGAGGCCGGGTCCCCGATCTGGCCGTTGGAGGCCGCGGCGACATCGAGGAAGCCGTCGCGGTTCACATCCCCGGCCGCCACCCGGAGGACCCAACCCACCCCAGTAGTGATGGTCTGACGTGGCGTCCGGCTCACTCCAGAGGGACCGTTCATAAAAGTCAGGATCCTCCGCCTCTGGCCGTAGACCAGGTCGAGGTAGCCGTCGTTGTTCAGATCGGCCCAACGGATTCCATCCCCGGGGGTAGAGTCGATCGAAGTCCAATAAGGGGTGGTTTCGAAGACTCCGTTGTTATTGCGGTAGATCCGTGCTGGTGAGCGAACCGGGGTGTAAGCGTCCCCGGCAGCTACAGCGAGGTCCAGGTCGCCGTCCAGGTCCACATCCCCGAAATCGCAGTCGAAAGAATTGTAACGGTCCGTGGAAAGCCAGCCAGGTGAAGTTTCAAGGGAATTGCCTGTATTGCGGTAGATCCGAACTGGCCCATTAGTTGAGCCCATGCCCAGGAAGGATACCGCCAGGTCCAGTCGCCCGTCGTTGTTCATATCTCCGAGGGAGACGTGGGAGTACTGGCCGATATCCGCAGAAGACCAGGTTGCCACTGTCTCCAAGGTCCCATTGCGGTTCACATACACCTTGTTGTAGTCGTTCTCCATGTCGTTCCCGTTGCCCACAGCGAGGTCGATCCGGCCATCCCCGGTGATGTCCCCGAAAGCTCCTCCGGTCCCGTAGTCGCTGTCCGTGGATGTCCAGGACGGCGTGGTCACAAGAGGGATGGCGGAATATGCCCCGGAGGCCAGGGCGAGGGTCAGCAGAGAAGAGAAAATCTTCCTCATGGTAGACTCCTTGTTTCAGGTTTGGTTGCCATTAATTTTACCATAATTGCCTTCTGGATGTGAAGCCTGTTTTCGGCCTCATCCAGGACGATGGAGTTCGGACCGTCCAGGACCTCGTCGGTGATCTCGGACCCGCGATGGGCCGGGAGGCAGTGCATCACCAGCGCATCCTCCTTGGCATTAGACAGGAGCTTCTCGTTCACCTGGTAGCGGGCGAAGATCTTGGCGCGCTTCTCGGCCTCTGCCTCCTGGCCCATCGAGGCCCAAACGTCGGTGTAAACCACATCCGCTCCCTCGACGGCTTCGTCGGGAGCGCGCAGGACCTCCAGGCGGGCGCGGCTCCCGCGGGCGAAGCCCGTGGCTTGGGAGAAGAACACAGAGGAGGGCTCGTAGCCCCGGGGACAGGCCACAGTCATGTGCGTTCCGAGGAGGCCGGAGGCGAGGAGCAGGGAATTGCAGACGTTGTTCCCGTCGCCGAGGTAGGCGAGCTTGATCCGGTCCAGGTGCTTCTGCCGCTCATAGATGGTAAAGAAATCGGCCAGGATCTGGCAGGGATGCTCCAGGTCCGAGAGGGCGTTGATCACCGGTACGGTGGCATGCTTGGCCAGGTCCGCAACGGTCTGGTGGGCGAACGTACGGGCCATGATTCCATCCACCCAGCGGGAGAGATTCTGAGCCACATCCGGAACGCTCTCGCGCTTGCCCAGCCCGATGTCCGACGGAGCCAGGTAAATGGCGTGCCCTCCGAGTTGCGTCATGCCGGTCTCGAAAGTCACGCGGGTCCGGAGGGAGGGCTTCTCGAAGATCATAGCCAGGGTCTTGTCTGCGAGCGGCTTCTCGCCCTTGCCCTCCTTGAATTTGCGCTTCATCTCTTTGGCGAACCGGAAGAGGTCGAGGATCTCCTCGCGGGACAGGTCGGCAACTGAAACCAGGTCTTTCTTCATTCGTCCTCCGTCGCTCTCAGCATTCGTTCAACGGGTTATCGTCACTTGACGAGTTCCACCTTGATGTCCTGTTCCATGGTGATGGTCATCGCCATCCCATTGGGTGGAGTCACCGTCATCGCCGTGTTGGACTTGGCTGAGACCTCCACCATCCTCCCCGCCTCGGGGTCCAGATACCACAAGCCTTCCACGGTGCCCTTGCCGCTCATGCTGCCCTGAGGGCCGGCGGTGCCCGTGATATCGAACGTGCCGCTGGTCTTGATCTTGGCGCAGGTCGCCCCGCCTTTGGGCTCGTAGCCCAAGAGGGTGTACTTCGTAGTGATGTGATTGGAGAGGCTGGCGCCCCCGGAGGCGATGGGGATGGTCTTGTCCTGGCTCCAGGACTCCCCGGGCTTGACCGGGTTCTCCGGCAGGGGGGAGTAGAACTGACTCGCCATCTGGTCCACGTCCATCCCGCTCTGGGACATTCCCCCCAGCTCGTTTAAGCCCGAGACGCTCTCCACCTTTCCGGCGGGCGAGGTCACGATCTGAAACGATTTGCCCTCCATCTGCTTAGCGACCGTGCCGAGCAAAGCGCCCATCGGGCCGTCGCTGGTCATTCCCACCTTGTCGAAGCGCTGCTCGATCCTCACGCTTCCCGTGGGCAGAACTTCCTGGACGGTATTGGTCTGTTCGAGATCCATCTTCATCGGGAAGCTCTGGCCCATCATCGTGGACTTCATGTCCATGGTCGTATGGTACTTCAACGTCTCGCCGGGCTTGAACTTGAAGCTAAGAACTTTTCCGGTTTCCTGTTTCGCGCATCCGGTTAAAGCGAGAAGGACCAAGACGAGGACGAGGACACCCCATTGCTTGTAACGCATTTTCAGGTTACCTTCCTTTCAAAAAAGGTTTAATTAGCGAACGCCCCAGGGCTTTCCTCTGGGGTTTACTTCAGCGCCTCCACCTTGACCACCTGGTCTGTGGCGGTTTTTTGGGCATAGCCTTCTTCATTTTGCGACGTGATCTCGGTCTGGTTCCTCATCTCCAGGGAAATGAGCCGGCCTTCATCGAGAGAGAATACGATGAATCCTTCTCCGGTTATCTTTCCTCGGAGCTTTCCTTGAGCACCCGACTCCTTGTTCTTCCCGGACAGTTCGGCATGAGTCTTCACCTTGACCCTTGCGATGTCCTTGCCGGCCTGCTTCTCGAACCCCACGAGGGTATATTTTGTGGCGACACGGTTCACGATATCCATTTGGGACGAGGGCACGGGGACGGTACGTTCCGCGGTCCAAGAATCTCCGGGCCGTATGGAGGTTGCTGGGAGAGGGGGAAAGACCTGAGAGAACGTTTGGGGCAAGTCTATTCCGCCCGGGCTTCCCTTCGCGCCGGAATCGTCGACGCTTCCCACCTCGCCACTTGCCGACACTTTAATGCGCAGGACTTTTCCCTGAAGGCTTCTGGCCAGAAAGGCGGCGGCCAGGCTCTGGGGATCCGAAAGGTGGACCTGGGCGGTGTCGAAGCGGACTTCCACCCAGGCGTTCCCATCCGGGGAGACCTCCTGAACGCGATGGGTCTCCTCCAAGAGGATCTGGGTCCCCGCTCCATTGGAGGAGGACATCGTGAGGGTAGTGCGGTAGCGTTGCACCCCTTCGGTGGAGAAGGTGTAGCGCAAGAGCCTGGCTTCCTTCTTGGCACAGCCGGAGTTGAAAACAAACAGGACGAAGAGGGGTATTATTATGGTAAAAACTCTCCCGACTAGATAGGAGTAATGTAGGAGAAAAGTAAAAGAGAAGTAGGAGAAAGGCGGTCGGTAGGCCCTCCCGCAAGCCTCCTGCTGAACTCCCATTGCCTTCCTCACAAGATATACCGGCTCAGGTCCTGATCTTGGACGATCCCGGATAGGCGCTTCTGGACCTCCTCCGGGGTTATCTCGACCTTCTTGTATTTCCCCTCGGAGGCGGAGAACAAGATGTCTTCCAGAAGAGTGGTCATCACCGTGTGCAGACGCCTGGCCCCGATGTTCTCGGTCCGCTCGTTGACCAGGGCCGCGGTATTTGCAATCTCGTGGATAGCCTCGGGAGTGAATTCGATGCTGACTCCCTCGGTGGCAAGCAAGGCGGTGTACTGTTTTAGAAGGGCATTCTGGGGCTCGGTCAGGATGCGCACGAAATCCTCAGCGCTAAGAGGGTCAAGCTCCACGCGGATCGGGAACCGACCCTGCATTTCGGGAATCAGATCCGAGGGCTTGGAGACATGGAAGGCTCCGGCGGCGATGAACAGGATGTGGTCGGTCTTGACCAAACCGTACTTGGTCATTACGCTGCTCCCCTCCACGACCGGTAGGAGGTCGCGTTGAACGCCCTCGCGGGACACGTCTGGCCCGGACTGGGACCTCTCTCCGGCGATCTTGTCCAGCTCGTCCAGGAACACGATCCCGGACTCCTGGATCCTGGCAATTGCCTCGGAGAGGACAGCGTCCATATCCACGAGCTTCTGGGCCTCCTCCTGGACCAGGATTTTGCGAGCTTCAGCAAGAGGCATTTTCCGGCGCTTGGTGCGCTTGGGGAACATGTTGCCCAGCATCTCTTGGAAGTTCATGTCCAGCTCCTCGACTCCGGCCGGGGTGAAGACCTCGGCTACAAAGGGGAGGGTCCGTTGCTGAACTGCCAGTTCCACAGAGCGGGAGTCAAACTTTCCCTCTTTGAGTTGGGCTCGGAGCTTCTCTCGGGTCTCCCTTTGCTTATCCTCCCAATCCGGAGTGGCCTCCTCCAAACGCTTTCTCGCACTGGCAGGCAGCGGGGGAAGAAGAAGGTCGAGGAGCCTTTCCTCGGCGGCCTCCTCAGCTTTATCCTGCACCTCCCGGGTTTTCTCGGAGCGGACCATGTTCACGGCCAGCTCGGTCAGGTCCCGGATGATGCCCTCCACATCCCGCCCCACATATCCGACTTCGGTGAACTTGGAGGCCTCGACCTTTATAAACGGGGCATTGGCCAGCTTGGCCAGCCGCCTGGCGATCTCGGTCTTGCCCACTCCCGTGGGTCCGATGAGAATGATGTTGTTGGGCATGATCTCTTGGCGTAGATCCTTAGGCACCCTCTGCCTCCTCCAGCGGTTGCGCAGGGCGATGGCCACGGCCCGCTTGGCCTTGTCCTGGCCGACGATGTACTTGTCCAGCTCTCGGACAATTTCCCTGGGAGTCAGGTCGGGCATAAAACTTTGGGGTTGCGCGGGGTGGGTTGGAGGGTCAGGGCCAACAGTTCCTTCGCTTTCTCGGTCACCTCATCTGCCGTAATTGCCTTCATGCAGTCTAGGGGTTCGCAGACGTCCAGATGGCAGGGCCAGCAGGAGGGAGGCCGGTGAATGGCGACCTGTTTATCGTTTAACGGGTAAGGAAACCAAGCTTTGGGGTCGCCGGGACCGTACAAAGCCAGAGTCGGCCTGCCGAGGGCGCAGGCGATGTGCAAGGGACCGGCATCGTTGGTGATAAACAAGTCGCACTCCGAGAGCAAGGCAGTCAGCTGCCGTATAGTCAGGCCTTCGGCCACATGGGGTTTGCCCCTCATGGCTTGGAGCACCTCTGAAGTCATGCCCTGTTCGTTTGGACCACAGAGGAGGACGGTGCTTGCTTTCAAGTCGCGTTGAAGCCTTGTGGCAACCTGCGCGAACCTTTCCGGAAGCCAGCACTTGGCCGGCCAGGAGGCCCCGGGATGAATGACGATCAGGGGATGAGAGGAAAGGCGGTTGTCAGCCAAGAAGGATCGAACCTCATCTTTCTCTTCATCGGATACGAAGACTTCCGTCTGGAGATCGGCTTCGGAAGGGTCCAAGCCCAAGGCCCTTAGGAACTCGAGATGGGCCTCTATTTGATGGTGAAGGCCATCGGGCTCGGGAACGAGGTGAGTGTAGTAGGCCCTCCTTCCGCGGCGGGCAGGGCCAAGGCGGTATTTTGCGCCTGTAAGAAGCGAGAGCAAGCCGCTGCGCGGGTTCCCCAGAAGGTCTATCACCAAGTCGAAATTTCCCTCCCTAAGCCTCTTGATGAAACCCGCATGGGCAAAGGCCCGACGGGTGAGGGGAAGCGAGGCGATTTCCTTCCGTTCCAGAGAGATTATTTCTTTAAGGTGTGGGTTGTTCTTAAGGATCTCACCGAAAGGCTTCTCAGCGAGATAAGCGACGTAAGCCTCGGGAAAGGCCCGGTGAACCTCGCGGATGAGGGGTGTGGTAAGAACCACATCTCCGAGGAAACGAAGACGGGTGATGAGGATGCGGGATATATCTCGGGAGGGGATAGCGGCCACTACAGTTCTTCTACGACGATTTCATGGTTGGTATAAACGCAAATGTCGGCTGCGATCTGGATGGCTCGCCTCACGATTCCCGGGGCATCCAGGTCGGAGTATTCCTTGAGGGCGCGGGCTGCAGCCAGGGCGTAAGGACCTCCGGAACCGATGGCCACGATGCCGTCCTCGGGCTCGACCACGTCCCCGGCGCCGGAGAGGATGTAGGAATGTTCCTTGTCCACCACAGCAAGAAGGGCTTCTAGCCGCCTCAGGACCTTGTCGGAGCGCCAGTCCTTGGCGAACTCCACCACGGCCCGGGAAAGGTTGCCACGGTATTCCTCCATCTTGACCTCCAGCCGCTCGAACAGGGAGAAGGCATCCGCGGTGGTGCCGGCGAAGCCGATGAGGGCTTTGTCGTCCTTCAGGCGGCGGATCTTGTTGGCACCGTGCTTCACGATGGTCTCGTGAAGCGTGACCTGGCCGTCGCCCCCCAGGGAAACCTTTCCCTTGTGGCGGAGGCCGAGAATGGTCGTGGAACGAATAAGACGGGGATCATAGTTCATAACGTTCACTCCTCATTTCCGGAGCGGGGATGGGCTTGGTCATAAACTTTCCTTAAGCGATCCATGGCGACATGGGTATAGATCTGAGTCGTGGACAGCCGGGAATGACCCAGGAGCTCTTTGACCGCCCTGAGGTCCGCGCCGCGATTCAGGAGATGAGTGGCGAAGGTGTGGCGCAGGACATGAGGGCTGGCTTTGGTGGCCTGCGTCACCCGCCGGATGTTCCGCTTGACCAGGGTGCGGAGGCCGGCAGTGGTGAGGCGGCGGCCGGATTTGGAAAGGAATAAAGGATCGGGATATCGGCTCTCGGATCTCGGTAGTCGAGAGACGAGATGGGCCTCCAGGGCCCTGACGGCATACATACCGAGGGGGACGATGCGCTGCTTGCGCCCTTTACCCGAGACTTTGAGCGCAGAGCCCTTGAGGTCCACATCGCTCAGGTTCAGGTTAACCAGCTCCGAGGCGCGAAGGCCCCCGCCATAGAGCAACTCCAGGATGGCCCGGTCTCGCACCGCCGCTTCGGGGCCAGAGGCCGGAGCAGACATGAGAGCTTGAGCATCCATCTCGTTCAAGAACCCGGGAACACGACGGGTGCGTTTGGGTAGCTTGAGGCCGATGGCGGGATTTAATGTGATGACCTCCTCGCGGCAGAGGTATTTGAACAACGTGCGCAGGGCCGAGGCCTTGCGGGCGATGGAGACCGGGTCCGTGCCGTGCCGGAGCAGGTTTGAAAGGAAGCCGCGGAGCCGGCCTCTGTCTATTTCCCCGGGAGATGCCGGGACTTTTCCTTCTTGGGTAACGAAGTCCAGGAACTGGGCCAGGTCGCCCTGATAAGCCCGGAGGGTCTCGGGAGACAGATTGCGCTCGTTCTTAAGGTGGAAGAGGAACCGGGAAATCGCGGTTTGCATGGGTTCGTTGAATGGTCCACCGGGATCCGGACAGATGTTTAATGATACTCGGAAACGGCGGAAAAGTCAAGCAGCTGTATAAGTCATAGACTTATGCGACATTTGGCCTTGTTCGATGAGATACTCGACCGGACTCTTTAACCCCAAGGCCTTATGCGGTCTCTGGGTGTTATAGAAGATCAGGTAGTCTGCCAGTTCCCGGTTGAAGAGGGACTTGTCCCCCAAGAGCTCCAAGTGGTTGTCGATGAACTCTTCCTGGATCGTGCGGTTATAGCGCTCGATGTAGGCGTTGATCTTGGGGCAGTTGGGATAGGAGAACCACTGGGGGATCTCTTCCCGCTTCAGCTGCTCCTCGAACTCCCCCCGGTTCTCCGGCCCGTTATCCGACTGCCACGAGCGGACAGGATACGGACAGACCCGCAGGAAACGCTGGTAGAAGTCCTTCATGTTCCGGCTGGTCAACTGCTTGTAACAGAGCGTGAGGGCAAACTTCGACCGGGCATCCAGCGCGCTGTAGAAATAGTCCTTCAGCCCGTCCGTCACCCGCTCCACCGTGTCCGAAACGATGTGCCCAAACCCCGCAGGCCGGAGAGGGTGCTTCGTCTTGAGCCGTGGCCCCCGCTCCCGGCGCTTCGCCCAGCCAGAGCCGGGATCGTGATAGATCCTCCCTTTCCGATAGAAGAACAACCCCTGCCGCTGGATCACGTTCCCAATCGTCGATTCCGAAGGACATGGCATCCTCCGCTCCCGGCAGTACCGCTCCAACAGGGGCTTCAGCTTCTCTTTCCCCAGCCGGGGATACTTCTCCCGCATCCCACGGATAAACCTCACCACCTCCTCAGGCACCGTCGATCGCCTTACCCCATGAGGTCGCGTCGACTCGGGCACCAAGGCACATAACCGACCCCCGCCCTCCTTAAGCCTCCGCCGCCACCGGCTGATCACTCGCCGGTCCGCCCCAAACGCTTCCACCGTCGCCGCCTCCCCGTAGGCTTCGTAGAATCTCAGTATCCGCATCCGCTGCTTCGCTACCTCACTCCCCTCATACTGCCGAAGGCTATAGAGCATATCCGCAAACCTCCTATAACCCTCTATCTTACCAAATATCCGGCGGACTCGGATAGAGTGACCCATCACTCCCTATTGTCGCATATGTATCTTAACTTTTCCAGCAGCCCTCAGGTTAGACCAGCGGTACGGGAAGGGTTCCGGCGGCTTTCCGGCGGTCTTCTGGCGGTGTTCCCGCGGTGTTCACACGGCATTCTCGCAGTATTCACGCGAAAAGCGGGAGGGGGATGGTAGAAAGGCCCTAACAGGAGAGATATGCCGTTAAGCCTCTGTCAGGATTGAAGTTAAGCTTCACACTGGGGGGGCGTGGCAGAATTTTCCGTAAGGAGGAAAAAGGGGGAAACAGGTTTTTTTAAAAAATGTTGTTGACAAAACCCGGTCATTTGGAGTAAATTGTTAGGTTCAGATGCAGGGCTTTCAAACTCAATCGGCAGGAGGTGCGGAATGAAGGTTTGGACCGTTTTGTGCGCGGGACTGGCAGTGCTCATCGTGGCCAGCTTAGGAAATGCGGTAACCCTATCCCGTCCGGGAGTGCCAAACGTCCCCGGACGATGGGCAGGAATAGACTCCACCGGAGGGCCGGATCGCTACGGGTACACCTGGAGAGACACCATCATCCAGGGGGCTTTCATTAGGCCGGATACAACGACTTGGACCCGGGTCACCGGGCTGGGAGACGACAACTTCGGTGGTCCCTTTCCGATCGGGTTCGAGTTTCCCTACTACTGGTACCGAGTTACGCAATTCGGCGTAGGTTCGAATGGATACATCAACTTCGGACAGCCGGGGTTGAACGCGGCCAATTTCGATACCATTCCTGATCCAGCCCACGTGAACGACCTCCTGGCGATCTACGAATCCGACCTGGACTTCAGCGGGAGCACCAATAGGGGGCGTGTTTGGTTCAAGACGAACAACCGGGATTCCCTGATCGTGGCTTACCTGAACGTGCCTCATTGGTATAACAACGGGGCCCGGGGGAACAACAACTTCGAGGTCATCCTCTCAAAGTCGGATTCCACGATTGCCTTCGTGTATGACACGGTCACGGTGCCCACCAACTACGACCCGGAGATAGGAATCGAGAACAACGCAGGAATCCTGGGCCTCGAACGGAGACGGAGCCTGCGCATCACCCCCATCCCCAACTTCTGGGTGATTAGGTTCACGCCGCCCACATCGACGAACTACCAGTCCCTTGACACCGGACCGGTGGATATAATGAACACAGGCACCCACGGCTTCTTCCGCATGCTGAACGATACCCTTCCTCTCTGGGCCACGGTCAAAAACCAGGGCAACGTGCCAATCCCAGCGCCCTACGATGTCTACCTACGGGTGGAGGATTCCATCCAGACCGTGGTGAGGGAGACATTGGTCACGGCTCCACCCTCCCTTCCTAATGAGGTGGATACGGTTCGATTCGGCGACTGGGTACCCCCGGCGACCGGAATCTACGCACTCTCGGTTTTTACCCTGCTCAGCGACAGCAATAATCTGAACGACAACAAGATCGCCGAGTTCGGATGCGTGGATTCCCCCGCCCTTCTGAGGTATGACCTCCTAATCGGACCGGGGTATTCGTGGCAGGGGAATTACGGGGGCTATGGGAACAAATTCTGGCCCCCAGCGTATCCCATGCAAATCGACTCCACTTTCCTGTACATCTACCCCGGCACCCGATGGTTCATCTCGGCTATCTACGATGCCTCCGGGCCCGGGGGGTCTCCGGGGAATCTGCTGGCGAAAACGGATACCGTGCCCACTCCGTCCAGCGCGAGGTGGATCGGCTTGGACCAGAGGTCCAAGAATATCGTCATCCCCTCGGGGGCGTTCTTCGTAGCCTGGATCCAGGACACGACCACTCCCCCGGCCGTGGGCACGGACTCCACCCCTCCGATCTCCCGGAACGCCTGGGAGTTCACCGGGGTGTGGGCTCCCTCAAGGTACGGCAACCGGGATGTCATGATCCGCGTGAAGGGGCACAAGACCGTGGTGTGCGTGGAATCCGGCGAAGATTTTGTCGGTAACGCCGGTAGGGTTTCCTTCGCTGCGGTCCGACCAAACCCGGGGAGGTCCTCGGCCATCTTATCCTTCAGCCTGCCGAGGGAGGGGAAGGTCAGGCTGGCGGTCTACGACCTCAAGGGAGCTTTGGTGCGGACCCTGCTGGAGGAGAAACGTTCCGCGGGAAACCATCATATTGACTGGGACGGACGCGATGCCCAGGGGCGTTCCGTAGCCTCGGGTGTTTACTTCTACAGGCTGGAAGCCCTGGGTACAAACCGAACCCAGAAAGGACTCCTCTTGCGTTAACTGTCAGAGCGGGATGCCCCCGACAGACTGTCGGGGGCGTCCTCTGCTCTTTTTTTATCAGGAATCCTGTTGACAGAAACGGCTTTTTTTGGTAAAATGTGGTTTCGGAGAAAGGCGGGAAAGGAGGTGGTTGGAAAAGCGGTTCGATTCGCCGGGCTTCCTTAATGTTTTAGCCAACGATTTTAGGAAAGGAGTGAGCAAGCGAAACATGAGGACAGCAACGTGGGCAGTTGTGCTTTTGGTCCTGGGGGCTCTCGGGGGGACCGCCTTCGGGTCGCACCCCCAGGAAGCCAGCCCGTACATCATCGCCGGGCCGGTGGTGCAGGGGGTACCCCAGCTTCCGGAGAACTGGTGGGAGCTGGAGTATAACGGATTCAGATTCGATGCCCGGATGGGCGAGCCGGCCCTGCCAACGGGACTCCGGATCGAGTCCTTCCCCAAGGGGACGATGGGGTATTACATCGTGACCTTCCAAGTTCCGATCACGGAGGCAGTGCGCCAAGAGGTCGCTTCAGCTGGGGCGAAGTTCCTGTACTACTTGCCCTACAACTCGTTCTTGGTGGCGATGGACGAGGGGACGAAGGCGCGGATGGAGTCTTCCCCGGCGGTAAGCCGGGTGGGTATCTTCCAGCCGGCGTACAAGAAGGCCTACTGGTTCGCGGGGATGAGCGGAACCCGGGACGTGTGGGTGCAGTTGTTCCAGGGTGAGGATATCAACCTAGTGGTATCCAAGCTGCGGGGGATGGGGTTCTCCTCGGTAACCATCGAGGATCCGGAGATGTACAAGATCCTGCGGGTGAAAATGGACCTCTCCCGACTGGGGGAGATCGCGAACCTGCGGGAGGTGTCCTGGCTGGAACCCTGGCCGGAGTACCATCACAATAACGAAACTGCGCAATGGACCACGCAGACCTTCTTTCCGGGGCTGAGGAGGCTCTGGGACAAGGGGATCACTGGTGAAGGCGAGACCGTAAGCACCGGGGACTCCGGGATCCAGATGAACCAGCTCTTCTTCAACGATGCCGGCGTCCCCATTCCAGGCGTGGGCCATTACCCCAGCCACCGCAAGGTCATTGCGTATATCCTGGGAGGGGCCGGGTCGGTGTTCGGGGATAATGCAGGGGCGAGCTGGCATGGAACACACACTGCGGGAACGATTTGCGGAGACGATCAGCCGCGCGGTGGGACCAATCCGAACGATGGGATGCCATTAAAAGCAAAGATGTTCCACATTGACTGCGGAGGTTCCTCGAGCTCCATTTATCCGCCCACCAATATGTACACGGGAATGTACGACACGGCGTACAAGGGGAACGCCGGAGGAGGGGCGAGAGTCTCGAGCCAGTCCTGGGGAGGATCAACCAACTCCTACAACACAAACTCCGCGCAGACGGACCAGTTCATGTTCGACAAGCAGGACATGCTGGTGTTCTGCTCGGCGGGGAACGCCGGACCCGGCGGAAGCACGATCGGGGCGCCGGGGACAGCCAAAAACATCGTGACGGCCGGGGCCTGCGACAACGGCATGGCCGGCGGTTACATGGCCGGGTTCTCGAGCCGGGGGCCGGCCCCCCAGAACCGCAGGAAACCGACGATCGTCGGGCCCGGAGTGGGCCTGATGTCGGCGAACGGGGGAGTGAACAACGGGGTCGCGGCGATGTCGGGAACCTCGATGTCCTCGCCGTGCCTGGCCGGAACGGGTGTCCTCGTGCGGCAATATTTCCGCAAGGGGTTCTACCCCACCGGGGACAGCGTGGTCGGGAACCGCTGGAGCTACGTCTCAGCGGCATTGGTAAAAGCCGTGATGATTAACTCCGCGAAAAACGACTTCCCGGCCTACACGATCCCGGACAATAACATCGGCTGGGGAAGGGCGTGCCTTGACGACGCCCTGTACTTCTCTGGGGACCCCTGTAATCTAGCGGTTTGGGACGACACCACAGGCTTGACCACGGGAGTGTTCCGGGACTACAATGTGACCGTGGCTACGGACGGCCAGCCGTTGAAGGTCACGATGGTGTTCACGGACTACCCCGGGGCCTCGGGCTCCACCAACCCCACGGTGAACAATCTCGACCTGCGGGTAACCGCCCCGGGAGGAGGCTCGGTCTATCTCGGAAACGTCTTCTCCGGCGGGTGGTCACAGACCGGGGGGACAGCAGACGCGCAGAACATGGAAGAGTGTGTATACATCCGACAACCTACCCGCGGAACCTGGACGATCCGGGTGAACGGGACGAACGTTCCCCAGCGGGGAATCCATCAGGGACAGTCCTTTGCACTGGTGGTCACGGGCGGCCTGGGGGCCGCGACGCAGACCCTCACGCTCAAGGCTAACACGATCGTGGACAACTTGTCGGGGTCCAACGGCAACAACAACGGGCGCGTGGACATCGGCGAGACCGTGGGATTTGTGGACACGATCTACAACGGCAGCGGAACGGCCGTGAATGGGGCTGTGGCGACCCTGCGCTGTGCTGATCCGCAGGTGATGTTAAACCGCGGGGACACGATTGCCAACCTGGGGAACATTGCGGTGGGCGCGACCGTGCACAACGGCGCGACGCCATTCAAGCTGGTGGCGCGAGGCAACCCCCGGACGGTGATGTTCACCCTGCATCTCACCGGAACCGGCGGCTTCGTCCAGGACATCACTTTCCCAATAAGGGTGGGCTTGGACAACGCCGAGGTGATCAAGGTGCTGGTGCCGAGGCTGTATCCCGACTCCAGCCATCTCTATGGACTGGCTTGGGACGGGACGAATCTCTGGGCCTCCACCTTCGAATCGGGAAGTAACCGCGACCGGGTCTTCAAGCTCAACCCCAACACGGGGGACACCCTTCCCGGTAGCTTTATGGTTGGTTCGCTGAACGACTCCCTGACCGACTTAGCCTGGGACTTTCAATCCGGCCTGCTCTGGGCCCATACCATGCGTAACCGTCGAGTCTACGTTTGTAATACGGCCACCCGGAGCGTGGTGCGCCAGTTCGCAACCTTAGCGACCAACTACCCGATTGGGTTGGAGCTGAAGTCAAAAGGATTGTTAGCTAACGACACCGTTTGGTATGCGGACCGCGGGCTCGGCTTAACCGATGCCAAACGGTACTTCAAAGGGGACACGGCAGGGAACATGCAGCAGTCCTTCACCGGATCGCAGATCCCGGCTTACTTGTCCGTACCAGCAGGGCCGCGATGCTTTGCCTGGGAGCCGGGCGGAACGATTTACCAGACCGGGGGAACCCTGCTGCACACCGTCACGGAGTTCACTTCCGGCTCAGCTTTCATCGGGGCACACCTCTACGAGATTCGGCAGGTCGGGGCCAACTTGGATACGGTTCCGACTACGAACCACCACTACCTCCTGACCTGGAACATCCGGGCCGTGGAGCGGGACAGCGTAGACTGGAACTACTGGATCTCGGCATTCCTGGGAGGGAGCCTCTCCTACATTTACAAGGTGAGGGGCTTCTACACCAAGCCTTTGCCGCCTTCGGGCGTGGAGCTTGGACCCGTAGCCCTGCCCACGGCGTTCGCCCTGGGACAGAGCTACCCCAACCCGATGGTCGGTGGGGCCACGATCAAATATGCCCTGCCGCGGGATGTGCCGGTCTCGCTTAAGGTCTACAACGTTTCCGGCCAACTCGTGAAAACGCTGGTCTCAGGGACCGAGAAAGCAGGATACAAACAGGTCTCCTGGGACGGGAAGTCGAACGGCGGACACAAGGTCGGTGCCGGTGTGTACTTCTACCGGTTCCAGGCCGGAGACTTCACGGCGACCAAGAAGCTTGTCGTCGTAAGGTAAGTAACCCAAACCTTTCACTCAGGCGGCCCTCTTTTAGAGGGCCGCCTGGTTCTTTTATGAGGCTTGACACACCGACGGGAATTGGGCTATACTATTAAGTCTTGGTCGATTCCATTCCTCACGCAAAGGGCAATGAAAGAAGACTGGCAGGTTGAGAGATACGACCCTTCCGGGATGAGGCGGCTCCTGGAGGATTTTCCGAAACAGTGCGAGGAGGCCATCGCCATCGGACGAAAGGCCAACGTCCGCTTCCCCAGGCCTTCCCGGATAGTGGTCACGGGCCTGGGAGGATCGGCGATCGGGGGAGACCTTCTGAGGTCGTACCTTGCCGGGGAGTCTGCGGTTCCCATCGTCGTGAACCGCTCCTATGAGCTGCCGGCTTTCGTGGGGAAGGACACCCTCGTCATCGCCAACAGCTACTCCGGGAACACCGAGGAAACCCTTTCGGCATATCGGGACGCCAAGAAGAGAGGGGCGAAGGTCATCGTCCTCTCGACGGGGGGTAAATTGGCCCAGCAGGCCAGGAGGAACCGCGACGCCTGGGTGGTTATCCCCTCCGGGCTGCCTCATCCCCCCAGGGCGGCTTTGGGGTACTCGTTTTTCCCGATGCTCCTCCTGTTGATGAAAAACGGCATCGCCAGGGAACGCCAGGGCGAACTGAAGGAAACCCTGATCCTCCTGTCGCGTCTCCGGAATCGGTACTCCCTGGAAAGCCCCCAATCCGGGAACCATGCGAAGCGGATCGCCGGGGCCCTTCACGGGAAGCTCGCTATTTTTTACTCCGCATCCGAAAGGTTTGACGCCGTGACCCTGAGGTGGCGGAACCAGCTGAACGAGAACGCCAAGACCCTGGCCTATTCCCACCTCCTGCCGGAGATGAACCACAACGAGATCGTGGGCTGGGAGGCCCTGAAGCCCATCATGAGAAAAGCCTTTGTCCTGATGCTCAGGGACAAGGGAGACCATCCCAGGGTGCAGTACCGGATGGAGATCACCAAAGGCCTGATCGCTCCTCAGGCCGAGGGCTTCGAGGAGGTCTGGAGCGAGGGGGCGTCGCTCCTGGCGAGGATCTTTTCCTTGATCCATCTCGGCGACTGGACCAGCTATTATCTGGCGATGCTCAACCGGGTGGACCCGATGCCGGTCAAGAAGATAGACTTCCTGAAAGCAAAGCTGGCGGAGAGAAGGTAGGCATCTGAAATGAAGGTCGTTGTTCCGGTGGCTGGAGAGGGAACGAGGCTCAGGCCCCATACCCATACGGCCCCCAAGGTGCTCCTGCACGTGGCGGGAAAGCCCATCCTGGGACACATCCTGGACGAGATCGCGGGGCTCAAGCCCGAGGAGGTCATCCTGGTTGTTGGGCACCTGGGTGAGAAAATCCAGGAGTACGTGAGCAAGCACTACTCCTTTAAGGCCCGTTACGTGCAGCAGCACGAACGGAAGGGATTGGGCCATGCGGTCTCCCTGGCGAGGCCCCATGTGGATCCCCAGGAGCCGGTCCTGATCATCCTGGGAGATACCGTCTTCCGGGCGCCCTTCAAGGACATCCTCTCGGCCAAGGAGAGCCTGTTGGGGGTCAAGGAAGTGGACGACCCCAGGCGGTTCGGGGTGGTCGAGGTCAAGAACGGGTACGTGTCGCGCCTGGAGGAAAAGCCGGCCTGGCCGGCCTCCAATCTGGTCATCGTGGGCATCTACTACCTGACCAAGCCGGGGCTGCTCTTCGAGTGCCTGGATGATATCATGGCGAAGGGCGTCAAGGTCAAGGGGGAGTTCCAGCTCACCGACGCCCTGGAGTGCATGATCCAGAGGGGTGAGAAGATGAGGCTCTTCCCGATCGACGACTGGTTCGACTGCGGCAAGGTGGAGACCCTGTTGCACACGAATCGGGAATTGCTGAAGCGGAAGGCCTCCCCGTACACCTTGAAAAACTCGATCGTCATCCCGCCGGTGTTCATCGCCGACCCGGAGAGGGTCGAGCACTCCGTTATCGGGCCGTACGCCTCCATCGCCGAAGGCGCGACCGTGAAGCGGGCCATCCTGAAGGATACCATCGTCAGCGAGAACGCGATTGTGGAAGATATCGCCCTGCATAATTCCCTGATCGGTGAGAACGCCGTGGTGAAGGGAAGCCTCCGCACCCTGAACGTGGGCGATTCCTCCGAGGTTGATCTGGGATAAACAAACCACAAGAAGGAGTTGGAAACGATGCCTGAAAGCCGATTGTTCACCTCGGAGAGCGTGACCGAGGGACACCCGGACAAAATCTGCGACCAGATCTCGGACGGGATCCTGGACGCCATTCTGGACAAGGACCCCAACGGCCGGGTGGCCTGCGAGACCCTGGTCACGACCGGCCTGGTGCTGGTGGCCGGGGAGATCTCGACCTCCTGTTATGTGGACATCACCAAGATCGTGCGCAAGACGATCCAGGAGATCGGGTACGTGAACTCCAAGGAGGGCTTCGACTACGAGACCTGCGCCGTGGTCACTGCGATCCAAGAGCAGTCCGGGGACATCGCCCAGGGCGTGGACATCGGCGGGGCCGGGGACCAGGGCCTGATGTTCGGGTACGCCACGCGAGAGACGCCGGAACTGATGCCGATGCCCATCATGCTGGCGCACAAGCTGGCCCGGCGCCTGACCGAGGTGCGGAAGCGGGGAACGTTGTCCTACCTCCGGCCGGACGGCAAGTCGCAGGTGACCGTGGAGTACGCCGGGGACAAGCCGGTGCGGGTGGATACGGTGATCGTGGCGGCCCAGCACGACGAGGACGTGAGCGAGGCCCAGATCAAGAAGGACGTGATCGCCAAGGTCATCCGGGAGGTCATCCCCAAGAAGCTTCTGGACGGCCACACTAAGTATTACGTGAACCCGACCGGGCGGTTCGTGGTCGGCGGGCCCCAGGGGGACTCGGGCGTGACCGGGCGGAAGATCATCGTGGACACCTATGGGGGATACGCCCGGCACGGCGGCGGGTGCTTCTCGGGCAAGGACCCGACCAAGGTGGACCGCTCGGCGTCCTACGCCTCGCGCTGGGTGGCCAAGAACATCGTGTGCGCTGGGCTGGCCGACCGCTGCGAGATCCAGCTGGCCTACGCCATCGGGATCGCGGAGCCGGTCTCGATCCTGGTCGACACCTACGGCACGGGAAAGGTCGCGGACGGCAAACTGGTCAAGATCATCCGCCAGCACTTCGACCTGACCCCCAAGGGGATCATCGACACCCTGCACCTCCGAAGGCCGATCTTCCAGAGGACCGCGGCCTACGGGCACTTCGGACGCGAGGAGGAGGGCTTCACCTGGGAGGTCTGCAACATGGTGGACGAGCTGCGCAAGGCGGCCAGGAAATAGTTTATGGAAAATAGAGAATAGGAAAATCTAAATGGTTGCGCATGATGTCAGGAACTTGAAGCTGGCCAAGCAGGGGGCGCTGCGGGTGGAGTGGGCGGAGCGGGACATGCCGGTGCTGCGCCTCATCCGGGAGCGGTTCGCCAAGGAAAAGCCCTTAAAGGGCATCCGGATGGCCTGCTGCCTGCACGTGACCACAGAGACCGCGAATCTGGCGAGGACATTAAAGGCCGGCGGGGCCGAGGTGAGGATATGCGCCTCCAACCCCCTGTCCACCCAGGACGACGCCGCTGCGGCCATGGTCGCGGAATACGGCATCCCGGTGTTCGCCATCAAAGGGGAGGACCACAAGACCTACTACCGGCACATCAACCAATCCTTGGATCACAAGCCGCACCTGACCATGGACGACGGGGCGGATCTGGTCACCGAGGTCCACACCAAGCGCAGGGACCTGGCGAAGAGCGTTATCGGAGGGACCGAGGAGACTACGACCGGGGTCATCCGCCTGCGCAGCATGGAGAAGAAGGGGGTCCTCCTCTACCCCCTGATCGCAGTGAACGACTCCGACACCAAGCACCTGTTCGACAACCGCTACGGGACCGGACAGTCGACGATAGACGGGATTCTGAGGGCCACGAACGTGCTCTTCGCTGGACTCAAGGTCGTGGTCTCAGGCTACGGGATGTGCGGGAAGGGCGCCACCATGCGGGCTAAGGGCATGGGCGCGCACGTCATCGTCACCGAGGTCAACCCCTTGAGGGCCCTGGAGGCGACGATGGACGGATTCGAGGTCATGCCGATGAGCCGGGCCGCCAGAATCGGGGACCTGTTCGTGACCGTGACCGGAGACATCTCGGTCATCCGAAAAGAGCACTTCTTAGCCATGAAGCCGGGAGCCATCGTGGCGAACTCCGGGCACTTCAACGTGGAGATAGACCTGGAGGACCTGGCCAGGATGGCCAAGAAGCGGCGCAAGGTGCGGGAATTCGTGGAGGAGTTCACCCTGCCGGGGGGCAAGAAGATATTCGTCCTGGGCGAGGGAAGGCTGATCAACCTGACCGCGGCCGAGGGACACCCGGCCTGCGTGATGGACATGTCCTTCGCCAACCAGTCTCTGGGCTCGGAGTACCTCGTGCAGAACGGCAAGGCCCTGGAGCGGAAGGTCTACACCCTGCCCAAGCTGATCGACGACGAGATCGCCCGGCTCAAGCTCAAGGCTCTGAGCGTGAAGATAGACGTCCTGACTCCGGAGCAGAGGAAGTACCTGGAGAGCTGGGAGATGGGGACGTAAGTCGTTGATCCCCGGGAAAAAGGAGAGGAGCCGCCCTTTGGGCGGCTCCTCCTGTTTTATGATGTCGTTATCTCGTCAGCACGACCTTCCGGACGAGCGACCCTTGCGGGGCGGTGAGGCGAAGGAAGTAGATGCCTGGAGGAACGTCCTGTGCGTTCCACTCGGCTTTGTAGTAACCGCCCACGCGGTCCTCGTCCAGCAGGGTTCGGATGAGCCGGCCTTGGAGGTCATAGACCTTAAAGGTTACGCGGCCGGGGGAGGGGAGGGCAAAAGATACCCCTGTCTTCCTATTGAACGGGTTCGGGAAAGGGTGGGACAGATCCAGCGCCCTGGGCAGATTGGTCAGCGCAGGCTCGAGCTCCACGCCCAAAGGGTTAAGGTACACGCCCTTGTCGAAGTCCAGGGTGTCGTTGGCCGAGTCCCGGAGCCTCATCCTCAAAATATACGCCCCCACGCGGAGGCCGTGCGTGTCCCAGAGGTCCAGGGTATCGTTCACCACGACCTGATTGTGGGCCGGGCCCACGAAGCGCATCGCGCTGGGGGTATCCGCCGGGGCGAAAAGCATGCGGTAATTCCCGAAGGTCACGGTCTGGGCCGGGCCATTCAGGATATCCGCAGTTCCGGTGATCGGGACCATGGACTCCACCATGGCGTTGGACGGGATTCTGAAGTCCGAGACGAAGACCAGCGCGGTGTCCCGGGCCACGGGGTAGTAGTCCGAGGTGCAGAGGGCCACGAGCATCACCGAGGCATCGGTGGCGTTCACGGCCCCGAAGTTGATATGGGAGCCGGCCAGGACCATGAAGGTGCGGTCCCGGGAGATGACCTGGGTGTAGATCGTGGAGCCGATCACGACGAACTGGGCGTTCCCCTCGGAGCCGATGTAGCCCCCGGAGCCGTCGCAGATGGAATTGCTGACCGTGATCCGGGGAGCGCCGTAGCCCAGCATCTCGCCGAAGATGGAGGTCTCCAGGACGAAGCGGGTGGAGTCCTGGGGGTAGAGGTTCCAGGTCATGTGGTCGGTGTTCACCAGCCGGTAGGTCCGGTCCGCGAGGGGCAGGGTGTAGTCCGCGTAATGCTGGTTGTTCACCAGGCCCGATACGTGCACGGAGTCCCGGCCCGGGATCATGATGCCCGAGGCCCGGATCTTGCTGTTGGTAATGGTGGCCCGGCAGCCCTTCTGGGGGAAGGTGCCCCACATCACCCCGGAGACCGTGTCCAGGGTCACGGTGTATTTGATCCCGGACCCGGGGAGGATCTCCCAGTGCTTGAGCGTGGTGTCGGCGTTTGGAAGCGTAAGGTTCACCACACTGGAGTCGGGGAAGGAGAGCCAGATGAGGGCCGTGTCGCAGCGGGTGAGGGAAAGCCGGGCACTGTCCAGGATCACGTACTCGGAAGCGAAGTCCGAGCGGAAGTAGGTGACCCTGGGCTTCCCGATGAGCGCGACGGTGTTGAAGCCGTTGCGCAGGGTGGAGTTGCGGACATTGTACTGGGCGCTGTCCATCGCGCCCATGCTCCAGGATTGATTGCTGGAGAAAACCGTGGCGCTGTCCAGGGAGAACTCCCCGGCCTGGAAGGCCATGACCCCGTATTCGTAGGCGTAGGATTGCTGGAAGGTCAATGACCCGCCCCGGACGCGCATCTTCCCGTGGTCTAAGACGTAGATCATTCCCCGCAGGGTGAAGTTGGCGTGGTCCAGGATGAGCGTCCCGTTGTTCACCACCAGGATGCGGCCGGGATGGGTGTAGGTCCCGGTGATGGTCTTGACCTGATTCGAATCCGGATAGCCCACGATGATGTCCGAATCCGGCAGAACGGACGAATGCTTCAAAGGCAGAATCGAAGGACGGATGGAGTGGGCGTGATCGTAAAGGGCCTTGGCCCGGGCCCAGCCCGGTGTCAATGCGGAAGGGGAAGCCAGAGCGAGGGTTGAGGATAAACTAAGAGTGAGAAGTGAGAAGCAAGAAGTGAGCAGAAAAACCTGGCGCGTTTTCACAAGGCACCTCCTTGGGGAAAGGTTAAAGCGGATAATGGCTACACGTTCATCATGAATATCATAAGCAAACCACGGGCCAAAATCAAGAGGAAAACGACTAAAGCGACAAGCGATGCGATTCCAGTGAGTTATGGGAACGCTGATGGTCTCGGTCCGACCAAGATGGTGTCTTTTGGATATCAGGCGGGATATATCCTTGTATCAAAAGGGATAAGAAAGAGGGCTCAGTTGCTGGCCTGAGAGGGCAGGGGCTTGCGGAAGAGATGGATGACGTTGCCGTTTCCGACCTCGCCCAGGGGCTGGTCCGGGACAGGCTCGTAGCCCAGGCCTTGAAGCTCGTTTTCCGTGAGCCCGGAGTAGTTTCCCATCCAGTCCCGGTCGTAGAGCACATAGGATCCTGAAGGCAGGGCCTTGAGCAGCTCCGGAAGCATGAGCTGGTCGTTCTTGATGAACCTCAAATACTCCCTGTTGCTCATGCCCATATCCCAGGGGTCCCGGTGGGTGAGAAAGTTGAAGTGGAAGTCCGAGCAGAAAATCAGGGGCCGAGGGGCCAAGGGGTCCAAGGGTCGAGCGTTGAAATAAGCCTGTATCTCGCGGTAGACCTGGGCCTCCGGGCGCTCCTGGGGAACCGGGATGGGATGGGTTCGCAAATGAAGGGAATAAGTCCAGGCTGAGAGAACGAGGACGATTAACCCGGTGGCTGGAGCCCAGAGCCCGGACGTGCGTCGGGTCAGCAAGTATCCCAGGCGGCGGGAGCCTGCCATTAGCGCAGAAAACCCCCCGGCGGCGCAAAGCCCGAGAAGAGGGGAGATGGGGACGAGATAACGCAGGTAGCCGGCTGAGCCGAAGTAACCTCCTGACCAGAGCAGAGAGTGGAGGACGAGGATGAACAGGGAGAGAAAGTAAGCCAGGCCCAGGCGGTAACGGCGGATGACGAAGACCCCGAGCAAGGCGAGGATGAGGATGGAAGGGGAGGCGAACCTGGGAAGCCTGAGCACGAAATCCAGCAGGGTGGCGCTTCCCCAGCGTCCGTGGTAGCCCCAGGGGAAGTTCTGAACGAACCAGAGCGGGTTTCCTGTGCCGAGCCAGCTTAAAAAGGCCCAGAGAACCAGGCCGAAGAGGAGAAGCCCGGTCCGCTTCAGCTTGGCCGTGACCTTTGAGCTTCGGTCGAACCAGACCAGGAAGAACCAGAGGGGCCCGAGAAAGAAGCCCTCCGGACGGGTGAGCGGCGTCAGGGAGATGAAAAGGCAGGAGAGGTTCCTGTGCCGGTTCTCCCAGTGCATCAATCCCAGGACCAGGAGCAGGCCCAGGCAAAGCTCGGTCATCACAGTATAGGACTGCTGGATGAAAAGCGGCTGAGCCGCAGTGAACAGGAAAGCCATTGAAGGCCAGGGGATGTCCCGCATCCGGGCCATTCGATAGGCCTGAAGCCCGATGAGCGCGGCGATGAGCAGGCTGAAGACCCGGGTCAGGTAGAAGGGCAGCTGGGCGGGAAGGGTGTATAGGATGACGAACAGGGGACGGGCCCAGATGGAAGCGAAAAGGAACGGGTGCTGGGGCGCATACCGGGCCTGAAGGTAATGGCAGACCTCATCCATCTCCACGAACCCCGGGGTGGTCGCAATCAGCGCGGCCCCCAGGGCCAGGAAGGCCAGGACGAGGAAGAAAACCGGCAGGTGCTTGGTCATTGCAGGGGAAATTATACCAGAAATCAACCCTTAGATGCCAGAGGAGGGGAGGAAGAAAAAAGGAGGCATGCGGTAAGTTTGAACCGGATTCGGACGCCCGCTGCGCCCCCATTGGACGCCCAGTTCACGCCCACAACCCTCCCTGTTCCCTTCCTGATCCCTTCCTGATCCCTCCCTGTTCCCTTCCTGTCACCTTCCTGCTCGTCCTGCACGGCCACAAAGCAATCCCCCTAAAGGGGGATTAGCCGTTCAGGGGGATATCAGGATGGCTTAAAAACAGACCTAAAACCCCTCGAAAACCAAAGAAGCGGCTGAGAACGGGGAATGATTCGAGTCGGGAAGGATAAACCGTACCCGGAAAGAATAACGCAGATCAAGCTTCGGGTCCCCGAGAACGAAATGGCGCTCTTTCGCCGGAATAAAGGCTAAGTGGTGATGCCGGTGAGCATCAGGATTATGGGAAGCCTTGGAAGAGCAAAAGTAGATATCCGCCAGAGAGTTATCCGGGAGATCCGGGAAACTCCAGGAAAGGACCAAAGCCTTGAACTTCTTGTCCGGACCAAGCTTGAGCCGCGGCGGGTCATACTTCCTCATCCGGGGAGGAAAGACAGGCTCTTGGAAACCCGCATCCAGAGCCAGAGTGGAGTACTTCGTAAATACAGAAAGGGGAGTACCCTTAGCCCCGAGCAAAGCCGTGAACGCGGACCAAGCCAGCCTCTCTTTCTCGGACAGCTTCGCCCAGCGCCGGGTCTGCTGGCGGAAGAGGTCATTCAGCCTCCTCAGCCGGGCCGATTCTTTCATCTTCGGCTTGCGGTAAATCCTTACATAAGGAATCCCCCTCCAGGAGCCATAAACCAGCATATCCCCGAACCGGCCAGAAGCCTTTTTGCCATGAAAAGGATGATCAAGCTTGGGCATTTATTAACTCCTAATTTGAGATAGGGACTTGAAATGAGGAAAGTTAAGGAGAATTGCGAGTAAACGGATATATGCAGTATAAGGCAAAGCGCGGAAAAAAGTCAAGAACAGGAATTGTCCTTTGACAAAAGAAGAAAAACCTGTTATAATATGACCGTGGCAGAAGGCATTCCGTGAAGCATTCCTTTGAGCTATCGCATCGAGTATTCTCCGGAAGCTTTTGAGCATCTCCGGACCCTGACGGCGCAACAACAGGCCGTGGTGCTGAACGCCGTGGACCGGAGGCTCGCCCATCAGCCGCGAGTGGAGACCAGAAACCGCAAGCCGATGAGACCCAACCCCCTGGCCCCCTGGGAGCTGCGCATCGGCTCCCTGCGCGTATATTATGACGTGGAAGAAAAGCCGGTGCCCGCAGTCCTGATTCGCGCCATAGGAATCAAGGAGCGGAACCGGGTCCTGATCGGAAAGGAGGTGATCCCCTTATGAAGACGTTAGAGATGGCCAAAGCCGTGGACCCGCTGGCAAAATACGCCCAAAGGCTCAATAAAAGCTCGGTCATCCTCACCGAGAGGGGGAAACCCGTAGCCGCGCTCGTGCCAATCCAAAACGCAGACTGGGAGACCGTGAGGCTCTCCACCCATCCGGGGTTCCTGGCCCTGATCGAGAGGTCGCGGGCAAGGCAGAAGAGGGAGGGAGGACTCACCAGCCGCGAAGTGCGCAAGCGGTTAGGACTGAAACCCACCGCACGCGCCGAGTGAAAAGGGAAATCCGAACCTTCCAGGCCACCCACGCCCTATCCGGCAGAGCCGCCCACCTCCTGGTCTGCTGACGGAAGAGGTCATTCAGCCTCCTCAGCCGGGCCGACTCCTTCATCTTCGGCTTGCGATAAATCCTTACATAAGGAATCCCCCTCTCCCGATAAATCGGGATCTACGCTTCGCTCCGACACGAGCCATAGACCAGCATATCCCCGAACCGGCCAGAAGCCCTTTTGCCATGAAACGGATGATCAAGCTTGGGCATGAGTCACCTCTTGATTTGAGATAAGGACTTGAAATGAGGGAAGATAGAAGTAACCAGGTGTAAACGGATATATACATTATAGGCTAAAATACTGGAAAAAGTCAAGAGGATGTTATTAACGGCCCATTTTCATTTATGCTCTTGACAAGGCAATATGGAAAATAGTAAGATTACTTACCAACATTCTTGAAGCAACCTAACCAGCTAACACCAAAGTATGGAGGTTGTGATGCAAGAACACCCCAGCCCAATGAGTCTTGCCTACCATCGCCCTCAAATTGCTCTGACGGAAAACTGCACTTTAGAATAAAGATGAGAAAAAAAATAAAGAAACAAACATTACTTCCTGTGCTAATTCTATCAGGCTTTATAGCAGCCCAACAAGCAAAGGCTGAATTAAAGACTTTCGTACGCAGCTATACGTATGAAGCCGGGGAGGCCGATAGTAAGCTAACAAGCCGGGCAATCGCCTTAGAGCAGGCAAAAAGAGAGCTTTTGGAAGAGTTAGGGACATACCTTGAGAGCTATACTGAGGTTAATAAATATCAGCTTACAAAAGACCAGATTATTGTGCTCACCGCTGGCGTTGTAAAAACTTCCATCTTAGGCGAAGACTGGAACGGGAAACAGTATAAGCTGACAGCTAAAATAGAGACCGACCCGCAGAAAGTGGCTGAGGAGATAGGCAAAATCCGAGACGACCGAAAAAAGGCCAAAGAATTAGAAGAGGTAAAAGCAAAGCTCGATAGAGCCCTTCAGGAAACCGAAAGGCTAAACAGGAAGCTTGCAGAGGCCAAATCGGATCAAGAACGCACAGTCTATAGAGAGGCATACACACAGCAATCAGATGTTTTGACCGACTTGCTGCCGAGCGACCCGAAGAAGGCTCGTCGGAATTGGGCCTGGGTATCTTTAGCACTTGGAGCAGGCTCAGGATACGGCATTTTCGCCATGGAGCACCAAGCAGATAATTCCTATAAAAAGTATAAAACTGCAACCAATATAGACTCGATGAACACCTACAAAAAAGAAGTAAAGAATGCAGACCTGATGGCCAATATATTTATCGGAGCTACAGCAGTTTGTATCGCAACGTCCGGAGTATTCTTTTGGAGCTCCATCCATCACGGAAATGAAATAAGCGAGGCTAATTTACCCAATACGCATTTAGGCATGGCCATCATACCGCGAAACGGTCGCTTTACGCCAAGCATCTATCTAGTCAAACGATTTTGAGCCAATATAGATGAATCCAATGCCGCGTCTAATCGTTACAAGTGTAGTTTCTCTTTTGTTCATTGCCTTAACCTTATCTTGCTCACACAAATTTGATAACCCATTAGAGGGCATTCAATCATCGGTCCCAAACCGTGTCGTAGCGACCATACCTGCCGGGAGAGGACCTCACGGAATCGCAGCCCTACCTAATGGAGAGTATGTTTATGTGGTGAACACCCAAGACGACAACGTTTCCGTCATCCGCACTACTGACAACGCCGTCGTCGCAACGATTCCAGTCGGATTTTCCCCTTACCATATTACAGTCTTGCCCAATGGGAATTACGTTTATGTAATAACTAATAACGGCTATGAGATTTTGGTCATCCGTACCTCAGACAACACGGTATCCGATACAGTCTCCTTGGGAATCTTAAACAGAACCGTCCACGGAATAGCTGCCCACCCTAATGGCAGTTATGTCTATGCGTCATCATCGGACAGTGTATTGGTAATACGAACATCTGATAATACGGTCATCTCTACCATCCCGCTACCTACGGGCTATTATTCGGGACTCATAACCATGCATCCCAATGGGAATTACGCTTATGTTTCAACTTATAAAAATGGTGGAGGAGTTTCGGTCATAAGGACTTCTGATAATACTGTCGTTGCAAATACCCCTGTCGGCGGCGACATCCGAAGTATTGCTTCAGCACCCAATGGGAATTATGTTTATGTGGGAGGTGACAGTAAGATATCGGTTATCAGCACCGGGGACAACAAAGTCGCCAATACAATTCCCGTCGGAGTTAGAGGGATAGCTTTTCTACCTGATGGCAAGTATCTGTATGCAGCTGTTGACCGCGACGTGCGGGTTATTCAAACTTCGGATAACACAGAGGTGGCAAGAATATCTGAGGTGGGTTCACAACCCGAGTGTATCACCTCACATCCAAACGGGAAGTTTGTTTATGTGTCGAACTATGGTGATAATAACGTCTTGGTCATTGGACTGTGATTGGAGACTCTCTGAATAAGTAAATGAACGATCCAAACTCCCAATTGCTAAGCTGTAGAAGATAGAGTAATACACATTACAAGGAGGCAACCATGGAGCAAAACGTAACTCCTGCAAGCAAGACCAAAACTAGCGGAATGGCGATACTAAGCCTCATTTTCAGTCTTATTCCGCTTCTCGGGCTGATTGGCCTTATCTTAGGATTTGTTTCACTCTCTGCGATTAAGAAACGCAAGCAAGAACTTACAGGACGAGGTTTGGCAATCGCAGGTATTACAATCGGAGCCCTCAATTTTATTATTATTTGTTTTATGTTTCCTATCATAGGCCATTTCATCTCCTCAGAATATGATGAGGGTATGATAGCTTATAATCAAAAAGACTATATAACTGCAATTGGAAAGTTCAAACAAGTCACCCAAAGTAGTAGTAAATACAGCGAAGCACAAAAAATGTTACAAACGGCAACGGAAGAAGGATTCACTTACTACTTAAATGAGGCTCAACAGCAGTTGCAAGGGGGAAATTGCAACGAAGCTGAAAAACAGCTTCAAAATGCTGTCGCTTTAAAGTCAGGAGATGAAAGAGTAATAACACTTTCAAGCAATATTGCTTATAAAAAGGGTCTTCAGGCATATGAATCTCAGAACTATGAGAAGGCGACCGAGGAATTTAACAAAGTACTTAAGGAAGACTCTCATTATAAAGAAATGAATGAAATCGCAAACCGAATCCCTCAAGAAGCTTACGATCATTATTTTTCTGCTGCAAAAACACAGTTGGAGAAAAATGATTTAAAATCTGCTGCCGATAATGCAAACAAAGCCTTGTCCTATCAAAAGTCGAAAGAGGCGGAGACCCTGCTTTTGGTAATAGGAAATAAAGTTTATGAGAATAAACTTGAAGAAGTAAAAACTCAAACTGGAGAAGAATATTGGGTGAAGAAAGCCTCAAACTTAGTAAAAGGCCCTGGGAATAATTATCCTTTAGTCGCCCAGTTAAGATGGGGAGATAAAATAGAAGTTTTTGATGGCGAAGGGGATTGGATTATTGCTAAAACAGCGAACAATAAAATTGGATATCTTCTTAACGCAAATATCACACAAGAGTATAAGGATATATTAGCGACAAAAATTAAACAAATAGCACTTGCTGCATCTGCCTCGCCAGAGAATAGAGCTGAAGTTGCGATCAATGATCAGGGGGAAGTAACGATAGCTTGCTGGTATCGAAACATAAAACCTGGTAGGTCGGATGATGAATTGCTTGCCATAGCTATCTTCTATGATTTTGGGAAAATGGCGCCGATTATCTTTAAAAATTATCAGGAAGTAAATTATGTTCGATATTTTGTCTGCGAGAAGCTTTATGATGATTACGGAGTCATAAGAGATTACTGGGTTGCAAAAATTGCATTATCGAGAGAGAAATATAAGAAAATTAACTGGAACGAGGAATTCCTTAGTGCCAATTTACCCAAAGTAGCAGATGAATTTGAAATCGGATGCGAATTATATGAAGACTTAACAGAAATATCAACTCCATCAACAAAACGGTCAGAACCTTCACCATCAACGGAGCGCACAGAAGGAGTTGAGAGGACAGGTAAACCAATAAAGACTTTCACGGGGTCAGCCGATGTAACTACAGAAACCTTTTCTGTTCCTACAGATGCATGGAAAGTAACTGTTTTCGTCAAAAGCGACTCACCTAAATATTCAAGTATAACCGTATATGCTTATGCGGATGGTAAAAATCCAGAGAATGATGCCTCCGATGCCGACTTCAGCATGGATGGCATAGGTTCTCAATCAAGTTATTTCCGCACAGGCAAGGGTAACTACTTTCTACGGGTTAGTTCTGCCAATTGTAAATGGACTGTCACGGTTGAATCTGGGAAATAATATGAAGGATTCTATCGAAACGAAAGGGACAAAATAACGCGTGTTAGCATAAGGATAAATATTATATATTTAGATTAATGCGGAATAACCTTCAAACCTACGGAGGATGGCATGGCGCTGATTAAGTGCCCTGAATGCGGAAAAGAGGTTTCAGATAAAGCACCGTCTTGCACCCAATGTGGGTTTCCAATAGCGGAAAAACCTGAGACTTCTTTAAGTCGAAAGGTTGAGGGGATAATCGGGCACCAAGCTTACTGGAGGAAATCAAAGGCTGGTCAGATAGGCGTTTGGATGTGTATCGTAGGTTTGGCTTTAGCTATCTTCGGCCTTACGGTACCATGGTGGACGATAACGTTCCACAATAACATTACCCAGGAAGGGACTTTGAACGCTACGGACAACTTACACTACGGGATTGGTGGTTCCTCTGGGGGAGTATCTGGAAGCATCGTAGATAATGGATATCAATTCGAGCCGAAGGTTCGTAGCGTTTTCAACATCGTAAAACTAGCCGTTTTTTTTGTTTTATTGTTTGGCCTCGTTTCTCTCATCAGCCATTTGATGGCGGGGTCGACTATAAAACAATCGATGCTACCCGGCCTCCTTGGGATTCTGGCTTTCCTAACGAGCCTTGCTCCACCCCTTTATACAGCCTTTTTCCTTCCGGATAGTGTTAACCATACCCAATTTTTAGGTTATTTTTTCTTCAGCGAAATTTCAGGGTTCATTGGATATTTTAGTGGTTTCCTTAATACCGGCTTGTCGTCTATCACCTGGGGTCCTAACTTTGGTTGGTTAGTTGAAATTATCGCCAGCATCGCTTTCCTAATAGCCGGTTTAGCCATGTGGAGGAGCACGCGGTTGCACCAGCGTTAGGGCCAGCAAACCCAATAATCAATCATAGCGAATAAGACGTTTACAAATATCATGAAAAAGGGACAACTGCCACTGGCAATAACGGTATAGATAATCCAGGAGGGGGAAAGACAGCAGGACGGGGCCTTAAGGCCCCGCCCTGCTTGATTTTTCTCCCCAGGCGTGGTAGCATAATACAAACCGATTCCATGACCCTTCGAACCAAATACCTTTCTCTCGCTTTGGCCCTCCTCCTCCTGGAGGTCCTCATCGCCACCCGGCTCGCCGGGATCCCGTTCATCCGCGGCAGCCTCAGCGACATCCTGGTGGTGGCCCTGGTCTATTTCTTCGTTCAGGCCCTCAGGACGGTCAAACCATTGCCTCTCGCCATCGGGGTGTTCCTTTTGGCCTGTGCGGTAGAGGTCACTCAATACTTCCATTTGGCCCGCGCCCTCCACCTCCCCAAGGGCAGCCTTTTCGCCATCCTCGCGGGGAATACGTTCAGCTTCATGGATATCCTGATGTACCTTATGGGCAGCGTGGCTTCTTTGGCTGTGGATAACTGGCTCTTTCGCCCTGCCCGTTCATCCCAAGCAGAAGGCAGAGGGAAAAAGGGAAGTTAAGAGGCTAAGAGCTAAAGACGCTGGATTCCAGGCTCCGCCCCGAAAGTCCGAGGGCAAGCGGAAATGACGACAAAACGGAATAGATGAGAAAACCCGCCCGGGATCGGTTGACAAAGCATCCCCAAATGCATTAAAATAATCCTATGTCGTTCAAGCCTAGCGGCCTACAAAACATAGCCCTTCACATCATCAGAAAAAAGCCAGGGATCAAACGCGTCGCCCTGGCCAAACTCATCTATCTCGTTGACTGGGAACACTTTAAGACCACCGGGAAGCTCCTGACCGGAGCCACATACGTCAGGGCAGATAAAGGGCCCTTGGCTTTCGGACTCGACAATGAAATCAAAGCCATGGACGGATGGGAAATCAAGGTCAGCGGCAACAAGGATAAAGGCTTCACCCACACCCCCTTGGATACGGCACGGTTCGAGCCAAGGTTCAGCCAATACTCTTCGACCCTGGTTGACGCTGTCCTAAGAAAATACAGCCAGTACTCCTGGATGACCCTGGTCAAAGTTTCCTACGAAACCACCCCCATGCGGGTCGTGGTAAGCCTGGAAGAAAGAGGACAAACAATGAAAAATAAGAAAATGAACTTGGATTCCCTCTGCCGTCAAGATCCCCTGTGGGAGTATCAAGAGAGGGCCAGGCGGTTATCCTTCCAACAGGCCGGGACGGACGAAGAGCGCATGAAGGAAGAAAAGGAGGTGTTCGAGAGCATGGCCTTGCTCCGGAAGCGGGCCACAACCGCAGAGCTTAGAGAAGCCGAGGGTTGAGTTTCAAAGAAGTCCTCACCGACGTCGGGATCGTACCGCCCCAGAAAATCAAATGGGGCGGTATTTACCCAGTCCCAGATAACCTGATCATCTTCCCCGAAGACCGTCTGCCGGGGGCACGTAAAACCCCTCACGAACGCCGCTACGTCCTCGTCCTTCAAACCCAAGAGGATTGCGATGACATCAGCCGCCTTTCTGTTTTAATTGCCCCGTTGGGAACCAAGAAACGCGCGAAAGCAACGACTGAATACGAGCTTCCGAGTGGGATGAGGTTTCCTTCTTTAGTAAAATTGGGTATGGTACAGCCAGTCCTAAAGATAGATTTAGCGCCATTTAGATCAGAGACCATTTTAGACAAAGAAACCATGAAGAATATCCTAACCGTGTTACTGGCTAATGTGGGAGGGGTTGAGCGACCAGTTAGCTAATCTACAAGGGGCTACGTGAACCAAGGGGAGGACGAGGCCTTATGGCCTCGTCCTCCCCTATTAGTGGGGATTGACTTAGAAGCTTGAAATATGATAGACTTACAGTCTTATTTCTATTGGCGAAAAACCATCAAAAACACCCCAAGCTTTTGAGCGAATTAAGCAAGGCCTATAACCCCAAGGCGGTGGAGGAGAAGTGGTACTCCTTCTGGGAGGAGAAGGGCTATTTCAAGGCCAGGCCCAACCCCCAAAAGCAGCCCTACTGTATCGTCATCCCTCCCCCGAACGTGACCGGGATCCTGACCGTGGGGCACGTCCTGAACAACACCATCCAGGACATCCTGGTCCGGTTTAAGCGGATGGAGGGCTTCGAGACCCTGTGGCTGCCCGGGATGGACCATGCCGGGATCGCCACCCAGGTGGTGGTCGAAAAGGAGCTCGCCAGGGAGGGGAAGACCCGGCAGGACCTGGGCCGGGAGGCCTTCGTCCAACGGGTCTGGGAGTGGAAGGAGCAGTACGGTGGGATCATCCTCAAGCAGCTGAAGCGCCTGGGGTGCTCCTGCGACTGGGCCCGGGAGAGGTTCACCATGGACCCCGGGCTCTCCGAGGCCGTGCTGGAGGTCTTCGTCCGGCTCTACGAGAAGGGCCTGGTGTACCGGGGAAAGCGGATCGTGAACTGGTGCCCGAGGTGCCGGACCGCGATCTCGGACGAGCAGGTGGAGCACATGGAGAAGGACGCCAAGCTCTACTACGTCCGCTACCCCTTCAAAGAGGGCGAGGGCTTTCTGACCGTGGCCACCACCCGTCCCGAAACCATCCTGGGAGACGTGGCCCTGGCCGTCCATCCCGAGGACGAGCGTTACAAAGAGAAAATCGGGAAAATGGTCCTGCTCCCGGTCCTGGACCGGGAGCTCCCGGTTATCGGGGACCCCTATGTGGACAAGGAGTTCGGCACCGGGGCCCTGAAGATCACCCCGGCCCACGACCCTGCGGACTTCGACATCGGGCAGCGGCACAGGCTTCCGTCGTTAAACATCCTGGCCCCGGACGCCACGATCAACGAGCTGGGTGGCCCCTACCAGGGGCTCACCCGCGAGGAGTGCCAGAGGAAGATCATCGCGGACCTGGAGGCCAAAGGGCTGCTGGAGAAAACCGAGCCCTACCACCACGCCGTGGGGCAGTGCGAGCGCTGCGAGACCGTGATCGAGCCCTACCTCTCGGAGCAGTGGTTCGTGGACATGAGGACCCTGGCCCAGCCCGCGCTCCAGGCCGTTCTCGCAGGCGAGATCAAATTCTACCCCGAGCGCTGGACCAAGGTCTATCAGCACTGGATGGAGAACATCCAGCCCTGGTGCATCTCCCGGCAGCTGTGGTGGGGCCACCGCATCCCGATCTACATTTGCGACTCCTGTTCGGAAGTCATCGTCCGCAAGGAAACCCCCAAGGCCTGCCCGAAGTGCGGGGGAGGCCCGATCCATCAGGACGAGGACGTGCTGGACACCTGGTTCTCCTCCTGGCTCTGGCCGTTCTCCACCCTGGGCTGGCCCAAGGAGACCCCGGACCTGGAGTATTTCTATCCCACGGACATGATCTCCACGGCCCCGGACATCATCTTCCTCTGGATCGCGAGGATGATCATGGCCGGGTACGAGTTCAGAGGAAAGAAACCCTTCAGCTCGGTCTACTACCACTCCACGATCCGGGACGAGAAGGGCCGGAGGATGTCCAAGTCCCTGGGCAACTCCCCGGACCCCCTGGACCTCTTCGAGCAGTACGGGACGGATGCGGTGCGGTTCACGATCATCTCCCTGGCCCCGATCGGGCAGGACATCCTGTTCGCCCCCCGGATGACGGAGATGGGGCGGAACTTCGCCAACAAGCTGTGGAACGCGGCGAGGTTCGTGCTGATGCAGCCCGGGGCCCAGGGGCCTCTGCCCGCGGCGCGGGTCCAGGACCTGAGGCTCGAGGACCGCTGGCTGCTCTCCCGGTTCCACCAGACCGTGGGCGAGGTGCGCGAGGACCTGGAGGGGTACAAGTTCAACGACGTGGCCAAGGCCCTGTACGAGTTCGTGTGGCACGACTACTGCGACTGGTACATCGAGATGGCCAAGCCCCGGCTGGCCGAAGAAGGCCGGGAGACCGTCCTGGGCGTACTGCTTGCGGTCCTGGAGGGCATCCTCAGAATGCTCCATCCCTTCATGCCCTTCCTCACCGAGGAGATCTGGCAGCAGGTGCCGCATAGAGGGGAGAGCATCATGATCTCGCCTTACCCCAAAAGCGAGCTGGGACAAAGGGACGAAACCGCCGAGCAGGAGATGGCCCTGCTCCAGGAGATCATCACCGGGGTGAGGAACATCCGGGCCGAGATGGGGATCGCGCCACCTCAGAAGGTGGATTGCCTCATCAAGGTCAACGCCGGGCCATGGGAACGGGCCTTGCGGGAGCAGGAAAGGACGATCCGGCTCCTGGCTAAGATCGAAGCCCTAACCATCGGCCAAGGCCTTTCCAAGCCCAAGCATTCGGCCACGGCCGTGATCCGGGAGTGCGAGGTTTACGTTCCTCTCGAAGGCCTGCTCGATCTGGTGGCCGAAAAGGCCCGGCTGGACAAGGAGGCGAACGCCCTGGAACGGCTCCTGGCCCAGGCCGATCGCAAGCTCTCCGACCTTGACTTCCGTGAGAAGGCTCCCGCGGAGATCATCGCGAGGGAGGCGAAAAAGCGGGATGATCTGCGTGAGAAGCGCGATCGGCTTTTGGCCCACCGGGCGATGCTGGAGGAATAAAGTCTTTAAAATGCTTGACTTTGCCATCTCAGTTCGGTATAATAGTTAGTTTAGACATGAGACTTGAGCCCTGGATACATAGGAGGCATTATGCCTGAGGGAGAAATCAAGCTTCGGCCCGAGATCGAGACGCTTTCCCAGAAGCTGGAAACGGACCCGAAGTCCAAGGTCTTCGCCCAGCTGGCCGACGCCTACCGCAAGAGCAACATGATCGACGAGGCCATCGAGATCGCCAAGAAGGGGCTGGAGATCCACCCCAACTACGGGGCGGCTCATCTCGTATTAGGGCGGTGCTATCTGGAGAGGCGTATCTATTCACTGGCCCGGGAGGAATTCGAACGCGTGGCGAGTCTGGATCCGCACAACTTCGCAGCCCTGAAACTCCTGGCCGATGTGCACTTCTCCCAGGGAGCCAAGGAGGAGGCCATCCGGCGGTACCGGCAGGTTCTGGACATCGACCCGCTGAATGCGGAGGTGGCCGAGAGATTGGCTCAACTCCTCCCCCCTCCGGAAGCTCAGGAGCCGTCCCCTCGGACTCCTGAGCTCCCAGTGGTTGCTGTTCCTCCAGAGCCCGTCCCTGAGACCTCCGTTCCGGAGCCGGCCGTTTCCACAGAGCCCGAGTCTCTGATCCTGCAACCGGTCACCCCCGAATCGTTTGCCATCCCAGCGGTACCGATCCAAGAGCCTTCTGCGGCCAAAGTCGAAGGACCGATCATTCCATCGGAACCTGCAAGGGTGGTGCCTCCCCCATCGGCCGCGATCGAGCCGAAACCCACGTTCGAGGTTGTCGGCGGGAGGATCGAGCGAAAGGGTCCGCTGAGCGGCGAGGAAGTTGCGAATATCGTGGATCAGATGTTCGATGAACATAGGGTTGAACCGAAAACGCCCTCCGCGGTGCTGGAGGCACCGGCTCCTCCATCGGAGACAGAAGCTCCGGCTCCAGCCCCGGCAGAGGCCGAAGCGATTTCCGGGATCCCACCTTCCGAACCCGCTCTCCAACCTGAGGCGGAAGCTCTTTCGATACCAGCCGAGGAACTCCCTTCTGCGGCCCCTTTAAAGGGGGAAGAGGTGGCCGACATCGTCCAGAGCCTGCTGGAAGACAAAAGCCTGGCAGCTCCGGCGATCTCCCCTCCGGAAGCCCCGCCGATGATCGAACAGAGACCTGCGGAGATTCACCCCGTGATGGAGGTCAAGGAGACCCCAGTGCCGGCCAAAGCCAAGGGGATGGGGGCCACAGCCACTCTGGCCGAGCTCTATGAGCAGCAGGGGTTCTATGACAAGGCCTTGGAGCTTTACGAGCAGGTCCTCGCAGAGAGCCCGGAGAACCTGGCGCTCCAGGCCAAAGTCCGTGAGCTGAGAAAGAGGACTTACTGGGAGGAGGCGGCAGAGCCAGAAGCCTCTGCGGAAGCCGTTCCTGCCGAGGCTGCTGAACCTTCATGGGAAGCTTCCAGGGAGGAGTCCAGGAAGGAAGAGCCGGTCATCCAGCCTGCCGAAGCCGAAGAGCAAAGGCCTGAGCCGAAAGCCGAAGAGAAAGCCGAAGAGAAAGCCGAAGAGAAAGCCGAAGAGAAAGCCGAAGAGAAAGCAACACCCCCTTCTCAGGCTGAGAAACCCGGACCGGTTGAGGCAGAGAGCGCGCCCCAACCCGGCACCCCGCTGTTCCATCCTGAGGCAGGTCCGAAGCCGGAAGGACCGGAACGTAAAGGTGAGATCAAAAGCTTCCAGGGATGGCTGGATTCTTTAAAAAAACCCAAGCCGGGAATCTAACAGCTTGATAAAGAGAAAGCTCCTTGTGAATTCTACCCGAATCAATAGACTTAGGACCTTCCTGGCCAAGGAAGGTCTCGGGGCTTTCCTGGTCACCAACCTGAAGAACATCTGCTACCTCGTGGGCTACACCGGGAGCAACGGGCTCCTGGTGGTCAAGTCCGAGACCTGTGAGTTTTACAGCGACTTCCGCTACAAGGAACAGAGCGCGAAAGAGGTCCGCGGAGCGCAGGTGCGGATCGTCAAGGGAAGCCTTCTGGAAGCGGCGGCCAAGGAGAGCGGCCTGCGGAGGATGCGGCGGATCGGCTTCGAGTCCAACGACCTCCGGGTCTCCGCCTTCCACCAGCTCAGGAAGATCCTGGCCGGGAGAAAACTGCTTCCCAAGGCCGGGCTGGTCGAGAAGTTGCGCCGGATCAAGGACGAAGAGGAGATCACGCGTATGCGCCGGGCCGCGGGGATCGCAGACCGGGCTTTCGCCGAGGTTTGCCAGCTGTTGCGACCCGGGATGAAAGAGCAGGAAGTGGCTAACGAGTTGGATCACCGTATGCGCCGGATGGGAGCCCAGCGCGTAGCCTTCGAGACCATCGTGGCCAGCGGGCCGAACGGCGCCCTGCCCCATGCCCGGCCCGGGGAGAGAAGGATCCGCTCCGGCGACCTGGTGGTCTTCGACCTGGGAGCCGTCTGGAAGGAATATTGTTCGGACATGACCCGAACCGTGACCGTGGGCCGGGCGAGCCGGAAGCAGCGGGAAATGTACGACCTCGTGCTCCGGGCTCAGCGGGCCGGCGTGCACGCCGTGGCCCACGGGGCCAATGCCGCGGAGACGGATCGCGCTTCGCGCCAGATCATCGAGGAAAAGGGCCTTGGACCGGCCTTCGGGCACGGGTTAGGGCACGGCGTCGGGCTGGAGGTTCATGAGGCCCCCGGGCTGAACAGCAAGAGCAAGGACCGCCTAGAGACCGGCATGGTGGTAACGGTGGAGCCCGGCATCTATCTGGCGAACTGGGGAGGCATCCGAATCGAAGATCTGGTGGTGGTCCGGAACGGGAGGCCCGAAATCCTCACCCGGACCCCCAAAGAGCTGATCGTGATTTAGGAGGATCGGGTGGCCACGACCGCGGATTTCAGGAACGGGATGGTGCTGGAGATGGAGGGCAAGCTCTTCACCCTGGTGGAATTCCAGCACGTAAAACCCGGGAAGGGAGGGGCTTTCGTGCGCACCCGACTGAAGAACGCGAAGACGGGCGCGGTCTTGGATCGCACCTTTCGTTCCGGGGAGGCGATCACCGAGGTCCGCTTGGAGAGAAGGAAGATGCAGTACCTCTACGCCTCCGGGGACCTTCACACCGTGATGGACCAAGAGACCTTCGAACAGATCACCCTCTCGGAGCAGATCCTTTCCGAGGCCCTGCCCTATGTCAAGGAAAACGGCGAAGTCACTCTTCTGGTGCGCGGCGAGGAGGTGGTGGGTGTAGAGGTTCCGCTCTTCGTGGACCTGGTAGTGGCCGACACCGAGCCCGGTTTCAAGGGAGACACGGCCTCCGCGGCCACCAAGCCCGCCAAGCTGGAGACCGGCCACACGGTCAAGGTGCCCCTGTTCATCAATCCCGGCGACGTGGTCAAGGTCGACACAAGGACCGGAGAATACCTGGGGCGTTCGTAGCTCGTGCGAATTGCCAAGCTGCGCCAGCTGATCCAGTTCATGGAGGAGGCCAAGCTCGCCGAATTGGAGATCTCCGGCCCCTTCCAGAAAGTGCGGCTCCGGCGGGAGGGCGAGACGATCATCTCCTCCACGGTGAGCACTCCGCTTCTCGCCACCCGGCCGGAGGCCGCCTTTGAAATCCCCCGCCTGGAGAACACCGAGGCGGCGAGGATCGAAGCGCCCCAGGCCCATCAGGACGCCACCCTGGTGGCCGTGAAATCTCCGATGGTGGGCACATTCTACCGGGCCCCGGCCCCGGATGCTCCACCCTATGTGGAGGGGGGGGACCGGGTGAGCCGGGGCCAAACGGTGTGCATCATCGAGGCCATGAAGCTGATGAACGAAATCGAGGCCGAGGTCTCTGGCGTGGTCGCCAGGATCTTGGTGGAAAACGCCCAACCGGTGGAGTTCGGACAAGAGCTTCTGCTGATCCGACCGGAATAATTCAGAACGGACGTAACTTGAGATTCTAAGGAGCGACGATGGATCTGAAACGGATTTTGGAACGGATGGTGAAGGAGGGATCCTCGGACCTGCACGCCAAAGCGGGCAGCCCTCCGGTGTTCCGGGTGGACGGCCGGTTGATCCCCCTGAAGGAGCCCCCGCTCTCCCCGGAGGAGCTCAAGCAGGTGGCCTTCCAGATCATGACCCAGGAGCAGCAGCAGATTTTCGCAGCCAAAAAGGAGATCGACTTCGCCATTGGCGTGGCCGGCCTGGGCCGGTTCCGCGTGAACGTCTACATGCAGCGGGGAAGCTGCGCCCTGGCGATGCGGACGATCCCGATCACGGTGCCCCACATGGATGAGTTGAACCTTCCGGCGGTCCTGAAGGTCCTGACCCAAAAGCAGCGGGGGATCTTCTTCTGCACCGGGACCACGGGGAGCGGGAAGTCCACGACCCTGGCCGCGATGATCGACTACCTTAACGAAAACGACGCCCGCAACGTGATTACGATCGAGGACCCGATCGAGTTCCTGTTCCGGGACAAGAAGTCGCTCATCTCCCAGCGGGAGCTGGGCGCCGACACGGAGTCCTTCGCCTCGGCCCTGAAGCACGCCATGCGCGAGGATCCGGACGTGCTCCTGATCGGGGAGGTCCGGGATAAGGCCACCATCGACACCGCGATCCAGGCCGCGGATACCGGGCATCTGGTTATGAGCACTCTGCATACCCTGAACGCCACGGAGACGATCAACCGTATCATTTCCTTCTATCCCCCCCACCAGCACGAGCACATCCGGGTGATGCTGGGCGCGACCTTCGTGGGCTCGGTGTCCCTGCGGCTGCTCCCGCGGGCGGACGGCAAGGGCCGCGTGCCGGCCGCCGAGGTGCTTCTGGCCACACCCACGGTGCGGGAATACCTCCTGGACCCGGTGAAGACCCTGATGATCCCGACCCTGATCGCCGAGGGCTTCGCCATGTACGGGATGCAGACCTTCGACCAGTCCATCATGAGGCACTACAAGGACGGCCTGATCAGCTACGACGTGGCGATGCAGAACTGCACCAACCCGGACGAGTTCAACCTCAAGCTGAAGGGCATCGAGGCCTCTGCGGACCGCTCCTGGGAGGCCGTGGAGCAGATGGGCAAGACCGGGTCCTAAGGGGCGCGTGTTCACCAAAATCCTGGTGGCCAACCGCGGGGAGATTGCCCTGCGGGTCATCCGGGCAGGCAAGGAGTTGGGCGTTCGCACCGTGGCGGCGTATTCCGAAGCGGACCGGGATACCCTGGCGGTGCGCTTTGCAGACGAGGCGGTGTGCATCGGCAAAGCCCCGGCCGCGGAGAGCTACCTGGCGATGTCCCGCCTGATCAGCGCCGCCGAGGTGACGGGGTGCGATGCCGTGCATCCGGGCTACGGGTTCCTGGCCGAGAACGCGGAGTTCGCCGAGGCCTGCCGGGGGTCGGGCCTCGTTTTCATCGGCCCGCCGCCCGAGGCGATCCGGAAGATGGGGGACAAAGCCTTTGCCAAACAGATCATGAAGCAGGCGGGCGTCCCGGTGGTGGAGGGAAGCGAAGGCATTTTGGAATCCCCTGCCCAAGCCGGCGGCAAGGCCAAGGAGATCGGGTACCCGGTCATGGTCAAAGCCGCGGCCGGTGGAGGCGGCAAGGGCATGCGGATCGTGCGGGATGAAGAAGGGATGGAAGCGGGATTTCGCACGGCCAAGGCCGAGGCGCAGGCGGCCTTCGGGAACGGAGATCTGTATCTCGAAAAGTATGTCGAGAGACCCCGGCATATAGAAATCCAGATCCTCGGGGATCGGGAGGGGCAGTTCGTCTACCTGGGAGAGAGGGACTGCTCGATCCAGCGGAGGCATCAGAAGCTCATCGAGGAGGCCCCCTCCCCCCGGATCTCCGGGGCGATGCGGAAGAACATGGGCGAGGCGGCTGTGAAAGGCGCCAAGGCAGCCGGATACGTCAATGCCGGGACCATCGAGTTTCTGGTGGACCAAAAGGGACGATTCTATTTCATGGAGATGAACACCCGGATCCAGGTGGAGCACCCGGTGACGGAGATGGTGACAGGCGTGGACCTGGTCAAGGCGCAGATCGGGATCGCGGCGGGAGGGCTCCTGCCTTGGAAACAGGAGCAGATCAAGCTTGAAGGGCATGCCCTGGAGTGCCGGATCAATGCCGAGGACCCGGCGAACGGGTTCATCCCCCAGCCGGGCAAGATCACAAGCCTGCATTTCCCCGGGGGGCCGGGGGTGAGGGTGGACACCCATGTCTATCAGGGCTATGACGTGCCCCCGAACTACGATTCGCTCCTGGCCAAGCTCGTATCCTACGGAGGAGACCGTGCGGAGGCTGTGGCCCGAATGAAACGGGCCCTGGATGAGTGCATCATCGAAGGGATCAAGACCACGATTCCGTTCCACCAGAAGGTGATGAGGGATTCCCGGTTCCTGGCCGGAGACGTGGACACGGGATACGTTGAGGCTTTATTGAACGGAGGGGGAGGGGCCGGGGGATGAACGAGCCCGCGAAAGACCTGCTTTGGGCTCTGTACCGCGAGAATCGGGGCAAGGCCTGGGGCCTGGGCGCCGGGCTCCTGGCCGGGCTCATCGTGGGGTTCCTGGGCTGGAAGGTCCTCCTGCTCCTTGTCCTGGGGGCCGCTGGGTTCCTGGTGGGTAAGTACGTGGACGACCGGAAGAAGATGGAAGGGACAGAGGATGAGAAGGATCAGCCTCTTCCTTAGTCCCGGGGATGTTACTGAAAGTATCCTTCAGGGCCACCTCTTGGTGGCCATTGACGTCTTGCGGGCCTCGACGACCATCTGCCGGGCCCTGCGCTCCGGAGCCCGAGAGATCCTGCCGGTGGGGGATGTGGGGGAAGCCAAGCGGCTGGCCGAGAGCCTGGGGCGGGAGAATTCGCTGCTCTGCGGGGAGCGGGACGGGATGGTTATCCCGGGGTTCGACCTGGGAAACTCACCCCTGGAGTTTACCCCGACCCGGGTGAGGGGGAAGACTCTGGTGATGTGCACCACAAACGGCACGGCGCTCCTTTCCCGGCTGAGCGAGGACGAGGTTTATGTCGCGGGGTTCGTGAACGCCGGGGCTGTCATCCGGTGCCTGTGCTCCTTGAAACGAGACGTGGCCGTGTTCTGCGCCGGGCTCCACAGAGGATTCTCGCTCGAGGACGCGGTCTGCGGGGGGATAATTGTGGCCGGCCTGGAGTCCCGCCTGGCCAAGAAGGATAAGGTCCTCTTGTCGGACGGGGCCCTGGCCGGGAAGGCCCTGTTCCAGCGCTGGGGGAAAAACCTGAAGGGCTTGTTTCGGGTCGCGCACCACGCCCGATACTTGGCCAGCTTAAGGTTCGAGCGGGACCTGACCTTTGCTGCCCGGATGAACTCCCTTCCGGTAGTCCCGGTCTACCGGGAAGGCCGGATCACATTATTGAAAATTTAAAATTACCATTATACAATAAGTAATGATCGTTGGAGGGCATTTTCAAGCCCTTTTTCTTTGTGGTTTGGTGAGTGCGCAACAGACTTTCTCAGTCCGATCAAACCGGGGTTCCTTTAGGCTGAGCCCGGGCGCGGACGAGATGGTCCCGAGCACAACCGGAAGAGTCCTGGGGACAACCGGGTTGGGTCGGGGAATAGCCTGGATAGACCAGGGAGCGACCAGGATGGGCCGGGGAGCAACCGGGATGTACCTGGGAACAGCCGTTACGTACCAGGGAACAGATAGCATGTACCCGGGAACAAGTCGTCCGTACCTGAGCTTTAATATTGCGTAAGGCAAAATAAATCAATAAGTTAAAAGTTTAATAGAAAAAATGGAATGGAAGGCTGCATCCCTTTGGTTTGTCCCAACTCCAAGACTGAAACAAAGGGTTCATTATTAATTCCAAAACTAAGTCTGTGGACCCTCCTGGCGGAGGCCTATCCTGTTTCGGGGCGGGTTGACACGGGGAGGAGCGTCCTGTTATAATTATCCTGCCGCTGGGAGAGTCCCTTTCCTCTGGGGGAAGGGGCTGAGAGTCCTTTTTCAGGAGATCCCCTGTACCTGTATGGATCATACCAGCGTAGGAAAGCGGCGACTTAAGTTTTAAAGTCAAGAGCGCCGCATTCCAGGGGATGCGGTTTTCGTATCTTTAAAGAGGAGAGTCAAAAGCGATGGGCGCGGAACTGCCGGAGATAGGGAAGATCTCCCCGGAGATCTTCGAGGAGCTGATCTTCCCGCAACTGGGGAAGAAAGACCGCAGGGTCCTGGTCGGGCCGCAGCACGGGGTGGACGTGGGGATCGTGGATCTGGGCGGGGGAAAGGTCATGGCCACGACCACTGACCCGGTGTTCATCGTCCCGCAGTATGGCTGGGAGCGGGCAGCCTGGTTCGCCATCCACATCCTGGTCTCGGACGCGGTCACGAGCGGCCTGCCCCCGAAGTATTTGACCATCGACCTGAACCTTCCGCGCTCGATGACCAAGGAGGCCCTGGAGATGGTCTGGAGCACCATCCACCGGGAGTGCAAGAAAATGGGCATCGCCGTGGTCTCCGGGCACACCGCGCGCTACGACGGCTGCGATTACCCCATGGTCGGCGGGGCCACGGTGATTTGCATCGGCAAGAAGAAGGACTACGTTGCCCCGACCATGGCCGGGGTCGGGGATCTCGTAATCGTGACCAAGGGCGCGGCCATCGAGGCCACCGGCCTGTTCGCGGCCACCTTCCGGCCCCTGATCGCGGAGAAGTTCGGGGAGGAGTTTGCGAAGTCCGCGGAGAAGATCTTCTACCAAATGTCCGTGGTCGAGGATGCCCTGACCGCGGTCTCGGTGGGCGTGCGCAAGAAGGGAGTCACTGCGATGCACGACGCCACGGAGTGCGGGGTCTGGGGCGGGCTCTTCGAGATCGCCCAGGCCAGCGAGGTCGGAATGCGGATAGAGAAGGAGAAGATCGTGGTCCTGCCCGAGGTGGAGAAGATCTGTGCGGAGTTCGGGATGGATCCCTATACGTCCATCTCGGAGGGGACCTTGATCATCACTTGCAAAGCGAAGAAGGCCGAGGCTGTGATCGAGGCGCTGGAGAAAAAGGGCATCCGCTCCTCCATCGTGGGGGAGGTTGTGGGAAAGAGGAAGGGCATTAAGCTCGTCGAGAAAGGGATCGAGCGGCCCCTGGAGCACCCGAGGGTGGACCCCTTCTGGACGGCCTTTGGTAGGACGATGGAGCAGGTAGCGAAGAAGTGAGATAGGGAAAGGACAGCTGTCAAAAGGAAAGGGCGGCCCCTCGGGGCCGCCCTTGCTTTACCTCGATGAAAGGCCCCGGGTCAGCGGACGACGGACCAGTAGCAGGCGTAGACCGCGATCCAGAAAAAGGCGTGGCCTGAGACCGCCCATCCGGGCCGTTTCGCGATGCGCCTCTTCAACCAAAGGCCCGCCGTGGCAAACAAGACCCAGGGGAGCGCCAGCCGCTCCAGGCGCCCAGGGATGCTCGCCAGGAGGAATGGGAGGAGGGAGGCGTGCGCCGGGGCCTCGATGGCGAACACCTTGTAGGGGATGCCGGAGAGGGGTCCCTGGCCTAAGGTCCAGAGCCCAGAGGCCTCGTAATTGCGTTGCGTGGCTTCGAACATCCTCGGGGTGACGAAGGGCACGCCGTCCACGATCCTCCGGGTCGCGGGGTAATCCCGGGTGGCCAGGGAGAATATGAGCCAGCCTCCGAGGAGTGAGCCGGTGAGGACCACTCCGAGCTGTTTCAGAGATTGCTTTAAAGAGAAAAGTGCGGCGAAGGTGATGAGGAGGTCCGGGATGATGAAAAACAGGGTGCCCTCAGCGAAGCCCCACAGGAAGCCGGCCAAAAGCCCGGGGCTCCGGAGGAGCCAGGCGCCATAGGAAAGGGGAGAAGAAGGGTTCCCAGCGCTCACGGCTTGAGCTTCCCGGGTAAGAGGCGTCCGGTTCGGTATCGGGTTTACCTCAGCTTTAAGAGCCGCCCGGTTATGGACGGGGAGGATCCGGCCCGCAGGAAATACACGCCCGGAAGGAGGTCCTCTCCGATCCGCTCTCCCGGATAGGACCCCACCCGCTTCCCCGCGATGTCATAGAGTTCAAACCTCTCCTTCTCCTGCCCTCGCACTATCGTGAAATATGTGAAGGGGTTGGGGGTGGGCTTTATCCCAACCTCCACACTCGGACCTCTGTCCTCTGCGTTTCGGCCCCCGTTAGGACTGGACCTGAGGAAAGTTGTGGTATAATAGCCAC
>CAYGWX010000006.1:66909-87852 GCA_964353855.1 uncultured bacterium | reverse complement strand
TTATACCACAACTTTCCTCAGGTCCAGTCCTAACGGGGGCCGAAACGATCGGGATTCAACCTAATCATCCTACAACCAATACGAAAGGAGGTGAACCGAAGTGCCAATCGCAAACTATATGTTCCAGGGGCCAGGGTTTTTGACGACCACGACCCTGATCAACTGCCCCTGCGTTTATGTGGTGTTCAACCGAATCCGCCAGCCCTACCGTTTCCTTGACGTCGGGCTGAGCGATGGAGGGTATCCACTTAATTGTAATACCCGCTTCATGATGTGGAATTGCATGAGCATTGGGAACTTATACTATGCCTATTTCCCTACTCCACCGGAGAAATATTCGATGGAAGAAAGAAGGGTTATCGTTGAGGACCTGATTCTCATCTGTAAGCCCCGGTGCCTAAACTAACACTTTAATTGTGAGGGGGGCCGCCCGGCCCCCCTCACCTATAAGCCCCGCTACAGCTTAAACCCCCTTTTTAGACCTGTATAATCCCCATAATTTTATCCTGATAGGTTATGTTTTAAATACAATTTAAAAAATAACCGTACCCCGTCATGCTTTTAATTAACCGTAAAAGCACAATATATTACACAATTATATAATCAATAAACAATAAAAATTAAAAATGACAGCAGATATTAACCCGTTACATTACAATGGGTTGCAAAATATACTTACTCAATTGTATAAAAAGGGACTTGTGTAACTCCCATGTTATAGGTATAATAACGAATGTTAAAAATAAGAGGTTGCGGAACTTAAAATAGAAGAGGATAAGGAGGAAATAGAATGTAAAATTAAACCGCCCAAAAAAACCACGGTATAGGATGACTGCCAGGCCACCCTGTATCGCCCGCCAAAAGGGACGTCCCAAAAAAGTGTGGGGCGACCGCCCGGTCGCCCCACACCCCCGACCCGCCGTAACACCTCTTACACCAGCCCCTTTCCCCCCGTCGCACCCCGGCAACACCCCCAGCATTTCTTAAAAGTTTTTTAAAGAAAAATGGGCTATCTACCTTGCCGGAGGCCCATTTTCCTGCATAATAGTAGAGACCCCGCAGTTTCCCCACCTCAGCCCACCTTTAACCAAGGAGAAAGTCCGCTATGAAAATCCATCCGCCAGACAACCCGCTCAAGAAAAGCAAGACCGTATCCTGGAGACACATCGTCCTTCTCGGGAACCTCGGAGACGAATCCGCCTGGATCATGGGATCGCTAACCGAGGTCCAGGAATCCCCGGAGTCAAAAGTCCTCCGCGACGAGCAGAACGAACAGGTCCAACGCCTCCTCGCCAGGCTGACCGGCGAAGAGCGCAACATCATCCACTGGAAGTTCGGGTTTTACTCTCACCCCCTGACCAACAAGGAGATCGGCAGACACCTGGGCTGCTCCAAGGAAGCCGCCCGACAGAGATTGGAACGGCTTTACCGCATCCTTCGCCGATACTTACAGGAAGAAAACGAAACGCCCTGACCTTTCAGGGCAAATCCCAAAACAGAAAGGAGGTGAAAAATTATGAAGCTACGATCACCCATCCACTCGATTGACGCCAGAGGCCGATTTGCGGACGCCCTGGTCCTGGGCATCTGGCGGGGCATCAATTGGGCCCGAAAGTTCGTCAAGCCCACGAACCCCCAGACCGTGCGCCAGGACGTGGTGCGCAAGATCCTCATCGCCACCACCCGGAGCTGGGCCAGCCTGACCGTGGACCAGCGGGCCGCGTGGGAGGCCTTCGCCTACTACATCGGCAACCCGGACCCGCTGAACGCCAACGAGGTGCGGATGACCGGGATCGCGGCCTACACCTGGGTCAACACCGTGCTGTCCGACACCGGACAGCCCAGGGTCGTGGACCCGCCCGCGCTGCCCCTGCCCGTGGAGCTGCCGGGATTCGTGGTCGCGCCCGGCCCGTTCGTCGGAGAGGTCACCGTGACCTGGACGCCGCAGCCGGTGGGCACCCTGGTGGACTTCTGGTCCCAGGTCATCCCGCCCACCCGCAAGGCGCTCCCCAGGCGGTACAAGCACGACCTGTACCTCGACGGGGCGCTCGGGATCTTCACCTACACGGGGAAGAAATCCTCGTGGAAGATGTCGGCCCGCGGGCGGCTGATCCGGCCCGACGGGGGCCGGAGCCCGTACAGCCGGGGCGAGGTCATCGTGCCTTAGTTACAAGTGAGACGTGAGAAGTGAGAAGTGAGAGGTAAAGGCCACGCCAAAACACCTCAGGCTTTTCACCCGGCCACGTCCCGCTCAAGGCACGAAAAAGGAGAGGCCCTGGCTTGCGACAGGGCCTCTCCACCTTGACAAACCCCCCTCGGGTAGGGTATCCTTATTAAGTATAATGAGAAGGAGGAAAGCGATTTCATGAAGCGGTTCCTGTTCCGCTGGCTGATCAATGCCCTGGCGCTGGCCGTGGTCATTTTCTTCGGCCTGATCTCGGCCGACACCCTCTGGACGGTCCTGGTCGCGGCCCTGGTCTGGGGGCTCCTGAACGCCTTCCTGAAGCCCATCCTGGTGCTCCTGACCCTGCCCGTCAACCTCCTGACCCTGGGCCTGTTTACCCTGGTGATCAACGGCTTTCTCCTGGCTCTGACGGCCCGGCTGGTCAAAGGCTTTGAGGTGGGCGATTTCAAGACCGCGATCCTGGCGGCCCTGGTCGTCAGCGTGGTGAGCTTCCTGCTGTCCTGGATGGCCCGGGAGAAAAAGTGAAGAAGCGGGTCCAGAACCTCATGGAGCAGATCTGCGAGGAGGAGCTGGAGAAGCTCCTCACCAAGAACCCGGAGTTCTGCCGCTGCGAGGCCTGCCAGACCGACGTCCTGACCTATGCCCTGAACCACCTTCCTCCGCGCTATGCCGACAGCGAGCTGGGCAGGGCCCTGGTCTCGGTGGAGGGGAGCTACGAGCAGGTCCGGGCCAAGGTGACCGTGGCCCTGCTGAAGGCCCTGAAACTGGTCAAGCTGAGCCCGCACCATTAAAAGCCGGTTTGACGGGTAGTCGGTCAGACGGTTCCCGGGAGCCGGGCTATCTGGGACTTTTCCGGGAAGGCCGTTTCGGGCAGAGGATCGCAGAGGGACTGGCCCTCCTGCGGTCCTGTTCGCTTTGCCCCCGCCGGTGCGGCGTGAACCGCCTGGAGGACGAGCGCTCCGGGACCTGCGGGACCGGACGCTGGGCCGAGGTGGCCTCCCACAACATCCACCACGGGGAGGAGCCGCCGATCTCGGGACGGGCGGGCTCGGGGACGATCTTCTTCTCGCACTGCAACCTGCAGTGCGCTTACTGCCAGAACTATCCCATCAGCCAGATCGGCGAGGGGCGGAGGGCGGGTCCGAAAGACCTGGCCGGGATGATGCTCTCGCTCCAGGAGCGGGGCTGCCACAACCTCAATTTCGTGACCCCCACCCATGTGGTCCCGCAGATCCTGGAGGCCCTGGGGATGGCCATCCCGCAGGGCCTGAGGATTCCTCTGGTTTATAACTCCGGCGGCTACGATTCCCTGGAGGAGCTCCGCCTCCTGGACGGCGTGGTGGATATCTACATGCCGGACAGCCGCTACGGGTCCAACGAGCCGGCCGCTCAATACTCCGGGGTCAAAGACTATATGACGGTGAACCGCTCGGCCTTGAGGGAGATGCACAGGCAGGTGGGTGACCTGATCCTGAGCGGGGAGGGCGTTGCCTGGAGGGGCCTTCTCGTCAGGCATCTCGTCCTGCCCCACGGGCTGGCCGGAAGCGAGGCGGTTCTCCGGTTCATTGCCGAAGAGGTCTCTTCCCGGACCTATCTCTCTCTGATGGCGCAGTATTTTCCGGCCTATAAGGCCGTGAAGGACGGCCCCTTGGGAAGGAAGATCTCGGCCAGGGAATACGAACACGTTTTGGATCTGGCCGAGCGCTTCGGCCTCACCCGCGGGTGGTCCCAGGACTTTTCCACTCTGTGAATGCACATCGAACTCTCCTTTCCAAAGTTTCCAGGCATCCCTTGCCCTTGACAGGGGCTCTAAATTCATGGTAAAGTAAAACACCATCATGCGCAAGACCCTTTTCCTCGGCGTCTTCCTTCTCGCCCTCCCCTCGGTCCTCCCGGCGGCCCCGGCCCTGGAGTACGAGGCCGGGCCGGGGGTCTATGCCCCGCTCGGGGGCTGGAGCAAAAGCTTGGGCGCTGGCCCGGTCTTTACCCTGAGGGTCGTTCACCCCTGGAGGCCCAGGATCGTTTTCGGAGCCGGCCTCGGGTTTTTGCAGCTTCGGGGCAAAGCGGACAGAGACCTGGTCTACCAGGGGGTCCCCTTCACAGTACGGGCCGGATACCGGATCCTCAGGATGCGCTCCGAGCAGGAGATATGGGTCTGGGCGGGAGGGGGTGCCCTGCGGAGCCAGGTGACTCTGTCGGGCGGCAAGGAGACGAGCACGGACCCCCTGGCCGGGGCCGGCCTCTCGGGAAGCGTCGTGATCGCGCCCCGGCTCAGGGTCTTCCTGGAGACGACCTACGAGGAGGTATTTGCCTCCCAACAGCATGGACGGGGAATCAGCTTTGGTTTGGGCTTGAGGTTCAGGCGATGAAGACGGTTGCAAACAATCCGGCATCCGGTCGGAGAGAAGCGGAGATCCCGCCTGCCCTCGGATGTTCGGGGACTCGCCGGGCCCTCCGGGTTCTGGCGTCCCTGTTCCTGTTGACCCTGGTCGGGTTCGGCTGCGGGAACCGCCAGCCTCTCTTCTATCACCTCTCCCAGGACTACGTGCCGGTGGGGGGCTCCGGGACGAGCTGGACCTATACCCTTTCGGTGGGGGGGATAGAGGCGGGGAGTTATTCAGTCGTGGTGGACACCGCGATCGTGGTCGGGCTCAGGAACGGATGGCAGGTGGAGCAGGGAGCCCGCATCGGATACTGGTCCAGGGACGGCAAGGAATTTTCCGATTACCTCAAGGAGGCGGTGTTCGTGAATGAGGGGGATGTGGTGGTGGAGGAACGCTGGTGGACCCACCTCAAGCTGCCCCTGATCAAGGGGAGCAGCTGGTCGGACACCTACCAGAACCAGGTGACAGCCTACGGCCAGCCGATCTATCGCCGGAGCGACTCCCGGGGCCAGGTGGTAGACCTGGAAGCCGTCAGCGTGCCCCTGGGGACCTATGCCGAGGCCTACAAGGTCCAGATTTACCGGGCCACGTCGACGACCTCGGCGCTCTTTCCTCCCCGGGGGGACACGCTCAACGCCACCGAGTGGTACGCTCCCAAGGTGGGACTGGTCAAGCGGGTCCGTGGGGACACGGCCTGGGCCCTCAGGGATTATCAGCCCAAATGATTCTCGAGAGCGGGCTTCCGCCCGCAACGTTTAAGCTCCCCAAGGGGAGCATTTTTTGTTAGGGTTGACAATCTTTGAGCGGGCATGGTAAAATGAACACTCAAACAAAGAAGACGGAAAACTCATAGCGACCTTATAAGGAGATGTCATGAAAGTCCTCATAACCGGCATCACCGGCTTCGCGGGAAGCCACCTGGCCGAGCATTTGCTCTCCATGAAGGGCGTGGAGGTCTACGGCATCTGGAGGTGGCGGAGCCGCACCGAGCATATCGAGCCCTTTCTGGACAAGCTCAGGCTCTACGAGTGCGACCTGCGGGACGCCTCCTCGGTGCGCGACGTCATGGAGCGGATAAAGCCGGACCGCATCTTCCACCTGGCAGCCCAGAGCTTCGTCCCCACCTCCTGGCACGCCCCCACGGAGTCCCTGGCCACGAACATCATCGGACAGCTGAACATCTTCGAGGCCGTGCGGCGCATCGGGATAAACCCCATGATGCAGCTGGCCTGCTCCAGCGAGGAGTACGGCATGGTCTACGAGAACGAACTGCCCATCAAGGAGACGAACCCCCTGCGTCCGCTTTCGCCCTACGCCGTGTCCAAGGTGGGACAGGACATGCTAGGCTATCAGTATTTCATGAGCTATAAATTGAACATCGTGCGCACCCGGGGCTTCAACCACACCGGTCCCCGGCGCGCTCCGGTCTTCGCCTCTTCAACCTTCGCCAAGCAGATCGCGGACATCGAGAAGGGGAAGTGCCCGCCGGTGATCTACGTTGGAAACCTGGACGCCAAGCGGGACTTCACAGACGTACGCGACATGGTGCGGGGCTACTGGCTGGCCCTGGAGAAGGGCGAGCCCGGAGAAGTCTACAACATCTGCTCGGGCCAGTGCTTCAAGATCTCCGAGGTCCTGAACCTGTTCCTGTCCATGACCAAGGTAAAGCCGGAGATCAAGCAGGACCCCTCTCGGATGCGGCCCTCGGACGTGCAGGTCCTCTTGGGCGACAACACCAAGTTCAAGAAGCGCACCGGCTGGGAGCAGGAATATCCGTTCACGAGGACCCTGCAGGACCTCCTGGATTACTGGCGAACCCATTAAATAGAAAACACCTGAAAGCATAAGGGCGGTCCTTGGACCGCCCTTATGCTTTGTAGTTTTTAGTCCTTCCTTTTATCTCTTTAACCTTCTGTTTCAGTCCTCCTCAGCAATCACTGTGAACGTCTTGGAAAGGGGTTTGCGCGGAGAACGTTGAGGGTTTGGGCGGCTGGGTCCGACCAGGATCAGGGCGACCGGGCGAAGGTTCTTGGGGAGGTTCAGGACGCGGGAGACCTCCTTCTCGTCAAAGGCCCCGACCCAGCAGGAGCCGTAACCCAGAGCCGTTGCGGAGAGCATCAGGTTTTCCCCGAAGTTGGCGGTATCCTGATAAACGTAGAGAGCCCTGCCGCGCTCGCCGTAACGCTGGGCGGATTCCTCGGGGTCGGCGCAGACCGCGAAAACCACCGCGGCGTCACCCACGAAGGCCTGGTTGTAGGCGGCGCGGGCCAAAGCGGCCTTGAGGTGCGTATTGAGGACAGCGTAACAGTGCCAGGGCTGGCGGTTCCCCGCAGAGGGGGCCCAGCGGGCAGCCTCCATCAGGCGCTCCAGATCCCCGTGCTGGAGGGGCTGGCCGGTGAAGTCCCGGCAGGAGGAGCGTCCGGTGATGAATTTCAGGCAATCATTTTCCATAAAGACCTCGTGATGGTGAATGGGCGATGGTCTCGGTTTCTATTTCGGCGTTTTCCACAGCAGAACCCCTCCGATGCTCCCAAACACGAGGTTGGCGAGCCAGGCCGAGAGGAAGGGATTGAGGGTGCCGTGGTGGCCCAGGGCGCGCCCGAGCTGGACGAATCCCCAGTACAGGAAGCAGATCATGAGGGAGACCCCGAACCCAAAGGCCGCACCGCTGCGCCGGGGATTAGAGGCCAGGGGCGCGCCGAACAGGATGATGATCAGATTGGCGAACGGGAAGGAGATTTTCAGGTACAAATCCACGGTCTCCTTCTGGGCCTCCCCGCCGCCGCGCTTGACCCGGCTGATGTAGTCATAGAGCTCGAAGAAACCCATGCTCTGGGGATCTTTATCCTCCCTCTGGAAGTCCTGGGGCGTCTCCCGAAGGTCAGGCAGGGTCAGGGTCTCGAAGTGCTGGGGGGTGAGCTCGTTTCCCTGGAGGTCGAAGGTACGGAGGTAGCCCTGCCGGAACGTCCAGCCGTTTTTTTCCCAGGCCGCCTGGACCGCGTCGATCCGCTTCACCAGCTTCCCCTCGGGATTGAACTCGTAGATGACGACATCGGTGAGGGCCTTGTTCTTGCCGTCGAAATGCTGGATATAGTACATCCTCCCTTGGGTTCCGCGGTAGAAGACGTTCGTCCGGTTGGTCCAGTCTATCGGGGGAACCTTGTCGATGTAGCGGGACTCGGCCTTAAATTTTTGCTGGTTGAAGTAGGGAATGGCAACCTCTCCCATGACCAACACCATCAAACTGAGGAGGAAGCCCAGGCCGAACAGGGGGGCTAGGATGCGGTAAAGGGAGAGGCCCGAGGACTTCATGGCCACAAGCTCGTGGTTCCGGGCGAGCTGTCCGATGGAGAAGAGGCTGGCCAGGAGCACGGCCACGGGCAGGATAAGCACGGTCGTATAGGGGACCTGGTAGAGGTAGTAGAGGAGGACGTGCTGAAGAAGCACGTGGTGATCGAGGAACCGATCCATCTTCTCGAACACGTCCACGACGATGTAAATCAGGAGAAAAGCCAGGGCCGCGAACAGGAGGGCCTTCAAGAACTCGAAGGCGATGTAGCGGGAAAGGATCTTCAATTTTGGATTTTGGATTTCAGATTGCGGATTTCGGTCTTCCGCCAGAAGTGAAACTCCCGGGTGGTTTGGAGGGTGAGAAAGACTCCCACGACTCCCAGCAGGATGTTGGCAGCCCACATGGCGAGGAAGGGGGAAAGGAACCCGCGATCGGCCAATTCCTCGCCGCCGACCAGGAAGAGATAATAGACCACGAAGAAAGCCAGCGAGACCCCAAAGCCAATGCCGACCCCGCCCCGACGGGCCTTGACCCCGAGGGGTGCGCCGAGAAGAATAAAGATGGGGCAGGCGAAAGCGATGGCGAACTTCTTGTGGATCTCCACCCAGTAACTGTCGATCTGCTGCTCCCGGAACCGGATCTCGGGGATAGGTTCCTTGGTCTGGCCGCGGGCCTTCCTGAGCTCGGCGATCTCCTTCTTCAGCTTATTGAGCGCCACGAGCATCGTCGGGGCGCCCATCTCCCGCTCACTGCGGAACTCCCTGGACTGGCGCTCCAGGTTCAAATCCACGGGCAGGTTGATGGTCATCTTCTCAAAAGGAAGCTTGCGGTAATAGGAGGATTCCTTGGGATCCGTGGAATGGATGGTCCCGGAGCGCAGGGTGACGGTGAGGGTCCTGCCATCCGGGGAGAAGGAGAGTTCGCCCATCTTGGAGATGATGGTCTGGGGAGCCTCGACGGAGGGGAGCCCCTGGGGGTTCCTGGGGATGGAGGGCTGGAAGGGTGAGCCTCCCTTGCGCAGGTCGAAGATGGTGACATCGAAGATCCTGGAGGTCTTGATGTCCACCTTCTTGATGAACAGGATATAACCCTGGTCCTCGAAGTCGGTGATGAAGGCACCCTCCTTGAGCTTGAGGGCGGGCTTCTTGATGGCGATGTCCAGGAGCAGGTTCCTGACCCGATGATTGGCCTCGGGAAGGATGTAGTTGTTGAAAAAAAGCAGAAAGGCGCAGACTATCCAGGAGGCGAGAAACGGGGCGATGAGCAGACGGTGGAAGGGCAAACCTGAGGAGCAAAGGGCCGTGACCTCATTGTCCTGGGCCATGCGGCCGAAGGCCATCAGGGTGGCCACGAGAACGGCCATGGGAGTGGTCACGGCCAGGATGAAGGGGAGGGAGAGGACGAAGACCTCGCCCACGATGCCGAGGGGGAGCCCCTTGCCGATGAGCATGTCCATCAAGGTGAAGACCTGGTCCATCAAGAGTACGAAGGTCAGGACGCAGAGCCCGAGAAGGAAGGGGCCGAGGTGCTCGCGAAGGATGTAGCGCGGTAGAATCCTCATACGTAGGCTTAGGATACCAAATTTTAGGGACTTAAATCAAGAGGGAAGAGGCTGCAGGTTGGACCCATGAAACCAGGAGACGGATTAGCGGGGCGGAAGAGGAGGAAAAGGTTTGGAAAGCGCACCCGGAGGCTGCAGGGGTGTTGTCCCGGCACTCCTGGAAGTCCCTTCCCCCTGCCTTCACCCTGTCTACACCCTCCCTGCACCCTGTTTACACCCTTTTTCAGTCCTAATGGGCTCAAGGCGGGAGTCCATCGTTACGTGACCTGAAAGAAAGAACCCTCTTGAATTGAAGCGAACTTCGTGATATACTTTAATCTTTGCCATGATAATGAGTTCCGATAACAAGACAGGGATGAAACGGCCGCTGAAGAGGTGTTTAGCCGTTTTCCTGGGCTTCTGGGCCCTCCTGCTATTCCTCCCCGGCCGAGGAGAGGGGGACGAGACAGGAGTCTCCCTGGACAAAGCCGCAAAGGCCATTTTAAAGGTCTCCGCGGATGAAGTGAAGCGGAGCCAGATAATAGACATGGAGAAGGAGCGGGTCGTGGAATCGGCGTACGCGGACAGCGTCCCCCTGAGCCCGCTCAAGATAGACTCCCTTGTGATTCACGTCTCCAAGGTGAGAAAAGAAAGTCTGCGGAGAAGCTTCAAGGAGACGAACCTCACAAACCTAACCAAAGTTAAGGGAGGGCTCGTCGGGGAGGGGCTGATCCCGGACATTCCCCTGCCCTTAGGCAGCGAGCTCAAGGTGGGGGGAAGCGAGAAAATCACGTTCGGGGGCAGGCGGGATTACTCCCCGGAACGGCAGCGAGTGGAGACCTACCGGCAGTCGGCCTTCCCAGACCTTCAGATGAAACAGGAGCTGCAGGTGAACTTGGAGGGGGTTGTGGCCAAGAAAGTCCACGTGTTCGTAGATCAGAACTCCAAGCGGGAGTCGGACCTCAAAAACACGATCAGGATCAACTACCAGGGGGACGAAGACGAGGTGATGAAGTCCATCGAGGCCGGAAACACGGACATCTCGCTCCCCGGAACACAATTTGTGGGCTTTTCGGGTACCCACAAAGGACTGTTCGGGATCAAGGCCCAGGCCGAGCTTGGGGGGCTCGCGCTCACGGGGATCGCCTCCAAGGAAGAGGGGAAGTCTGAAAAGGCGAGCTTTGTGGGGCGGAGCAAGATCGACACCCTGGACTTGGAAGACTGGCGTTTCGCGTCCCGGCAGTTCTTCCATATTGGACTTCAGCCAGGAGACAGCCTGATTTCGCTGGGTATCTACCTCTCCACTCAGCCTGGTGCGTCGAACTGGGAGCAGCAGCGATCCAAAGGGGCTTCCCGGGGGTTCGCTTTCATCGACCCGGCCAATCCGGATTCCAACCCAGCCTATTCTGATGATTGGCTTCGTTCATGGTTTGCACCCCAGATTAACGGACTTGACCAAGATTACACCCTGCTCAATACATCCAACGGCCTTATTGCCATGAACTCCCCGATCCAGGACGGGGTGGCTTTGGCTGTGACTTATGTTTTTTGGAACAACAGCAAGGGGAGGAGAGATACGGTAGGCCGGGCTACACCTTCGCCTCCAGATTCGATGATTTACCTCAAGCTATTGAAGCCGAAGACCCCGGACAGCCTGAGCCTTTCGGAATCTTATTACCATTATATGCTGAAGAACATCTACGACCTGGGATCCAGGGACATCGGGGACTCCCTGCACACCCGAGTCGTGCGCACGGGAACGGGCGGCAACCCCGTGGAACAACGCACGGATGGAGTGAGCTATGCCAAGGCGTTAGGGGTTGCGGACGATGCTGGCTGGAACCTTGCGGGACGGGGGACCTTTCTGCCCACACAAGGCATCCTCTTGATCCCATTCGCACGGCCCTTCGACGACTCAACCGTCGTGGAAAGCCAGGCCTTCCGGAATCCCCAGATTTACGACCTTCGGCTCTCCAACCTGAGCTCGAACTATACGAAATTCAGAATCGAAGTCATCTACCGCCGCAAGCGGACCAGTTTCAACTTAGGACACACGGACATCCTGAAGGGGTCCGAAGCCGTCACCCTGAACGGGCGAAAGCTCACCCGGGACAGCGATTACCGGATAGACTACGATACCGGTGAGCTGACCTTCATGTCCAACGTCCAATCGGAGCTGGAGCGGCCGGACTCACAGATCAACGTAGATTTCGATTACGCGCCTTTTTTAGCCCTGGCCTCGAAATCCATCATCGGCGTTCGCGGACTGTATAAATTCGGAGAAGAGTCGCAGTTAGGAGGGACCTACATCGCCCGGAGCGAGCGCACCCCGGAACTGCGCCCCAGGTTAGGCGAAGAACCTTACCGGAACACGATGGCCGAGATGGACCTGACGCTCAAGTCCCATCCGGAGTGGATGACCACGGCGATGAACAAGCTGCCCCTGGTGGAGACCGAAGCACCGTCGAACTTCACGTTCTCGGGGGAAGTGGCCCAGAGCTATCCCAATCCAAACACCAAGGGTGTAGTCTTCATTGATGACATGGAGGGTGCGAAGGCAAGCACGAGCTTAGGGATCCAGAGGACGGACTGGAGCGCGGGGAGCATGCCGGTCGGGAAAGACACGGCGACCTTCGATCAAATCTACTGGAACAACCCCTCAGCCGGGGTGAAGGCAAAGGAGATCAATCCCAACCTGACCGGGCTGGAGGGGGACGAGACCCGGACGGTCCTTAGGCTGCATTCGATCCCCAACCACGGCGATACCTCCTCCTGGGGAGGAATCATGCGGGTGGTGTCGGTGAGCGGGGAGGATTTCACCCAAGCGAAGCTGTTGTCGGTCTGGGTGAAAACCCGGGGAGACACCGCGGACCCGAAATGGAAACCCAAACTCTATGTGGACCTGGGTACGAACATGAACGAAGATGAACCCTGGAGGGGGGAGAACGGAGGCCTCTATAGAGACTCCATCCTGCGCGGTGGTTACGGATATTGGGACAACGAGGATACTTTATACCAGGGTTACTCGCCTGATAAAGACATAGGAATACATGGAGGGAAAGGCGATGACGTTTTCCCTTCAAACCCGAACCCGGATTACTTTTATAACCTCAACGGGACCAAGGGAAACCTGAAGATTGATAACGAGGACTTGACCGGAAAACAATCCATCAATACCCGGAACGAGTACTATCAATATCGTTTCGACCTTAGGCAATGGGACAAATCTCCGAACCCCAGGCCACCCGGAGATTGGCAGCACTTCGTAGTGGCGCTCAGCGACACCTCCCATCGTGAAGGTAATCCGGACTGGAAGCGGACGATCTACGCCAGGGTCTGGTTGACGGGGTTTCCTGCAGCGGATTCAGTCTCCATCGCAGAGATGGAGGTGGTGGGCAACAAATGGCTGAACGACGGGATCACCAAGGTAGATACCCTGCAGCCTCCGATCTCCACGATGGAAAAGTTCAATGTGGACGTGATCAACAACCAGGAGAACCCGGACTATACCCCACCTTTCGACCCGGGGAGGGACGAGCGAAACCGGCCTCGGCGCGAACAGAGCCTGGTTCTAAGGGTGGACAGTTTAGGGCGCGGACACAGGGCTGTGACCCATCAGGCGCTGTTCGAATCCCAGAACTACACCGGATACCGGACCCTCACGTTCTACGTCCACAGCGTGCAAAACGCTTCCCCCACCTTCTTCTTTCGAATGGGCGGATCCCAGAGCGAAACCACAAACTACTATGAATACCGGATCCCGGTCACTGCAGGGACTGGGTGGCAGACCGTGACCGTGGACCTGGAGCGGATGACGCATCTCAAGACGTTGATTCCCTCGGATTCGGTGGGCTACTCCTACGTGGGGGAAAAGGCGGACGGGCCTTATTACATGAAGGTGAGAGGATTTGGGCCCTCCCTGGTGGATGTCCGCAGGCTGAGCCTCGGCCTGGAGAATGACACCCTCCTTAATGCCGGACCCATTTCGGGAGAGCTGTGGGTGGACGAGCTTATGCTGGAGTCCGTGCGCAAGGAAAGGGGGACTGCGGCCCGGGCCAGCATGGAGCTGCAATTCGCAGACCTTCTGGGCATCCGAGGAGATTATACGTACAAAGACAGCCAGTTCCACGGGCTCACGGAGCGGGCGGGGCAGGGATTCACCTCCTCCAACTTTGGGCTCACCTCAAACCTATCCTTGGGAAAGATCCTGCCCAATGCCTGGGGGGTGAACCTGCCGCTCTCGGCCTCCAATATCGAAACGAAAAGCCTGCCCCGATTCTCGGCGGGGTCGGACGTGATCCTCTCCCCGATGGAGAGCGGGTCCAAGCGCAGCCTGACCATCGACCGCCGGGCGGACCTGTCGTTCAACAAAACCGGAAGAGGGGGGCGATGGTGGACCCGGTGGACCGTGGACCGCTGGACCGCCCAGGCATCCTGGTCGCAAAGAAAGAGCGACACCGAGACCGGGGCGGACACGTCCCGGACGACGAACGGATCTTTCTCCTACAACCTGACACCGGAGAAAAAAACCTGGACCCCGTTCAAGAAACTCAAGCTTTACTACCTGCCCTCGAACCTGTCCGTCTCCACGGCCTACAGTAAACTCATCCAGAGGTCCTACACGAAGTTCGGAGGCCAGCTCTCCTCCCTGTACCAACGGAACCAGACTGGAGCCATGCAGCTCGGATATCAGCCGATCGAGAACGTGGACTATGGGTTGACGGTGAACCGGGACCTGACCCGAAACCGGGAGGGCGGTTTGTGGGAGAGGCGATTGGGGATCGGGATCGAAACGGGAAGGGACCAGAGGGTCTCGACGAGATATTCACCGCCCGTGGCACGGTGGCTCTCTCCGAACTTCGGGTATACGGCAAACTACCGCGAGGATCACAGCGCACAAATCCGCACTCCCCCGGACTCCTTCGACATTCGCAACGTCTCGATGACCTCCAACGCGACCATCGGAGCCTCCCTCTCGCTCTCCACGGTAGTCCGGGTCCTTACCCGGCTGCGGAACATCGGGGTGCCCAAGGATTCGGTCGAGGCGAGAGACAAACGGATCCTCAAGGAGGGCGGTCCATGGTGGGCGTTCGTGAAGCTGGAGAAATTGTCCGATCGGTTCAAAATCCTGCAGGCCAGCTTCAGTCAGGACCGGAGCTCCCAGGCCAACGGCCTGGACCGAAGACCGAGCTGGGAATACATGGTTGGCCTGAGGGACGGGGTGGCGGGCGTCCCCCGACACCGTACCTTCTACCAAGACCAATTCAATCGGGCGAACTCCTTCTCCCTGTCCAGCGGAGCGACCTTTACGGCGATGGACATTCAGGCCAGCTATTCGCGGCAGAACAGCAAGACGGTGGCAGCCCAGAGCACGAACATCTCGGAATCCAGGAAATGGCCGGACGTGGACGTCTCACTCTCGGCCTTAGAGCGGCTCCCCCCCCTCAAACGCCTGGCTTCCAGCGCCTCCCTGCGCTCGTCCTACGCAGTGACCAAAGAGCAGAGCGGGAACGGCGATCAGGGCGCGATCAGCAAGAAACGGACGCGGGAGTTCTCACCAGTGGCCTCGGTTCAGATGGTCTGGAAGAAGGGGATGACGACCACCGTGACCGTGAACGATCGCCGGACCGTGGAAGACAGGTTCCAGGGAGACTGGCCCAAGAACGTGAGCCAGAGCCGCGATTTCGCGGTGCAGTTCGGGTATTCCCTGGCGGGGGGAATCAAGCTCTTCCCGGGGAAGAAACTTAAGTTCAAAAGCAATCTGGACCTGACTTCCTCCCTGACGTATACCATCACGTTGGACTCGACCTATCTGACCCAGTCCCAGAACCAGACCGCCTACGAGAACACGAACTCAACGAGCCTCTCCTTCAAGCCGACGGCCTCGTACAACTTCTCCTCGAGCATTACGGGAGGGGCGGATGCGGAGTACACCACGGAGAAGAACCGCAAGGCACAGCTCAGCCGCAAGGTGATCGGGCTGAATGTGTGGGCGCAGTTCAAATTCTAAAACCACGGGAAAACCCATGATCCACGTAGGGGTGTTAGCTTCAGGAAACGGAACGAACCTCCAAGCGATCCTGGACGCCAGCCAGGCCCCGAAATCCATCGGGGCCAAGGTCGCGGTCGTCATCTCAAACGAGCCCCTGGCCTTCGCCCTGGAACGGGCGAGAAAAACGGGGGTGGACGCGGTCGTCGTTAACCATCGGAACTTCGACACCCGGGAGCGCTTTGAGGAGAAGCTCATCAAGGAGCTGGACTCGCGGAAGGTGGACCTGGTCTGCCTGGCGGGGTTCATGCGGATCCTCACCCCCCTTTTCGTCCGGCATTACCAGGGGAGGATGATGAACATCCATCCCGCTCTCCTGCCTTTGTTCGGAGGCAAAGGGTTCTACGGGGACAAGGTTCACCGGGCGGCCCTGGAGTCGGGGATGAAGTTCTCGGGGTGCACGGTGCATTTCGTGACCGAGGAAACCGACGGAGGTCCGATCATCCTGCAAGCCGCGGTGCCGATTCTGGACGATGACACGGCGGAAACCCTGGCGGGGAGAATCCACAAGAAAGAGCACGAGATCTATCCCGAAGCGGTGAAGCTGTTCGCAGAGGGGAGGCTTGAGGTCACGGGAAAACGAGTGAGGATCCTATTAAAATGATGCGAACCTTCGGGATGATTACCATTCTCCTTCTCTCCCTGGCCAGGGCGGAAGGGGAGACAGCGCTGGATACGATCAAAACCTCCCCGGCCGTTCTGGAGAGCCTGGGGGCTGCCCACCGGCCCTTCGGGGTGGGGGAGCGCCTGGTCTTCTCCCTGGAGTGGGGCTTCATCAAGGCCGGGGACGCGACCTTAGAGGTCAGAGCCCTGGGGCGGTGGAAGGGAGAGCCCTGCTACCTGTTTATGTCCGAGGCTTGGTCGAACCCCTCATTCACATCCTTCTTCCCGGTCCGGGATGTAATCAAGTCGCTCAGCGGAGTCCAAGACTTGGCCTCCCGGAAGTTCGAAAAACACCTCCGGGAGGGAAAGTTCGCGGCCGACGTCGAGGTGGAGTACGACCAGAAGGCCCACAAGGTGCGCTACCCGGACGGACAACTCGTGGACACGACGCCGCTGGCCAGGGATATACTGGCCTCTTTCTACTTTGCCCGGACCCAGCCCCTGGTGGTGGGAAAGTCCTTTTTCATCGATAACCATACCGACCGCATGAATTACCCATTAGAAGTGAAGGTCCTGCGCAAGGAGCACGTGCGCGTCCACGCCGGGGAGTTCGACTGCATCGTGGTGCAACCCGTGCTGCGCTATCCGGGGCTCTTCGAGCAGAAAGGGAAACTGACCATCTGGCTCACGGACGACGCCAAGAAGATGCCCGTGATGATGCGCTCGAAGATCGTGATCGGCTCGATCAACGCCGCCTTGAAGGAGGCACGCCTTGGCCAAAATTAACCTCAAAAGGGTGCGAACCTATTCCGTGGTCAAACGCCCGAGCAAGGTAAACCTCGGGCACTTCGCCCGGCCCGTTCCGGGCGGGGCGAGCTTTGCCGAGTTCTGGGGCTCCCTGCCCCGCCTTCTGGCCTCCGAGGACCTCCATGCGTTAGCCAAAGCCATCGTCCAGGCCCGCAAGCGGGGGAAGCCGGTGATCGCGATGATGGGGGCCCATGTGGTGAAGTGCGGGCTTTCTCCGGTGCTCGTGGACCTCATGGAACGCAAGGCGATCACCGCCCTGGCCATGAACGGGGCAGTGGCGGTGCACGACTGCGAGACGGCCCTGTTCGGAGCGACCTCGGAGGACGTCTCCAGAGGGCTCAGGGACGGGAGCTTCGGGATGGCGCGGGAGACCGGGGAATTCTTCAACCGGGCGGTCAGCGAAGCCAGCCGGAGGAAAGCCGGGCTGGGCGATACCCTGGGGAAGAATCTCCTGAAAACCCGGGCCACCCATCGTCACCTCTCCCTCCTGGCTGCGGCGTCCCGCTTGGGAATCCCGGCCACGGTGCACGTGGCGATCGGCACGGACATCGTCCATCAGCACCCCAGCGCGGACGGCGCCGCCATCGGACGGGCGAGCTTCGAGGACTTCCTCCGGTTCACCGGCGAGGTCGCCGATCTGGGCCCGGGGGGCGTGGTGCTGAACCTAGGCTCGGCGGTGATCATGCCCGAGGTGTTCCTCAAAGCCCTGACCGTGGCCCGCAACCTGGGGCATAAAGCCCGGGGATTCACCACGGCCGACTTCGACATGATCCGTCACTATCGTCCCGGGGTGAACGTGGTCCAAAGGCCGGTGGAGGGAGGAGGAGTTGGATATGCCCTCACCGGACACCACGAAATCATGATTCCGCTTTTAGCCGCAGGGGTCAAAGCGGAGCTCGGCGAATAGGACCTTTATTCGGGGGAGGACTGATGACCTATGCCGTAATCCTTGCTGGAGGGAAGGGGGAGCGATTCTGGCCCCGGAGCCGGGCCACGCGCCCCAAGCAGCTTCTGACCCTGGTGGGGAAGCGCAATCTCCTGGAGGCAACCCTGGAGCGAATCCGGCCGCTGGCCGGAAGGAAGCAGTGCCTGGTCGTGACCGGGAAGGACCTGTCGGGGCTGATCCTCAAGGCCTGCAAGAGGCTTTCCCGCAGTCAAATCCTGGCGGAGCCCCGGGGAATGAACACGGCTCCGGCGGTGGGGCTGGCGGCGGCTTATCTGGCGGGGAAGGACCCCAAGGCGATGATGATCGTTCTGCCCGCGGACCACCACATCCCGGAGGAAGGCCCGTTCATCGATACCCTGAAGGTCGCCCTCTCCCTTGCCGAAAGAGACCTCCTGGTGACCATCGGGATCTCGCCCCAACGTCCGGAGACGGGCTACGGGTACATCCAACTGGGCGAGGGGATATTCAAGCGGAACGGGATCACGGCCCACAAGGTGCAATCCTTCAAGGAGAAGCCGGACCCCGAGACCGCCCAGCGGTTCCTGGCCGCGGGGAACTACCTCTGGAACGGGGGGATCTTCGTCTGGAAAGCCCGGGCGATCCTGGACGCCATCGGAGAGCTCCTTCCAGGGCTGGCTGAAGGGCTGGCCCAAATCCAAGGCCACTGGGGCAAGCCCAGCCAGGCTCAGGCCATCGCCAAAGCTTACCGCAAGGCGGAAAAGATCTCCATCGACTACGGCGTGATGGAGAAGGCCCATCACGTGGCCTGCGTGAGGGGCGAGTTCTCCTGGGACGATGTGGGCTCCTGGCACGCGATGGAGCGTCTGGCCCTCGCGGACATCCAGGGGAACATCATCCAGGGGGACGTGGTCACCCTGGACACCCAAGGCTCGACCCTGATCTCGGACCACGGCCTGGTGGCGGCCCTGGGAATCCGCGACCTGATCGTGGTGCGGACCCAGGACGCCACGCTGGTGGCAAACAAACAGGACGCCCAGAGGGTGAGGGAGATCGTGCAGGCCCTGGGCCTGAACAAGAGTTATAAAAAATATGTATAAGGGGAGAGCGCATCTCATCTTCATCCTGGGGCTGGGGCTTGCCGGGTGCCTGACCCCGGCCGCCCAGAAGCAGAAACCCAAAGACGTCACTGCGGGGCCGACGCGACCGAAACCCGTAGCCATCTACGAGGAAGACACCACCGCCATCGGTAATCAGATTTCCAAGGACTCCTCTTCGACCAGGGCCACCCCCGTGGCAGACACGGCGGCCTCGTCCAAACGGGATACGGTCATCCTGGCCCAGGCTGCCGGGGATACGGTCAAAGCCCCGGTTCAAGCGGCCCCCAAAGATACGACAGTTGGGAAAGGGACCGAGGCCGCGCCGAAAACGATCCCGGGATACCGGGTGCAGGTATTCGCCTCGACCAGCCGGGGGAACGCCGAAAGGGTCTTTGCGGAGGCGCGCGGTCTGTTGGGGGAAAAGGCTTATCTCGAGGTCGCCCTCCCGCTATACAAAGTCAGGGTGGGAAACTGCGTGACCCAGCAGGAAGCACTGCCCCTGAAGGAGCGGGCCATCGCAAAGGGATACAAGTCCGCATTCGTCGTAGAGACGGACATCGAGATTTAAGAGGCCTCCCGAAGCTTTTTTGAAACTGGTTATCGCCACACGCAATCCAGGAAAGCTCAAGGAGATACGAGCCATCTTAGGGGTCCTTCCCTGCGAGACCGTTTCCCTGGAGGACTTTCCGGAGGTCCCCGTACTTCCGGAGGAGGGAGCCTCGTACACGGAGAACGCAGCCCTGAAGGCCCGACAGGCGGCAGATGCCACGGGGCTTTGGGCTTTGGCGGATGATTCCGGGCTGGAGGTGGAAGCCCTGGACGGGGCTCCGGGGGTGAGGTCGAAGCGGTTCGGTGGGGAGGAGACGCGGTACGGGGAAAAGATGGGGAAAATCCTCGACCTGTTAAAAGAAACCAAGGGACGTAAGCGGGCGGCGCGGTTCCAGTGCGTGGCGGCCCTGGCGGACCCCGTGACCGGGGTGGTGGTGTGCCAGGGAGCCTGCGAAGGAGAGATCGCCAGCGAGATGAGGGGGAAGAACGGATTCGGTTACGACCCCATCTTCTTCTATCCGCCCTTAGGGAAGACGTTCGGGGAGCTCACTCCGGAGGAAAAGAACCGGGTGAGCCACCGGGCGATGGCAGTGAGAAAGGCGAAAGCGGTGATCCTCGAGAAGCTCAAGGTGCAGGACCCTACGAAGGGGCAAGGAATGGACCAACCAAAGGAAAAAGAAATGGTTAAACAAGACTAACTCATTATTTTACATGAGCTTGCCTCATGGTTTATTAGTTCCCACCTGCCTTAAAGATCCAACCTTTCAAGCATAACTCACGGTAAATCAACAGACTGTACAAACGCCACAGGAGTGCTTCCCGCTATGTTCCCACTAAGTTCCGTCTAATTTCCGTCTAATTTCTCTCTAATTTCTCTCTAACTTCTCTCTAACTTCACGCTAATTTCATACTAATTTCCCACTAAATGAAAGGGAGGGGAACGGGTGGGATGAGGTAAGCATTGGGCTGAGGCAAGGGGAAAGGCTCTGAGCCGATCGCAGGGCTTGACCCCAACCTAAAAGGACGAACCAAGAAAAACAAATCAGACGGCTTACGGCGCTTGACAAAGGACGGCGGGGAATTGTATAATATTTCTCCTTTTGGGATCACGGCGTGCCGAGGTCGCTCAGCCCCGATAAATCCCCGATAAATCCGGGGCAGGCGGGGGCGTCCCCAGTTCATTAAAAGCCATGTTTTGGGTGTACATCTTAAAGAGCAGCCAAGACGGGGGATATTATATCGGTCAATGTGCCGATCTGGCTTCCCGGTTGGAAAGGCATCAAAAAGGTTACGTTCCTTCAACGAGGACCCGGGGGCCGTGGACGTTGGTCTTTCAGGAGGGTTTTGAAAGTCGGAGCGTGGCCTTCCGAAGAGAACGATACTTAAAATCGCTTAAAAGCAAAAAGGCGATTGAAGAAATCCTGAAACAGGTGCCGAGGTAGCTCAGTTGGTAGAGCGCAGGACTGAAAATCCTGGCGTCCCCAGTTCAATTCTGGGCCTCGGCACCAAGGTTGGCAGAGCGTCCCGATT
>CAYGWX010000006.1:0-66809 GCA_964353855.1 uncultured bacterium | reverse complement strand
TCTGGGCCTCGGCACCAAGGTTGGCAGAGCGTCCCGATTAAGATCGGGAGCGTCCATGAGTTCAATTCTGGGCCTCGGCACCAAGGTTGGCAGAGCGTCCCGATTAAGATCGGGAGCGTCCATGAGTTCAATTCTGGGCCTCGGCACCAAAAAGAAGAGGAAAGAAGGAAAGAGGTTAGAGGTTAGTAAAAACCTTCCTCAAAGGCCGAAGTAGCTCAGTCGGTAGAGCGGCTCACTCGTAATGAGCAGGTCAGCGGTTCGATTCCGCTCTTCGGCTTTTGTTTCCCGGCCCGATATTCAGGCTATTGACAAAGCCGGTGATAAAAAGGTATAATTACAGTTCCAAACCGGGAAAGAATACCCTTAACTCTTTATGGGATCCACAAGACCAGCACGCGGGCCGGAAGGATCCGGCCCCAAGACCTTGAAGGGAGGTGAAAGCAAGATTTAAACACAATCCTCCGCTTTTGACGCGGGGGAGGGGAGCCTGAGGGGAAACCCTGATTCTCCCTGAGGGGGACGTTTTCAGCGTACACATCACAACCAAGAGGAGGTTTTCAGTCATGAAGACGTGGCGAATCATGTTAGTCGTGTCGGCGGTGGCGGCTCTGGCGCTTGCGGCAACTGCTTACGCCGTGACACCCAGGCCAGCGACCCTCAATGTAAACCCGGTCATCGGCGGAACCTTTGATCCGGCGGGGAAGACCCCGAGGATCACTTATCCCAGCTTCATTCCATTAGTCGGAGAATCCCTGGACTTCACGTGGTACGATTTCCAGGCCAACGGCTCGCTGGCCCGGCAGATCGTGATCGACGGAACCAACGGACTGCACGTGGCCTACACGAAGTCCCCGGACAACACCCACACCCCGCGGCTCGCGGCCTACCAGTTCAACGACAAAATCGGCGGCGGGTGGTCGGGCGAGATGGACATGAACACGTACCGGGCGGGATACGTGACCCTGGCCACGATGAGCGACGGCCGGGCGGTGGGGTCGTTCCACCAGGGCGGCGGTCTGGGCAACCGGGCGGTCGTGGCGGTGGACGCAGTGAGAGGGGCGGGGGCGTTCACGGTGACGAGCATCGACACGGTGTCCTATCCTCCGGGAGCCAACTGCCCGATCTGGCCGCACGTGGCGGTCTCCCCCAACAACACCATCCTCACGGTGTCGAAGCACCAGACGATCAACGACGGGTTTTACTCGCGCTCCACGAACGGCGGGACGAGCTTCAGCCCGTTCTGGCGGACCACGGGCGACACGGCCCAGAACCCGATCTCCGCGGACATGATCGTGTCGCGGACCTCGGGGAAATGCGCGATCGCCTGGACCCGGGCCGTACCCGGAGGACTCCACACGCAGCTGGACATGGACCTCGTCTACATCGAATCCACTAATTACGGGGCGACCTGGGGCGCGATGGTCAACGTGACCAACTACCAGAGCTCGGACACGATCCGGGCGTACAACGACGTGTCGGGGATCTACGACGCCAGCGACAACCTGCACCTGGCCTGGGCCGGGCATCTGGTCACGGGCGGCAACATCTACACCGCGGCGCAGATCCTCCACTGGAGCGCGGCGACGGGGATCGACAACGTGAGCGGACCGGGGACCATCTCCGGGACGAACTGGTGGTCGGTCAGCGGCCAGCCGGCAACCTGGAGCCTGTGCGCCAACCGGCCGTCGCTGTCGATAGACGCCGCGGGAAGGCTATTCTGCGTGTTCGTCAGCCAGAGGACCGACAACGACTCCAGCGCCGCCGGGTTCATCAACATGGACCTGTACGGCACGGGGTCGGCGGACGGCGGGAACACGTGGTCCACATCGTTCAATATCACGAACTCACACACGCCGGGGGGCCTGGCGGGAGCCTGCGCCGACGACGAGTTCCCAACGCTCACGGCTTTCACCACGGACTCGGTGCGGGTGCTTTGGGTCGTGGACAGGGATGCCGGAAACTCCCTCCAGGACCCTACGGCGACGACGCTGAACCCAGTTCACTATTTAGGGCTTGTTAAGTTCGTGGGTGTCGAGGGACAACCGCCATCGGTCAAAATGCCCGGAAGCTTCGAGCTCGCCGCGGCGCGGCCGAACCCGGCGGGACGGATGACGGAGATCAGCTACGCACTGCCGGTTGCACGCACGGTAAACCTGGCGGTGTACAACGCGGCGGGACAATTAGTGAAGGTGCTGGATTCCGGCTCCAAGGCCGCGGGCTTCCACAGCGCGCGGTGGGACGGGAGCTCGGTTCCGGCGGGGGTATACTTCTACCGCCTGAGCGCGGGCGAGTTCACGCAGACCCGCTCGATGGTGGTGGTGCGGTAAGAAAGACGCGGCTACCTATACCAAGGAGCCTCGTCAGACGTTCGTGAACACGAGGAGAGCGAGGGTACCCAAAGCCCTCGCTCTCCTCGAACCAGGGAGGGGCCAAGACGGTGATAAGATTTTGATAAGGTTTTGATAAGGTTTTACATGATATACTTATATAAGGTCAAAGGGGCTTCATCGCGGGCCGCATCCGGCCCCATCATCAGGGAAATAGGTTTCAGAGGAACCTTTAAGGAGATTCCAAAAAGGAGGAAGACATGAATCGGCGGACACGAATGAGCGCGCTGTTCGTCCTGGCGGGGCTCGTCCTGGCCTTAGCCACGGGCGGGGTCCTGGCCGGAACCACGGGCAAGGTCGTGGGGAAGGTCACGGACGCCAAGACCGGGGAGGGACTTCCCGGGGCGAACGTAATTATCGTGGGGACGAGGATGGGCGCGGCCACGGACCTGGACGGTTCGTACGTGATCATCAACGTGCCGGTGGGGACCTACACGGTCTCGGCCACGATGATCGGGTTCCGGACGGTCTCGGCGACCGGGGTGAGAAGCATCCAGGACCTGACGACGCGGCAGGACTTCAAACTGGACATGGCGGTCATCGGGATGAAAGAGCTCATCGTCCCGGGGGTGCGGCCGCTGATCGAAAAGTCGGCGACGACGACGACGCGGATCACGGGCGTGAAAGAAATCGAGGCCATGCCGGTAGCCAGTCCGCAGGACGTTGTGGCGGCGACGGCCGGGTCGGTAGGAAGCGGCAACAACATCTACATCCGGGGAGGCCGGCGGGACGAGGTCTCCTACTTCGTGGACGGGATCTCGATCAACGACCAGGTGGTGGGGGGCGCAGGGGTCAACATCAGTAAGTTAGCGATCCAGGAGGTCATCGTCCAGACCGGGGGATTCAGCGCGGAATACGGGGAGGCCCTGTCCGGACTGGTGAACGTGGTCACGAGGGAAGGGGGCGACAAGTTATCCGGGGTTCTGAGGGTAAAGTCGGACCAATTCCTGGGTCCGTTATCCTATCATCAGAACTACTACGAAGGAAGCGCCGGGGGCACCCTTCCAAGGCTTAAAAACTTTAAATACTACCTGTCGGGGGAAGTGGACCTGATGGACAACTGGCAGCCGAAGTTCCAGATGAGCAATCAAATCTGGGAGCGGGTGCCGATCAAGCGGAACGCGGACGGAACGGTGGACCGCTCGCAGCTCCAAGGGGGCAGCGGGTGGTGGGACCGAAGCACCCCCTGGGTGTGGGCGGACACCTTAAATCCGAATATCACGACCAGCGATTCCATGTTTTATTCCAAGGCCGACCGCGACAGTTTCAGGGCCGGGTCCGCAGTCTGGGAGCGGGTGAAATCTCGAAAGATCGAACTCAACGCCCACGACGGGTGGAAGAAGGTTGATAAACGCTGGAACAGCCCGAACGACCGGGAAAATTACCGGCTGCAAGGGAAGCTGTCGTATGCGTTCAATCCCAACACGAAGCTCACGCTGGGGGTCAACAGGAACCGGGACCAATACATGACTTTTATACCCTTTACCATGAGCCCAGCGCAGGAGCCGAACTCTAACGCCTGGAAGTACCGCCTGGATCACGATCGGGCCCAGATAGACAAGGGTCTGTTAGCCAGCCTCACCTGGCGGCACCAGATTGGGAAAAAGACGTTCTACACGTTGTCCGCCGCCCGCTTCGAATTCTCCCGCTGGACCGGCGCGCTCTATCCGGCCCGAGAAAAGGAGCGCAATGGGGCGTGGTGGAAGGACTATCAGCTCTACGAGAGAAACGAAACCGTGGGACACGCCCAGGACAGAACGGACGATAATCCCTACGGATGGGCCAGCTCCAAACTCTTCTATGGCGGGGAAGGCATCACGCGCGTTTGGCAAAGACGCTACCAGGCCTACTGGGGATTCAAAGGCGATTTCACCCGCCAGGCGGGACGGGTCGGCAACCTGCACGAAATCCGGGCCGGGATAGAGGGGAAACAGTTCCGCATCGACCGCCATAACTTCACCGATCCTTGGCAATCCTCCGGCTTCTGGGATGAGTACGTGAAACGGAAACCCGTGACCGGCGCGGCCTACGTCCTGGACAAGATGGAATTCGAGGGGATGGTGATCAACGCCGGATTGCGGTTCGACTATCTAAATGCCAACGCCTATAAAATGGGCGACGTGCTCCAGCAGACCGCGCGGGGAGCGGGAGATACGGTGAAGGTCTCGGCCAAATACAAGCTGTCGCCCCGACTGGGGATCTCCCACCCGGTGTCGGACCGGACGGTGCTGCATTTCAGCTACGGACAATTCTTCCAGCAACCGCAGCTCCAATACTTGTACGAGAGCGTCGCCTCGAACATCCAAAGGCCGACCTGGGCCACGTCGAATCAGACCCTGGGAGATCCGGACCAGAACGCCCAGACCACGATCCAGTACGAGACGGGCTTCTCGCAGCAGCTCAGCGCGGACGTGGCCGGGGATCTGACGTTCTACTACAAGGACATCCAGGCCTACTCCGGATTGTACATGATCACAGACCCGAACAACATCGGGCTCGGCGTGCAGGAATACCAGAACATAGACTACGGGAACGTGCGGGGATTCGAGGCCACGATCCAAAAGCGGCCGGGAAGCGGGATCCTCTCCGGGAAGCTTTCCTACAGCCTTTCCCTGGCCAAAGGGACATCCAGTTATGGCTTCAACAATTACTACGAGCTGTATTACATGAAACCGAAGACCAACACCGAACACTTTTTAGACTTCGATCAGCGGCACACGATCTCCAACGACCTGAACTTTGCGCTTCCGGAAAACTTCGGGCCGATGGTGGCTCATAACCGGATCCTCAGAAACGTGAACATCAATTTCTTGACGACCATCGGAAGCGGGCAGCCCTATACCCCGCTGGACAGCCGCCTGGATCGGCTCGGGGATGTGAACTCATCCCGGATGCCCTGGACGTTGAGAACAGACATGCGCGCGTCGAAGGGCCTAAAAATCCTGGGGCTGGGGGCGGAGATCGCCTGCGAGGTGGCGAACCTCTTCAACCGCAAGAACGTGGTCGCCGTTTACGGCTACACCGGCTCCCCGACGGACAACGGACAGGCGACGACGTACCCGCTCAATTCGTTCGCGAGGCAACCCGAGTTTAACTACGCCACCGGGGATTCAACGCATTTGCATCCGATCCCGAACCCAAACTACAACAAGCTGCAAGACCTGGACCACAACGGGATAGTCAGCCAAGAGGAGGCCTGGGAGACCTTCCAGCAGGCCTACCGGGATTATTACTGGGACGGCTCGAACTTCGACACGCCCAGACAGGTCCGACTGCAGTTTGGAATCAAGTGGTAATCCCTTCACAGGCGACATCGAACGACAGGAGGCAAGCGCAATGAAAAATCAAACAGCCAGACGAATCGCAAGAGCGTCCTTGTACGCCTTGATGATGTGCCTGCTGGGCCAGGGGGCGTGGGGGATGACGGCCCATCCTTCTCGAGGCTCGAGGATTCAGTCCACGGTTGTAATCAATGGCAACCAATGGGAGATGCCGGTAGACAACTTAGGTAGACACTGCACCCCGATAGCGAACAGACCGACGGGATTCTGGCCGATAGGCTCAGGCCGAAACTACGTCTACGGGGCCGGCATCTGGGTGGGAGCGATCAATCGGAACGTGAGCCCAGCCGACACCCAAGTCAGCCACGGGTACGAACCTGCATACGGGAACTCGAACTTCATGGGGACACCCCCGGATGGGGACGAGACTAAAAACCTGGACCCCACGGCAAGAGTATACTCCTCGACCAACCCCAGGGACGTAGGAGTCTGGCCGGTTACGGACTCCACAGGAAAACCCGTGATCAAATCGCTGCAAGACAGCTGGACGAAGTTCAACGACGTGGACCTCACCCACATGGGGGTCGGCGAAAGACCGATCGGCGTGGAGGTCACCCGTACCACTTTCATGTGGCCTTACGCCGGGTACAAAGACATCGTGTTCTTCCTGTTCTGGGTGAAAAACGTCACGGGAACCCGGATGGGAAATCCCCGAACCCTCACGGACATGTACGTGGGAAACTGCACGGACTGCGACATCGGGGCGGAGAGCGCAGCCACGGGGAACGACATAGATACCCTGGAAAACTCCAGCTACTGGAAACACCCTCCGGGGCGTGCCGATTCGGTCCTGCAGACCCGAAACTTGGCGATGCAATATCAGATCCTCCAAGAAGCGGGATGGTCCATCGCTCCCCCGTATTACTTGGGCTTTCGATTCTTCCAAAGCCCCATAAACAATACGGGAAACACGATCCACGTCACCTCCGTACCCGGCATAGGTTACGACCAATACGACCGCGACATCCTGCCGGACTCAACCCTGGGAATGACGGCATTCCAGACCTTTATCAACGGCACGGACCCCAGCAGGCCGGCGGAACGCTATCTGGAGCTTACGGGGAGATACTGGAGAACCCCGACGATCTACAACGCGCTCATGAAGGATCATTTTGGACCGACAGACAAACGGTTTATCCAGGCTTCGGGGCCGTTCAATTTAGCTCCGGGTGATTCCGTGCCGTTCGTCGTAGGGCTGATCGGAGGCCTCACTGACATCGACGTCATCCAAAACTCAGACAAGGCACAGGTCATCTTCGACGCCAATTTCATCGCACCCTACCCGCCGGTGTCCCCGAACCTGTCTGCCATCCCGGGAGACCACAAGGTCTCGCTGTTCTGGGACAATAAGCCGGAGTACACCAAGGACGGGTACTACGCTTATCTCGACAGCGCCGCGAAGAGGAGATACCGGGCCTACGACCTCGAGGGGTACCGGGTCTATAAGGCCCGGAACCAGGCCGACCTCTCGGACCCGGAGAAACGGAAGATGATCGGGTGGTTCAAAAAGGCCGACGGGTTCACGATCGTGCTGGACGCCCAACCCAAGTTCCGCGACCTGCCCAACGGCCAGAAGGAAACCCTGCAGGTCTGGGACACCTTAGGGACGGACAACGGGCTGAGGTATTCGCTGGTGGATTCGGGACAGTTCATCGAGCAAGACTCGATGGGGCTGGTGAACGGCTTACCGTACTTCTACGGGGTCACGGGGTTCGACTACCAGTGGTACACACAGTATGACACCATCAGAGGCCACTACGACACGCTGCCAGGCAGCCCCACCACCCTGGAATCGAACTCGGCAGGGAATTTCGTGATCGTGGTTCCGAGGGCGGACCCCGGCGACCTGACGCCAGGCAAGATAGACTCTACGACGTGGCAGGTTCACGGGGGGGCCTTCGCAAGCGGGCTCAAATACTTCCCCTATTTAGCCAACCCGGACTCGGTTAAACTGTATCCCCATACCTACAAATACGAGTGGCTGCCGAACGGAAAGAAGCTCTGGAGCAACATAGGAGCTACAGGCTGGGGGTACGCCCTGCCGGCCTACAGCCTCATCATCCGGGACCTCACGAATAACGATACCCTCAGAACCTGGAAGGTCGTGCCGGGAAGCGACACGATGCCGGGAGGTGGTAAACTGGTATTTGTTGTGGACACGATCTCGCTGGGGGTCGACACCTCGTTAGCGAGCAGCGGAAGGTTCATCTATGCTCCCTCCAATTTAAAGACGTTTCACGGGATCGAGTTCGGGCTGCTGGACACGGTCAATTGGCGCAATTTCAGACCGGGGCCCATCAGCGTGTCCCGAGGCTCCTTTAACGATTCGCTGTTAGCGGACACGTCCACCAATATCCTCCCGGGCCGGTTCGCGTTCAAGGTCAATCACTGGGCCTTCCGGGGCTCGATGTTCACCCTCACCTGGCATAAGAGGCGAGGAACGGTGAGGGGCGACAGCATCTGGGCCGAGGTCTATGATTCCACGAACCAGGTGACCGTGCCGCCGGAAACCCTGGCGGTCCAGGACTTGGCCACGGTCAGCGGGTGGTGCTTCGGGGGGAATGGGACTAATGCCCGAGGCAAACTCTGGATAGACTCCACGATGGTGGTTTCGGACTCAACCACAAACAGAACCCCGTTCGGCAACCGGTACCCGGGTGCATGGCTCACCCTTTGCGGCCGGCGGTACTGGTTCGCGGCGAGACAGGGCGGTTACGACGGGCTCACGATGTTATGGCCAAGAGGGGTGTGCCCGATCAACGAGGGGGACGTGTGGATTGTGCAGCAGCAGGGAGTCCAAGTCCCTTGCGAGGGCAACTGGATGCAATTCACGCCCACTCCGGGGCAGATGGCGACCGGGGGGAAGGCAATGCTGGACGCCATCAAGGTGGTGCCCAATCCCTATCTGGTGCGTAACAATTGGGACACGGACAGATACTCCAAGCACCTGATGTTCACCCACCTGCCGACGAAGTGCACGATCCGGATCTACACCTTAGCCGGGGACCTGGTGAAGATCATCTACCATGACGGAAACCAAAACAGGTTCGCGCAGGTGATCGGAGGAACGCCGACGGGAGGAACGGGAGGGGCTGAGTCCTGGGACCTCCTGACTTACAACAGCCAGTTGATCGCTTCGGGGGTGTACCTTTTCCACGTAGAGGCGCCGGGGATCGGCAATAAAATCGGCAAATTCGCCGTCATCCAGTAGCGGAAACCCGCTCTGACAAAGGAGGAAACCATGAAAAAAGTCTTGGCGTTGGCGCTGGTTCTCAGCTTCGGGATGGCAGGCGCGAGCCTGGGGACGATCACGAAGGTGGGGACGTCCGGAGCGCAATTCTTGAAGATCGGCGTTGGGGCGAGAGCCCTGGGCATGGGCGAGGCTTTCTCGGCCGTGGCCAACGATGCCTCGGCACTGTACTGGAACCCGGCCGGGATCGCCCAGCTGAAGCGGCCGGAGATCGTGTTCAATCACACGAAGTGGGTGGGCGACATCAGCGAGGAGTATCTGGGGTATACCCACCCGCTGGGCAACACGGGAACACTGGGAGTCCAGATGACCATGCTCACGATGGGGTCAATGCAGATTACCCGGGTAGACGATCCTACCACCCGCGATCGCGAGGACGAGGGCGAAGGCCTGCCTAAATTCTCAGCGAGCGACATGTCGGCCGGGTTGACCTACGCCCGAAGCTTCACGGACAAGTTCTCGCTGGGCATCTCGATGAAGTATATCCGGGAAGTCATCTGGGAGATGTCCTCGAATGGAATGGGATTAGATGTGGGGACGCTATACCTCACGGGGTGGAAATCGGTGCGGGTGGGCATGGCGTTGGCCAATTTCGGACCGGACATGAAGTTCGCGGGAAGGAATCTGGATGAACTCCTTTATCAAAGCAACTGGCCACCGAACTATACCGCACAAACTTACACTCTTAAAACCACCCCCTATCCAATGCCGCTCAGGTTCCGGGTGGGTGTGGCCTTCGAGCCGATAAACAAAAAACCCCACCGCCTGACCCTGGCGACGGACCTCTCCCACCCCAACGACGGCACGGAGAAGTTCGACGTGGGCGCGGAGTACACCTGGAACAACCTGGCCTCGCTCCGGATGGGGTACAAGTTCGACCAGGACGCCCGCTACAGCACATCGTTCACCACGGCGGATGGCGTGGTGCATTCGATGAAGGCGAACAAGAGCGCCATGGACAATTTCTCGGCGGGCGCGGGGCTCAATCACAAGTTCATAGGCAAGATGACCGCGAAACTGGATTACGCCTATACCAACTTGGGCTATCTGGAGAGCGTTCATCGGTTCACCCTGGGCCTGGGATTTTAAGCCGTTTCCCAGGAGTACCTTTTTCATGGCTGCCCGTTTTCACCAAGGGGCAGCCATGAGCTTTTTACGATGAAGCCCTTCGCCAGAACCCTCGCAGGTTTGCTGATCCTCGTCCTGGGAATCACCTCCGACCTCGGGGCCAGGGGGTGGACCATCCTCGTGTACATGGCGGCGGATAACGACCTAGCTTTCCAGAGCGAGATCGACCTGAAAGAAATGGAGGCGGCGGGGTCGGCCCCAGGGCTCGCGGTGGTGGTGCAACAGGATATCCCCGGCGCAGGGGCGAGACGATATCTGATTCAACATGGGGGGCGTGTCCTCTTAGACAGCCTGGGGACCGTGAATATGGCCGATCCAGGGGTCCTGGAGGAATTCGGGACCTGGGGAGCAAGCCGGTACCCGGCGGAGCGATATGCCCTGATCCTGTGGGATCACGGAAGCGGATGGTCTGGGGAGGGAGGGGGGCAGGACCCGCCGAAAGTTTTATCTTTCGGCAGCGATTGGTCCTCGGGTGATGTCATGGGAATCGCTGACGGCGAGCTGAGAACGGCCCTGGAGGGGATACGGAAAAACCTGGGAAGGCCTCTGGACCTGCTGGCCTTCGATGGATGCATGCTTCAGGAGGCAGAGGTCGCCTTCGAAGTGGTGGGCACTGCGAAGGTCATGGTGGGTTCCCAAGGACTGGTCCCTGCCGACGGGTACCCCTATGACCGTTTTCTTCGTTTCCTTATCTCCAATCCCACAGCAGACGAAAGCACTGTTGCCCAAGAGCTGGTCAACACCTATATCTCGTTTTATCAAGGGAGCGCACTGGATGTCGATAACTCGGCCATCCAGCTCGAAAATACCTCAGCGTTAGCCCCCCCTGCTCACTCCCTGGTTCAGGCTTTTTTGGACGCTCCCTCCGACTCCGGCATTTACATGGCAAGAGACAGCGTTCTGCGAATCCTCTCCGGACAAGATGTAGACTTGGGAGACTTCCTGAAGTTGGCGGTAAGCTACACCCGAGGGGAGGTGTGGACGAGGGCGGCACAGCTACGTGAAGCTTTGGCCCGCTGCCTATTGATCAACCGAGCGTCGGGGAGGGATTCCTCGCGCCTTTCTGGACTCTCGGTCTGGTTTCCGAGGACCTTTGCAGAGTTCGCTGACCGAGCCTTGGAATACTCCGGGCTCCAGTGGGTTCCCCGGAGCGGATGGGACCAGATGGTTTATGCCTCTTACGGAATCCCGGGAGGGATGCGGCCTGCGTCTCCAGGATTGCCGAGAATATTTAAAGGAGAGGAGAACGGGTATTCCGTATGCTGGGGGCCATCCTATGCCCCGGCCAGAATCGGGGCCTACGAATTCCGGGAGCTTACGGGTCAAGCCGTACCCTGGGAGGACGGGGCTGAGGGCGATCCCTCCCTATGGATCCTGAGCGGGTTCACGACGAGCGAAGGAGACGCTCATGCCGGAAGAAGGAGCTATTACGCCTTCCAGGACAGCGCCCGAATGACCTTGAGAGGAACGCTTCAGATCGACCATGCGGCCTGGTTGTCGCTATGGAGCAAGAGGGCAAACGGACAGAAGGTGGTTTGCGAGATCAGCCCGGACAGTGCGTTCGCAACGCTAAATCCAGTGGATTCACTGACGGTTGGAGCAAAGGGCTGGGCTCAATCCGGATTTGCCCTTCCCCAAGGAACCTATTATCTAAGATTGAAAGTTCTACAAGGCGGAGTTTTTCTGGACGACCTTAAATTGGAGACCTTTACTGCTTCCATAGAAACCCTACGTCCAGGGAGCGACACGGTCTATGCGGTCAAGAACAAACCGAGGGGAACTTACCACTATCAGGTCCGGGCACAGGACCAGCAAGGAGCATGGGGCCTTTGGGGGCCGACGGCGGGAGTCCAGTTGAGTGAATTCGCACCCTGTTACGTCTACCCCAATCCCTTTCGGACCAAGACGAACTTCGTAGTGGATGGCGCCGGAAGCGAGGCGAAGGTAAGGATTTATACCGTGGCGGGAGACCTGGTCCGAACCGTAGAGGAATTTTTCCGGCAGAGCGATGGATCCTATACCTGTGCCTGGGATGGAAAGAACGAGAAAGGAAAAGAGGCGGCGGCCGGGATCTATGTGTTTTTGATCACGAATCAGGGAAGAACCGGACGAGGGACGCTGGTCCGAATAAAATAGAGCCAGACTTGGTTTAAATTTAGAGGTTAGAAGGCAAGGCGTTTTAAGAATCCGACAAGGAAGCTACCGTTATTTTTCTCGAAATCTGGCAAGGAATTTGCCTCGCGCAAGCTCCCTGCCAGATTGATTTTTGGACAGGTTTGTGAAGTAAGAAAGGCCAACAAAGATCAGTTACGGAGCAGAGTCGCTCACTCCCCACAGTAGGGGAGGGTCAAACGTAGGCCAAAAGATATAAAGTTTTTCGGACTACCTCACAACCAGCTCACCCCCACCTTTCACCCTCCATAGGCAGTTCCCCCAAATTATTTTCTGTTTTAATGATTTTGTACTTGACAAAACCCATTGAAATATCTTAAAATATGCATGGTGGGATAAAGTGGGATAAAGTGGTAAATTTATTATCAAAGGGGGTGCTGGCGGGACAATGACCTATTTCATAGGGACTTATCCCTGCACGATGGATGCCAAGGGGAGGGTCAGTCTTCCTGCGAAGTTCCGGAAGATCTTAGGACAGGAAGACAATGCGCAAGTCTATCTGCTGCCCGGGGATCAGGAGGGGTCGATCTTCATCATCCCGTCCGGGGGATGGCTTGCTCTCGTGGAGGCCTTGAAGCAACTCCCCAAGGATGCGAACAGCGCGGCCTTGAAGGCCTATGCTGGAGCGCAGAGCTACGAAGCGGACGTGGACAGGCAGGGGAGAATCGGGATCCCCAAGGTGCTTCTGGAGGAGGCGAAGGTTAGCCGGGAGCTCCTGATTGTGGGGGCTCTGGAAAAAATGGTGCTGTGGGACGGGGCGGCGTTCGCCGCGCACAAAGACCGGGTTCGGGCTTCATTCCAGCAACTGGCGAACTCAGTCATCCCCTGATATGACGGGCGGACGAACGGATCGTTAGACGAAAGGAGGAATTCATTTGGCGGTCGGAGAGCGAACCAAGGTGCTGGCCCTGAGGGGCGATCTCTCGGAAGAGGAATGCAGGAAATTAGACGAGAGAATCGCCTCTTTTTTGCGGATGGGACGGAAGCAGGTGGTCCTGGATCTGACCTGCGTGTGGCATGCCGATTACCGGACGATCCCGGTCCTGGCGGCACGGGCCCGCGAGGCGAAACAATTGGGAGGAAGGATCGCGCTGGTCGGGGTCTCCAAATATCTGAGGGAGATCCTGACTTTCTCCGGAGAGGAGGAAGCCTTCGACCTCCCGGCTCCAGCCGGTCGGGGACGGAGAGCGGCGGTCGCCTCGATGTGAACGGGACGGGCCACACCCCGGCACTCCTCGCAGAGAGCACGGGCCTCCTGGTCTGGGACGAGCGGGGAACCTATGTGGACGCGACCCTTGGATGGGGGGGGCAGACGGAGGAGATCCTGAGGTGTACCGCCCCGGCGGGACGGGTGGTGGGAATCGACCGGGACGGGGAGGCCCTGGCCGCAACCCGACGAAGGCTGGCAGCGTACGCGGAGAGGCTCGTCCTCGCGCAAGGGAACTTCGCAGGGCTCAAACGCTTGCTGTCCGGGTGCGGGGTCGAGACGGTGCAGGGGGTGGTGTTCGACCTGGGCCTTTCCTCGATGCAGTTGGACGATCCCTCGCGGGGATTCAGCTACCGGCAGGAGGGACCGTTGGACATGAGGATGGACCGGGGGGAGCGCACGACGGCCGGGGAGATCTTGCGGACAGCCTCCGAGGAGAGATTGGCCGGAATCCTTTTCGAATACGGAGAGGAGCGCTGGGCCCGAAAGATCACGAAACGGATCGTTCTGGAAAGGCAGCGACGAGCGCTCCAAACCACAAGGGATTTGGCAGAATGCATCCTGGGAGCGATTCCCCAGAAGATGGCCCACAAAAGCCTGGGAAGGGTGTTTCAAGCCCTTCGGATCGCGGTCAACCGGGAGCTCGAGGCGCTCCAAGAAGGGCTCGGCCAGGCCCTCGAACTCCTGGTCCCAGGCGGGCGGTTGGTTGTCCTCTCCTACCATTCCTTGGAGGACCGGATCGTCAAAGAGATGTTCCGCGGGTCAAAGGCTTTGAGGATCCTGACTAAGAAACCGGTCCGGGCCAGCGCTGAGGAAGCGGCCCGGAACCCAAGGGCGAAAAGCGCCAAGCTTAGGGCGGCAGAGGTCGTCAAACCATGAGGAAAAAAAGACGAGGAGTCCTGCGATATGTGGTCTTGTTCTTCGCGCTGGTGGGGGTCGGGGCGTTCTACGTGTTCGAGCGGATCAGGGTGTTTGAATTGGTGAACACGATTGAACGTCAGAAAGAAGAGCGGGAGAGGGTGAAGGATGAGAACGAGCGGCTGAGAATCGAGCTCGCCCAGCAGCTTTCCCGAGAGGCCGTGGAGCGCTTCGCGACGGAGGCCCTGCACATGCGCTATCCCAAACCCGGTGAGGTCGTGGAGGCGCTCCGGTGATGTCCCTGATCCGTTTCCGCCAGCGCCTGATGCTCCTGGCGGGCCTGGGGATCGCGGGGATGCTCGTGATCGCGGCCCGCCTTTTTCATCTCCAGATCCTGCAGCATGCGAGGTACCAGGCGATGGCCGTGGAGCAACAGGTAAAGCGGAGAGGGCTCCTGGCCTCGCGGGGTGAGATCCTGGACCGGAACCATGTGTCCCTGGCCAAGAGCGTGAATGGAAAACGCCTTTATCCCCAGGGAGTCCTGGCCGGACAGGTAATCGGGTTCGTGGGCCAGGACTTGCACGGCCTGGAGGGGGTGGAGTACGTTCTCGACGAGGCGCTTCGGGGGAGCGCGGGATGGACGACGCTGCAAAAGGACGCGACGGGCCGGACGTTCCGCTCCGTGGAATACATGGAGCGGGAGGCGGAGCCGGGGAAGACTGTGGTCCTGACCCTGGATGCCCGGTACCAGGAGATCGCCCAAGAGGGCTTAAGGCATACCGTGGAACAGTTCAAGGCCGCGGGAGGGAGCGCCATCGTGCTGGATCCGCACACCGGCGAGATCCTGGCCCTGGCCAACATCCCGGACTTCGACCCTAACCAGGTTGCGCCGGAGGACAGCGAGGCGTTCAGGAACCGGGCGGTGTCCTATATCTTTGAGCCGGGGTCAACATTCAAGGTGTTCACGGCCGGGGCAGCCCTGGAGGAAGGCCTGGTGAAACCCGGGGAGACCTTCGATGGGGAGAACGGGGTCATACATATCGGGAACCACACCATCGGCGAGGCCGAGGGACACCGCTTCGGTACGCTGACTCTGAGGGAGGCGATCACCCATTCCAGCAACATCTGCATGCTCAAGGTGGGAAGGAAGGTCGGGCGGGTGAAGCTCTACGAGCACGCCCGAGCCTTCGGGTTCGGATGCCCGACGGGCGTGGAGCTACCCGGGGAGGTTAAAGGAAAGCTGGACCGACCGCAGGCCTGGTCCGAGGCCCGGCTGGCGAACGTTTCCTTCGGCCAGGGGGTCGCGGTGACGGCCCTGCAGATGACCTGCGCGTACGGGGCCGTGGCTAATGGGGGAGTTCTGGTCAAGCCGAGGATTGTCAAGGCGATCCTTCCCCGGGACAGCACATCGGCCCCGGACAGCGCCTTCGTCGTGCGACGGGTAGTGGGCACGGCCTCTGCGGATTCCATCCGGAGTTACCTGGCAGACGTCGTCATGAAGGGCACGGGGACCAAGGCCAAAGTGGAGGGAATCACGGTGGCCGGGAAGACCGGGACAGCGCAGAAAAGCGAAAACGGGAAGTACGCCGAGGGAAAGCATGTGGCCTCGTTCATCGGGTTCCTTCCAGCTGAGGCCCCGAAGTGGGTGATCGCGGTCGTTGTAGACGAGCCCAGAGGGGCGAGTTACTTCGGGGGAGATGTGGCAGCGCCGCTGTTCCGCGAGATCGCCCGGAAGATACTGGCCCTGCCGACCGCGGGCCAAGAAGCTCCACCTGCGGCTCCGGGAGGGGCGCTGGCCGCGCGATGAGAGTGGATGAGCTCCTTCGCGGATTAGGCTTTGATTGCCCCACGGGCTTGGCCGCGACGAAGGTCACGGGTCTAGCCTATGATTCAAGAAAAGTCGTTCCCGGAGACCTTTTCGTGGCCATCGCAGGATTCAAGTCCGACGGTTCCCGATTCACTCATGACGCGCTGGCCAAAGGGGCCGTGGGGGTCGTGGACGACAAGCCCGGTCCGGCGGAGGGAGAGAGGATCGCATGCCCGAACGCCCGCCGGGCCTTAGCCCTGTTGGCCGATCGGTACTACGGACATCCCTCGGGTCAGATGAAGTTAGTGGGCGTCACAGGAACCAACGGAAAGACGACCACCACCTATCTCATCCGCTCAATCCTTCAGGCAGCCGGAGAGAAAACGGGGATCATCGGGACGATCCGTTACCTCATCGGAGAGAGAGCATTTGCGGCCCCGAACACGACGCCGGAATCCTTAGACCTGCAAAAGCTCCTAGCAGAGATGGTCGGGGAGGCCGTGACCACAGCGATTATGGAGGTTTCTTCGCACGCCCTGGCCTTGGACCGCGTGGCGGGATGCGAGTTTAAGGTCGGGGTTTTCACCAACCTGACCCAGGATCATCTGGACTTTCATCCCACGATGGAAGATTACCTTCAGTCCAAGCTCAGGCTGTTCGAGATGCTGACCGAGAAGGATATCGCGGTCGTGAACGCGGACGATCCGGCCTCGGGTCGAATACTTGCGGCAGCGAGAAAGGCGAGGGCGATAACCTACGGTTTATCCAGCGAGGCCAGGGTCCGTGCCAAAGCCGTGACGCTGGCCCAGCGGGGCACCCGATTCGTGATCACCTGGGAGGATGGGCAGGTGCCGGTTAACCTCAAGCTTTCTGGGAAACACAACGTCTACAACGCCTTGGCGGCGTTCAGCGCCGGATTGGCCCTGGGGCTCAGGAACGGAACGATGACGAGCGGACTGGAGGCCGTGGAAGGGGTCTCGGGGCGCTTCGAGTTGGTGGCGGCAGGACAGCCGTTTGCAGTCATCGTAGATTACGCGCACACGCCGGATGCCCTGGAGCGGTTGCTCTTAGCCGTGAGAGAGATCACTCGGGGGAAAATCCTCTGCGTATTCGGGTGCGGGGGTGACCGGGACAGGAAGAAAAGACCTCTCATGGGTGACCTTTCGACGAGGCTGGCGGACCACACGATTATCACCTCGGATAACCCGCGGACGGAGGCGCCGGAAGCCATCGTCCGAGAGATCAAGACCGGAGTCATGCCGGGGAGTTCCTACGAGGTCATCATGGATCGGAGGGATGCGATCCGGAAAGGGGTCGCCTCGGCCGGGGAAGGAGATGCCGTGGTGATCGCAGGAAAAGGGCACGAGGATTACCAGATCCTGGGCACGACCAAGATTCACTTCGATGACCGGGAGGTGGCTCGGGGAGCTCTCGAGGAGAGAGGTTGGAGTCGGTAACCCTCGCAGAGGTCGTGAAGGCGACTCAGGGAAAGGAAGGGGCCGGACTCACGGTGGAGGCTCTGATTCAGGGGGTTTCCACGGATTCCCGAACCCTTCGTGCCGGGGAGCTATTCGTGGCCCTGAAAGGAACAAATTTCGACGGGCACGCCTATGTGGAGGATGCCCTAAACATAGGCTCCCCTGCGGCGGTGGTGGAAAAGGGATGGAAACCCTCAGCCATTCGTTATGAGAACAGGCTGATCCGCGTGGGAGATACCCTGAAGGCGCTCGGGGATCTGGCCGAGGCGTATCGGCTAAGGTTCAAAGTGAAAGTGGTCGGTGTGACCGGGACCAACGGTAAGACCACAACCAAGGAGATGATTGCGGCGATTTTAAAAGTGCGTTATCAGGTGCTGAAAACCGAGGGGAATCTAAACAATCAGATCGGAGTACCCCTCACCCTCTTCCGATTGGCGTCCCGGGATGAAGTGGGGGTTACGGAGTTCGGGATGAGTGCTCCGGGGGAGATCGCCCGCCTCTGCGCGATCGCCCACCCCAGCGTGGGGGTCATCACCAATGTGGGGCCGGCGCACTTGGAAACGATGGGAACCGTGGAGCGGGTCGCGGATGCCAAGGCGGAAATCCTTAAGGCTCTGGATGAAAACGGCAGCGGCGTCGTGAACGGGGACGAGCCGTTGATTTTGGAAAGGTGCCGGGGGCTCAGGGCAAAGGTCGTCACCTTCGGGTTCGGGAAAGAGTGCGACGTCAGGCCCGACCGGGTGTTTTCCCTGGGGGATGGGGCGAGCGGGTTTGACATCGGGAAGGTCACGATCAGGTTATCCATACCCGGAAGGCAGAATATTACCAATGCCTTGGCGGCTTTGGCCGTAGGAGGGATCTTGGGCATTCCCGGTGATGAAGCAGGGAAGGCGCTGGAAGCGCTCGCAAGCCCCAAGATGAGGATGGAAAAAATCATGATCGGGGAATCCCTCGTCCTGAATGATTCTTACAATGCCAATCCGGCCTCGATGTCAGCGGCGATAGACACTCTTGCCGAAGTTTTCGCTTCTCGGAGAATCGCGGTCTTGGGGGACATGCTGGAATTAGGGCCTATCTCCCGTGATGCCCACTTCGATGTAGGCCGAAAGGCCGCTGCACGAGGCATTGATATTTTGATCGCGGTGGGAGAATGGGCGAAGGGGATTGCGGAGGCGGCCAGAATTTCAGGCCTACCCCGCTCTCAGGCCTGTGCCACGACCCGGGAGGCTGCACTGGTTCTGAAAGAGATGATGAAGCCGGGAGACGCCATTCTGGTCAAGGGATCGCGAGCCATGAACATGGAGGCGATCGTGGACGCCTTGCGTGAGAACGGAAGGTAACGGATGCTTTACCATCTCCTTTACCCTCTGAGGGAATACTTTCACGGGTTCAACGTCTTCCGTTACATCACGTTCCGGGCGGCCTATGCCCTGATCACGGCCCTCGTGCTTTCCTTCGTGCTCGGCCCCTGGATCATCCGTAGACTGCGCCAATGGAGGGTGAAGGACGAAGGACGGGAGGATGCCCCGGATTCGCACCAGATGAAAGGAGGAACGCCCACGATGGGCGGGCTTTTGATTCTACTGTGTATCGCCATACCCACGCTCCTCTGGGCGGATTTGACCAACCACTACATCTGGATCGCCCTGGGGGCCACGCTCTGGCTGGGGACCGTGGGGTTTGCGGACGACTTTCTCAAACGGAGGCGACGCCACTCCCTTGGGCTGGTCGCTGGGGAGAAATTCGGAGGGCAGATCCTTCTGGGCGTGCTGGTTGGGGCCGTTCTCCTCCTCTGGCCCATGGACCCGGCATTCGGGACCCGGACGAACCTCCTGTTTTTGAAAAACTACCTTTTGGAACTGGGCCTACTCTACGTGCCGTTCGTGGTGCTCGTAATCGTGGGAACCTCCAACGCGGTGAACCTAACGGACGGGCTGGACGGCCTGGCGATTGGGGTGGTGCTGTTCGCGGCCGCGGCCTATGCCGGAATGTGCTATGTAGTTGGAAACATCAAGCTCGCGGAATACCTGAACGTGCTCTACCTGAGGGGAAGCGGTGAACTGACCGTGTTTTGCGCCACGATGATTGGAGCCTCGCTGGGTTTCCTGTGGTTCAATGCCCATCCGGCCGAGGTTTTCATGGGGGACACCGGGGCGCTGGCCTTAGGAGGGGCGTTGGGAACCGTAGCCGTGCTCATCAAGCAGGAGCTTCTTCTCCTCATAGTGGGTGGAGTGTTCGTGATCGAGGCCTTCTCGGTCATCATCCAGGTGGGTTCGTTCAAGCTCCGAGGCAAACGGGTGTTCAAGATGTCGCCCCTGCACCACCACTTCGAGTTGATGGGTTGGAGCGAATCCAAAATCGTGGTGCGATTCTGGATCCTGGCCATGATCTTCGCACTGGTGGCGCTCTCCACACTGAAGATTCGTTAGGATGGAGTGGCGGGGGAGGAGGATTGCCGTCGTGGGCTTGGGGCGGAGCGGGCAGGCCGCCGCCAGGCTCTTGCTGAAGGAGGGTGTTCTCGTAGTGGGGACTGATTTGAAGCCCAAAGAAGAGTTGGGCTCCGAGGTCGATGGCTTGGAGAGGGCGGGGATGAAAATGCTCCTGGGTGCGAACCCCATTGATATCGTAAAAAACATAGACTGTCTGATCGTAAGCCCAGGCGTTCCCGAAAGCTCAAACCTCGTCCGAGAAGCGAGGAGACGCAGCATCCCAGTGATCGGGGAGATCGAGTTCGCCTATTTATTTCTGGAAGACCACCAGATAGTAGCCGTCACCGGAACCAACGGAAAGACGACGACCACAGCTCTCATTGGAGAGATCTTGAGGGAGGATGGCCGGAGCGTATGGGTAGGAGGGAACATGGCCCCCGGGGAACCGCTAACGGATATCGCTTTACATGCCAAGAACGGTGACTTAATCGTGGCGGAAGTCTCGACCTTTCAACTGGAGAGTATCGAGCGCTTCCGGCCCCAGGTGGGCGTCCTGACTAATATCACACCCGACCACCTTGACCGGCATCCGGACTTCGGGAGCTATGTCAGGCTCAAAGCCCGACTGTTCGAGAACCAGACGGAAAGCGATTGGGCGGTGCTGAACGCCGATGACGAGAACGTTTCGTCTGCCACACAGGGAATCCGTTCCAAGAAAATATGGTTCAGTTGCCGGGGCATCCCCTCTCCCGGCGTGGGGCTGGAAGGCCAAGTGATCATGGCCGACATGGCAGGGGAAAGACGGAGGCTTCTCCGCGTTCAGGAGACGAAGTTGCGAGGAATGCACAATGCGGAAAACGCCTTAGCGGCCACCGCGGCGGCCCTGCTATTAGGGGCAAACGATGAGGCCATCCGGAGGGCTCTCCGTAGGTTCCCCGGAGTCCCGCATCGTCTGGAGGAAGTGGCTGGGATCAAGGGCGTGCTTTATGTGAACAACTCCATGTGCACGAACCCGGTCGCCGGGGCGAGGTCTCTGGAAGCTTTTGAGGAACCCGTGGTGCTGATCGCAGGAGGCAAGGAAAAAGGATTAGACTTGAACCCGTTTTATGAGGTCATTCAGAAAAAGACCAAGGCCGTGATCCTGATCGGGGAGAACGCCGAGAAGATGAGAAGGGACTTGGCCCGAGGAGGGTTTGAGGCCGTTGTCCTGGCCGGGACAATGGAGGAAGCGGTCAGGCTGGCCGCCACCCAAGCCTTGTCAGGAGAGGTCGTGCTCCTCTCCCCGGGCTGCGCGAGCTTCGGCCAATTTCGGGATTTCATGGACCGGGGGGAGCAGTTCAAGGCCGCCGTGAAGCGTCTCGAGGAGAGCGAGGCTTAGTGGGGCGAGAGAGGGTCTATCCTGATTTCGTCCTATTCTTCTTCGTCCTAGCCCTGGTGAGCATCGGGATCGTCATGGTCTACAGCTCCAGCGCCTATGTGGCGATGGTTTCGGGAAACGGAGCGGGAAGCGGATTCTATTTCATGGAGGCCCTCAAACGGGTGGGGCTGGGGCTGTTGTTCCTCGTAGTTGCCAGCGTGATGGACTATCAGCTCTGGGGGCGGTTGGCGAAGCCGGGAGTGCTTCTGGGGCTCGGCCTGCTGGTCGCGGTGCTTCTCTTCGGACGGGAGGTCCAAGGTTCCAAACGGTGGCTGGTCTCGGCCTCGCTCCAGCCCTCGGAACTGATGAAAATCATCTTGGTCTTTTACTTTGCCCAAACGATCCAGAGAAAAGAGAAAGCAATCAAAGACATCAAGAAAGGAATATTGCCCCTGCTCGTGGTCCTGGGTCTCAGCTGCGGGCTGGTCGCGCTGGAGCCTAATCTGGGGACGACCGCGGTTCTGGCCGTAATCGGTTTCAGCCTCCTTTATCTTGGGGAAGCGAAGCTCAGCCACCTCTTACTGGTGGGGTTCGTCGCCCTGGTGTTTTTCGGTCTGGCGTCCTTAGCCCTGCCCCACGCCCGATACCGCATACTCTCGTTCTGGACTGCCGTGGATAACGGAGGGACAGCCAGCGTCCAAGTCAAACAGTCTCTCATCAGCCTGGGATCCGGGGGATGGCTGGGCGTAGGGCTGGGACACAGCCGTCAGAAGTTCCTTTTCCTGCCCACCCCCCATACGGATTTTATCTTCTCCATCTTGGGAGAAGAACTGGGGTTTCTGGGCGTCCTCGTAACCTTGGGATTGTTCGTTGGGTTCGGATGGCGTGGTCTCCGGATCGCACGGTACGCCCCAGATGGGTTCGGAAGCCTGGTGGCCGCCGGGATCACGATCGGAATTTTAATCCATGTGCTTTTGAATGTAGGCGTGGTCAGCGGGATCTTTCCCACCACCGGACTACCGTTGCCGTTCGTGAGCTTCGGAGGGTCGGGACTCCTGGTCAACCTGTTCGGAGTGGGTGTCCTGCTTTCCATCTCGCGGCGGGCAAACGATGTGCAGAGATTCGCGGAAGGGGGTTTGGATTATGCGCGTTTTGATCGCGGCTGGGGGCACGGGGGGACACATCTCTCCTGGGCTGGCTCTGGCCGACGAAATCCGGCGTAGGGGACCGGGCCACGAGGTGGCCTTCCTGGGCTCGAAGGCGAGGCTGGAGTCGAGGATCGTACCTAAGGCCGGCTACAAGCTCTATACCGTGGCGGCGCGCGGGCTGTTAGGGAAGGGACTCCTGCAGAAGGCGATGTTTTTTCCGACGCTATTGGTTGGAATGATTCAATGCCTCTTCATCCTGGCTCAATTTCATCCCCGTGTGGTCGTGGGGACCGGAGGGTATATCTCGGCTCCCCTGGTCTTGGCCGCAGGGCTGTCCGGGATTCCCATCGTGCTTCTTGCCCTGGACGCGCTGCCCAGCAAAGCCATCCGGAGCCTGGCTCGATGGGCAAAGGAAATCCATACGTCCTTCCCGGAGTCCAAGGGATATTTTCCGCCCAAGGAACGGAAGAAACTGAAAGAAAGCGGGAACCCGGTAAGGGAATGGGTGCTTAAGGGGGAGAGAAAGGAATCCAGGAGGCATTTCGGCCTGGTTGAAAACAGGAAAACCCTGTTGCTCATCGGGGGAAGCCAGGGGGCGCACAGCCTGAATGCGGCTATGACGGAAGCCCTATGTCGTTTGAGGAATGCCGACCTTCAGGTCCTCTGGCAGACCGGCGAAAAAGATCATCCCTCGGCAGCTTCGCAGGTCATGCAGTACGGCCTGAAAGCCGTGGTCAAGCCCTTCTTCGAGGAGATGGACAAGGTGTACGCCGCCACGGACTTCGCGGTGGGGCGCTCGGGGGCCACGGCCACGGCGGAATTAATGGCCTGCGGAATCCCCTGCCTCCTGGTGCCGTTCCCCTATGCGGCGGAAAACCATCAGGAGAAGAACGCCCGGTTGTACGAGAGCCGGGGAGCAGCCCGGGTCGTTCTGAACAAAGACCTCACCGGGGAAGTCCTGGCCCAGGAGATCCTCGGGCTCGTTCACGAGCCCGGGAGGCTGGAAGACATGGCGAAGAACGCCAGGGCTTGCGGAAAGCCGGAGGCGACGAGGGCGATCGTGGACAGCTTGGAGAGGTTGGCTGGAGAGGAAAAGGGTGTTTAAAAAGATCCGCAGAATCCACTTCGTAGGCATCGGCGGGATCGGGATGAGCGGCATCGCCGAGGTCATGCTGGACATGGGATATCAGGTTTCGGGCTCGGACCTCCGGCTCTCGGGGGTGACCCAGAGGCTTGCCTCGCTGGGGGCGATGGTCGTGGAAGGGCACTCCAAGGGGAACGTTGGGGAGGTGGACGTGGTGGTGATCTCATCGGCCGTGAAGGAAGACAACCCCGAGGTCCTGGCGGCGAGGGAGCGGAAGATTCCCATCATCCGGCGGGCCGAGATGCTCGCGGAGCTGATGCGGATGAAGTACGGGATCGCCATCTCCGGGACGCACGGGAAGACGACCACGACCTCCATGATCGGGCTGGTGTTGTCGCGGGCGGGATTCGACCCCACGATCATCGTGGGCGGGATCGTGAAGAGCATCGGGTCCAACGCCCAGGTGGGGCAGGGGGAATACCTGGTCGCAGAGGCGGACGAGTTCGACCGCTCGTTCCTCAAGCTCACGCCGACCATCGCGGTCGTGACCACCATAGAGGCCGAGCACCTGGACTGCTACAAGGACCTGGAGGAGATCAAGAAGGCCTTCGCCGAGTTCGCGAACAAGGTGCCGTTCTACGGCTCGGTGGCGCTGTGTCTGGATGAAAAAGGGGTGCAGGCGATCCTGCCCAGGATCGAGAAACGCTACATCACCTACGGGCTCTCGTCGGCGGCTGACGTGCAGGCGAGGGAGATGGCCTTCAAGGGTTTGGCCACGGAATACGAAGCCTATGTCAAGGGCGAAAGGCTGGGACGGGTGACGCTGAAGGTGCCCGGGGTGCATCATGTGAAAAATTCCCTGGCGGCCATCGTGGTAGGGATGGAATTGGGAGTTCCCTTCAAGGACCTGGCGGAGTCGCTTTCGGGGTTCTCGGGAGTGTACCGCAGGTTCGAGATCAAGGGGGAGAAGAACGGGGTGACGGTGGTGGATGACTACGGGCATCACCCCACGGAAATCGAGGCCACCCTCCGGGCGGCCAAGGAAGGGTTTGGGAGGAGGGTCGTGGCCGTGTTTCAGCCGCACCTCTTCAGCCGGACCAGGGACTTTCACAGGGAGTTCGGGAGCGCGTTTTATCAGGCGGATGTCCTGGTGGTCACGGACGTGTATCCGGCCAGAGAGCAGCCGATTCCGGGCGTCACCGGGGAAATGGTGGCGAAAGCGGCCAAGGAATTCGGGCACCGTGACGTGCATTACGTGGAAGACAAGAACGCTGTGTCAGAATTCCTGGAAGGAATTGTAAAATCAGGGGACATGCTCATCACTTTGGGAGCGGGAGATGTTTATAAGATCGGGGAGAGGTTCTTGAAGGGGAAGAAAGAAGGCTGATGGAAGGCATCTCGGGGCGTTTTGACCCTGTTTTGACCCTTTTCCCACCCTGTTCTCGCCCTATTCCCGCCCTATTCTCGCCCTATTCCCGCCCTGTTCTCGCCCTGTTCTCGCCCTGTTCCAGCCTTATGCGGGAGCGATGTAGAGATGTGGTTCGAGGGCGACCGACGGAGGTATAAGGTTTTGTTATATGGAAGTTTACGAGAGGTTACGAAAAGAAATCCGGGGAGAGGTCAAAAGAAACGAGTCCTTAGCGAGGCATACGTCGTATCAAATCGGGGGAGCGGCGGATGTCGTAATATTCCCAGTGAGCCAGGAGGATGTGCTCAAGAGCCTGGAAATCGCCAGGGAATCAGGGCAACCTCTGTTTGTGATGGGGGGAGGGACAAATCTCCTCATCCGGGACGGGGGCATCCGGGGGGTGGTCGTGAACCTCACGATGTATTTCCCGGAGATGGTCGAAGACATGGAGGACGGCACGGTCCTGCGGGCCTTTGCCGGGATGAAGATGGTGAGCCTTTCCTCAGCCGCGCTGGAGCGAAGCCTGGCCGGGTTGGAGTTCGCGGCCGGGATCCCGGGGACCGTTGGAGGAGGGGTGGTCATGAACGCGGGGGCGTTCGGCGGTGAGATGAAGGACATCCTGGTTTCGACCACGGTGGTGACGAAGGAGGGCCAGCTCCAAGCCCTGAAGCGGGCCGGTCTGGTGATGGGCTACCGGACGGTCTCGCTCCCGGAGGGTTCCACTGTCTTAGAGGCCGTGGTGAGGCTCAAGCGGGGGGATCGGGAGGTCATCCACAAAACCATCACGGACTGGAACCGAAAACGGAAAGAGGCCCAGCCTCTCGATCTGCCCAGCGCGGGCTCGGTGTTCCGCAACCCGGAGGGCAAAAAGGTAAAAGACATGATCCGGGACGCCGGACTCCTGGGATTTCAGGTGGGCGGGGCGCAGGTCTCGACCAAGCACGGGAACTTCATCGTGAACTCGGGAGGGGCCAGGGCCTCGGACGTGATCGCCGTCATCCAAGCGGTTCAGGAGCGGGTTTTCAAGCAGTTCGGAGTGATGCTCAAGATGGAAGTCAAGATCGTGGGCGAGGCTTAGAGGCGCCATGGCATCAGGAAAGAGGGGCCGAGTCGTCCGGAGGAGCCCCGTTCCGAGGGCAGGCCGGGGAGCGGTCCGGACAAAGGTCCGGGAAGAGAGAAGAAGACGGAGGAGGCTCTTCGCGAAGATATTAGGGACCCTGCTCACCGTCGCCGGATTGTTCATCGGAGGGCGCTTTCTCCTGTTCTCCTCCTCCCTCTTCGCCCTTTCCGAGGTGGTGGTAGCCAAGCCGATGCCGGACGGCTCGTCCACGCCGGTGGCGGTGAAGGACGGGGTCCGGGAAAGCCTTCAGAAGAGCCTGGGAACGAACTGGCTTTTTCTCAAGGCCGGCGAGCTTAAACAGGCCCTGGCCGGAGAGCCCAAGGTGGAGGTGGTCTCCATCCAGAGGCAGTTTCCGGGGAAAGTCATCGTGAACATCAGGGAGAGAAAGCCGTTCGCGATCCTGGACCTGGGGCCGCTGTTCTTGGTGGACGAGGAGGGGATGGTTTTCGCCCAGGCCACGCCCCGGGAGGCCGAAACCCTGAGCGTGCCGAGGATCGTGGGGGCCGCGCCGGTCATCGTGGGTGAGCAGGCGGGCGATCCCGTTCTCCGGGCATCGCTCTCCCTGCTTCGAGCGACCCAAGAGAAAGGATGGGTCATCCGCAGGCTGAGCTTAAAAGGGGAAGCCTTCAAGGCCATCAGCACGGAAGGCCTGGTGACCTTCGGACCAAGGGAGTTTGAGAACCAGATGGAGCGGCTGAACTCGGCCCGGGATGAAGCCGCCAAGATGGGGCTGGCGGCGCTGGGCTATGACCTGAGGTTCCGGGATCAGGTGGTGGTCAGCGTCAGGGACACAACCGCCGGCGACAAGATGAAATCCGGGAACACGGCTGAGATCCTTCGTCCCGTTCCCTTGAACGGAAAACGGAGCGGGCCTCGGGATGACGACACCAAAGCAAAAGCCGTAAGGAGGTGAAGGGGGAATGGCCAAAGGACATCCGATGATCGTGGGCCTGGACCTGGGCACGACCAAGATCGCGACGATCGTGGCCGAGGTGGACCCGGAAAACAACCTGAGGGTGGTGGGGGTCGGGACGAGCCCGTCGGACGGCCTGCGGCGGGGGGTCGTCGTCAATCTGGACAAGACCGTGCAGTCCATCGTCAAGGCGGTGGAGGAGGCCGAGCTGATGGCCGGGGTGAAGGTGGAAGCGGTCTATGCCGGGATCGCCGGGGACCACATCCGGAGCATCAACTCCAAGGGCGTGATCGCGGTCTCGCGGCAGGGCAACGAGATCACCAAGCAGGACGTGGAGCGGGTGATCGAGCAGGCCAAGGCCGTGGCGATCCCGATGGACCGGGAGATCATCCACGTCATCCCGCAGGACTTCATCGTGGACGACCAGCATGGGATCCGGGATCCGGTGGGGATGTCCGGGGTGCGCCTGGAAGCCGAGGTGCACATCGTGACCGGGGCCGTGACCTCGGCGCAGAACATCTACAAGTCCATCGAGCGGGCCGGTTTAAGGGTCATCGACCTCGTCCTGCAGCCTCTGGCCTCGAGCTTGTCGGTGCTGAACAGCGACGAGCGGGAGCTGGGCACGGCCCTCCTGGACATCGGGGGAGGAACCACGGACCTGGCCCTCTTTTTCGAAGGCTCGATCCGTCACACGGCGGTGATCGGGCTGGGGGGAAACAACGTCACCAACGACATCGCCATCGGACTCCGGACCCCGGCGGCCCAGGCCGAGCTCCTCAAGAAAAAACAGGGCTGCGCGATGCAGGCCTTGGTCAAGCAGGACGAGATCATCAAGGTTCCGGGCGTGGGTGGACGGGAGGAGCGGGAGGTCTCGCGCCAGGTCCTGGCCTCGATCATCGAGCCCCGGATGGAGGAGATCTTCAGCCTGACCCAGCGGGAGATCAAGCGCACGGACTACGCCGACCTGCTGGCTGCGGGGGTGGTCCTGACCGGGGGGACGGCTTCCATGCAGGGGATGGCCGAGCTGGCCGAGCAGATTTTCAACCTGCCGGTGAGGATCGGGTACCCGCAGGGCGTGGGGGGATTGGTGGACTCGGTGAAAGACCCGATCCACGCCACCGGGGTGGGGCTGGTGCTCTACGGGTTTCAGGAGGGGGAAGGGGGGTTCGCCGGCGTGCCGGAAGGGAAGCTCTTCGCCCGGATTCTGGAGCGGATGAAACGCTGGTTCGGGGATTTCTTTTAGAGAATTACAGTGTAGAGAGCAGAGAGAGTCATAAAAATCAAGCCGAGGAGGGGGAAAATGGGAAAGAGTCTTTTCGAGTTCGAAGAAGAAGAGGGGATGCACCGCGCCCGGATCAAGGTGGTCGGCGTGGGCGGAGCCGGGGGAAACGCGGTGAACCGGATGATCGACTCCAATCTCAGCGGGGTGGAGTTCATCGCGGCCAACACGGACGCGCAGGTCCTGACGCTGTCCCAGGCCCAGAGGAAAGTCCAGCTGGGCCTTAGGCTAACCAAGGGGCTGGGGACCGGGGCGAACCCAGAGACGGGACGAAAGGCGGCCGAGGAGAGCCGGGACGAACTCGCCGAGGCCCTGGCGGGCGCGGACATGGTCTTCATCGCCGCCGGCGAGGGCAAGGGCACGGGCACCGGAGCCTCGCCCATCGTGGCCGAGGTGGCCAAGGAGCTGGGCTGCCTGACGGTGGGGATCGTGACCAAGCCGTTCCTGCACGAGGGCCGTAAGAGGGCCAGGATCGCGGAGGAGGGGATCGCGGTGCTCCGGGACAAGGTGGACACCCTGATCGTGATCCCGAACGAGCGGCTTCTGGCCCTGGTCGAAAAGAGGACGCCCCTGGAGGAGTCCCTCCGGATGGTGGACGACGTGCTCTTCAAGGCCACCAAGGGGATCTCGGACCTGATCACGGTGGCCGGGATCGTGAACGTGGACTTCGCGGACGTGAAGTCCGTGATGTCCGAGGTGGGAGACGCCCTGATGGGCACGGGCTCGGCCACGGGCGATAACCGGGCCAGCGAGGCGGCGGCGATGGCCATCGCCTGCCCGCTCCTGGAGGACATCACTATCTCCGGAGCAAAGGGCCTGCTGGTCAACATCACCGGCGGCCCGGATCTGTCGCTCACGGAAGCGAACGAGGTGAAGGGTATCGTGTTGGGCGCAGCCGGCCAGGATGCCAATCTCATCTGGGGCGCGGTGGTGGACAAGGCCCGGGAGGGAGAGCTCTGGGTGACCGTGATTGCCACCGGGATCGGGAGCCCGCAGAGGCAGAAAGAGGATATCCCCGAGATCGTCGCCAAGACGATCCCCTTCTCCCAGTTCAAGGACCGGGAGCTCACCAAGGTCCCGGCCTACGTGCGTAAGGCTCAGATGACCAACGAGAACACGATCGTGACCAAGGGCCAGGTGACGACCGTCCGGGAGGACGACCTGGAAGTGCCGACCTTTTTAAGAAGGCAGATGGACTGAAAAGAAGTAATAAAGAAGAAAAATAGTAATAAGTAGTAAGTATAATTAGAAAGGCAGGGGAGGGCTATCCCCCTCCAGCCCTCCCCGTTGGAGAGCCCCAGCCGAATTCACTGGGGCTCTCAAGATAGTAAAATAATGATGCCGTTTAAGGGTAAAAACCAAAGAGCAGGCCTTGACAAAAGGTTCACCAAAATGTTATAATTCGACATAATCTTTGTCACAATTCTGTCACAAAGTTGTCAGGCGGGGCTTGGCTTTCACCGTTCGTTATTAAAGATAGTAACATAGGGAAGACCGAATCGTTTGCCGGGTAAATCTCAGTTGCTAATAAGGGGCTTTTGAGAGTCCCTTTATTTTGTTCCGGCTTGTAAAAAAATACTTGGAACTTATGGGGAAGGCAGGTTGTTTAACTTCCCAGAACCCATACTAAAAGGTAATTGGATTTACAAAGGGGGGAGGTGGGGTTGGCTTAAGCACACATTAGGTTGGGAATGGTCGGAAGATGTCACTCTGGCTGGGTAGCTGGAGGACGAAAAAAAGAACTTGGATGAAAAGGAGAAACAGACGTGCGTTACTTAGGTATTGCGTTATTGGTCGTCGCCTTCGCCGCTACAGGAGTGTGGGCCGATTTATCCTCAAGTGCCCCTACGAAGATTCAATCACCCTACTATGGTGGAGCCTTTTCGAACACACCCGCGGATGAGCAGGGCAGCCGAGGGCAAGTCAATGTCCTCGGAATTAGAGACCTGACCCAGGATGCATCCCCGTTGCCGGTTCGGCAGTACTTCGAAGAAAGAGGTTCACAAAACCCTCCCAGTATCTTGTGGGGAACGGATGTCCTGGTCGGATCGCGGTCGAATCCGGGCATCGATGGGCAACTTGCGGTAGATCATTATGCCCGCAATGGCGAGATGTACGTCAGCGTGAAGATCCCGAAGACCGGCTCGGACTACAGCGACTCGATCCACGTTTACCGCTCTACCAATGGCGGAAACGCCTGGGCACTCTGGAACTACGCAACCACAACCTCGGGCGTCGGCCATTTTCGGAGTATCGATATGGTTGCCGGCGACACCCTGATTCACATGTTCATCGTCCACGAAATCTACGGCCTCTACATGGCCAGGCGGAACCCCGATGCCGGCAATCTTTGGTTCTGGACCCCTGTGGTCACCGGCGATTCCGTCCTTGAGGTCAGCGCGGTCAGGAGCACGGCCGTCCCCTACGACCTTTTCGTCTCTGTCCTGGTCAACAACAGTTCAGGCGGTCACTCGATCTACGCTTACCGTTCAACCGATCTCGGGCTGACTTGGATTGACAGGAACTATGTTTCCGCCGGAATCAGGAATTCCCCGAAGATCTCAACGGCTGGAGATAACTACTTTTACATTTCTTACATGATCGGGACAGCCGCCGATACTGAGACTGTGAGAATTGGGAGAAACACGAGCAATCTGGGTGGCACTTGGGTCTTCAATGATGTCGATGTTGCTGGTGAAGGGGATTGGACTCCTTCGGTCGCCGGGGCGAGGACAACTCCCGGTACGTCCCAGTCCGCATGGACGATCTGGCGCCATATGCATAGCAACGGCCGGGCCGATGTCCACTATGCGACCTCGGTTAACGGAGGCGCCACTTGGACCCAGTCTGTTTGGCCGCCGACAAACCTCTATGCCCAGGTGGATGATCGCCATCCCCTGGTGAAGTTGCCCTACGAGAACGATCTGGTGAGGGGGATCGCGACGATTTACCCGCCTGCGGTGTTTGACTCACTAGTCTATTCTTTCGCCCGTGCGACCTCCCCGACGACATGGGAAGAGCGTGGGATCCACAACGACTACACTTGCACCGGTGAATTCGGTGCACGTGCCGACTATTCCTCCCAGACGTCGGGTGGGTGGATAGCCTATCGGCAATACGGGTCACCCAATATCTGGAGCGATGCTTGGAACCACACCGGAGTTGAGAAGGGTGTATCCGTGACCCTTGGCTCCGGTTTGTCCTTAGCCTCGGCAAGTCCAAACCCACTTTCCCGCACCACGTCCATCGCCTTCTCCCTGCCGAAGTCCGGCAGCGTGGACCTGGCGGTGTACGACATCGCGGGACGGAAGGTCGCGACCCTGGCCCAGGGGACGATGTCCGCTGGCAGCCACGAGGTCTCCTGGAACGGTGCCAAGGCGCCGGCCGGGGTGTACCTCTACCGGCTGTCCTTCGAGGGCAAGACCCTGACCAACCGCATGGTCGTCGTCCGTTAAGCCTTTAACTTCCAACAGAGCGCTCCGCCCAAAAGCGGGGCGCTTTCTTTTTGGCTTCTTCCGGGTTTTCAGTGGGTAAGGTTTTGACAGAAGACGGATGGGTTTAGTGTTAAACTGACGGATGCCCACAAGGAGAGGCAGCCTGGAAAGACTTGGAATGGTACCCTTCCGGCCCTCCCTCTTTTAGCTCTAACGAAGAGTTCTTATTAAGGTAGCGGATAACATCCCCAAAATAAGTCTAACCACTTGCCTTTAAAGAGCATGCGTAGAAAAGACCGTCCCAACAACATCCCCTCCCTAAAGGGGGGTAGGTGTGAGGTAGGCGTGAGGTAGGGGTGAGGTGGGTGTACTCTGGGCCACCAAAATGAGGGTCTGGGTGGCCCACCCCCCTTTTTAGAGCCGTTCAGCCTATTTCTCGTAAGTTCTGTAAGGTGGCCCATCTTATGATGAAAAGGCTTAACCAGAGGGTCATTCTTCCCTTCGTCATCTGTTTCACATTCGGAGGCTTAGACCTCTACCCATGCTAAACCCGGAAGAACCTAAAATCTTCTCAACTCCTATATCTCGTGGCTGAGACCATCCGGGCTGCAATCCTGTTCCTCTCCCTCCCCGGTCCACAGGTCCTATCCTTGACAGAAAGCCCTATTTTTTAATAGAATATAGTGTTTAGGCCAAACTTCGGGCTCCCGGCCTGACTTCAAGGATGAGGAGCGGAAATCTATTTCAGAGGTGAATGGGCGTGGCTAAGAAAACAGAGACCCATACGGAAAGCGGAAGCGAGCAGGTCCTGCGGGACATCCGGGTCCGCGAGGAGGAACTGGAGCGGCAGGCCGAGGCGGCCCGGTCCGAGGCCAAAGCCCTTGTGGAGGAGGCCGAAAAGAAAGCCCAGGCCATTATAGACGAGGCTCGCAAGAAGGCTGACGAGGAGGGCCAGGCCTATTGCGCCAAGGTCGCGGGCGAGCTCGAGGACCAGAAGAAGGAGATCCTGGCCAAAGCCCAGAAGGAGGCCAATGACCTGAAGGCCAGGGCCGAGAAGCGCGCCCCCGAGGCCGTGGGACGCATCGTGGAGACGGTCCTGCCCAAATGATCGCCCGGATGGACAGGGCGCTCGTGGTCGGGCCCAAGGCCCTGATGCGCGAGGTCGTGGAAGAGGTCCAGGCCCAGGGCGCCGTGCACATCACCGAGGTCCAGGAAGGGGAGAGGCTCGTGGTCTCCGGGGCCCGGGGGAGCACTCCTGAGGAGAAGCTTCTGTCCCGGGTGGAAGGGGTCCTGAACCTTCTTCCCGGCAGGGCTGAGGCGCTTGGAATGGCGGGGGAGGAAACCCTGGAGTCCTGGGAGGCCTTCGTTCAGGATTCGGAAACCAGGGCCCGCGCCCTGACCAAGCAGAGGGTAGAGCTGGAGGACGAGCGCGGGATCGTGGAAGCCTATGCCGAGGCCGTGCGCATCCTGGCCCCGCTCCTGGCCCCCCTGGAGACGAGCAGGAATTTCGAGGCGATCGGCTTCACCCTGGAGAAGCGCAAAGCTCCAGTGCTGGAAGCTCTCCGTGCGGAGCTCCTCCGGCTGACCGAGGGGCGGGCCCTGGTCTTCTCCCGGGAGGTGGACCCCAGGACCCTGGGCGCCGTGGTGGCCTTCCGGAAGTCGGACCGGGAGAAGATCCGCTCCCTGTTCGTGAAGCAGGGGGTGAACGAGATCAGGCTTCCCTCCTCGGTCTCGGGGATGCCCATGGCCGATGCAGTCCGGGCCCTGGAAGGGAGAAGGCGCGACCTGCCCGGAGAGATCGCCAGGGTCCAGTCCGATCTTGAAAAGCTCTCTCGGGACGCAAAGCCCCGTCTCTCGGGGATCGCCCTTGAGCTGCGGGACCGGCTGGCGCGAAGCGAGGTCCTGAAAAGTTTCGGGGAGACCCGGAAGACCTTCATCCTGACGGGGTATGTCCCGTCCAAGTCTTCCCCCGGACTCAAAGACAAGCTCCGAGCCCGTTTCGGCGAAAGCCTGGTCGTGAAGACTACAACCTGCCGTCCTTCGCACGGCCAGGACCTGAAGGAGGAGCCGCCCGTTCTTCTGCAGAACCACCCCCTGGTCAGGCCGTTCGAGCTCTTCATCAGGATCCTCCAGCCTCCCCAATACGGCACCGTGGACCCCACGCCCTATTTCGCCCTCTTCTTTCCGATCTTCTTCGGCCTGATCATGGGCGACATCGCCTACGGCCTCATCATCCTGGGCTTCGGGCTCTGGATGCTTCTCAAGTTCAGGAGCAAACTCATGGTCCAGCCGGTCGGCAAGGTCATGATCATCTGCGGTTCCTACACCATCCTGTTTGGCTTCGTGTTCGGGGAGTTCTTGGGGGATTTCTTCGAGCGTCTGGGCTGGCTCCATCCCGTGACCCTGTTGGGGATCGAGTGGAATCGGATGACCGCGCTCATTCCCCTCCTGGTCGTCGCCGTGAGCATCGGCGTGGCCCACGTGACCCTGGGGTTCGTGCTCAATTTCGTGAACGCCCTTCGCCTCAGGCATGTCCACGAGATCATCGAGGTCCCGGCCATTCTCCTGGCGCTGACCGGACTGTTCACCCTGATCGCAGCCCTGGCCAGGGCCTTTCCCGCAGGGATGTTCCCGGCCGTCGCGGCTCTGGTCATCTCGATTCCGGTGCTTCTCTATCTCAAGGGCCCGCTCATCGTCATCGAGCTCCTGTCCTTCGTAGGGAACATGCTCTCCTACGCCCGTCTGATGGCTGTGGGCGTGGCCTCGGTTTACCTGGCGTTCGTGGCCAACATGTTCGCCGGAATGGTGGGCAACATCGTCATCGGGGTGATCATCGCGGCCCTGATCCACGCCATCAACCTGGCCCTGGCCTTCAGCCCCACCATCCAGTCCGCCCGTCTGCATTACGTAGAATTCTTCGGCAAGTTCTACAAGCCCGGGGGAAAAGAGTACAAACCCTTCAAACGAGGAGGAATAACGCCTTGAAGACGGCCCTTTGTGTGCTCGTTTTGTCCCTCTTGGCCGGGCTCTTGTTGACCGGCTTGGCCCTGGCCCAGGAGAAAGGCGCCCAGACTGCGGGCGGGCCCGGAGAGAAACAGGAATCCAGCCCGCTGAGGGCCGGCCTCCTCGGCTTGGCCGCAGCCCTGGCCGTGGGGCTTTCGGCCCTGGCCTCGGGCTGGGCCCAGAGTCGGATCGGCGCGGCCGCGGCCGGGGCTCTCGCCGAGAAGCCAGAACTGATTGGGTCGATGATCATCCTCGAGGCCATCCCCGAGACCATGATCATCCTGGGCTTCGTGGTGGCCGTGCTGATCATCTTCATCTTGAAGTAGCCTAAGAACCAGAATCAGCATCATGGAATCACAGCCGGCCCTCGGAACGGGGGGGCTCCTGGAGGCCCTGGCCAAAGAGGCCCAGGAGGAGCAGCAAACGCTTCTGGCCCAAGCCCGGGCCGAGGCCCAGGAGATCGTCGAGAAGGCCCATAGGGAGGCCCGCGAATTTAAGGAGGACCGCCGGGCCGCGGCTGAGTCCGAGATGGCCTCGGAGCGGCTGCGGGTGCTGGGCGGGGCCAATCTCAAGGCTGCCGACCTGCTGCTGCGCACCAAGGAGGCGCTTCTCGCCAAAGCCTTTGAGGACGCCGAGGTTGAGCTCGGAAAGCGGATGGAGGGCCGGGACGGGGACAGGCTTCTCCTTAAGCTCATCGAGGAAGCCCTTCCGGATCTGGGGGAACCGTTCGCCCTGGAGGTCAGCCTGGAGGACCTGGGCGTGGTCCAGGCCTTCCTGAAGGAGAGGAACCTTCAGGCTGAGGTCAGGGCCAATGCCGAGATTCGGCATGGGGCCAAGCTCGTTTCGGGGGACGGCAGGCTCGTCATCCTGAACACCTTCGAAGCCCGGCTCGATCTCGCTGGTAAGACCCTGCGGGTCGAGATCGGCAAGTTGCTCTTCAACCCGTAAGTCTAAGGGCTCTCAAGAAGAGTGATGTATTGTAATGTATGGTAATATCATTAACGACACGTTACAATACATTACAATTCATTACAATCTTCAATAATCAGATGTCTTCAGATTACGGCTACATCAATGCCCGCGTGAGGGCGATGAAGAGCCGCCTGCTCTCGCGTGAGACGCTATACGAACTTCTCGCAGCGCGGGACCTAACAGCCTTTGCTGACACCCTGGGCTCCACGGACTTCGGCAAGGACCTTGGGGAGGCCTTCTCCCGTGCCCCCCGGCCTGCCCTCGGACTTTCGGGGCCCCCCGGCCCCCTCGGCCTTTCCGCTGTGGAGGAGGGCCTCCGCCGCAACCTCTGCCGCACTTCGGCGAAACTCCTCAGCTTTGCCGACGGCAGGGCCGGCGAACTTCTCGGAGTAATCCTGGAGCGCTGGGACCTGGAGAACATCAAGGCCGTCCTCCGGGGCAAGCACACCCGGCTCTCCAAGTCCGACATCCTGTCCGGCGTGGTGCCCGCCGGGCGCCTGGACGAGGCCCGGATTTCGGAATTGGCAGAAGCCGAGGACGCGAAGGCCGTGGCCGATATGCTGGCTACCTGGAGGAGCCCCTTCGCCCGGCCCCTGACCAAGGCCCTTTCCGCCTATGCAGAGGACAACAGCCTGGCGAACTTAGAATTGGCCCTGGACCGGTTTTATATCTCGGCCGGCCTTGAGACGGTGAAGAAGGGAGACCGGAACGTGGCCAAGATCCGCGGAATCCTGAAAGAACAGGTCGACGTCCTGAACTTAGGGACTGCGCTACGGCTCAGAGGGGAAGCCCTGGAGGAAGGTCCGCTCGCGAGGTATTGGGTGCCGGGAGGGGAGAGGATTTTGGAGCGGCACTTTCTGGCCCTGGCCCGCGCCGAAAGCTTCATCCAAGCCCTCGCCCTGGCCCCTTCCTCTCTCCATCTCCCGGAGAAGCCGGGGGGCCCCGAAAGTCCGAGGGCAGGCCGGGGGGACGAGGCGGCCTTCGAACGCGCCCTCTCCCGTGCCTTCGCTTTGAGGTGCGCCAGGCTTTACCGGGGCGACCCTCTGGCGATAAATATCCCCGTCGGCTACCTCGGGATGAAGACCATCGAGGTCACCAATCTGCGGCTCATCGCCCGGGGAAAGGCCTACGGCCTCTCTCAGGCCGAGATGGAAAAAGAGTTATTGCTTCTTTGAGTGGATGGTGGATGGTGGAAATCAAAAATCAAAAATCAAAAATCAAAAATTCCAAGCTGGCCGTCATCACCGATTCCGAGCTCGCCACGGGTTTCCGCCTGGCCGGGGTGGAGGTGTTCTCGCCGGGAGATGCCGTGGAGGCCGCGCGGCTGTTGAAATCGTTCTTCGAGACCGGGGAATACGGCCTGGTGGCCGTCAGCGAGGACTACCTCAAGGACCCCGACCGCGAGTTAGCCAGGCTCCTGGAGAAGGAACCCCTGCCCGTGGTCGTCCCCTTTCCGGCCTCGCGTCTCAAGATAGACCGCGCCGAGGGCGAGGCCTATCTTTCCGAACTGGTGAAGTCCTGCATCGGCTACTATGTTAAACTAAAGTGAGGAATCCTTGAATCCGGCACAGCTCCATCTCCTGCTTAATCATATCCCCATCTTGGGGACGGCGTTCAGCATCGTTTTGCTTCTGGTTGGGATCTTCAAGCATAGCGAAGAGCTCAAACGGGTCAGCCTCTGGGCCTTGGTCGTTCTCGCCTTGTTTGCCCTACCCGTCTTTTTCACGGGCCAGCCGGCCGAGAAGGTTATCGAGGGCCTTCCCGGGGTCTCAGAGCAGTTCATCGCCCCCCATGAGGATTTTGCAAAGCTCTCGCTCTTCGGAATCGAGATTTTAGGACTCCTCTGTCTCGTGGGATGGCTCGCTTTCCGCCGCTCCAAAGCCCTTCCCTCCTGGCTCATCGCCACTGTCTTCATCCTCGCCCTCGTCGTAGGAGGGATGATGGTTTGGACCGGACACCTGGGCGGGATGATCCGTCACACCGAGATCAGGAGCGGTTTCCAGCCCCAGGACGAGGAACGGAAGCCGGAGATTCAAAAGGATACGACCCAAGTCAAGCCGAACGTGGAGTGATATCAAATGCCGGACTTTGAAAAATTAGGGGTTTTCTACCTCGGGCGACCCTACGACCTTCAGGCTCAAAAACCCAGGGAGGGCTGGCTCCTGTACGACTCCAAGGACCTGGTCACCCATGCGGTTTGCGTGGGCATGACCGGCAGCGGAAAGACGGGGTTATGCGTCAACCTCATCGAGGAAGCCGCCTTGGATGGCATCCCGGCCATCGTCATCGATCCCAAAGGCGACCTCGCGGATTTGTTGCTGACCTTTCCCCGGTTGCGCGGCGAGGACTTCGCTCCCTGGGTCAACGCCGAGGAGGCACAAAAGAAGGGCTTCTCGGTTTCGGAATACTCCCAGCTGCAGGCTGACCTGTGGAAGAAGGGACTGGCGGAATGGGGTCAGGACGGCGCCCGCATCCAGCGCCTGCGCGATGCCGCCGATTTCGCGATATATACCCCGGGAAGCCGGGCCGGGATACCGGTCTCCATCCTGTCCACCTTTGCCTCGCCACCCAAGGCGGTTATGGAAGACATCGAATGGCTTCGCGAGCGCATCGGGATCACGGCCACGAGCCTCCTCGGCTTGGTGGGCATTCCGGCCGACCCCTTGAAGAGCCGTGAGCACATTCTCATCGCCACGATCCTGGAAACGATCTGGAAGTTGGGTCAGAACCTCGACCTCGCAACCCTCATCCAGCACATCCAGAAGCCGCCCTTCTCGCGCATCGGCGCGCTGGACCTCGAGGGCTTCTACCCTTCAAAGGATCGGTTCGAACTGGTGGTGCTTCTCAATAACCTCCTCGCGGCTCCGGGCTTCGACCTCTGGCTTCAGGGAGAGGCCTTAGACCTGGGACCCATCCTGCACACCCCTGAGGGCAAGCCGCGGGTGGCGATCTTTTCCATCGCGCATCTCGGGGATGCCGAGAGGATGTTCTTCGTCTCGCTCCTCTTGAACCAGACCCTGGGATGGATGCGCACCCAGTCCGGCACCACGAGCCTGCGCGCCCTCCTGTACATGGACGAGATCTTCGGCTTTTTCCCTCCGGTCGCCAACCCGGCCTCCAAAGGTCCGATGCTCACGCTCCTCAAGCAGGCCCGGGCCTTCGGGCTGGGAATCGTTCTCGCCACCCAGAATCCGGTGGACCTGGACTACAAGGGGCTCTCCAATGCCGGGACCTGGTTCCTCGGACGCCTGCAGACCGAGCGCGATAAAGCCCGCGTCTTGGAAGGTCTGGAGGGGGCGGCGGCTTCAAGCGGAGCGGCGTTCGATAAGGACAAAACGGGCCAGATCCTGGCCGGGCTCGGAAACCGCATCTTCCTGCTGCACAATGTCCACGAGGATGCCCCGGAGGTCTTTGAATCCCGCTGGGCCATGTCCTATCTCCGCGGTCCTCTCACTCGGGAACAGATAAAAACCCTGATGGATCCGCGGAAACAGGCCCTTCCTCCTGGGATGGCTCCCGAGACCTCTGCGGTCGTCCCTGAGTTCGCGAAGCCCAAAGGCAGCGTGCGCCCGGTCCTTCCTCCGGGAGTCCCGGAATACTTCATTCCGGTCCGCGGCCCTCAGCCCCAAGGCAGCGTGCTGGTCTATCAGCCTCGGGTTCTGGGCGCCGCCCAGGTCCGGCTCCTGGATGCCAGGTCTAAAGTGGACTTCTCTTGCGATTCGGTGTTCACGACGCCGGTCACGGATGAGGCGGTCCCGGTGGCCTGGGAGAAGGGGGACGAAGCCCCGGTAACCTTGTCCGATCTGGAGAAGTCTCCGCGCGAAGAAGCCCAGTTCGCCGATCTGCCTTCCCTGGCCGGGAGGGCGAAAAGCTATGAAGGATGGAGCAAAGATTTCTCGGCCTGGGTTTACGGAAACCGTAAAACCGATATTTTCAGGAGCCCGGCCCTCCAGGCCTTTTCCAATCCCGGAGAGACCGAGCGGGATTTCCGCATCTGCCTCCAGCAGGTCTCTCGGGAGAAGCGCGACCGGATGACCGAGGCCCTGAGGCAGAAGTACGCCCCCAAGAAAGTCGCCTTAGAGGAGCGGCTCCGCCGTGCCCAACAGACCGTGGACCGCGAGGCCGAGCAGGCCAAACAACAGAAGATGCAGACCGCGATCTCGGTCGGGGCCACGTTGCTCGGGGCCATCATGGGCCGGAAGGCCCTCAAGGCCGCGACCTTGGGGCGGGCCACGACCGCGGCCCGCGGCGTCAGCCGTTCCTTAAAGGAATCCCAGGACATCGGTCGCGCCGAAGACACCGTCGAGTCCGTCAAGAAACAGACGGCTGACCTCGACGCCCGGTTTCAAGCCGAGGTCGAGGCGCTCAGCGCGAAGACCGATCCCCTGACCGAAACCCTGGAGACCGTCACGCTCCGGCCCAGGAAATCCGATATCAGCGTGCGCCTGGTGGCCTTGGCCTGGGCGCCCTGCTGGATGGATCCGCAGGGGAGGACGCTTCCCGCGTGGCGATAGATGAGCGTAATCCATCCCTTATCTCTTCAATCATAAGGCAACCTCATGGAAGGTAAGATCCAGAAAATCGCCGGGCCGGCGGTGATCGGCAAGGGCCTGTTCGGGTCCAAGATGTACGACATCGTCAAGGTCGGCCACCTCGGGCTCCTGGGCGAGATCATCCGTCTGGACGGGGACACGGCCTTCATCCAGGTCTACGAGGACACCTCGGGCCTGTTCGTGGGCGAGCCGGTGACGAACACCCAGCAGCCCCTCATGGCCGAGCTGGCCCCGGGTATTCTGTCCTCCATCTACGACGGCATCCAGCGTCCCCTGGACCTCATCCGGGAGATGAAGGGCGACTTCATCGCCCGGGGCATCTTCGTGGACGCGGTGGATAAGAAGAAGAAATGGGCCTTCACGCCCTGCGTCAAAAAGGGGGTCAGGGTCTCCGGAGGCGACACCCTCGGCACGACCCGGGAAGGCGACTTCGTCCACCGCATCATGGTTCCGCCGAATCTCTCCGGAGAGATCAAAGACATCAAGTCCGGGGAGTTCACCGTGGAGGAGAGGGTCTGCGAGCTCACCAACGGAACCGGGCTGACCATGCTCCAGCGATGGCCGGTGCGCGCGGCCCGCCCCTTCCAGAAGAAGCTGGACCCCAACGAGCTGTTCATCACGGGCCAGCGCATCTTCGACGCCCTGTTCCCCGTGGCCTTGGGCGGGAACGCGGCCATTCCCGGCCCCTTCGGCTCGGGCAAGACCGTGGTCCAGCAGACCCTGGCGAAGTACTCCAGCGCCGACATCATCGTGTATGTGGGCTGCGGGGAGCGGGGGAACGAGATGGCCGACGTCCTGCACGAGTTCCCGGAGCTCACCGACCCCCGCACCGGGCGGCCCCTGATGGAGCGCACGGTCTTGATCGCCAACACCTCCAACATGCCGGTGGCGGCCCGCGAGGCCTCGATTTACACCGGCATCACCCTGGCCGAATACTACCGCGACATGGGCTACCACGTCGCCGTGATGGCCGATTCCACGTCGCGCTGGGCCGAGGCCATGCGCGAGATCTCCTCGCGGCTGGAGGAGATGCCCGGGGAGGAGGGTTATCCGACCTACCTGGCGACCAAGCTCGCGGCCTTCTACGAGCGCTCCGGCCGGACCGTGTGCCTGGGTAAGAGCGAAAACCAGGAGGACCTGGTCGGCTCCGTGACCATCGTGGGCGCGGTCTCGCCTCCCGGAGGGGATTTCTCCGAGCCGGTCACCCAGAGCACCCTGCGCATCGTGGGCACCTTCTGGGCCCTGGACGACAAGCTGGCCAACCGCCGGCACTTCCCGGCGATCAACTGGGCGCGCAGCTACAGCCTGTACCACGAGCACCTCGGGGACTGGTACCGGGACAAGGTCAGCCCGGAGTTCGTCCAGCTCACCCGGCGGATGAGCGCGCTTCTCCAGCGCGAGGCCGAGCTCCAGGAGATCGTCCAGCTGGTCGGCCCGGACGCCCTGCAGGACGCCGAGCGCCTGATCATCGAGGTGGGCAAGATGCTGCGCGAGGACTTCCTGCAGCAGAACGCCTTCTCGGACATCGACGGGTTCTGCCCGATGGAGAAGCAGTACGGGGTCCTGAAAGGCATCCTGGAGTTCTACGACCGGGCCCAGCAGGCTTTGAAGTCAGGCAAACACATCGAGCACATCCTGGAGAGCCCGGCCATCGAGCAGATCGCCCGGTTCAAGGAGGTCCCGAACCAGGAGTTCCCCGAGGCCCTGGCCGGCACGATGAAGGAGATCGAGGCCCTGGGGGCCTGATCATGGAACCCATGGAGGCTTCGTCATGGACTTGATCACCCGTAACTTTCAGAGCGTCACGTACGTCTCCGGCCCCCTGCTTTTCGTGGAGGGCGCCTCGAAGCATCTGTCCTACGGAGCGATGGTGGACATCCATCTCCCGGACGGCACCCGGAAGGGCGGGCAGGCGATCGAGGTGGGGGAGCGGTTCGCGGTGATCCAGATCCTGGAGGAGACCCGCGGCATCGACCTGGCCAAGACCTCCATCTCCCTGCGCGAGGACGTGGCCCGGATCGGGGTGTCACGGGACATGATCGGCCGGCGGTTCAACGGGGTGGGGGACCCGATCGACGGCCTTCCGCCCATCGTTCCGGAGAAGCGCCTGGAGATCACGGGCCAGCCGATGAACCCCTCGGCCCGGGAGAAACCTTCGGAGTTCATCCAGACCGGGATCTCCACGATCGACGGCCTGAACACCCTGGTGCGGGGCCAGAAGCTGCCCATCTTCTCCGGGGCCGGGCTCCCGGCCAATGAGATCGCGGCCCAGATCGTGCGCAACGCCAAGGTCTTGGGCGAGAAAGAGGAGTTCGCGGTGGTGTTCGCGGCGATGGGGATCACGGCCCGGGAAGCGGCGTTCTTCACCAACGAGTTCGACCGCCGGGGCGCCCTGGCCAAGTCGGTCATCTTCATGAACCTGGCCGACGACCCGACCATCGAGCGTCTGCTCACCCCGCGCTGCGCCCTGACCGTGGCCGAGCACCTGGCCTACGACCACGGCCTGCATGTCCTGGTCGTCCTGACGGACATGACCAACTACTGCGAAGCCCTGCGCGAGATCGCCACGGCCCGCGAGGAGATCCCCGGCCGGCGGGGCTATCCCGGGTATATGTACACGGACCTGGCCTCGATCTACGAGCGCGCCGGGAAGATCAAGGGGCGCCCGGGCTCGATCACCCAGTTCCCGATCCTGACCATGCCGGACGACGACAAGACCCACCCCATCCCGGACCTCACGGGCTACATCACCGAGGGCCAGATCATCCTCTCCCGGCGTCTTCACCGGGCCGGGGTTTTCCCGCCCGTGGACGCCCCCCTGTCCCTGTCCCGGCTGATGAACTCCGGGATCGGCAAGGACCGCACCAGGGAGGATCACCGCGAGCTGGCCAACCAGCTCTACGCCGCCTACACCAATGGCCTGGATCTCCGGCGCCTGGTGGCGATCATCGGGGAGGAGGCCCTGACCGAGCTGGACCGGAAGTACCTGGCCTTCGCCCAGGAGTTCGAGGATCACTTCGTGAACCAGGGGGATGCCGACCGCTCCATCGTCGAGACGCTGTCCATCGGCTGGTCGCTCCTCTCCAAACACCTGCCCATGACCGAGCTCAAGCGCATCCAGTCCAAGCACCTCAACCAGTACTACGGGGAGAAGATGGAAGCCTTCCATGCTCCGGGGGCCTTTTAATATCCGATGCCTCCCGATCTGGAGAACGTCAGCCCCACCCGCATGAACATGCTGGCCCTGAGGGCCCAGGCCGGCCTGGCCCTGCAGGGGGTGGACCTCCTGAAGCGCAAGCGCGACGCCCTGGTCGCCGAGTTCTTCGCCTACGTGAAGAGGACCCTGGAGGCCCGGGAGAATCTGGCCGCTTCCTGCGGCCAGGCTTACCGTTTCCTGATCCTGACTAAGGCCTACGAGGGGAAGGAGGCCGTGGAGTCCCGGGCCCTGGCCGGCCGGCGCGAGATCGCCCTGGACATCAGGACCCGCAGTGTGTGGGGGGTGAAGATCCCGGAGATCAAGGAGATGAACTTCGTTCGCGGCCCCCTGGAGCGGGGCTACTCCCCGACCGGGGGGAGCCTCCGGGTGGAGGTGGCGGCGAGGGAGTTCGAGCGGATCCTCTCCCTCCTGGTGGAGATCGCCGGGATAGAGGCCCGGCTCCGCCGGGTGGGAGCCGAGATCAAGAAGGCCACCCGCCGGGTGAACGCTCTGGAGCAGGTGGTCATCCCGCGCACCCTGGGCCAGATCCGCTTCATCCGCGGGACGATCGAGCAGCGCGAGCGCGAGGACATCTTCCGGCTCAAGCGCATCAAGAAGAAACTGGCCGCGAAGAGATAAGCCGCCCGCCATGAGCAAGCGCGCTTTCAAGCTCCATACCCAAAAGGCCAAGCCGTTCAAGCTGACCGGAAAGACCAAGTGGAGGTCTATCCTCTGGACCGGGGTCATCCTGGCCGCGGTGCTGGCGATGGTGGGCTTCGGCCTCCTGCAGGGCAAGGGCAAGCTTTCGGTGCGCGACGAGATCGAGAGCGGGGCCCGGGCCCTGGCCTCTGGGAACTGGAGCCTGGCGGACAGCCTGGCCCGGGACGCGATCCACAAGGACACCACCTCCGAGAACGCCCACATGCTTCTGGCGACCTCCCTGTCCAGACAGGGGCGCTACGAGGAGGCCATCATCTCCTACCGCGAGGCGATCCGGCTGGGAAGGGAGAACCCGACCTCCCACCTCGGGCTGGGCGCGGCCCTGGAGGGCGCGGCCCGGAGGCCTGAGGCCATCACGGAGTACCGCCGGGCCGTGTTCCTGGATTCCAGCTCCGCCATGGGGCATTACCATCTCGGGATGGCCCTGGCCGGGGAGAACTACAGGGCCGATGCCGTGAGGGAACTGGAGAAGTTCCTCCGGCTCTCCCCCAAGGCCCCGGAGAAGGCCCGGGTGGACTCGGTGCTGGCGAGGCTGAAACAGCCGTAATCCTCCTTTACCCTCCGGGCTGTCCAGATTCTGCAAGGGGTGTATCAGGACGATACACCCCTTGCCCTTTTCCAGCCCTCCCCGCCTTGTCCTTTTAATCTGGCACAGGTTATGCTGCTCTAATCCTATGGAAAGGCTTTGGGGAGGGAGGGTCCCTGGGGCTTGGCCAGGGAATAAGACGGGCCCTTGCCGGGTAATACCAGTAGAGCCGGGAAGGAACGAAGCAGTCCGAAACCCTAATAAAGAAGACCCGAAAGGAGCGTGAAGAGCCATGAAACCCCAAGCGTGCCGCAGCGACGTGAGCCTGTTGGCCGGGCTCTCCCACGAAAACCAGGCCTACCTCCATGACCTGAAGGCGGCGCTCTGGCTGGCCGTGGGGCTCACCCTCGCCCTCTGGGGCGGGTTGCGGATGGTCAAAGCCCTGACCCCCCAGCCGAAGGTGGTTCACTACCACATCCAACCCATCGTAATCGATCCGAACGTCCCGTTGCTCCCGCCTCCGCCGGTCATCGTGGACCACGGGATCGTGGCCCCGCCGCCCCCGGACCACGTCTTCGGCGGGATCGAGCCGAGGGATATCCCGGGCGACATCACCTACCGCCGGAACGACTCCGCCACGGTCTGGATGAACGGGATCGTCAAACCGTTGGACTCCACGACGGTGTACATGCCGCCCAAGCTGCCGGATAACGATATCCCGGACCCCGGCAACCATCTGGTCCTGACCGTGGAGCCGGCCCTGATCGAGCACCCCCTGCCGGAATATCCGGCGATGGCCCGGCAGCTGCATCAGGAGGGGCGGGCCTTCGTCCAGGTCCTCCTGGACCGCGACGGCTCGGTGATGCAGACCCGGCTGGCCAAGTCCTCGGGGTACGAGCTCCTGGACCAGGCGGCCCAGGATGGGGCCAGGAAGTTCCGCTTCTCCCCGGCCATGCAGGGGGAGCGGACCGTGAGGGTCTGGGTGTCCATCCCGGTGGACTTCCGGCTGGAGGGCTGAAGGTCGAGCAGGCGTTGGCTCAATAGTCAAGGGCGCACCCCGTGCGCCCTTCTTTATTGCCCCTTCCCAGCCCCTTTAAGGCCCCTGGGGCTTGAAGACCCCCCGTACCTGACCCTTTTTTTTCTACCCTCCCCCGAAGGGGGGAAGGTAGGAGCGTTTGTAGGATGCCATCAACTATGCACCAAGCAGGCACCAAATAGGCACCAATGAGGCACCAAATAGCTTTGCACGAGCCTTAAAGGCCCACCAGTGGAGCACCTGGGGAGCAGTTTGGGACTACAGGGGGAGGAAAATGCGGGCGGGGCGGCTCTGCTGGCCGTCGGGAGTGATGACGCAGCAGTCGAAGGTATAGCGCTTTCCGGGCAGGGCCGGGGTGTAGGTGCACTCCCCCCTGGCCAGAGGGATGAACCCGAGGGTACGGAACAGGCTCGGATAAGGCCGGACCCAGGCCGAGGTCACGGCCAGGCAAACCTCAAGGACAGGGGGAGGAGAGGAGGGTTTGGCTCCGGGCTTCTTTGGAGCCTCGGCATATTCCCCGGGGTCCCAGTTGAGGGCTAACCCTTTGCCTTTCTGGACGATGCCCACGGCAATTGGCTGGGGAGAGGGGGCCGTGGGCGGCCTTTTGGGCGGATCGAACCCCGCGCGCAGGGCATTCACGGCAAAGCGCAGGAAGATGGAGTGGGCCGGAGGATGGTTCAAGCTCAGAGACACCCGGTCCACCCGGCGCTGTGTCTGAGCAAAGGCCCTCCAGGCCTCGCGGTCCTCCTCGGAAAGCGTGTGCTGCCAGAGCCGCATCGCCCCGGTAAAGGTCTTGCGCATCGCCATCTGCGCCTTCGAGTTCGGCTGCTTCGGCACAGCATAGCGCTTGCGATAGGTCTTCCCAAACCGCGTGGAGAAAATCGACTGCTCATCCATCTTCCCGGACGCGGCCTCGGAGAGAAGGGGCTTTCTTAATTTAGACATCGCGAGTTCATGGTTGAATGTGGGCTGTATTCTTCATCGCTTTCTTCTAAATATTCCAATAAGTCCCCCCCTGTAAGGTGGTGAAGATCGTCTCCTCATCCATCTTCCCGGATGCGGCTTCGGAGTTGTTAGGCGCCTCGCTCCATCGGACCCCGAGCGGTCTAACCGCGCAGCCACTGAATCACCCATAATGGCAGCGTGCCTCCGATATTGAACAGAGCGTGGACGATGATAGCTGGAAGGAGACTCCCTGTCCTCTCACGGTATCGCGCGGCGACCAGCCCCAGAAACACCGCCAGCAGGATCACCGGGACCGCCGAGGGACCCATGGACTTGACGAGCACAAGGTGCATGGCACCGAAGAAGAGCGCACTCACGATGACCGGCATGCTCAGCCTACGGGTGGCCGCAGCCCCGACCCGGGCATCCCCTTTCAACAGCGTTTGTAAAAGCCCCCGAGTCAGCGTTTCCTCGCAGATGCTCGCATAGATCCAGACGAAGACGACAATTTGAAGCTTGGTGAGTTCAAAGGGACCGCCCGTACCGTGGCCCCCCGATGACGCGACCGCTGACACAATGGAGAGCACCGCCGTCGGGAGGACCCACATAAGGATACGCGGGCTAAACTTGTATGTACCCCTGGTTATGCCATAGAGATCAAGCCGGCCCTTCGAGAGCAGCCACATCGCCGCGACGGAGAGAACTAACATCACCGTATGCGTCACGAACGATGTCGGAAGAAAACCCGCCCGAGAGACACCGACGAGCCTCGTCGCATACATTGCTGCCAGTGCCACGGACGCCGCGAGAACCAGTGCGAGTACCGGCCTGAATGACCGATGAGATACCATCCGTTCCCTACCTCAAGAGGCGCCTAACATTGACCTGCCCCCATCCTTTGCCCACATTGAATGCTCCTTCCATCCTGCTTCGGCTACCTGATGGGTTCCAACGAGGATCTGGGCCTAAATTATAACATTCTATTTAGGCCGTTTCAGGGGGTCGGGTCAAGGTGGCCGACTGCGCGCTGACGTATTTTGCGGTCACGATTGCCCCATTAGCCTGCCACTTCGGTGCTCATCTGTTGCAACGTAATATTATCTGCAATATGCCGACAAGCACTCCTGCGGCAGTCACAAGTAATCCCACGTAAAGACCAATCTTGCTCTCGTAGAAGTAGCCGTACGCCAGCACCATAATGCCCAGCAAGAGCACCACTGCGATTACGAGATGCTTCGCAGTTACCTTTTTCCTATTGGGTTCTGTGCGCATTATCTCCCCTTTCCTTACGGTTGGAGCCAAGCCCACCTTACACATAACGGTATGGCTTAGTGACCTTCCCACCATTCTCTGAACCCCCCCTTAATGGATCTGCTTTCATGCTGCTTCGGCTGCCTGGAATGTACAAAAGCAGGGCCCACGGGCAACGGTTCGTTACCTCAACTTCACTACCCTCACCAGCTTGCCTTCCCCGGCCTCCGTCCTTAGGAAGTAGACCCCGCTGCTCGCCTGGCCGTCGAGTGCAGCCGATGTTAGACGGCGGCAAACGATTGTTCGATTAGATCGCAAGCTGCACCAACCGGGTTTTGGGACTGAAGCCGTCGCGCAAAACCTGCCGCGCTCTGACCATAACTCTGATCCGACAGGACCTTGGCGACGGCCTCGGCGAGCCGCTCGTCGGTGAAATCTTCTCTCGCGACGACCTCGGCCGCGCCGACTTTCGCCGCACGATAGGCCACCCCCGGTTGGTCCCGGTCCCAGGGCACGAGGACCATAGGAACGCCATGGTACAGCGAGCGGGCCACGATGCCATGACCGGCATGACTGACCGAGAGGCAGGCCCGCCGCAGGACCTCGGAATGCGGCACGAATAATTCCACCCTGGCATTCCCGGGGATCGGGCCGAGCTCGTCACGGGAGTGCCCCTCGGAAATCGTGAGGAGGACGCGGACCGGGTGCCCGGACAGGGTGTCAAGAGCCGATCGCGCAATCGCCGTCTCACCGCGCTGGGGGTATGAACTGAGGGTCACGAGCACCCAGGGCGGCCCGGCCTGTTCAAGATAGGCCGGACACGGCGCCGAGGTGTCGTCGAGCAGGGGCCCGACATATCGGTGGTGCGGGGGAAGAGAGGCAGGTGGCGGGTCAAAGACCGGGTCGGTCCCGTGCAGCACGAGCGAGGCGGTCTGCATCAGAGACGAGAAGAGGGGAAAGAAATAGCTCTGGTCCAGCCCGACATAGTCCAAGTCGACATCTCGCGCGCCGGGCCCGAAGTAGACCCCCGGGTTCACGAGACACCAGGGGCGCCGCAATGGGCTGGACAGCCGGGAGGCCAGCTCGATGCAGAACAACTGGCTCACGATCAGGTCCGGCTGAAGCTGTTGCGCGAGCTCCCGCAGTTCCGGGAGGACTTCGTCCGACCAGGCCGTCAGGAACGGGTTCCGCTTGAGATAGTCCAGCATGCTTTCATGGGTCCCGCGGTCGGAGCCGTAACGCTCGGCGTACCCCGCCATGTCTCTTCCCGCTGACGCGGCGACGACCGGGATGCCAATGATATCGCTGGTCGCGCTGATCGCCGAGTCGGCAAAGCAAAGGACCTCGTGCCCTCGCTGGCTCAATCCCCTGGCGATACACCTCGCCGGCGGCCAATCCCCGCCCGTCATCGATGTGCCCAGCACCAGAATGCGCCGCTTCAATCCCATGAAAGGATCGCTCTAAAGAAATGTGTTTCTACACTTCGAACGACGTGACCTGCACAAGCTATTACGTTTGAATAGCTTTCTGCCCCTTGCACATCCCGTCCCCCAGGTTCCGATTCTTGACCCAGCGCCACAGCTTCGCCTGGGGGTTATACCCCTTGATCTTCCAGGGGTCGTTAGTGTTACAGTAGAGCAGGCCCAGGGCCTGGCCGAAGGACCCCTTCTTTTCCCAGATATCGGCAAAGGGACAATGGGTCCGGCCCTCAGGCGTATCCCAAAAGGTGTGCTCCGGCAGGTCGCGGACCAAATGATAGTTCTTGAAGTTCGGCCTCTTACCCAGGCTCAACACCTGACTTTTCATCCTTCTTCCCCGGTCGAGGGCGAAATCCTTAACCGCCTTCTCAATGAGCCGCCGGCCGCGCTTCTCTCCCAATTCCGCGATAAGGGTCGCCCCGAAATGATAGTACAGGAGGGCGAAAAGATGAGCCAGCATGGTCGTCTCCCTGGTGATGTCCTGCTGAGAAAAAGATGACTTTCTCCCCATGTCGCCCCCTATTTAAATCTCCTTACCAAGCCAGGTAAGCCTCGCCGAGTAGGGTAAAACCCTGGATGTATACGACATCCCTGGGTTGATATTGCCCCTCCAGCTTTAACCCGAAACGCCGAGAGCGGCGGAAATCGTACCCTGCGAAAGGCACCCAGACGAACCGGCCATAGGTCGCGGTATGATCCAAATTGGACGCCTCGGCTGAATATTTATAGTTCGTAAAGGTCACAACCTGGCCAAACCCCACACCGAGGTAGGGCGCGGATCGAGCGTCGAACCGAAAAGCGGGCCGGAATAATTCCGTAACCAGCACGACCGTTTTACGAACCGCGGACCCCGAAGACATCGCGAGCTCGCCGGGGGGACGGGCATAGGCCCCGTGAATTGCAAACCCGACGTCGAAACAGTGCCGACAAACCCAGCCCAACTCCACGCCCGCCCCATCAAAACGGTTGAACTCTTGGCTCCCGCTCGTAATCGCCACATCCGGGCGGAAGATCAGACACTGGACTCCGACCCGGAAATCGGCCTGAGCCGATATGGCCAAAAGACTCAGTGAGAAAAACAGGAATTGTCGCTTCAAAAAATCACCACGCCACATAAGCACCGAGGCCGGCCTTCCAGCCACGCATATCTTTATACATGGCGTAAAGCCATGTCTTGTCCCGCTCCACTGGCTCCGGCATCCGGTAACCCAATTCCCCCCTTGCCCCACACCATTTGACCAATCGGTAGTCGTAACCCGCAAAGAGCTCGGTGGACATCGCGGAAGATGATTCATTTGAAAGCACATAAGTCCTCTGGAGCCCTTGAAAACCCCAGGACATCTTATGATAACCCACCCCGATGCCAGCATAGGGAGTATGCTGAGGACGCAGGCGAAAAGCCACCCTTGGAGCCACGGAAAAGGCCGAGAGATGCTCCCAATAATATCCTATGACGCCCTCTCCGGGCACAAATTCCTCCCATAACAGCTTCCCTTCGGCTTGAACATAACTGGCCTCCAGGTTCACTTCCATATGTCTATGAGACCAGCCCGCCTCACTGCCCCAGCCCCAAAAGGTCTTATAAAACCTTTGAATGTTTTCGTCGGAAGGGTGGAAGTAAAGCCCCTTGGGGCCGAACCAGAAACCGTGATCAGCACTGCCTACGGTTGCCATGCACCAAAAGCACAGCGAAAAAAGCATTATTTGTCGCTTCAATGTCTTACCACGCAATATAGGTCCCGAGGCTGGCGGTCCAGCCGCTCAGGTCCCGCTCATAGGCTAATGCCCCAATGCGGTAAGACACCTTAACGTTTTGGTAGCTGCCCTCTGACCGCAGCCCGGCCCATTTCGCTAAACGGTAATCATAGCCCACTAAAAGAGCTGGACCGAACGCCGAAGAAGATTGCCGTTTATATTCCTCATCAACCCACCAAATCTCGACTCCCTCCATTTTCAATGTGACCCTGTGATAGCTGATACCGAACCCAAGATAAGGAGTGCGAGAGCCCATAAGTCGCAAGTACAACCGGGGTGTGAAAGCAAAATCATACAGACCATACCAATAATCTCCAACGATGTTCCCCCGGGGGTCTACGGCCTGCATAACCAGTTTTTGCCTCGCCCCTATGTAGCGCGCTTCCAAGCTGAACTCGAGGTGCCTCCGAGACACCCAGCCCGCCTCTCCGCCCCAGCCCCAATAAGTACGGTAAAGCTTTCGGTACGGCTCGTAGGAGGGGCGAAAATACAACCCTTTTGGGCCAATCCAAAAGCCCGCCTCGGCCCAGCAGGATCCGGAAAGACCGACCAACAGAATGCCTGTTATCAGGACAAATGCCAAGCGCTTCATTTCGCACCTCCTTAAATGGCAAAAGGGGCCTCGCGCCTCATCCCGGGGCGCTCACCCCTCATTCGACCATAGCGACCAACGAAGCCCGCCACAACGCACATCGAATTCACTTTCTCCCTTTCCCGTTAAGGCCTGACCACCAAGGAAATGCTAACATAAAAGACAGACGAAAGTCAACAGGGAAAGAATGCAGGGGAGCATGGGAGCACGGGAGAAGGGGAGAAACGGACAGAAGAGAGATTCCGAAACGAGTTCGGAATGACGAGCGAAGAGGGCAAGGATGCCCCCGGATCAAGTCCGGGGCAGGCCCTCGATACTGCCGTCAGGGATGACAGCGCAACGAGGGGTGCGTCCTTGACTTAACCCGTTGAATCATGTTATCATACTACGCTAAGCGTAATGGCGAAAGAGAAGAGCGAAACCAAAGGCAAAAAGGGCCGGCTCTCCAGGGAGCGGAAGCAGGAGGTCTTGGGCGTCCTCTTAGTCCTCCTGTCCCTTCTGGTCCTGGCGAGCCTGGTCAGCTATTCCCAATGGGAGCCCTCCCGGAACTGGGCCGGGCCCGTGGGCCACAACACGGCCTGGGGCCTGTTCGGATTCCTGGGCTTCACCGCCTTCGTCGTCCCCTTGCTCGGCCTGTTGTGGGGCTGGAACCGGTTCCGCAACCACCCCGTCTCCAGGCTGCTCATCAACACCCTCCTGTCCCTGGGAGTCGTCCTCTCAGCCCTCCTGTTCCTCTCCCTGCCGGACTTCTCGGGGCTTCGCGAGGTCATCGGGTTCGAGCCCGGGGGCTGGGCCGGACGGCAGCTCGCCGCCTTGCTCATCGGCTGGCTGGGATACCTGGGCACGGTCCTGGTCACCAGCGGAATCCTCCTGGTCACGTTCCTGGTCACCACCGAGGTCAACATCCAGCGTCCCGTGTCCAAAGTCACCGGTCCAGTCAAGGGCTACTTCTCCCCGGAGGCCAAAGCGGCACGGGAGAAAGCCAAACAGGAAAAGGCCAGGGTTGAAGCCGAGGAAAAGGCAAACAAGGAGCGGGAGAAGCAGGAAAAAGCCAGGGCCAAAGAAGCGGCCAAGACGGAGAAGGCGAAAGAAGAGACAAGGGGACAAGGGGACAAGGGGACAAGGGGAGAGGGAGAAAAGGAGACAAGGGGCAAGGGGGAGGGGGAGAAGGGGAGAAAAGAAGTAAGCCCCGTCCCCGCTCCTTCGGAAGGCGTGCCGGCAGTGGATGCGGAATACCGGGAAGGCTTCCTGGATTGCCTGGAGGACGTGGAGGGGGAGTCCGTGTCCGGGGAGGATAAGTCCCTTGTCCTGACCAGCAAGCTGGCCGAGTTCGGGGTGGAAGGGAAAGTCGTGGGCCGGTTGCCCGGGCCGATCATCACCCGCTACGAGTACCAGCCCGCGCCCGGGATCAAGATCAGCCAGGTCATGAACCTGGCCGACGACCTGGCCCTGGCCCTCAAGGCCCAGCGCATCCGCATCGTGGGCCCGATTCCGGGACGGGGGGCGGTGGGCATCGAGATCCCCAACGAGAAGCGGGCGATGGTGCGGCTCAAGACCGTGCTTCTCTCCCCGGAGTTCGAAGGGAACCCGTCTCCCATCCACTTCGCCCTGGGCAAGGACACCACGGGACAGCCCTTCTGCGCGGACCTCACGGAGATGCCCCACCTGCTGGTAGCCGGGGCCACGGGCTCGGGGAAAAGCGTGGCCCTGAACGCGCTCATCGCCAGCATCCTGTACCGGGCCTCGCCCCAGCAGGTGCATTTCATCATGATCGACCCCAAACGAATCGAGCTCTCGACGTTCCGGGGCATCCCGCACCTCAAACTCCGGCTCCGGGAGGCCGAGAATGGGGGGGGCGAAATGGAGGGCGTGGTGACCAGCTCGCAGGAGGTCGTGCGCGTATTCCGGCTGGCGGTAAGCCTGATGGACGAACGCTACCAGCTCCTGGCCAAGGCCGGGGCACGGAACATCGAGGACTACAACAAGAAGGGCGAGGTCCAGAAGAAGCTCCCCTACCTGGTGATCGTGGTGGACGAGCTCGCGGACCTGATGCTCTCCCGGGAGGCCTCGGAGATCGAGAACCAGATCGCCAAGCTGGCCCAGATGGCCCGGGCCGTGGGCATCCACCTGGTGGTGGCCACCCAGAGGCCCTCGGTGGACGTGATCACGGGCGTGATCAAGGCCAACTTCCCCTGCCGGATCGCGTTCCAGGTGGCCTCCAAGACCGACTCCCGAACCATCCTGGACGTGAACGGCGCGGAGTCGCTCCTGGGGCGGGGGGACATGCTCTTCCTTCCTCCGGGCCAGGCCGAGCCGGTGAGGCTGCACGGCAACTACCTCTCGGGGGACGAGGTCGGGGCCATCGTAGCGTTCCTGAAGGAATGGTACGGGGTGGAGGAGGGCGAGGAGGAGATGGAAGACCACTCCTTGGAGGTCGCTGCCCCCGGGGAGGGGCTGGACGGAGAGCGGGACCCGCTGTACGAGGAGGCCAGGGCTCTGGTGCTCCGCCACCAGTTAGGGTCAACCTCGCTCCTGCAGCGCCGCCTGAAGATCGGGTACTCCCGGGCCGGGAGGCTGATGGACCAGCTGGAGGGGGCCGGGATCGTGGGGCCGTTCGACGGGAGCAAGGCGCGCAAGGTTTTAGTGAAGCTGGACGGGTCGCCGGGCCAGGAAAATGCAAATTGAAAAATGCAAATTGCAAAATGAAGGGGCAGGTCCTTAACTTAAATAAAGGAGGAAGGAAGATGCTGAGGAAGGCGCTGGCGCTGGCCGTGATCCTGGCCACGACGCTCCTGGTGGGCTGCTTCGAGGTCACCATGGAGACCAAGATCCATCCGGACGGGTCCCTGGACCGCACGGTCCTGATCGACACCAAGCAGAAAGACCTTCTGGGCGCGGCCTACGGCGGGGGCACGATGGGCACGGACCTGGACAAGCAGTTCTTCGGGGAGCAGAAGGAGTGGAAGAAGACCTACACCCAGAAGGCCGGCGAGAAGGACACGACGCACCTGCTCAAGGGGGAGGGGCACTTCGCCAGCCCGGCGGCGCTCTCCAAGGAGAACAACCCGGTCAAGCTGACCAAACAAGGGTTCTTCAAGACCGTGTACGTCTACGACGAGGTCCTGAAGCTCAAGGAGACCTCGGGGGAGAGCACGGAGACCAAGAAGGATGAGTCCACCACGCCCACGGGCATGGAGCCCAAGTTCCACATGCGGATCACGATGCCCGGGGCCCTGGTCAAGGCCAAGTCCAATCCCGACAGCATTATCGGGAACACGGCGGTCTGGAACTTCGTGGGCACGAACAAGGACCCGCACCTCATGGCCGTATCCGAGGTGATGAACCCCACGGCCATGGCGGTCCTGTTCGGGGGTGTCATCGTGGTCATCCTGATCATCGCGATCGCGGCCTTCGCGGCCCTGAAGCCGAAGAAGAAGGAGACCCCTCCGGCCCCAGCGGCATAGAGCGTGGAAATGGGAGAGTAAAAAGTAAAAAGCCGGATGCTTAAAAAAGTCATTGGGATCGTCGTTCTGATCCTGCTTGGGGCCACGGGGGTCTACAGCCTCACGGCAGAGGCGGTCTTCGACCGGCTCCGCGCCAGGTATGCGAAATGCGCCGGGCTCAGGGCGGATTTCACCCAGAGCCGCTGCGACACCGTGTCCGGGACCTGCAGGCGGTCCACGGGAAGGCTGGAGCTGGCCAAGCCGGATAAACTGCGGATGGAGGTCGCTACGCCCCGGAAACAGCTTCTGGTTGCGGACGGCCAGGCCCTGTACCTGTACGAGGAGGGAAGCAAGCAAGCCACCAAGCAGGCGATCACAGGCTCGACCCAACAGACCCCGCTCGGCGACCTATTCTTCGGCAAGGAGAAGGCCTTCACCATCGAGTACGTCCTGGAGGACAGCTCGGTGAGCGCGGGCGGACACCCCCTCAAACTCACTCCCAAGGGAACCGAGGCGCCATTCAAAACCGTCACGCTCCTGGTGGACCCCAAGACCTATGCCTGCACCCGTGTGGAGCTCCGGACCCTGGACGAAGAGCACCACGTCTTCGATCTGGAGAAAGAGAAGCTTCTCAAGAAGGTCGATCCCAAGCAGTTCACGTTCACCCCCCCGGCCGGGGTGGCGGTCGTGGAAGCAAACTGAACCCCGGGGAAAAGCGAGAAAGGAATCACTCCCGTTGTCGTTGCGGCCATCTTCACGTTATCCCCTTATTGCGTTTACACCGTTTACCTTTAGTTCAATAAATGGCACAGACCTTTTCGTTTGACATCGTCTCCCGGGTGGACCGGCAGGCCGTTTCCGACGGCGTGCACCAGGCCCAGAAGGAGATCGGTCAGCGCTTCGACTTCAAAGGCTCCCAGAGCGAGGTCCGGCTGGAGGAGGATAAGATCGTGCTCGTCGGAGACGACGACTTCAAGCTCAAGCAGGTCATCGACGTGCTGGAGACCAAGCTCGTCCGGCGGGGCGTCTCGCTGAAATCCCTGGAGTACGGCAAGGTCGAGCCCGCGGCCAAGGGCACGGTGAGGCAGGAAGCGAAGCTCCTGGCCGGGGTGCCGATGGAGAAGGCCAAGACCATGGTCAAGCTCATCAAGGGAATGGGCCTTAAGTTGCAGGCTCAGATCATGGACGAACAGGTGCGGGTCTTCGGGCCCAAGAAAGACGAGCTCCAGACCGTGATCGCCTACTTCCGGGAGCACGACCAAGGCCTGGCCCTGCAGTTCGTGAACTACCGCTGAATCCGATGGGCACGTGCGACGAGCGCCCCAGGCGTAAAGCAGAGGGCGCTCGTTCTGGAAAAGAAGGCGTCCCGGTGGCGATCGTGAATCTGGGGTGCCCGAAGAACCTTGTGGACGGAGAGCGGATGGCGGGGCTCCTCGCACGGGAGGGCTTCCGGATCACGAAGGATCCCCGCAGGGCCGAGGCGGTGATCGTGAACACCTGCGGGTTCATCGGGGACGCCAAGAAGGAGTCCGTGGAAGCCATCCTCGATGCCGGGGAGCTGAAAAGAAAATCCTGCCGGGCCCTGATCGTGAGCGGGTGCCTGGCCCAGAGATACTTCAAAGACCTCTCCCGGGAGCTGCCCGAGGTCGACGCTTTTGTAGGGGTTGCCGAACTCGGCCGGATCGCGGAGGCCGTCCAAGGGGCCCTGAATGGAAACGGGACAGGACGTCGGGATCACGTGACCCATGCTGAAGCTTCGCTGGCGTTCTATCCCCGACGGCTTTCGACCCCGAAGCACACTGCTTATCTCAAGATCGGGGACGGGTGCGACAACCGCTGCGCCTACTGCGCCATCCCCGACATCCGGGGCCGGATGCGGAGCGCCCCGATGGAAGGATTGAAGGCGGAGGCGAGGGAGTTGGCCCGGAAAGGCGTGCGGGAGTTACACCTCGTGTCCCAGGATACGGGGAGATACGGGGAGGACCTTTTCGGCGAACGGAGGATCGTGGAGTTGCTGGATGAGCTCTCCGAGATCCCCGTTCTCGAATGGCTCAGGCTGCTTTACCTTCATCCAGCGCACCTGGATGGGGACTTGGTGGCGGCCTTCGCAAAAAATCCCAAAGTCTGCAAGTATGTGGACCTGCCGATTCAGCATATCTCGGACCGGATCCTCCGGGCCATGGAACGGAAGGTCAGCGAAAAAGAGATACGAGCGCTGATCAAGAAAATACGGGCAAGGATTCCCGGCGTTACACTGCGCACAACCCTCCTCGTAGGCCTGCCAGGGGAAACCGAGAGGGAGTTCGAGGAACTTCTATGGTTCGTGGAAGAGACCCGGTTCGACCGGCTCGGCGTCTTCCGCTATTCGCCCGAAGAAGGCACTTCGGCGTGCAGGATGAAGGACCAGGTCTCCGAGGACGTCAAGGCCGAGCGCCAGGAGAGGATCATGGAGGCCCAGAGGCTGATCTCACAGCGCCTGCTGGTGAGGAAGGCAGGGAAGAAGCTGAAAGTTTTAGTGGATGAAGCCTCTCCAAAAGGAACCGCCGTGGGACGGAGCGAGGGAGAGGCTTTGGAAATCGACGGGGTGATCCATCTTAAGGGCCGGGCGAAGAAGGGGGAGTTCGTTACAGCCCGGATCACAGGAAGCGACGACCATGATCTTTACGGGGAGATCGTCGGACGTGAATCCTAAGGCCAGGGGCAAGCTTATCCTGCTGGTGCTCACGTTGCTTCCAGGCGCGCTCCAGGCGCAGGTGGATACGGTCTGGGTGCGGCGTTACAACGGTCCGGGAAACCGGGCGGATTACTTCAACGGCCTGGCCGTGGATGGCTCCGGGAACACCTTTGCAACCGGCGCCAGCTGGGTCAGCGGGAACGGTCTGGATTTCATCACCATCCGATATACCCCCTCCGGGGATACCGCTTGGGTGCGGACCTTCAACGGGGCCGGGGACAGCACGGACGTGGGCTATCGTATCGCCTTGGACCAAACCGGCGGCGTTCATGTCCTCGGAGCAAGTATAGGGAACAATAGCAAGCAGGATTATCTTATCCTGAAATATGATACCTTGGGGACCCTGCTCTGGTCGAGAACCTATAACGGACCTTCCAGCGAAGCGGATGTACCCAATGCTCTGGCCCTGGACAGCGTGGGGGACGCGTTTGTGACCGGGAGGAGCCACGGGGGGAGCACCGGATATGATTACCTAACGATCAAGTATAGACCCAATGGCGACACCGCCTGGGTGCGAAGATACAACGGGATGGGAAGCGGATATGACGAGGCGTTTGCAGTAGGCGTTGACGGAATAGGGAACGTCTACGTGTCGGGACGAAGCTATACGGACAGCACTCGAGCAGACTTTTTGACGGTCAAATACAGCCCGTCTGGAGATACCCTTTGGACCCGGCGATGGGATGGGAGCCTGGGGGATGACATCCCGGACGCCTTGGGGGTTGATGCTTCCGGGAATGTGAACATCACGGGAACGAGTCGGGGCGCGAACGGAAACGATGTGCTCACCCTGAGCTATGGCCCCGGTGGAAATGTCCGTTGGAACCAAAGGTACGACGGCCCTTCCGGTGGGACGGATGAGGGCCGAGATCTGGCCGTCGATCGGTGGGGGAACGTCGCTGTGGCCGGAACGGATTCTTCGACCAGCGTCGACGCCTTGGTTTTAAAGTACGACTCCCTGGGAGCCTTATGCTGGGTTCGAACCTATAACGGGTCCGGAAACAGCAGCGACGCTGCCCAGGATTTGTGCTCGGATCCCCTGGGCCACTTCTATATCGCGGGTCGGAGCGTGGGGCTTGGGACACAGGATGATTTCTTCGCGACAGAATACGATTCCGCGGGAAACAGAATCTGGGTCCAGCGATACGATGGCCAGCAGGGGTATGATGAAGCGTTAGACATCGGGTTGGATCGGGCGGGAAACGTGTATGTCACCGGGCAGAGCTGGGGAGGGGCGACGAGCTGGGACGGGGCAACGATCAAGTACCGACCTGTGACCGGGGTGGAAAAAGAAACCGATCTTACTTCCACCAGAAGCCTGGCCCTCAAAGTATATGGACCATCCCAAGATGGCTTCCGCTTACAATATTCCCTTCCGACCTCAGGAAACGTCAGAATTGAAATTTTCGATGTCCGAGGAGCACGGGTCCGGGAGCTCTTATCGGGTTATCGTCCTGCCGGGGAACATTACGAGATGAAATCCCTTAGTCTGACTGCCGGAATCTATTTCCTGAGACTATCGGCAAGCGGACAGGAATGTTTCGGGAAAACGATTTTCCTGCGTTAAAGAATCGGGTTGCTCGTGAAACAGAGGGGCAACTTTGAAATCAAGGAGGAAAAAATGAAAATCCGTTTGTTAGGATTTTTGGCTCTGGCAACGATTGTTTTGAGCCCCCCGGCATTCGCGACCATCGATTCCCTTTGGACCTCGCCGAGCACGTACGGGTATAAGGGGCCGCTCCTCAACTACAGCACCAACCGGGCGCATTATTTCTATGTTCTGGACAGCGTCGCCCAGCGCTGCCGGATTTACCATTCGGAAAGCTTCTCGCAACTCTACAGCTTTCCCTTGGTCTGCGGGACCTATACCTTTCTCTATACGTACTACCTCAACGATGTGGACGGCAACGGACATCCGGAGGTCCTCCTGTCGGAATACGGGTACCCGAACTACAGCGTCCGGATCATCGATATGCTCGCCGGGACCGTGGTCAGAGCCTGGTCCCAGTCCGGGTACTCCTATACGGTGCGATGGGTCGGGACGACGATGGGAAGCAGCACCCTGAAACTCGCCCTGGACCGGGCGAACACCTCCTCGCCCTATCCCTATCCTTCCGTGCTCTTGGTGTATTCCCTGGGAATCACCGGTGTGGCGGATGGGCTGGCGGCACCCCGCCCGAATACCCCGGGGATCCAATTGGAGCAAAGCTACCCCAACCCCTTTAACTCCTCGGCGATCATCGAGTTTAACCTCAACCAAGCGGGTCATGCGGTCCTGAAGATATACAACCAGCTCGGCCAGGAAATGTCCAAGCTGGTGGACCAAGATCTGAAAGCCGGAAAGCATGTCGTTCGGTGGGAGGGAGTTGAGGCGTCCAGCGGGGTTTATTACTATCAACTGCAGACGCCGGAGGGGACCGAAACCAAGAAGTTAGTTTTGATGAGATAATCTTGCCTCAGACGTCCTCGAACGAATCTTTTCGGTTTCAGGAGAAACGAATAACACGGAGAACTGAATGCCCGAACTGAGAAAAGACCCAGTGATCGGAAGGTGGGTGATCATCGCCACGGAGCGGGGGAAACGACCCTCGGACTTCGGGAAAGAGGAAGAGCCCCATGTCGGGGGCATCTGTCCCTTTTGCCCCGGACATGAAAATACGACTCCGCCCGAGATCCTGGCTTACCGCGAGACCGGGACGGAACCGAACACCCCGGGCTGGAGGGTGCGCGTCGTATCCAACAAGTTCCCCGCCCTGAGGATCGAGGGCGATCTAACCCGAACGGGGGAAGGAATCTATGACAAGATGACCGGAGTCGGGGCGCACGAAGTGGTGATCGAAACCCCGGACCATACCAAGACCTTGGCGGACTTGGAGGTGAAACAGGTGGCGGAGGTCCTGTCCGCCTGCTGTGAGCGCATCGACGACCTGCGCAAGGATCCCCGGATTCAGTACGTCCTGGTCTTCAAGAACCATGGCAAGCGGGCCGGTGCCTCCCTGGATCATACCCATACCCAGCTAATCGCTACACCGATCGTGCCCAACCTGGTTCGGGAGGAGATGCACGGCTCAAAGAGCTACTTCGAATACAAGGAACGCTGCATCTTTTGCGACATCATCCGCCAGGAGCTCGGAGACACGCGGCGACTGGTCGGTGACAACGACGGGTTCATCGCCATAGAGCCCTACGCGGCCCGCTTCCCGTTCGAGACTTGGATCCTGCCCAAGAAACACCGCACGGCATACGAAAAAGTGCGGACCGAAGGGATCGAGCTCCTGGCCGAGATCCTGCACGAGACCCTTCGCCGGATCAACGTCGCTCTGGCGCGGCCGCCTTATAATATCGTTTTCCATACCGGACCACTGGCCACACCGGAACTGGAATTCTTCCACTGGCACTTGGAGATCATGCCGCGCCTGACCCACGTCGCAGGCTTTGAGCGCGGCTCGGGCTTCTACATCAACCCCACGCCCCCGGAGGAGGCGGCGGCCTTTCTGAGAGATGTCGAGGTCGATTAATCGATGAAGATTGCTTTGGTTTCCTCAGAAGTCGTGCCGTTTTCCAAGACCGGAGGGCTGGCCGATGTATGCGGTGCCCTGCCCAAGGCCCTGGGGTCCTTGGGGCACGAGGTCGTCGTGATCACGCCGCTTTACGGAATGACCGACAAGGGCAAATTCCGGATCGAGCAGCGGCAGGCCGGAGAAGGGAAGACCTGGGCCAGCGAGGCGATCCAAGGGGTTCGGACCTATTTCATCGAGAACAACCTGTATTACGACCGGGAGGGGCTTTACGGGACGGCGGCCGGGGATTACTCCGACAATGCCGAGCGGTTCGCGTTCTTCTCACGCTCCGCGCTCGCCCTTCTCAAACAGTTAGGATTCGCTCCGGAAGTCCTCCACGGCCACGACTGGCAGAGCGGGCTCATCCCCGCCTATCTCCGTACGCTCTACGGACGGGACGCCTTCTTCGGACGCACGAAGACCGCCTTCACCATCCATAACCTGGCCTACCAGGGCCGTTTTCCGACAACGGCCTTCCCGCTCACCGGCCTTCCCGAGCAGGCCTTCACCCCGGAGGGCCTGGAATATTATGGCGACATGAACTACCTGAAGGCCGGGCTCGTTTACTCCGACGTCCTGACCACGGTTAGCCCGCGATACGCCCAGGAGATCCAAACCCGGGAGTTCGGATGCGGCCTGGAGGGGATCCTCCAGCATCGCAAAGGAAACCTTTTCGGAATCCTGAACGGAATAGACTACAGCGAGTGGAACCCGGAGAGCGATGTCTTTCTTCCCCTCCGATACGGACCCCGGAGCCTTCAGGGAAAGGCGGAGGCGAAGCGGGCCCTGCAAGGGGAAAAGGGACTATCCGGCGAGGAACGGGTTCCGCTGGTGGGGATGATCTCCCGCCTGGCCGATCAGAAGGGCTTCGACCTGGTGGCCCAAGCGGCAGATGCGATGCTCTCTCTGGGCGTACAGCTTGCCATCCTCGGAACCGGTGATCAGAAATACCAGAACCTGCTGGCGCAGTTGAAAAAGGAACATCCCGGACAGGTAAGTCTGACCTTAGGGTTCGACAATACCCTGGCCCATAAAATCTATGCCGGGAGCGACCTGTTCCTAATGCCCTCGCGCTATGAGCCCTGCGGACTGGGCCAGATGATCGCCCTGAAATATGGGACGGTCCCGGTGGTGAGGGAGACGGGGGGATTGGCGGACTCCATTCAGGATGCGGATAAGAGTCCTGAAGGGAACGGGTTCAGCTTCCAAAACTATGAGGCGAAAGCCCTTTTGGAGGCCCTGTCGCGGGCCGTCGCGGCCTTCCACCAGAGGGAGCGCTGGGCCCGGCTCGTGCAGCGGGCCACGGGCTGCGATTTCTCCTGGGAGGCGGCGGCGAGGAGATACGCGGAGGTGTTTGAAAACATATCAAAAGGGAACAGACGAAATGCATAGGCTCAGACCGAGGGCAAGTTAAAAAAGGTGTTGTTTTTTTCACTGCTGTCTGAGATGAAAACTCCGACAGTATTAGCTATAACCCCATGATTTTATTCTATTTGCCATTAATAGCCCCCTTTTGGATCTTGCTCCAGGGTCAGGCGGTTCTGCCTTAGAGTCAGGTGGCTCTGCTCCGGCCTCAGATTTATCATGGACCACCTCTTGACACGCCCTCGGGAGTTAGGGTAACATTATTAAAGGCTCAGAAACGGGTTAAGGATAAGCCGGCGGGCGTAATTCAGCGGCTAGAATGCCACCTTGCCAAGGTGGAAGTCGTGGGTTCGAATCCCATCGCCCGCTCCATGAAAACTGCAGTTTGAAATTGCGATCAGCGGTTAGCCATCTGGGCGGCATAGCCAAGGGGTAAGGCGAGGGTCTGCAAAACCCTTATTCAGCGGTTCGAATCCGCTTGCCGCCTCCAGGAAGTTAAAAATCTCAGCGCTCCCGATCCTGAGTGCGGTTCCTCCTCTCCCACGATTTTATATTTTGGATCTACGATCGGAAACCAAATCAACCCAATGACCAGGCCTTAGCTTACAATCTTCCACGGTCTTTGCAAACCATTGAAAATAGAGGTTTTCCTGTGAAAAGCACGGTATGCCTGGTGGCGGTCTTCGCTCTCGCCCTATTAGCCTTCGGCTGCGGAGGCAAACCCCAGGGCGGGGGCACCCAGACTCCGCCCGCGACCGGGGGGACGACAGCGGCCAAGACCCCGGACGCCGAGGCCGGGAAGAAGGTCTTCGAGACCCACTGCGTCACCTGCCACGGCACCGGGGGCAAAGGGGACGGGCTGGCAGGAAAGGCCCTGAACCCGCCGCCCCGGAACTTCACGGATTTCAATGTCATGAGCGGCCTCACGGACGATCAGCTCAAAGGGATCATCAAGAACGGTAAAGGGGGCATGCCGCCTTGGAGCGCAGCCCTGAAGGACGAAGACATCGCCAATGTCCTTTTCTACGTGCGCCATTTCGCCAGACCCCAGAACTGACGCACGCTCATCTTATAAATCTTTCCGAGCCCCGTCTTAGGTTAAACGTCAAGACGGGGCTTCTCTCCCATGGAACGCAATCAATTCGACGATCTCGTGGAGCAAGCCCTGGAGGAGATGCCCGCAGGCTTCAAACGCTACCTCCGAAATGTGGAGATCGCAGTCCGCAACCTTCCAACCGAGAGCCTGGCCCGGGAACTTGGCCTCTCCCGCAGCCAGCTCCTGGGGATCTTCATCGGGGTCCCCAGAACCCGGCGGCAGCCCTCCTTCGAGCTGCCCTCCTTTCCTGAGCGAATTGAGCTGTACCAGCAGAACATCGAGAGGGTGGCGGAAACCCCTGAGGAGGTCAAACACCAGGTCCGGCTCACTCTGAGGCATGAGATCGGCCATTACTTCGGGCTCTCGGAGCGGGATTTGCAGGCTCTGGAGGGATAGCGGTTCTCTTGACTTTCCTCATCATTTAGGTTAGAATATAAGTGACGTTTGTACCAAGCCCCTCGACGCGCTATCAAAGAGTGCTAAATTTAAAAAAACCAGGGAGGTTTTTCATGCGGGAGCAAGTGCAGGCCGTGTTGGATGAGATCCGTCCGTCCATGAATGCGGATGGCGGGGACATCCAGCTCGTGGACGTGAAGGAGGGGGGCATCGTGGAGGTCAAGCTTACCGGGGCCTGCCACGGCTGCCCGATGGCGGTGATGACCCTCAAAATGGGAGTGGAGCGACTCCTCAAGGAAAGGCTTCCCGAAGTCACCGAAGTCGTAACCGTTTGAGTTGACCAGACCACCGTGATCTTCTTCGACCACATCTCCACGACGCCCATGGACCCTCGGGTGATGGCTGCGATGCTTCCCTATTTCGGTAACTACTACGGGAACCCCTCCTCGCACATCCATGCCATGGGGATCCAGGCCGATGAGGGTGTTCAGAAGGCCCGGGGGCAGGTAGCGGCCCTGATCAACTGCAGCCCAGAGGAGATACTCTTCACTTCCGGAGGGACTGAAGCTAACAACTTGGCCCTCAAGGGCCTGGCTGCGGCCTACGGGGGGAGGGGAAAGCATCTCGTCATCTCGGAGATCGAGCATTTCTCGGTTCTGAATCCGGCATTTACCCTCCAAAAGCAGGGGTGGGAGGTGACCAAGGTTCCGGTGAACCCATGCGGAAGGGTGGAACCGGAGGAAGTCAGGAAGGCCCTGAGAAGCGATACTTCGCTGGTCTCGGTGTTGCTGGCCAACTCTGAGATCGGGACGATTCAGCCCATTGTGGAGATCGCTAAGGTCGTCAAGGATCATGGGGCCCTTATGTTCGTGGACGGCGTCGCAGCCTGCGGGAATATCCCGGTGGATATGCAGACTCTCGGGGCCGATGCCGTAAGCCTCTCAGCGCACAACTATTACGGGCCGAAAGGGGTAGGGGCTTTGTTCCTCAGGAAGGAGCTGACCCTGGAACCTCTGATGGAGGGGGGATTCCAGGAGAGGGGGTATCGTTCGGGAACCGAAAATGTGCCTGGTATTGTTGGAATGGGTAGGGCATCAGAGCTTTCCAGAGAGGAGGTGGGCCAGAGGATCGAGCACCTCAAAGCCCTGCAGAAGAAGCTTTGGGAAGGCTTAGAGAAAAACATCGAGCACCTACATTTCACGGGGCATCCCAGAGAAAGGCTTCCCGGGCATGTCTCCTTCTGGGTGGAGTTTGCGGAAGGGGAATCGCTCCTGCTTTTCCTGTCTCAGCATGGGGTGATGGCGGCCTCGGGATCGGCCTGTGCCTCTAACCTCAAGGGGAGAGATGAGACGGACCTGGTGATCTCGCATGTCCTAAAGGCCGTGGGAGTTCCCACGGACATCTGCCAGGGCTCGATCACCTTCAGCATGGGGAAAGATAATACCCTTGAGGAAGTGGAGCATGTCTTAAACGTAATGCCCAAGATCGTGGAGCGACTCTGGGCGATGAGCCCGATGTATGCGGATTACCTGAAACAGAAACACTGAGGAATTCAAGACATGGCAGACACCACAAGGCAGCCTTACAGCGCCAAGGTGATGGAACATTTCATGAATCCCCACAATGTGGGGGAGATGCCGGACGCTGACGCCGTCGGTACAGTGGGCAACCCGGTCTGCGGGGACGTGCTACGCCTGTTCCTCAAAATCAAAGACGGGGTGGTCACGGACGCCAAGTTCCAGACCTTCGGATGCGGGGCGGCGATCGCCACGTCCTCGATGGCCACGGAGATGATCAAGGGGAAGACCTTGGACGAAGTGCGCAAGATTACGAACGAGGCCGTGGCCGAGGCCCTGGACGGTCTCCCGGCGGTCAAGATGCACTGCTCGGTCCTGGCCCAGGAGGGGATCGAGGCTGCGCTCAAGGATTACGAAGAAAAGCAGAGGGGGAAGAAGGCCGAGGGGTAGCCCTTGGGTAGCGAACCTCTGTCCGTTGAATCCAGGTGGGCGAGAAAATGGACATCAGGGGAATCCTCAAGAGCGAGTATCTTGCCTCTCTCGAAATTTTGAAGCGGGCCGCTTCAAATGCCCGGAATCATTATGGGATGACCCGAGAGAGGGAGAATAAACCTTAGAGTAAGACGAGGGATATCCCTCGCCTATTTTTTTGTTTCTGGTTCCTCCGGGTTTAGCAGGGGTAGAGGTCAAAGTCCCCGCGGGGGAAACAGAATTCAAGGATAAGAATGACCCTCTGGTTATGCCTTTTCATCATAAAATGGACCACCTTACAGGACTTACGAGAAACAGGCTGAACGGCTCTAAAGAGGGGGGTGGGCGTTTCGGCCCCCGTTAGGACTGGACCTGAGGAAAGTTGTGGTATAATAGCCAC
>CAYGWX010000005.1:7119-90431 GCA_964353855.1 uncultured bacterium | reverse complement strand
CGGGATGGCTCCGGCCAGAAGGTCCCGGGCGGGGTGTACTTCTACAAGCTGGTGGTGGACGGAGGCCAAGCCTTCAGCGCCGCCAAGAAGGTCGTGCTTTTGAAGTAGGTTCAAGATGGGGCGGGGCCTTGATTCACAAGGCCCCGCTCTAAGATTAATTGGCAAGAAAAGCGTCGGGCTTTCTCTCCTAAACAGTAAAGGAGGATTATAATGAAGAGGTTAATGGTTCTGGCTCTCTTGGTGGGCCTGGCGGGCGTAGCGTTCGGGGACATGTGGATCGCCCCAATGGGCGTGGGTTCCTTCGTTCCGGCTTCGGATCAAAACCCCCGCACGATCAGCTTCTCAAACGGGATCGTGTTCGACACCCGGCAGGGGGAACCCGCGCTGCCAGCGGGTTACCGCTCGGAAGCAAACGGGGTATATCTGGTCCAGTTCTCCGGCCCGGTACAGGAGCCTTGGGTGGATGAGCTTGCGCAGTCCGGGGCCCTTGTCTACTCCTACATCCCGAACTACAGCTTCACGGTGCGGATGGACGAGAAGGCCCTGGCAAAGGTCAAGGCGATGAAGTCCGTGGTCTGGATCGGAACCTACCAGCCGGCTTACAAGGTCGTCGAGTCCTCGCTTTTCTCCGCGCGCGGCCAGGGCTCAGTGGTGATGATGCTCTATCCCGACGCGGACATCGAGACGGCGGCCTCGAAGGTGGAAGCCCTGGGCGGCGTCCTGAAGGAGAAGACCGTTTCCTACATCGCCAAGGTCATCCGGGCGGACCTCGACCTGTCCAAGGTCGTGGAGTTGGCCAACATGCCGGAGGTCATGGTCATCCACACTTGGAGCGGACCTCCTACAACGGCAAACACCCAGGACCAGTGGGTTTGCCAAATGGGTTATCGAGCCACAGTGCCGGCGGCATCGGATTTGACCGTTCGTCCGGTTTGGCGGCGGGGGATTCGAGGGCAAGGCCAGATTGTGTCCTTCCATGACACCGGGATCAACTTCAATATCATCTCCGGCGGTCACTGTTGTTTCCGCGATCCGTCGGTCAATATTACGACCGGGGGAGACTACGTCACCCACCGCAAGGTGATCGCCTATAAGGTGTACGGAAGCAATGCCTTCGGGGATTGCGGGAGCAATCACGGGACTCATGTCGGCGGGACGATCGCAGGCAACGACACCATTGGCAACGGAACGGGTCCGGACACGGTGGACGGGATGGCTAAAGATGCCCGGATCAATTTTACCGACATCGGGAATTCGGGTTGCGGCTTGAGCGTCACCACGGACCTTACGACCCTTTGGGACACCGTGGCCCGTTCCAACTCCGCCGGTCCTGTTAAGCAGCACTCCGGTTCCTGGCGCTGGGGTAGCTCCACAGGCATCTACCTCCTGCAGGAAGCCAGCACCGACGCCTGGCACTGGCGGAACAAACTCGTGTTGTGTATCATGGCTGCGGGGAACGAGGGCTCAGGTGCCATGACCATTGGAAATCCGAGCTTGGGGAAGAACGTGCTAACCATAGGGGCCACGAACAATAGCACCCAGTGCAATACCATCGCGAGCTTCTCTTCTCGCGGCCCGTCTCAGGACAACCGGATTAAGCCTACGATTTGCGCTCCGGGGAACACGCCGGGGATCCTCTCTGCTAACGGAGCCGGGGCTTGCACGTACCAAACTATGCAGGGAACCAGCATGGCCACTCCTTCTGCGAATGGGGCTTTGGTTCTCGTGCGGCAATACTTCCACAAGGGCTGGTATCCCAACGGGAGGCCCAGGACGGCCGACTCCCTGGATCCCTCCGCAGCCCTGATGCGAGCCGCAACCATCTGCTCCGGGGATTCGGGAGTGGGAGGATTTACGCCTCCGGAGTTCAACGCCGGCTTCGGCCGCCTGAATCTGGACGCCGTGCTCTACTTTGATACCTTGGGCACGGATGCCCTGAAGCTGGCCGTGGTGGACAACCGCACGGGCTATGCCACCGGGCAGTACGTACAGTACGCTGTGAACGTCACCGATTCCACCTTGCCCTTGCGCGTGGGTTTGGCTTGGGTGGATACGGCTGCTGCACCGAATGCCAACCCGACCTTGATCAACGACCTGAACCTGGAGCTTCAGAACCCGGCGGGGGTGACCTACCGCGGGAACCAGATGGCGGGCTGGCGGTCAACGCCGAACCCCGCAGCCTGGGACAACCGCAACGTCGAGGAGATCGCGCGGATCGTGTCCCCGCGGCGGGGATTGTGGTACATCCGCGTACGCTTCAACAGCACCCCCCAGGGGGCGCGGGTGTGGTTCGGCCTCGTGGTCACCGGAGGATTGGCGCCTGGGATTACCGGAATCGGCGGGGAGCAGGTTCTCGAGAAAGGACCGATCTCCAAATTCGCGCTGGGCAAGGCCGTGCCGAACCCCACGACCGGAGATACCCGGATCGACTACGCCCTGCCGGTCAACGGGCAGGTCAGCCTGGGGATTTACAACACCACGGGTCAGCTGGTGCGGGAGCTGGTGAAAGGCTCCGTGCTGGCCGGCCACTGGGCGGTGACCTGGAACGGGACCGACGCCTCTGGCCAGAAGGTTCCGGGCGGGGTGTACTTCTACAAGCTGGTGGTGGAGGGAGGCCAAGCCTTCAGCGCCGCCAAGAAGGTTGTGCTTTTGAAATAGCTTCATGATGGGGCGGGGCCTCGCTTTACGAGGCTCCGCTCCATCCAGAGAACCCTAAACCAAACGAATCGTTCGAAGGAGGTGAGGCAGGAGAACCTGTTCTTGGGTAATTGTTGTCCGGGTCGTCTTTAACGAGGATGAAAAGGAGGAAGCCATGAGGTTGACAGTGTGTTTAGTCCTAACCCTGGCCTTTGCCGGGGCGGGATTCGCCGGTGTCGTTCACGAGCCGTTTGCGGCGAAGCTTGGGAATCTACCGGCAGGGACCGTGGTGCGAGCCTGGGTGCACATGTCGGACCAGGTGAACACGGGTGCGATGGAGCAAGAGCTCCTGGCGCGCGATGCCGGTCTCGATGAACGGCACTACGTGATCGTCAGCGCCCTGATGAGGAAGTGCGAGGAGAGCCAGGCCAGCGTGCGGGCCTATCTGGACCGCGAGCAGGCCGCGGGGCGGGTGACGAGCTACCGCTCCTTCTACATCGACAACAGCTTCGGAGTGATCGGTGAGAAGCAAGTCATCCAGGCTCTGGCGCGCCGGACCGATGTGAACATCGTGTACGAAGACCTTCCGGTTCAATTGATCGAGCCGGTGGCGAAGGGCGATGGTCCCCGCGTTGATGCCATCGAGATCGGGATCCGGGATTGCCGGGCGGACTCCCTGTGGCGGAAGGGGATCACAGGTCTCGGACGTCTGGCCTTTGACTTGGATACGGGGTGCCAGGGGGATGAGTTGCAAGCAACGCATCATAACGCATTAAAGACCCGCTGGCGCGGGGCGCGGTTGAACGGTGGTTCCGTAAAGGAATCCTGGTGTCGCGGCCTGGGGATGCCCGCATCCCCCAGACCCACGGATGCCAATGGCCACGGGACCCACACTATGGGCACAATGGTCGGGGCCTATGCCGCCGACACTGTGGGCATGGCCTGGGGCGCCCAGTGGATAGCTGACAACGCCATCGGGGCCGGCGTAGGGACGGTCTTTGACAGTGATGTCGCCTATGCCTACAACTGGGGCGCGGACCCGGACTCCAACGCCTCCACCCGGTATGATGTGCCGGATGCCTGCAACAACTCCTGGGGGATTGACGGCCGGTTTACCGGCTACCAGGACTGCGACCGGCGCTGGAACACGGCGATCTGGAACCTCGAGGCCGCGGGATGCGCGCTCGAGTACTCGGCTGGCAACGAAGGCTCCGGCGCCTCGACCCTCCGCAGCCCGGCCAACATCTGCTCCACCGAGGTGCGCTGCTTCGCAACGGCGGCTGTGGACGGGGCAACGGCTTGGCCCTACACGATAGCCGCCTTCTCCAGCCGCGGTCCCTCGGACTGCAACAATTCCGTGATCAAACCCGAAGTGTCGGCCCCGGGGGTGAACGTGCGCTCGTCCCTGCGGTCAGGGGCCACGGCCTACGGGACGATGAGCGGGACCTCCATGGCCGGCCCGCACGTGGTCGGCGCGTTAGTCCTCCTCCGGCAGTACAACACCGATGCCCCGACCGACACGGTGAAATGGGCCTTGATCCGGAGCGCGCGGGACGAGGGTGCCTCGGGGAACGATAACACCTTCGGCTGGGGGTTCATCGACGTGAACGCGGCGATCAACTTCATGCCGCGGCAGCCCAGCCTGGCGCACGCGGGGTTCTGCATCCGGGACACGGTGGGGAACGTGAACAACAACGGCCAGGCCGATCCCGGCGAGTGGGTCTTCCTGCGCGACACGATCTGGAGCGCCGGGGGCCGTCGGGCGACGGGGATTACGGGGACGCTACGGAAGAAGGTAGCGGCCTATGCGTACCTGACGATCTCAGACTCCACGGCGACGTTCCCGGACCTGGACAGCGTGGGCGGAGCCAACCGGAAGGGCTGGGCGACGGCGGACATGTACCGGCTGCGGGTGGAGAGCACCGTTCCCGCGGCGGACACGTTCATTCCGTTGGTCCAAACCCTGCGTTGCCCGAAACCCGGGGGCGGGACTTACACGGTGAGCAACCTCTTCGTCCTTCGCCGCGGGTTCACGCCCGTGGGCGTGGAGTCGGGAAGCCCGATCTCCATGGAACTGCCCAAGGCCTATGCCCTGCGGGAGGTACGGCCATCGGTGATGAGCCGTGAGACGCGGGTGGAGTTCGACCTGCCACGGGCCGGTAACCTGAGCCTTGTGGTGTACAACCTGGCGGGACAGGTCGTACGAACCCTGTTAGAAGGGATCCATTCCGGCGGGACCTATGAGGTGGTCTGGAATGGAAAGAACGAACAGGGGCTTCAGGTCCCGAGCGGAGTGTACTTCGTGAAGCTGAATGCCGGGGCCTTCAGCGACTCCAAACGGATCGTGGTCGTGAAGTAACCCGTAACTCTACAAAACAGGGGAGGCGTAACTGCCTTCCCTGTTTTATTTTAGGCCCGCCCCCCAAGCCCCGAGAGGGAAAGGAGGAAAGAAGGCGCAATAACTATTGACTTTTTTGTCAAATTGAGATAAAATTATATGTTTAATTCTTATGTCCGAAGCTATCCGCAATTTCTGCATTATCGCCCATATCGACCACGGCAAGTCCACGCTGGCGGACCGGCTCCTGGAGGCGACCCACACCCTGGAGGCCCGGGAGATGCGCGAACAGGTCCTGGACGCCATGGACCTGGAGCGCGAACGCGGGATCACGATCAAGGCTCATCCCATCCGCATGGCTTACCGGGCCGGGGACGGGAAGGACTACATCCTCAACCTCATCGACACCCCCGGGCACGTGGATTTCTCCTACGAGGTCTCGCGCAGCCTGGCGGCCTGCGAGGGTGCCCTCCTGGTCGTGGACGCCACGCAGGGGGTCGAAGCCCAGACCATCTCCAACCTCTATCAGGCTGTGGCCGCCAACCTCGTGATTCTCCCGATCATCAACAAGATCGACCTGGCCTCGGCCGAGGCGGAGAAGGTCCGGCATCAGATCGTGGAGCTGGTGGGCTGTCCGGAGGAGGATATCCTCCTGGCCAGCGCCAAGGAGGGCAGCGGCATCGGGGCGGTCCTGGAGCAGATCGTCCGCAAGGTGCCGCCCCCCAAAGGGAGATCCGAGGACCCTCTCCGGGCGCTGATCTTCGATGCCATCTTCGATGCCTACCGCGGGGCCGTACCCTATATCCGGGTCGTGGACGGCGAGGTGAGGCCCGGGATGTGGGTTTCGCTGTGCTCCAATGACAATCGCTACGAGGTCGCCGAGGTCGGCACGTTCCGCCTGCGGATGGAGCCCAAAGACGCGCTGGCTGCGGGAGAGGTGGGCTATGTCATCGCCGGCATCCGGGAGCTGGCCGATGCCCGGACCGGAGACACGATCACCGAGGCCGACCGGCGCTGCGAGGTTCCCCTGCCGGGATATAAAAAGGCCAAGCCGATGGTCTTCGCCGGGCTCTACCCCACAGACTCCGGCGGGTACGAGCTGCTGCGGGATGCCCTCCTCAAACTGAAACTGAACGACGCCTCCCTGTCCTATGAGCCGGAGACCTCCACGGCCCTGGGGTTCGGATTCCGCTGCGGGTTTCTGGGCCTCCTGCACATGGACATCGTTAAGGAGCGCCTGGAACGGGAGTTCGGACTCTCGCTCATCACCACGGTCCCGAACGTGGCCTACCGGATCAGAGAAACCGACGGCACCGTGGTGTTGATCGAGAATCCGAGCAAACTGCCCGATCCGGTAGCGATAGACCTCATCGAAGAGCCCTTCGTGACGGCCCAGATCCTGACCCCCGCGGAGTACATCGGCAACCTGATGAAGCTCTGCCTGGACCGGCGGGGCACCTACAAGTCCATGGAATACCTGGACCCCACGAGGGTGCTCCTCTTCTACGAGCTGCCGCTCGCCGAGATCCTGTTCGATTTCTACGATAAGCTGAAGTCCGTATCCCGGGGCTACGCCTCCCTGGATTACGAGCTCAAGGACTACCGCGAGTCCGACTTGGTCAAACTGGACATCCTGATCAACGGCGATCCCGTGGACGCGCTGTCGGCGATCATTCACGAGGAGAAGGCCGTGGTGTGGGGACGGGAGTTGGTCACCAAGCTGCGCAAGATCATCCCCCGGCAGCTCTTCGAGGTCGTGATCCAGGCGGCCATCGGGAGCCGGGTGATCGCCCGGGAATCGGTTAAGCCCCTGCGCAAGAACGTCACGGCCAAGTGCTACGGCGGGGACATCACCCGGAAGCGAAAGCTCCTGGAGAAGCAGAAGGAGGGCAAGCGCCGGATGAAGCAGGTGGGGAACGTGGAGATCCCCCAGGAGGCTTTCCTGGCCGTGCTCAAGGCGGGGTAAGGCTAATCCGTTAAAGGTTGAACCGTTATTTAATGATGAAGATGGCTTGGTTTAAAAAAAAACCAAAACGCTCGCTCAAGGGCATCGCCAGGGAATACGTCGAGGCCTTCCTGTTCGCCCTGGTGCTGGTGGTGTTCGTGATTAAGCCGTTCCTCGTGGAGGGCTATGAGGTGCCCACGGGCTCAATGGAGAACACGATCCTGGTGGGGGAGCGGCTCATGGCGGCGAAGTTCCCCTATGGGGTGAGGATCCCCTTTACGGACCGGTGGCTGGCGGCCTGGCAGGAGCCCCAACGGGGAGAGGTCGTGGTCTTCAAATATCCGATAGACGGGCGGAACTTCGTCAAGCGCTGCATCGGGGTGGCCGGGGACACGGTGGCCATCCGGAACAAGCAGGTGTTCGTGAACCGGGTGCCTTTGGATGAGCCGTATGTCCTCCACAACGATCCTCATACCTTTCCGGGGTACAACCCCGAACGCGTGAACCGGGAGGCCTTCCAGGAAGCCTGGGAGGAGAGGAAGTTCCTGAACGCCTCCTACGTGCGGGACAACTTCGGGCCGATCGTCGTGCCCAAGGATAGATATTTCATGATGGGAGACAACCGGGACAACTCCCTGGATTCCCGCTTCTGGGGGCCGGTGCCGCGAAGCCATCTGCGGGGGAGGGCGATGTTCATATACTGGTCCTGGGATAAGCCGGGACCCGAGCCCCTGTGGCAGGTCTGGCGCAAGCTCCGCTGGGGGCGGTTCCTTCAAATCTTATGGGTGAGAGGGGCGTGACAGGAGGACTGCGGGAGGGGTACGGGAGGGCCCTGCCCCCTGACTTCACCCTGACTTCACCCTGACTTCACCCTGCCTGCACCCTGGCTGCACCCTTTACCGGCCCATGAAAGGATATGCCCTTGGCTAAGAAGCCCAAGAAAGAGACCCGAAGCGAGGAAAAGCCTGCCCGAAAGAAAAAAGGGTTCTTTAGGGATTGGGCGGACTCCATCCTCTGGGCCGTGGTCATGGCGGTCATCATCCGGATGCTGTTCATCCAGGCCTTCAAGATCCCCTCGGGGTCCATGGAGGACACGCTCTTGATCGGGGACTTCCTGTTAGTCAACAAGGTGGAGTATCCCCGCTCGATCAACGGCCTGATCCGGGACATCCCGTTTATAGGAAATCAGATCGCGGACGGCATCGTCTCCCAGAATCCTTCTTCCTGGGCGCGAAAGCCGATCATTCCGGGAATCCGCAAGCCCCACCGGGGGGATATCCTCGTGTTCCGGGCGCCTCATGATAACAAGGATTTTATCAAACGCTGCATCGGCGTCGGTGGTGACACGATCCTCATTCGGGATAAGCGTGTGTTCGTAAACGGGGAGGAGCTGTTTGAGCCCTTTATGGTTCATAAGGATCCGCATGTTCTGAGCCTGGATCCAACGGCCCTGGCCGAGCTACAGCTGGCCGGATATCAACGGCTGTGGGAGGAAAGGCGGTTTCTCGATTTGGGCCAGCACGTAGAGTTCATGGGTATGCGCGACCAATTCGGGCCCATCGTCGTCCCGAAGGGAGCCTGTTTCATGATGGGGGACAACCGGGACAATTCCAATGACTCCCGATACTGGGGGCCGATGCCGGACGAAAACGTGAAAGGCCGGGCCATGGTCATCTACTGGTCCTGGGACACCCCGGGGTACGACCCAACTTTTATGTTCTGGAAGAAAATCCGCTGGGGAAAGCTGTTTACGTCGATCTGGTAAGCTTCCCCAATAGGAAGAATGAGTCATGATTTCCAAGGCGATGATCCGAGAAAACCTGACGCGCTGCCTGGAGGCCACCTCGTTCCTGGCGTTGCCCGGGCTCAAGAAGGGAAAGGTCCGGGACGCCTATGACCTGGGGGATAAACTCGTCCTCGTCACCACGGACCGGCAGAGTGCTTTTGACCGGGTCCTGGCCTGCGTACCCTTCAAGGGCCAGGTGCTCAACCAGGTCAGCGCCTTCTGGTTCGAGGCCACCCGCGATATCGTCGCCAACCAAATCCTGGGAATCCCGGACCCCAACGTCACGGTGGCCAAGAAGTGCCGCCCTTTCCCGGTGGAGTTCGTGGTGCGAGGATATCTGACCGGGACCACTGACACCTCGGCCTGGATGCTGTACTCGCGGGGAACGCGGGATATCTGCGGCAACATCCTGCCCGAGGGCATGTTCAAAAACCAGAAGTTACCGAAGCCGATCCTAACGCCTACGACCAAGTCCGATGAACACGACCGTCCACTCTCGGCGCAGGAGATCGTGGAAGAGGGGCTGATCGAGGAAGCGGTCTGGAATAAGCTTGAGGTGATCGTCTTCGGGCTGTTTCAGCGAGGCGCTGAGATCGCGGCCCGGAACGGGCTGATCCTGGTGGACACGAAATATGAGCTCGGTCTCGATGAAAACGGAGAAGTCACCCTGATCGATGAAGTCCACACGCCGGACTCCTCGCGATACTGGCTTGCCCAGTCGTACGAGGAGCGGATTGCCAAAGGGCTTGAGCCGGAAAATATAGACAAGGAATTTCTGCGGCTCTGGTTCAAAGACCACTGCGACCCCTATCATGACAAGGATTTGCCTAAAGCCCCGGACGACCTGGTGGTGGAGCTAAGCTCCCGTTACATTTTGCTCTACGAAATGATCACAGGGAAACCGATTGAAGTTGACCTTACCCTTCCAGTCCAGACGCGGATCACTAAAAACCTTGCCGAGTATCTGTAAGGCTTAAGATGGCAGGCCTTTATATTCATATCCCCTTCTGCCAGAGAAAGTGCCCCTATTGCGGGTTCGCTTCTGCGGTTGAGAGCCCGGGAGAGCGACCGACGTTCCTTGCGGCCCTGAATCGGGAGATGGAGGCTTGGACGGAGGAATGGCACGATGTTTCCTTAAGTTCGATATATCTCGGCGGGGGGACCCCGTGCCTCTTAGAACCAGTGGAATTGGAAGGAGTGATCAAGGGACTCAGGAGACATTTCAGGGTGCAAGGCTCCCCGGAGGTCACCCTGGAAGCGAATCCGGGCACGGTTAACTTAGAGAAGCTTAAGGAATATCATAACTTAGGCGTAAACCGATTGTCCCTCGGAGTTCAGGCTTTTCAGGATGTCCTGCTTCGGAGGATAGGCCGGATTCACACGGTCCGGGATGGCCTTCAGGCTTTCAGTTGGGGTAGGGATGCAGGATACGATAACCTTAGCATTGACTTGATGTTCGCACTTCCAGGGCAAACCTTGGAGGAGTGGGAGGAATCCTTAGCCGGAGCGATTGAGATAAACCCAGAACACATCTCGCTTTACGGACTGACTGTGGAGAGGGGGACTCCCTTAGAAAAAGGAGTGGCCTCGGGCCGTATCCAGCTTCCCGGGGAGGAGATCCAGGCCCGAATGTACGAAAAAGCCTGGGAGACGCTGGGGCAGGCCGGTTACGATCATTACGAGATTTCGAACTTTGCCAAGCCAGAGTTCAGGTCCAGTCACAATTCGGGGTACTGGTCCGGGGAGCCCTATCTTGGCCTGGGCCCTTCCGCCCATTCGTTCCGGGAACCTCGCCGGTGGGCGAATGCTTCCCAATGGGAGGACTATGTAGCTCAGATAGAGGCGGGGGGCAAAGCTGTTGTCATGGAGGAAAACCTGGGTCAGAGTCAGAGACGCCTTGAGAAGATTTTCCTGGGGATGCGCCGGAAGGAGGGCATCAACCTGAGGGAGTATGACCAAACCTTCGGGGAGAGCCTGGAGGCGCGGCTTAAGGGGCATCTTTCCGGACTTATGGACTGCGGATGGGTGGTCAGGGAGGGGGAATGGCTCCGACTGTCGGAGCATGGCATGGCTTTGGCGGACGCTATTTTTGAGGAAATCGGGTGATTTTTTCTGAAAAACCCTTGACAAAATATGGGTTTGGCGTTATATTTTATAGATTTCCTTAAGCTTTCTTTGGCTGAGTAGAAAGGAATTCTTTGATGGATGAAGAGGAGCGGGATCAACACGCGTCCAAGGACGCCGAGGGAGAGGCCGAAAAAGTTTCCCGGGAGCCGAGCCTGGAGGATAAGTTCCGGGCCCTGGAGGCGGAACTGGCCAAAGCCCAGGCCGAGGTTGCGGATAAACACGACAAACATTTGCGGGCGGCCGCGGAATTGTCCAACTACCGCAAGCGAGTACAGAAGGAGCGGGAAGAGCTGGTGCGCCTGGCCCGGGAGGACCTGGTCCTGAAGCTGGTGGATGTCCTGGACAACTTCGACCGGGCCCTTCAGGCAGCCAAGACGATGTCGGACTTCGATGCCTTCCACAAAGGGGTGGAACTCATCCTCAAGCAGATGGGCCAGACCTTGGAGCGGGAGGGGCTCGTGCCGTTTTGCTCCAAGGGACAGCCGTTCGATCCTACGAGGCACGAGGCGGTTTTTATGGTCGAGTCGGAAAAACACCCCCCAGGGACCGTGGTGGAAGAGATCAGCCGGGGGTACTCCCTGGGGGATAAGGTCGTTCGCCCGGCCCTGGTGACGGTCTCCAAAGAGAAGAGCAAGGGCGAAACCCCGGAAATTCCAGAGGCCGAACCTGCGGAGGCCGCTATGGAACTCAGCGGAGATCGGGATGATGAAGAGGAAGAGCTGTCCACTGAGTGACGGAGGCGGGAAACTCGCAAGAAGATGAAAGGCGTAGAAGGCAGAAGGCGAAAAGCGATATCACGACGTTTAACATTAAGTCATGAACGACACAATAAAAGATACTGAGGAGGAAGAGTAAGATGGGCAAAGTTATCGGGATTGATTTGGGAACCACGAATTCTTGCGTCGCCGTGATGGAGGGCACGGAGCCGGTGGTCATCCCCAACCCCGAGGGAGGCCGGACGACGCCCTCGGTAGTGGGATTCCTGAAGTCCGGGGAGGAGGTCGTGGGTCAGGTGGCCAGGCGCCAGGCCATCACGAACCCCGAGAACACCGTGTATTCCATCAAGCGGTTCATGGGTCGGCGGCATTCCGAGGTGGAAAGCGAGATGAAGCTCGTCCCCTACAAGGTTATCGAGGGACCTAACGGGGACGCCCGGGTGGAGGCGGGAGGCAAGCTATATTCTCCGCCGGAGATCTCAGCCAAGATCCTGCGTTATCTCAAGAACGCCGCCGAACAGTATCTCGGAGAGGAAGTGAAGCAGGCCGTGATCACGGTGCCGGCCTACTTCAACGACAGCCAGCGGCAGGCGACCAAGGACGCCGGGCAGATCGCCGGCCTGGAGGTCCTGCGGATCATCAATGAGCCGACCGCGGCCTCGTTGTCCTACGGACTGGACAAGGGGCATCCGCATAAGATCGCGGTCTACGACCTCGGCGGCGGGACGTTCGATATCTCAATTCTGGAGCTGGGCGAGGGGGTGTTCGAGGTCCGCTCCACGAACGGGGACACGCACTTGGGTGGGGACGACTTCGACCAGAAGGTCATCGACTGGATGGCCGAGGAGTTCAAGAAGCAGTACGGGATAGACCTCCGGCAGGACAAGATGGCCCTGCAGCGCCTGAAGGAGGCCGCGGAGAAGGCCAAATGCGAGCTCTCCTCCACGATGCAGGCCAACATCAACCTGCCGTTCATCACCGCGGATGCCTCGGGGCCCAAGCACCTGGACCTGACCCTGTCACGGGCCAAACTGGAACAGCTCGTGGATGACCTGGTCGAGCGCACGGTAGGGCCTTGCAAGCGGGCCATGCAGGATGCCGGGCTCACGCCCGAACAGGTGGACGAGATTGTGCTGGTAGGCGGACAAACCCGGATGCCCAAAGTGCAAGAGGTGGTGAAGAAGCTCTTCAACAAGGACCCGCACAAGGGTGTGAACCCGGACGAGGTCGTGGCCGTGGGCGCGGGGATCCAAGGCGGGGTCCTGACCGGGGTGGTGAAGGACATCCTGCTCTTAGACGTGACGCCGTTGTCCCTGGGCATCGAGACCCTGGGCGGAGTCATGACCCGGCTGATCGATCGGAACACCACGATCCCGACCCGGAAAAGCCAGATCTTCTCCACGGCGAGCGATAATCAGCCGGCGGTCTCCATCCATGTGCTACAAGGGGAACGCGAGATGGCCCCGGACAACCGCACTCTGGGCAGGTTTGACCTGGTGGGCATTCCCCCCGCTCCCCGCGGAGTCCCTCAGGTCGAGGTGGGCTTCGACATCGACGCCAACGGCATCGTGCATGTCTCGGCCAAGGACCTGGGCACTGGGAAGGAGCAGTCCATCCGGATCACGGCTTCCTCGGGGCTCGGCAAGGAGGAGGTCGAGAAGATGACCAAGCAGGGCGAGCTGCACGCCGCCGAGGACAAGAAGAAGAGGGAGCTGGTCGAGATCAAGAACCAGGCGGACTCCCTGCTTTACACGGCGGAGCGGACGCTCAAGGACTACGGAGATAAGGTCACGGCTGAGGAGCGGAGGGCCATCGAGGAGGCTATGCACGCCCTCAAGTCTTCGCTTTCCAGCGATGACCCGGTGGCCATCAAGCGCGAGACCGAGACCCTGGCCAAGGCCTCCTACAAGATCGCGGAGGCGATGTACGCCAAGAGCGGTGGACAGCAGGCCCCGCCGACCGACGGGGGCGTCCCGCACGAACCACCCCCCGGCCCCCAGGAGGAGCCCAAGAAGGAAGAGCCCAAGGGGGGCAAGGAAGGACCGGTGGATGCCGAGTTCAAGGTGATGGACGAGGACAAGGAGTAAGTCAGGCGAGAGTTCCCCAAGAAAGTTACGGGGTTCCCCAAGAAAGTTGCGGAGTCCCGCAAGAAAGTTGCGGAGTCCCGCAAGAAAGTTGCGGGGTTCCCTAAGAAAATTGCGGAGTTCCCCAAAAAACTTGGGGAGTCCCCCAAGAAAGTTGGGGAGTCCACGAAAAAAGTTATGGAATTGAGCAAGGCTGTGGTTTTTAAGGGACTTAGGCGTATTTAAAAGCGCATGCCCACGAGCACGAAGCGGGATTACTACGAGGTTCTTGGCGTCGGCCGGGATGCCACCGAGGAGCAGATCAAGGCGGCCTACCGCACCCTGGCCAAGAAGCACCACCCGGACCTGAACCGCGACCATCCCAAGGAGGCCGAGGAGAAGTTCAAGGAGCTCTCCGAGGCCTACGAGGTCCTGATGGACAAGGAGAAGAGGGGGACCTACGACCGCTTCGGACACGAGGGGGTCTCGGGGGCCTTCCGCCCAGGCGGGTTCACCTGGCAGGACTTCAGCCACCAGGACGACCTGCGCGACATCTTCGGGGACCTGTTCTCAGGGCTGGGCGGCGGAGGGAGTATCTTCGATGCCTTCTTCGGGGGCACCTTGGGCGGAGGGCGGACAGCCTACCGCAGGGAGGCGGGAAGACAGGGGTCGGACCTGCAAGTGCGGCTCAGCCTCACCCTCGAGGAGATCGCGGGAGGGGTCGAGAAAACGATCAAGCTTAAACGGCTGGATCGTTGCGAGGCTTGCGGGGGGAGCGGGGCCAAGGTCGGGACCGGGGCCAAGACCTGTCCGACCTGCCAGGGTTCGGGCCAGATCCGGCAGGTTTCGCGGTCCTTCTTCGGCCAGTTCGTGAATGTCTCACCCTGCCCCCACTGCCACGGGGACGGGGAGGTCATTGCCACGCCCTGCGAGCAGTGCGGGGGTGAGGGCCGGGTGAAAAAGGAAATCATCTTCACGGTAAAGGTACCTGCCGGGGTGGCGAGCGGCAACTACATCCCGATCCGGGGCAAGGGGAACGTGGGGCCCAAGGGCGGACCGCCGGGGGACGTGCTGGTCCATATCGAAGAGAAGGAGCACGATGTCTTCGAGCGGCGGGAGGACGACATCCTCTGCCAAGTGCCGGTATCCTTCAGTCAGCTGGCCCTGGGCGCAGAGGTGGAGGTCCCGACCCTGGACGGGAAGGTCAAGATGACGGTCCCGGCCGGAACCCAGAGCGGACGGGTCTTCCGCCTGCGCGGAAAGGGAATCCCTCACCTCTCCGGAAGAGGGGCGGGGGATGAGTATGCAGAGGTCGTGGCCTGGACTCCCAGCAAGCTCACGAGCGAAGAAAAAAAGCTGTTCCAGGACCTGGGCAGGCAGGAAAATCCCAGGGTCCCGAAAGCCCAGAAGGGTCTGTTCGCCCGGATCCGGGATTCCTTCGGGGGTTAAACAGGTATTTCAAAACCGCCGGATGCCTGCTTTCTACTGTCCGCCTGAAGACATCAAAGGAGATACCCTCCTCCTCATCGGGGAGGAGGCGCATCACCTGACGCGGGTGATGCGGCACCGGATCGGAGACGTGATCGCGGTCGTGGACGGTACTGGAGGGGAGTATGACGCCAGCGTGGAAACCCTCTCCCCGGAACGGGTGGAGTGCCGGATCAAAGCCCGAAGGAGACGTACGGCTGAGCCCATCGCCCAAGTGGTTCTGGCACAGGCCCTGGCCAAGGGGGCGCACTTCGACCTGGTCGTGGAGAAGGCGACCGAGGTCGGGGTGGCGGGGATCCTCCCGATGACCACGGAGCGGACCGTGGTGGTCCTGGAGGAGGAAGGGCGAAGGGAGCGCTGGCGGAAGATCGCGATCTCGGCGATGAAGCAGTCCGAGCGTTCGGTGCTGCCCGCGATCGAGAAAGTGTGCGAGTTCCGGGACGTGGTGCTGCGGGCCAAGGAGTTCGATCTGGCCCTTCTGGCCTGGGAGGACGAACGACAGAAACTCCGGGACCTAATGCGGCCGAAAAAGGAAGTTCGTAGAGTTCTGGTCCTGGTCGGGCCGGAGGGAGGCTTCAGCCAGGAAGAGGTGAGTCTGGCTCAATCGAGGCACATCGCCACCTTTTCCATGGGGACCCGGAAGTTGCGCACGGAGACTGCGGGGGTGCTGGCCACAGCCTTGGTTTTGCACGAGTTGGGAGATCTGGGGTAGGAGAAGGCGCATGAGAGGCTTACAAAAGGGCTGTATGAGGAATACGGGAGGTCCTTACCCTTATCCTACTCCCAATCCACTCCTAATCTACTCCTATCCGAGCGCAGATGTCTCTCCATCTTTAAGGGGAGATCTTGGGCTGTCTTTTCTGTGACATCATCGCCGGGAAGAGGCCTTCCGAGGTCGTTTACCAGGATGAGTTGGCCATTGCTTTTGAGGATATCCGTCCCCAGGCTCCGACGCATGTGCTGGTCGTGCCCCGCAAGCACATCACCTCATTGGCTGAGATGACCCCAGAGGATGAAGCCCTGGTCGGCCACCTGCATCGGGTAGCCAAGGAGATTGCCAGGGAAAGAGGCATCGACGCCAGGGGATACCGGACGCTTTTCAACACCAACCGGGATGCGGGGCAGACGGTTTTTCACCTGCACCTGCACCTCTTGGGCGGACGGGGACTGGGGTGGCCCCCGGGTTAAAAGAAAAGCGAGGAGTAACGGATGAACGGGATTGATCTCGTTTTGGTGATCATCCTTGCGATGTTCATGCTGCTGGGTTTCAGGAAGGGGCTGCTCAAGGAGGTTATTGGCTTCATCGGTCTCGTGGTCGCGTTCTGGACCGCGATGCGCTTCACCAAGGCCGCGGCAGGGCTCTTTCCGAAGCTTTCGATTCCGGCCCGGGAAGCCCTAACCTTTCTGGTCATCCTCGTGGGAGTCTTCCTGCTGTTTCATTTGGCCGGATTCCTGCTCCGGAAGCTCATCAAGGCTTCGCCCTTAGCCATCTTGGACCGCCTGGGCGGAGTTGCCTTGGGGCTGCTCAAGGGCGGGCTCCTGCTCTCGATCTGCCTCCTGGTCTTGACCTTGGCTCCCCTGCCCAAGCCTTGGGCCGAGAAGGTGGAAGGTTCGCTTGCAGCCGAAGGGGTGAGGCAGGTGGCTCCGATGGCTTACGAGGCCACCAAGGTCATCGGCCCGGGGCTTCGCTCTCTTTACGAACGCTTCATGACCCAGGCGAGAGAACCCGTCAGCACCCAAGTTGAGCAGATAAAAAAGATGGTTGGGGAGGCCCAGACAAAACCATTGGACAGCTCGGCGGTCAAACGGTCGGACAGCCTGAAAGCAAAGCGTTAGAACGATGGATGCGCACGCCATAGAGATCCTGGAATTCGACAAGGTGAGGCAGATGCTTTCCGGACGGGCGGCTTCGGATCTGGGGAGGGAGGCGGCGCTGTTCATCCGGCCGGAGACGGACTTGGAAACCGTCCGGGAGAGCTTGGCCCAGACCGCAGAGATGAGGAAGCTCGTGGCGTTCGGGGAGGGCCTGGGTTTGGAGGGGGTCAAAGACATCCGGGAACCGCTTCTACGCCTCAGGGCGGAAGGGGCGAGCCTCTCGGCAAGGGAGCTCCTGGACGTGGCCATGACCTTGGCGGCCTGCCGCAGAGCCAAGAGAGCCATCCTGGCCAAGAAGGAGCATATCCCGCGGCTCGCGGAGGCGGCCCGACCGATTGCGGTCTTCGAGGACATCGAGAAGGCCGTGGAGCACGCCCTCTCCCCGGAGGGGGAGGTCTTGGACCGGGCCAGCGGTGCGCTCAAGGGAATTCGGAAGGAGAAACTTGTGATCCGGAACCGGATCCACGAAAAGCTTTCTTCCCTCCTGAGTTCCCAGGTGGGGACCAGGGCCGCGCAGGATGCCATCATTACCGTGAGGGAGAACCGTTATGTCATCCCGGTCCGGGCTGAGGAGAAAGGAAGAATCAAAGGGATCGTGCACGACACCTCCTCGTCCGGGGCCACCGTGTTCTTGGAGCCCCTGGCCACCGTGGAGATGAACAACAAACTTCGGGAGTTGGAGGTTAAGGAGAAGCGTGAGGTGGAGCGAATCCTGGGCGAGCTTTCCGGAGGGGTGCGAGAGGGCCTGGAGGCAATTCAGCACAATCTGGAGCTTCTGACCGAGATGGATGTGCTTTATGCCAAGGCGAACTTCGCGAACTCGCTGGGGGCCGTGGAGCCCTTGGTGAACAGCGAGGGAAGGATCGATCTTCAAGACGGAAGGCACCCCCTCTTGCTCAAAGCCCTGGGTCGGGAGAAGGTCGTGCCCCTGAACCTGTCCCTCGGCCAGGGGTTTACGACCCTGGTGATCACGGGTCCGAACACCGGGGGTAAGACCGTAGCGCTCAAGACCGTTGGGCTCCTGGTCCTGATGGCCCAGTCCGGGATGCCGGTCCCGGCCCAGGAAGGGAGCGTGCTCGGGGTCTTCGAGACCATCTACGCGGATATCGGGGACGAGCAGTCCATCGAGCAGTCCCTATCCACCTTTTCCTCGCACATCCGGGAAGTCGCCAAAGTGCTCAACGCCGCGGATGAGAACTCCCTGGTGCTCATGGACGAGGTGGGAGTGGGCACCGACCCCAACGAGGGAGCGGCCTTGGCCATGGCGGTTCTGGACGAACTCTGCGAGCGGGGGGCCAGGGTCGTGGCCACGACGCACTATGGCAGCCTGAAGGTTTTCGCGCATTCTCATCCTCAAATGGAGAACGCCTCCATGGAGTTCGACCGCGAGACCCTGTCGCCGAGCTACCGGTTGCAAATGGGGGTCCCGGGGGGAAGCTACGCCATGGAAATCGCCGAACGATTGGGGCTTCCCCTCCGGGTCATCTCCGAGGCCAAGCGGATGGTCAGCCCGGAGGGGCTGAAGCTGGACGAGCTGATCCAAAGCCTGGAGGGGCGGGTGCGCCAGGTCGAGCAGGAAAGGGAGAGCCTTGCCCAGAGGCGCCGGGAGCTGGAGAGAGACAAATCGGCCTATGAGGCCAAGCTGAAGCAGGCCAAAGAGGAAGCGACAGCTATCAAGGAGCGGTCTCGGGAGGAGACCCGGGCCCTGATTCAAGAAACCAAACAGAAATTAGAAGAGGTTGTGGCCAGACTTAAGGAAGAGCGGGCAACAAAGGAAACCCTTGCACAGGCGAGGCAGGCTATTGCCGAGGAGGAGAAAAAAACGGCGAACGAAGAGGATCCCGGGAAAATACAGGGCTTGATGAAGCCCCTGGAGGACCCGCGGGTCGGAGAGACCGTCTGGGTGGAGCGCATGAACCGGGAGGGCGTCCTGCTCTCCTTTTCCGGGAAGAAGGCCCGGGTGGAGGCCGGAGGGATCAGGATCGAGCTTCCCCTTTCCTCGCTTTCCCGTCGGGCGGGCGGGGCGAACGAGGCTGAGCCAGGGAGGGCTAGGGTCACTTATGACACCGACCGAACCGTTTCTCCGGAGCTGCTTCTCCTGGGTTTCAGGACTGACGAGGCTTTGGAGAAGCTGGATCAATACTTGGACGAGGCGGAATGGGTCGGGTTGAAGCGGGTGAGGGTGGTCCACGGAAAGGGATCCGGGATCTTGCGCCAGAAAGTGAAAGAGACTTTGGATGAGGACCCTCGTGTGAAAGCCCACCGGCTTGGAGAGTGGGACGAGGGTGGGACCGGGGTCACTATAGTGGAACTTACATGAAAAGGAAGAACGAGAAACTCGAAGAATTGCAGAGACTGTTGAACTCCTGCCCGCTCTTCCGGCGGGGCAGGCTGGAGGCGGAACAGGATGCGTGGATCCGGTCGGAGGGGCTTTACGAGGTTCCGCTCTCGGCCTTGGAGCTGAACCGGAGAAGCCTGAACGCTCTCCGGACGCTCAAGGTGAAAAACATGGGGCAGCTTCTCGCCACTCCCTCCACCACGCTGTTGTCGCTCCGGAACTTGGGGAAAATCTCCCTGGGGCTTCTGCGGGAGGAGGCCGAACGCTACCTCTGCCGGAAGAGGGATCTGCCGCTTCCTCAGCCCGGGCAGAGCCGGCGGATGATCGAACGGAACACCGTAAGGACCCACCACATCGTCAAGCTGTTCTATGCCCTGGGGACCTATGCCGCGGTGGGGCGAAAGCTGGACCTCTCTCGGGAGCGGGTGCGACAGATCCTGGAGCGGGGTCGGGAGCGGCGCTGGATCAACTGGGAGCCGGCCTCCTCAGCCCGCAGGAAGACCCTGCGCAGAGAGTGGACGCCGGGGAGGCTCAAGGCGGCCCTGAAGGAGCTGGGCAGTGTGGAGCAGTTGAAGAACCGCTACCGCCTAAAGCGCTGGGAAGTGAAGTTCCTGATGCAGGCCTACAAGATCGATATGGGCGAGCTCAGGCGGAAGAGCAGGCTGGAAAGAACCCTGACCGAATACAAGGCCTGCCGCAGGGAATTCGGGCATGACCCCTCCAGCACCGAGCTGTTCCGCTCCCGACGCTGGAAGAAGCTCCTGCCCCGCATCCGCAAAATCTGGGGGTCGATCGAGGAGTTCCGCAGGGCGCGGGGGATTCCCATTCCCCAGCGAGGAGGGTTCTGGACCCCGGAGCGGACCGAGGCCTGGCGGGAGCGCATGATCGCGGAGGGCGACCACCGCCGCAGGCTGCGGGGTGAGGTTCTGGTTCGGCACATGAAAAAGCACGGTACGATGGGGATCGGCCAGGTGGAGAAGGTTCTGGGGGTAAGTTACTCCACGGCGCAGATGACCCTGGACAGTCTGGTGGCACGGGGAAAAGTGCGCGTCTCACCGGGAAAGCGCGGCCGGAACTACAGCTCGCTTAACGAGCGATAGCCGGAGGGGGATGCGCTTTCCCGATCGCCTGATTGAGGAGATTAGAGAGCGGAACGACCTCGTGGACGTGATTGCGATGTACGTGCCCCTGAAGCGGGTCGGACGCCACTTCAAAGCCCGCTGTCCGTTCCATGCTGAGCGGACGCCCTCCTTCGTGGTGAGCCCGGAGAAGCAGGTTTATCATTGCTTCGGATGTGGTGCGGGGGGGAACGTCTACAGTTTCCTCATGCAGCACGAGCGAATGGGTTTCGCTGATGCCGTGCGGTTCCTAGCCAAGCGGGCTGGTTTGTCCTTGCCCAGGGAGGACGGGGGAAGAAGCGAGGAATCGGAGGCCGTATATGCGGCCAACGCTTATGCCGCGAGGTGCTTCCAGCGGAACCTGAAAGGAGCGCAGGGCCGCGAGGCGCGCGACTATCTGGCCCAGCGCGGCCTCAGCGAGGACGTAGCGGAAACCTTCGGGTTGGGTTACGCTCTGCCCTCTTGGGATGGGCTAATCAAAGCTGCGCTGGCGGATAACCATCAGCCTCGATCCCTGGAGAGGGCGGGCCTCGTTCTGGCCCGCGAAGGGAAGGAGGGGTTCTACGACCGCTTCCGGCACCGCCTGATGTTTCCAATCGTAAACCTCTCGGGCAAGGTCGCGGGGTTCGGGGGACGGAGGCTGGACGAGAAGGAGGAGCCGAAGTATCTGAACTCCCCGGAGACAGCGATCTACCAAAAGGGGCGGCTTCTTTACGGTTTGTTTCAGACCAAGGGAACGATCCGGGACGCCGGGAACGCCGTGGTGGTAGAGGGTTATCTGGACTTCCTATCTCCCTATCAGGCCGGGGTCAAAAACATCGTGGCCACGTTGGGCACGGCGTTTACTCCGGACCAGGCCAGACTGGTCGGCCGGTTCGCCAGCGAAGCGGTTTTGTTCTACGACAACGACGAGGCCGGCCAAAAAGCCGTCCGCCGGGCTTTCGAGGCGCTCCTTGAAGTTGACCTGGATATCTATGTGGCGACGCCCCCTCCAGGAATGGACCCGGACCGTCTCCTTCGGGAGGAAGGGCGGGAGGGTCTGGAGCGGGCATTAAGCGAGAAACGGGATCTGATCGACTTCGAGCTGGACCGGCTGGCCAAGACCTACGATCTGGCTAGCCCGGCGGGGAAGTCCCGGGCGGTGAAGGAACTCCTGGAGCTGCTGGCGAGGTTCAAGGACGAAATCCGGCAGCGGCTCTACCTGCAGAAACTGGCGGGGAAGGTCGGGCTCTCCGAGGCGGTGCTCTCCCGGAGCCTGGCGAAGAAAACAGGCGGGGCTCTGCCCATGCCAACGCCCAAGGCAAGGAGTACACGTGAGATGGCGCTGGAGCGGGAGGTTCTGCGTTTACTGGCCAAGCAGCCGGAGCGAATGGATCCGGTCCGCGAGATTCTGGGCGAGGACCCCTTCCGGGACGGGGTCGTCCTGGAGGTTTATGCCCTGCTCGCCAAGGGGAAAAGGACGGACTCCGCCGATTTCATGAGCTGGCTGGGATCCGAGGAATCCCAGCGAATGGTGGCTTCCTGGGCCTTTCAGGAGAAAGAAGAACAGGAGGAGCGCTTGTTCGAAAAGTGCCTGAACGAGCTGAAGCACCTGAGGACGAAAGCGCGCTCGCACGACCTGCTGGGCGCCATCGCCGAGGCGGAACGTACCAAGGACCAAGCGGCTGCCCGGAGCCTAACCTCGAAATACCAAGGCCTGCTCAAAGGAGGTGAGAGAAAATGAATCGGGCGATGCTCAAGAAACGGATCAACAAGCTCATCGCCATCGGGAAAGCCAAGAAGCTCATCACCTATCAGACGATCAACGAGATCCTGCCCGAGGACATCATCTCCCCGGACGAGATCGACAACATCATGATGATGCTCCGGGAAATGGGAATCGAGGTGGTGGATTCCGAGGAGCAGGTCGCTGCGGTCAAGGTCGAGGTCAAGAGGCGGCGCCGGGAGCCGGGCCCCCCGGAGCCGATCACCCGCTTCGATGATCCCGTGCGAACCTACCTGCGGGAGATCGGTCGGGTGCCGCTCTTGGACCGGGACCGCGAGACCGAAATCGCGATGCGGATCGACGCCAACAAGCGGGAAGTCGTGCGCTTGGTCTTCTCCTGCAACTCCTGCATGAAGGACTTCCTGGAGGAGGTTCGACGCGTGGAAAAAGGCAAGATCCCGCTGGAGGATTTCATCCAGATCGACCTGGGGGGCTGGAGCCCGCGGTACTCCGGTTGGCGGGAGCGGCAGCGAGCCCTCGCCTTGATTCGCAAGGCCCGGCGCTCGACCCAGGACTTGGAGCGCCTGACCCGAAAGAGCCGCGACGGCCTCTCCGAAAGGCGCTTAGACGTTCTTCAGGCGAAGATCGCAGAGAAGCGCGAGGAGGTGGCCACCCAGATGGCCGCCCTCCGGCTCCACCCCCGTCTGCTGGACGGGGCCGTGGTTTGGCTCCGAAAGATGATCAGGGAGGCTGATGCCCATTATGAGGAGATTCAGGGCTTCGAGCAGGAGATCGCCCACGTCTGGGAGGAACGAGGGGCGATTGCTCGAAAGCGAGCGCCAGAGCAGAAAAAGCAGGCTCCGCACCTCCGCGAACTGGAGAGCCTCCGTCGGGAACACCTGGCGAGGATCGGGGTGGCCAAGAGGAAGATCCGCCTGCTGGAAACCGACGCTGGCCGGTCGGTCCTCGAGATCCGCCATATCCTGGACACCATCTCCGAGCACGAGGAAGCCGTTCAGCGGGCTAAGCGGGAGATGGTAGAAGCCAACGTGCGGCTGGTTATCTCCACGGCCAAGCGCTACGCCAACCGCGGCCTGGAGTTCTCGGATCTGATCCAGGAGGGAAACTCCGGCTTAATGAAGGCCGTAGACAAGTTCAACTACCGCAAGGGCTACAAGTTCTCGACCTATGCCACTTGGTGGATCCGGCAGGCGATCACTCGGGCGATCGCGGACCAGGCTCGAACCATCCGAGTGCCGGTGCACATGATCGATGCCATCAACCGGGTGGTGAAGGCCTCCCGGAAGCTGGTCCAGGAGCTTGGCCGGGAGCCCTCTCCGGAAGAGATCGCGGAGCGTCTGGAGATGGCCTCGGAACGGGTAAAAGCCATCCTGAAGGTGGCCCAAGAGCCCATCTCATTGGACAAGCCCATCGGGGAGGATGAGGACAGCCACTTCGGGGACTTCGTGGAGGACCCCGCGGCCTCTTCGCCCACCCGATCCGCGGCCTACCTCTTGTTGCAGGACCAGATCGAACAGGTCCTCTCCACCCTGACTAAGCGGGAGGAGCGAGTGATCCGCCTTCGTTTTGGGATCGGGGACGGATATCCGCGCACCCTGGAGGAGGTCGGAGTGATGTTCAACGTAACCCGTGAGCGAGTGAGGCAGATCGAGGTCAAGGCCCTGCGCAAGCTAAGGCATCCCAGCCGGAGCCAGAAGCTCCGGGGATATGCCGACGGCGTAGGATAACTTTTTGAAAGGCTTTTCCCGGTACCGCGCCGAGTTTCCCATAACCCGGCGATTCACCTACCTGAACCACGCCAGTCACGGACCGATGAGCCTCAGGGTGTGGCGGGCGATCGACGGGTTCCTCGATCGGGCGGTGCACACCCAGCATGCCCATGACGCGACCTCCTTCCGGAAGATGGACGAGTGCCGGGCTCTGCTGGCCGGGATGCTCAGGTGCGAAGCCGGGGAGATCGGCATGGGCTACGATGCGACCTTTGGGCTGAATGTCGCGGCCCATGGACTGGACCTCCGGACAGGGGATGAAGTCCTGCTCTCGGATGTGGAGTTTCCCGCGAACGTTTATCCTTGGCTGGCCCTCAGAAGGAATGGGGTTAAGGTTCGTTTCTTCAAAGCACGGGAGGGCTTCGCGGACATGGAGAGCATCGCGCGGGGCCTCACCCGCCGCACGAAGATCCTAGCCCTGTCCTGGGTGCAGTACTTCAACGGATACCGCACGGACTTGAAAGCTACGAGCGATCTCTGCCGCCTGCGAGGGATTTTCTTCGTGGTCGACGGGATGCAGGGCGTGGGAGGGCTCGATCTGAACGTGAGGCAGGCCGGGGTGGACTTTCTTTCTGCGGGCGGGGTCAAATGGCTCCTCTCGCCGCACGGGTCCGGCTTCTTCTTCATCTCCAAGCGGATGCTTCCCAGGCTCAAACCCAGGTTCGCGGGATGGCTGGGAGTGGACTGGAATACGGACTGGAAGAACCTGCGGAATTACCAGCGGAAACCATTCTCCGACGTCCGTAAGTTCGAGTTGGGCTCGCATCCCTATCAGGATCTTTACGGGTTCCGGGAGGCCCTCGGGATGCTCGCCGAAGTGGGGATGAAGAGGGTTGAGAATAGTATCCTGGGGCTCACGGGCCGGCTCCTGGACTACCTCCGGGATAGCCCTTACAAAATCAGGAGCTCTCTTGCGGCCAAGCATCGTTCCGGGATCATATCTTTCACGGGCAAAAGGGATAATGCCCTAATGGAAGCCCTGGAGCATGAGAAGATCATCGTGTCCTACCGGGAGGGTGGGGTGCGGGTCTCCCCGCATTTCTACAACAGCGACGAGGAGGTGGACCGCCTCATCGCAGTCTTGAAGCGCAAAGCGTGAGGAGGTGCGCCATGTGGAAGATCCTCTGCGTTTTATGCCTGGCCGTCTTGGCCGGGTGCATCAACAGTCCGGTGGAGATCATGCCGGTTCCAGAAGACCGGGCGATGCCACCGCCTATCGTGCTCGCGGTGAACAACCCGTCTACGAGCTTGAACCAGGTGCAGACGATGTGCAGCGTGAAATCCTCGGACACCCGCACGACCTATGGAAGCGTTCTCGGAATCCTGGCCACAGGAGGGGTAAACGACAGCACCTCGTTGGAGACCGAGAGCCTGGCCGTAAACCTGCCGGCGAACGACATTTACCGGCTGGAAATCGCCCTTGTGGTCCTGGGGCCGAATGACCTCAACCGGACAGGGACCTGGTCGAGCCTGACCTACCTTCCCCAGGGGAGCCACTGGATCGTCTTCTCCTATTTCCGATTCTGCCAGCTGGACGCGGTAGGATGCACCGGGTACCTGGGGTCGGTGGCCGTCAATCTGAGATAACGGGGGCCCTTAGCTCAAGGGTAGAGCAGCGGACTCATAATCCGTCGGTCCTGGGTTCGAATCCCAGAGGGCCCACCAGATTCGCTTCCATAAAACGTCCGATGGCACTTGCATTCCGGCGAAGGATTTCGTTATAATGAAAAGTTATCCTGAGATCGCCGAGGCTGTGGCCGAGGTCCGGGAGCGCATCGCCGGCGCAGCCCGAAGGAGCGGTCGTAAGCCCGAGGAGATCCTGCTCGTGGCTGTGACCAAGACCGTTCCGGCGGAGAGGATCCAGGAGGTCATCCGGGCAGGGATCAGTGCCCTGGGCGAGAACCGGGTCCAAGAGGCCGAGGAGAAGATCCGCGAGATCCGCGACCAGGTGGCCTGGCACCTGGTCGGCCACCTGCAGACGAACAAGGCCCGGAAGGCGGTGGATATCTTCGATTGGATCCATGCCGTCGATTCCCTGCACCTGGCCCAGGCCGTGGGGAAGCGGGCGAGGGAGTTGGGAAAGTCGGTACCGGTGCTCGTGGAGGTGAACACCTCTGGGGAAGTCACGAAATACGGCCTCTCACCCGAACGGGCCGGGGAGGAGCTGGAGCGCATCGCAACGGTGGAAGGCCTTTCCGTGAAGGGTTTGATGACGGTCGGGTCGTTCGGCCCCATGGAGGAGGCCCGGGTCTGCTTTCGGAACTTGAGGAGACTCCGGGATGAGATCGCAAGGTGTGCTTTCCCCAACGTTGCGATGGAACATCTTTCGATGGGCATGACGAACGATTTCGAGGTCGCCATCGAGGAGGGGGCTACGATGGTCCGAATCGGCACGGCGATCTTTGGAGCGAGGAATTAAGAGGGAGCGATGGCAAAGGTAACGCCGTTGGACATTCGCAAACAGACATTCAAGAAGGGCATGCGGGGCTACGAGACCGGCGAGGTGCAGGCGTTCCTGGAGATGGTCGCCAAGGAGTTCGAGGAGTTGGCCCGGGAGAACGCCGCCCTCTTGGAGCGCATGGCCGGCCTGGACGCCCAGATCGAGGATTACCGCAAGATGGAGAAAGCCCTCCGGGAAACCATGCTCGCGGCCCAGCAGACCACGGAGGGAATCAAGGAGAACGCCCGGGCCGAGGCCGACCTCCTGCTAAGGGAGGCCCAGCACAAGGCCGATGGGATCGTGACCGAGGCGCGCCACAGGGCCCAGGGCCTGCAACGGGATGTGGCCGTCCTGGAACAGCAGCGGAATGCTTTCATCGCCCAGTTCAAGAGTTTGGTGGAGTCCCAGCTCAACCTTCTGGAGGAGATGCATTCCGGCAGAGTGGCGGCTCCTTCGTCCCCCCCTAAGGCCGAGGCCCTGGAAGAAGATTTCTAATGGAGAAGCCCGACCAGCACCCTGTGGCTCGGCTCCGGATCCACGTGATCCCCCGGGCCAGGCGGGAGGAGGTCGCCGAGATCCGCCCGGGCGGCGTCTTCGCCGTGCGGGTCACCGCGCCGCCGGTGGAGGGGGTGGCCAACGCACACCTCATCGCCTTCCTGGCTGAAGTCCTGGGCCTCCGCCGCAGGGCGGTGAGGATCGCGCATGGGGAGCGCTCCCGAGAGAAAACGATAGAGGTCGCCGGCATCAGCCAAAGGGACGCCGAACGGGCGCTACTGGCCCTGAGCAAAGGGAGATGATGACCCAACTCAAGAAAAGAATCGAAGAGACCGCAGCCGCTCTGAAAGCGAAAGTAGCGACCAGTCCCGTCGCAGGGATCATCCTGGGGACCGGGCTGGGTGGGCTGGCCAAAGACATCGTCCTGGAGGCGACCATCCCCTACGAGGAGATCCCTTATTTCCCGGCCTCCACAGTGGAGAGCCATGCCGGAAAGCTCCTGTTCGGGACCCTCTCCGGAAAGCCGGTGGTGGCCATGCAGGGGCGGTTCCACTTCTATGAGGGCTACTCCCCGGAGCAGATTACATTTCCGGTCCGAGTGATGGGGGCCTTGGGGGCCGGGATCCTGGTGGTCTCCAATGCCTCGGGGGGCTTGAACCCCCTGTTCAAGAGCGGGGACATCATGGCGGTCACGGACCACATCAACCTCCTGGGCCAGAACCCTCTTATCGGGGAGAACGACGACCGCCTGGGCCCGCGGTTCCCGGACATGTTCGAATGTTACGATAGGAAACTCTTAAGCTTGGCCGAGAAAGCCGCCCTGGAAGAAGGCATCACTCTGGTCAAAGGGGTATATGCCGCGGTCACCGGGCCGAACCTGGAGACCGCGGCCGAGTACCGGTTTTTGCGCATCATCGGGGCGGATGCGGTGGGCATGTCCACGATCCCGGAGGTCCTGGTGGCCCGTCATTCCGGCCTGCGGGTCCTGGGGTTCTCCCTGATCACGGACATGGGCCTTCCCGAAACCTTAAAGCCGACCCGGATCGAGGAGGTCCTGGCCATCGCCGCCGAGGCCGAGCCCAGGCTCCGCCGGCTCATCACCCGGATCGCGGAGAAGCTTCCGTGAGCATCCTGGTCGTAGGTTCGGTGGCCCTGGACAACATCCGCACGCCGTTCGGCCATGCCAGCGAGGTGGTCGGCGGCTCGGCTTCTTATTTCTCGGCCAGCGCCAGCTTCTTCAGCACGCTCAAGGTCACGGCCGTGGTGGGCGACGATTTCCCCCGCGGGGACCTGGCCTTCCTGGAGGAGCGCGGCGGGGACCTGCGCGGGCTTGCCGTGGTCCCGGGAGGAAAGACCTTCCGCTGGCAGGGGCGTTACGACTACGACCTGCACGACGCCGAGACGTTGAAGACCGAGCTGGGGGTCTTCCAGGACTTCCATCCCGTGGTCCTGGAGGCCTATCGCGACGCCCCTTATGTTTTCCTGGCCAACATCGATCCCGAACTGCAGATGGAGGTCCTGAACCAGGTCCGGAAGCCCAAGCTCGTGGCCTGCGACACGATGAACTACTGGATCGAATCCAAGCGGCCGCAGCTGTTCGAGACCATGTCCCGGGTGAACGTGATGATCCTGAATGACGCCGAGGCCCGCCAGCTCACCCAGGAGCCCAATCTGGTCAAGGCGGCCCGTGCCATCCAGCTCTTCGGGCCCAAGATCGTGATCGTGAAGAAGGGCGAACACGGGGCCCTGATGTTCTACGAAGACTCCATCTTCTCGGCCCCGGCCTATCCGGTGGAGGAGGTCCAGGACCCCACCGGCGCCGGGGACAGCTTCGCCGGAGGCTTCGTGGGCTCGCTCGCCCGGAAGGGGAGCGCCGACGAGGCCAGTGTGCGCCAGGCCATGATTTACGGAAGCGTGATGGCCTCGTTCTGCGTGGAACGGTTCGGCCTGGAGCGGTTCAAGACCCTGGCCCCGGAGGAGATCGTGGCCCGGTTCAAGGAGTTCCAGAAGATCTGTCACTTCGACCCGCTGGACGCGAAATAATCTTTTAATCATGTACAAGCCCGTCCCCCAAGATCTGAACTTTCCCAAGCTGGAGAACGAGATCCTGCGGTTCTGGCAGGAGAGCCGCTCGTTCGAGAAGCTGGTCGAAAAGCTCGCCCAGAGCGGTAAGCGCTGGGCCTTCCTGGACGGTCCGATCACGGCCAACAACCCGATGGGCGTGCACCACGCCTGGGGGCGGTCCTACAAGGACGTCTTCCAGCGCTACCGGGCGATGAAAGGCTTCAACCAGAGGTTCCAGAACGGGTTCGACTGCCAAGGGCTGTGGATCGAGGTGGAGGTCGAGAAGGAGCTAGGGTTCACCTCCAAGCGGGACATCGACCGCTTCGGGGTGGACGCCTTCGTCGAGAAATGCAAGCAGCGGGTGCACCTGTATTCCAAGCTCCAGACGGCCAGCTCCATCCGCCTTGGGATGTGGATGGATTGGGGGGAGTGGGACACCCCCCTGGACGACCCCGACTGGCTGAACAAAGCGCACTCCTATTTCACGATGGCCGAGGAGAACAACTACACCATCTGGCACTTCCTGAAGCGCTGCCACGAGCGGGGCTGGATCTACAAGGGCCACGACGTGATGCCCTGGTGCTCGCGCTGCGGCACAGCGATCTCGGACATGGAGATCGCGACCGAGGGCTACCAGGATCTCACCCACCCCGGGGTGACGATCAAGCTTCCCATCTTGGGACGGGATAAGGAATTTCTTCTGGTCTGGACGACCACGGCTTGGACCCTTACCTCCAATGTAGCGGTTTCCGTGCATCCGGAGATAACCTATGCCAAGGTGAGGCAGAATGACCAAGTCTACTATCTGGCGAAGAGCCTGACGAGCCAGTTGGACGGTCCCTATGAAGTTCTGGGAGAGCTTTCGGGGAAAGAGATGGTGGGCTGGCGCTACCGCGGCCCCTTCGACGAGCTTCCGGCTCAAGTGGGGATCGAACACCGCGTTGTAGCCTGGGAGGAAACGAGCGAGGCCGAGGGAACCGGTATGGTGCACATCGCCCCGGGATGCGGGAAAGAGGATTTCCTGTTGGGTAAGGAGGAAGGCCTGGCCGTGGTCGCCCCCCTGGACGAGTTCGGCATCTATGGTGCGGGCTTCGATTGGCTCACGGGCCAGGATGTCCAGAAAGTCGCCGAGGCGATCATCGAGAACCTGGGGGAGAAGGAGCTCCTCTTCCGGGTGGAGGACCACCACCACCGTTACCCCGTGTGCTGGCGTTGCGACAGCGAGCTCATCTTCCGTCTGGTGGATGAGTGGTTCATCTCGATGAAGGACCTGCGCCACGAGATCATGGAGGCCGTGGAGCAGGTCGAGACCTGGATCCCGGCCTTCGGCAAGGAGCGGGAGCTGGATTGGCTCCGGAACATGGCGGACTGGTGCATCTCCAAGAAGCGCTACTGGGGCCTGGCCCTGCCGATCTACGAGTGCGCCTGCGGAGGCTTCGACGTCCTCGGCGGGCGGGAAGAGTTGAAAAGCCGGGCCGTGGAAGGCTGGGAAGCCTTCCACGGTCACTCTCCGCATCGCCCGCACATCGATGCGGTCAAGATCGCTTGCCCCAAATGCGGGGCCAAAGTGACCCGCATCCCGGACGTGGGCAACGTCTGGCTGGACGCCGGGATAGTGCCCTATTCCACGGTGCGCCCGGTAGTGGAGCGGAACGACCCGGCCAAGGGCTATCCCTTCGACCGAACCTACTGGCAGGAGTGGTTCCCCACGGACTTCATCACCGAGTCCTTCCCGGGCCAGTTCCGCAACTGGTTCTATTCCATCCTGGCGATGAGCACGGTCCTGGAGGGGAAGGCCCCGTTCAAGAAGCTCCTCGGCTTCGCTACGATGAAAGACGAGCGGGGCGAGGAGATGCACAAGTCCAAGGGCAACGCCATCTTGTCCGACGAGGCCGCAGAGAGGATGGGCGCGGAGGTGATGCGCTGGATGTTCGTCGGCCACAACCCGGAGCTGAACCTGAACTTCGGGTACTCGGCCGGGGAGGAGGTCAAGCGCAAGCTCCTGACCTTTTGGAACGTATATTCCTTCTTCGTGACCTACGCCGGGATCGACGGGTTCGTGCCGGGTGAAGGGTCGAGCCCCAAGGGCGAACGTCCCCTGCTGGACCGCTGGATCCTCTCCCGTCTGCATGGCCTGATCCGCGAGGCCGACCAGCTCTACGAGGCCTACAGCCTCGCACCCCTGGTCCGGGGGGTCGAGGTCTTCCTGGAGGACTTCTCCACCTGGTACGTGCGCCGCTCGCGCCGGCGGTTCTGGAAGTCCGAGGATGACCAGGACAAACGCATGGCCTACGAGACCCTGTACGAGGGCCTGGTTTCCATGGTCAAGCTCATCGCTCCGATCCTGCCCTTCCTGGCTGAGGAGATGTACCAGAACCTGGTGCGCTCGGTGGACTCACGTGCCCCGGAGAGCGTGCACCACACGGACTTCCCGGCCTGGGACGAGGCCGTCCTGGACCCGTCCCTGGAGGAAAGGATGGATTTCGTGCGCCGGGTGGTGGCCCTGGCCCGCTCGATCCGGAACGACCGCCAGCTTAAGGTCCGCCAGCCGCTTCCCCTCCTCGCGGTCGTTGCCGCAAGCGAGAGCGAAAAACAGGCCCTGGCGGATCTGGGGGACCTGATCCGGGAGGAGCTGAATGTCAAGGCCCTGGAGGTCCGGTCGAACCTGGACGGGTTCTGGACGTTCACCCTGAAGCCCCGCTACGACCGCCTGGGCCCGAAGTTCGGCAAGGAGGCTAAAGCCGTGGCCGAGGAGCTGGAGGGCGTGAAAGCCGAGGTGGTGGTCAAGCTGGCCAACGGGGAACTGGCCTTCGTGGAGATGAGAACCGGGAAGGTCCACCGGGACGACGTGGAGATCCTGAAGAAGGAGAAGCCGGGCTGGGCGGTCCGGGAGCAGGACGGGCTGGCCCTGGCCCTGGACCTCACCCGCAGCGAGGCCCTGGAGGACGAGGGTCTGGCCCGGGAGTTCGTGCACCTGGTCCAGGCGATGCGCCGGGAGGCCCGCTTCCGGGTCACGGACCGCATCCACATACGATACCGGACGACCGAGCGGCTCATGCAGGCCCTCGCCAGGCAGACGGAGTACGTCAAGCGCGAGACCCTGGCCCTGACCCTTTCCGAGGGGGACGGGGGCGGGGACATCGCCAAGGAACAAATCGTGAACGGGGAGAAAGCCACGATCATCTTATCGCGGGAGGGAGGGGGGTGAACTACGTGTTGACGAAGAAGGAGATGGAGAAGTTCGAGAAGAATCTCATGGAGGAGCACAAGCGCCTGAATGGGATCCTGGACGTGATGAAAAAGGAGATATTCGAGCGCACGTCCAGGGATTCCTCGGGCGACCTCTCGGCCTACTCCTTCCACATGGCCGACCTGGGCACGGACGCCATCGACCGGGAGCGGGAGTACATGCTGGCCTCCAGCGAGGGCCAGCTGCTCCTGGAGGTGGACGACGCTCTGCGCAAGATTTATGAGGGGAGCTTCGGGAAGTGCGAGAAGTGCACCAAGGCCATCGAGAAGACCCGCCTGGAGGCGATGCCTCACGCCCGGCTGTGCATGAAGTGCCGCAAAGAGGAAGATGAGGCCCGAGAGGCCCGGAAGATCCGATAGTCTCCGGGTTCGCGGCCTCGGCTTCCTCCTCATCCTCAGTCCGCTCTGGGTCCTGCTGGACCAGCTCACCAAAGCCCTGGTGGCGGCCCGGATGGCCCTGGGGTCCTCCCTTCCGGTCCTGGGCGATGCGGTCCGTCTGACCTACATCCGCAATCCGCATGGCGCGTTCAGCCTGAAGATGGGCTCGAATGCGGCCTTTCTTGTTTTCTCCCTCATCGCTATCCTCCTCATCCTCCTTTACTACTTCAAAATTAAAGATCGTTCTCCCTGGAACCTTCTGGCTTTTGCCCTGATCCTGGGCGGGGCCATCGGGAACTTCATCGACCGGCTCCTTTGGGGCGAGGTGCGGGATTTCATCGATGTGAATATTCCCGATATCCATATCGGGAGTTATCATCTCGATCGCTGGCCGGTGTTCAACCTGGCGGATGCCGGGGTGACCGTGGGGGTGATTATGTTGCTTTTGGGGATGGTTATTTGGAGGAAGAGTATTACGTCCGAAAAAGCGAAGGTTTTGACTTCCCACATTCTGTAGCTCCCTCCTTTTGTTCCTTATGTCGTCTATTAAGTAAACATGATTTTATTCTTGGTTGGGTGAAATGAGCCAATTTTACGCAATCAGGGCCATCTTCAAGGGGTTACGAGGAATTGACGGAAAGGGCAAAAAGGAGAGGGTGGGCCACCCCAAAATTGTGAGTGGGTTTCCTATGGGCCACCCAGACCTTCGTTTTGGGGGCCCATTGAACACCCATTGAACACCCACCAAACACCCACTGTACACCCACCCCACGTATTTCAGGGGTTTTTTAATGCGGATTGGGGATGGAAGTATATAATTGAGCACTCATTTCAAGGGATTTATCTGCCTTCGTTGATTTTGAGCTTGACGTCGCCGCCTGAATTTGTTATGCTTTAACAGCCAGGCAAGCAGCGCACCATCGTTTCTCTTCCGTGAGTTGGCTTTCGGGCTCCTTATTCGGTTGAGGAGGGTTAGGTGAAGATGTGGTTCGGATGGTTCGGTTCGGTCGGGTTGAAGCTGGAAGATGAGAAAGGAGACACCCCTGAGAAAGGGGCATAGGTCTCCTTTTGCATCAATGGGAGCATTTCAAATGAAGCGCATCCTATTTTTAATCTTTGTCCTTGTTTGCATTGCAGGAACTTCCTCGGCTTTCCCTCGGGACAGCCTGGGGATGCGGCTTTTGGGCCAGACCCTCTTAGGCCCTGCCCGTCAGGTAGTGGTGCAAGGGGACTACGCCTATGTGGGAGTGAGCTGCGGCCTGCTTATTTTGGATGTTTCGGACCCGGCGAATCCTGTGGAGATGGGCAGGGCGTATGATGTGAATTTCTCCATCATAGAGGACCTCTTCGTCCAGAACGGCTATGCCTATCTGGTAGATGCTTATAACGGTCTGGCGATTGTGGATGTGCGGGATGTGAGGGCTCCGAGGGTGGTGGGGAAGGTGAGGTGCGGGTATCATATGCATGGAGTTTGGGTTAAAGATTCTCTCGCATACGTAGTTGGGAGCGGTGGGATGCAGGATTCCTCGGATTTGTTCGTGATCAATGTGAACGACCCTGCTTCTCCCTTTGTGGTAGCGGGTTACGATACCAGTTGGGGGAAGAAAATACAAGTGGTGGACACGCTGGCTTATGTTGTCGGTGCGGGGTGGACTTCTGAACTCGCAGTGTATAATATCCGCGATCCCTTTGATGTTCGTAAAGTGGGACGATGTACGGGGCTTGGTGGTACGATGGATCTCATCATCCGTGATACGCTAGCTTATGTTGCGGCATTGGATAGCGGCCTCTGTATAGTAAACGTAAAGAATCCCCAAGTCCCTCTGAAAATAAAATGCTTCCGTCCCAGCGGTCAATATGTCTTTCCTCGCAGCGTTACCGTCTCTGGCAACCTTGCTTACCTCTGCGAGGACTATTTTGAATATGATCGTTATCCCCCAAGCAGTCTCAGCCACATGTGGGTTATTGATATCACAGATCCGGCAAATCCTGTTGAGCTGGGTCGTTACGAGACACCAGGCTCAGGGGGTGATGTCTTTGCCAAAGACAGTTTGGTCTACTTTGCCGACGGCGGCAAGGGCCTTCGGGTGATGGACGTTCGAAATCCTTCCCAGCCTCGGGAGATTACTCATTATCCTACCGGGGATGCCTGCTGGGAGTTGGTGAAGCAGGGGAATTATCTCTATGTGGCCCACGGCATGGACGGGCTTCGGGTGCTGGATGTGTCTAACCCCTCTCAGCCTGTTGAGCTTGGCCACTTGGAGATACCCTGGAGGACGCTTGACATCATGTTGAAGGACTCTCTGCTTTACGCCGCCGAGGGAGATAGCGGACTGGTTATTGTGGACATTCGGAATCCGGCCCAGCCTACGGTGATCGGGCGCTGGTCTGGATTGCAGACCGGGGTGGCCTACGGCATCTTTGTGCAGGACACGCTGGTCTATCTTTCGGGACATTTCGGTGACAATTTGTGGACTGTGAATGTGGCGGATCCCCGGAATCCCTACTTTTTAGGGAGGTGGCGGGGTCCTGGCGATGGAGTTTACGATTTGTGGGTTCGTGGGCAATACGCCTATGTGCCGGACGGGTTGCCTTGGACGTTTCATGTGATTGATGTGAGCGATCCGCGTAGTCCGCGCAACGCATATGACTGGGACTGGCCTGCACCTGGCGGAAAAGACGTAGAGTTTGCGGATACCTTGGGCTATATCTTAGCCTATTTCCGGAATCCTGGGGATGGGCTCTATATCATTACCGTAGCCAACCCGGTGCGTCCGGATACAGCGGGATGGTATAGTCATTCAATCGGGGAGGATGCCCTGTATGGGCTGCATTACTTCGCCCCTCACTATGTCTGGGTAGGGGGGCGAACCTATTATTATCAGTCCGTGGAATACTGTGGACGGATGGACCTGGTGGATGTAAGCAATCCTCACCCGGCGCAGTCTGTCCGGCATTATGAATCTGGTTGGACGATTACGGATGTCTGGGGCGAGAACTTCAACGTAGCTTATGGCGGAGCCTATCTGGGAAATCTTCTGGTCTTCGGCGTGGATTCCATCATATCCGGGGTCGGTCAGGAAGTTGCCCATCCATTTAAGGCCGAGTCATTTGATGTTTCGATCAGCCCTAATCCGGTAAAAGGGGGATGTACGATTCGACTCGGGCCAGTGGCTCTGGGGCCGGTTCGTCTGAGCGTTTACGATGTTACGGGCCGGGTCGTAAGGTCGTTTGCACCTTACGCCTCACGCCTTACGCCTCACGAGGTGTATTGGGACGGAAAAGATGGAAGTGGAAAGGAGGTGAGGAGCGGGGTTTACTTTCTGAGGGCCGAAGGTTGTGATCAGACCCTCACCAGAAAGATGGTGGTGGTGAGGTAGCTTGTAACATCAGAAAGGCCATAGGGGTGTCTCTTGTACAAGGGGAACCCCTTGGCTTTTAACGGAGATGCAGACATCCTTCTGTTGGCAGACGACATCCGATCAGTAGACTGGTGCCGATCTAAATCCTTCCGAAGCCTCTCTTCCGGGCGCACGCAGCACGATCTCTCCTTGTATAGCCTCCCGAAGGGTGCTAAATGGGTGTAAAGAGGGTGTAAAGCCGGGGTAAAGCCAGTGCAATGCCGGTGAAAAGAGCGGGAGTGGATGGGGGGAGCATCCTGACCGGATCGCCTCCTCCTTTGGGCCAGGGCTCTTAGCCCTGACCTTTTTGTCGAACCGAAGATGGCAACGGGTTTCTTCCCGCTCCTGCCTGCCCCCTTGTCCTTATGGGGCTGATTATGCTATGATTTATCTCACAACAGCCTCTCCTTGTGAAATAGGGGACCACCACAACATATAGTGGTCGGGGTTTGAAGACCGTTGGGGTGATCATGTTGCTTTTGGGGATGATTATTTGGAGGAAGAGCATCGCCAGCGATGCATGCCATGCGGCATTAGATAATTGAACTGGTTATTATCTCAGGAGGTGTAAAATGATGCGGTTGCCTTTGGTAGTTTCCTTCTTTATAGGATTCGTTTGCATCGCGATGGCTGAGAATCCGAAGAAAATGCCGGCAGACGAATTTGTTGATCAACTAGTCCCCTGTTTTAAATCTAATGAGCTTGCAATAACCCAGCGTGAGAAAGAGGCTTTACGTGATTCTCATCGAATCTTGCTTGCGTTCTCTGACCTCTCCTTTCTACGCCCCTTTTTTTGGCAGATCGTTCGCAATTCCCCAAAAGAGAAAATAGAATGGTACCAAGCGAAACAATTAATAATGGAAGGGAAAGTGTTTGCAGTCACCACGTCTCACGATGGCACCGTCGACTTGAATACGAGGGATGGACGTTCTTACTCGACAAAACAGCCCGAGAAAGAACATGTATTTGAAATAGTAAAACAGGTTGATCCGAAGGGTGTATTTATCTTAAGAATAACCGAATAGAACTTTAGGTGCAAATAAGCACGACGCATGTTTGTTCTAATCCACTGGCTCAACCTCCAAAATCAGCCGTTCATTGTGAAAAAGGGAACACCCACTATATATAGTGGTCGGGTATCCAAAAGGGGGTGGGGTAGGCGTGAGGTAGGCGTGAGGTAGGCGTGAGGTAGGCGGGAACCCCTCTCGGATTTCGGAGGCCTTTCGGAGATCCCCATTCTGCGGGCTGTTTTGGTTCAACAGACGTAACCGAGCTTTATCGGCGCTGCTTACGAGACAATTCCGAGGGGACCACAATATATAGTGGTTGCCCCTGATTTCCAAGGAGGACCAGAAAGGCTTGCATCGTAGCATTGCGCGGACATTTAGAGTTTCTTAATGGGAATAAAAATCTATCAGGTGGATGCCTTCACGAAGAAGCCGTTTGCCGGGAATCCGGCCGGGGTTTGTCTGCTTCCCGAAGAGCGGGAGGTGGGCTGGATGCAGAACGTGGCCCGGGAGATGAACCTCTCCGAGACGGCTTTTCTCGTTCCCCGGGAGGATGGTTACGGCCTGCGCTGGTTCACCCCGGCGGTGGAGGTGGACCTCTGCGGGCATGCGACCCTGGCGAGCGCCCATGTGCTCTGGGAGGCCGGCCTGCTGGCGGGGGACAAGGAGGCGCGGTTTCACACCAAAAGCGGCCTGCTCACGGCCCGGAAGGTGGGGGAGGAGATCGAGCTGGATTTCCCGGCCACACCCCCTTCTCCGGCGAAGGCACCGAAGGGATTGAGCGAGGCCTTGGGGGTGGTCCCCAAGACGGTGGGCAAGAGCCGGTTCGACTACCTCGTGGAGGTGGAATCGGAAGAGATGGTCCGGAGGCTCAAGCCCGATCACGAAAAGCTCAAGCGGATCGAAGTTCGGGGAGTCATCGTCACGAGCATGGCCTCCACACCGGGATTTGATTTCGTGTCGCGGTTCTTTGCCCCCGGGGCCGGAGTTCCGGAGGACCCGGTGACCGGGTCCGCGCACTGCTGTCTGGGGCCGTTCTGGATAGGACGTCTGGGCAAGAAAGAGATGGTAGCCTATCAGGCTTCAGCCCGGGGAGGGATGGTGCGGGTCCGCGTCGAGGGGGATCGGGTGCGATTAGGCGGAGAAGCCGTAACGATCTTTCGCGGAGAGTTGGCAGAGGTTTGATCGCGCCATTCCCGGGGCGTAAGTTAGCTGATATTCTCCTCTGATTTCTATTGATCATCCGATGTCCTTGCCCTTGCCCTCTTTTATAGACACCAGGGGCACCTTTTCCCCTTGAAAAAATATGGGAAATCCTTTATACTTTAAAGGTTATGGATAAAGGCAAGCTCATCGCTCTGGCCGCGGACCATCAGGGGCTCCACCTCAAGGAAACCCTGAAGGCCCTGCTTATGTCCAAGGGCTACGAGGTCAAGGACTTCGGCACGAACAGCCAGGAGTCCTGCGATTACCCGGACTACGGGATCCCGGCGGCCCAGGCCGTGGCCGGGGGCCAGGCCTTCCAGGGGATCCTGATGTGCGCCACAGGGAACGGCATGGCGATGTCGGCCAACAAGGTGAAGGGCATCCGGGCCGCCCTGTGCTTCTCTCCCGAGATGGCCCGGCTGGCCCGGGCGCACAACGATGCCAATGTGCTCGTCCTGGCCGCGGACTTCGTCTCCGAGGAGACCGCCAAGGTGATCGCCGAGGCCTGGCTGGACTCTTCCTTCGAGGGCGGGCGGCACGGGAGAAGGATCGATAAAATAAAACAGATCGAAAGATAGCCCTGGAGGTATGATGAATTCATTGCCCCTGAGACAGTACGATCCGGACATTTACGAGGCCATCCTAAATGAGACCCGGCGCCAAGCCGACGGCCTGGAGCTCATCGCCTCGGAGAACTTCGTCTCCGACGCGGTCCTGGAGGCCCTGGGCTCGGTGATGACCAACAAGTACGCCGAGGGGCTTCCCGGAAAGCGCTACTACGGAGGGTGTGAGTTCGTAGACGTGGCCGAAAACCTTGCCCGGGAGCGGGCCAAACAGCTCTTCGGGTGCGACCACGCCAATGTCCAGCCCCACGCCGGGGCCCAGGCCAACATGGCGGCCTACATGGTCCTCCTGAAGTTGGGGGACACCTTCCTCGGCCTGGACCTCTCCCACGGCGGGCACCTGACCCACGGGTACAAGGTGAACTTCTCCGGCCAGTTCTACAACTGCATCTCCTACGGGGTGTCCCAGCGGACCGAGACCATCGACTACGACGAGCTCCGCAAAATGGCCCAGGTCCACAAACCCAAGATGATCCTGGCCGGGGCCAGCGCCTATCCCCGGACCCTGGACTTCGCCAAGTTCCGGGAGATCGCCGACGAGGTGGGGGCCACGCTCATGGTGGACATCGCCCACATCGCCGGCTTGGTCGCCACCGGCCTGCACCCCTCCCCGGTCCCCTACGCCGACCTCGTGACCACGACCACGCACAAGACCCTGCGGGGGCCGCGTGGCGGGATGATTATGTGCAAGGCGAAGTACGCCAAGGATGTGGACCGGACCGTGATGCCCGGGATGCAGGGCGGACCCCTGATGCACTGCATCGCGGCCAAGGCCGTGGCCCTGAAGGAGGCCCTGGAGCCGGAGTTCAAGACCTACCAGTCCCAGGTGGTGAAGAACGCCCGGGCCCTGGCCGAGGAGATGAAACGGCGGGGCTACCACCTGGTCTCGGGGGGAACTGACACCCACCTCCTGCTCGTGAACCTCACGACCAAGGGGATCACCGGAAAGCAGGCCGAGGACGTCCTGGGGGCATCCGGGATCACGGTGAACAAGAACACCGTGCCCTTTGAAACCCAGAAGCCCACGGTGACGAGCGGGATCCGCTTGGGCACCCCGGCCCTGACCACCCGGGGCATGAAGGAACCCGAGATGGTCGCCATCGCCGGCTTGTTGGACAAGGTGCTTTCTCATCCCGGAGATGAGAAGGTTGCGACCGAGGTGAAGAGCGATGTCGGGTCGCTCTGCAGACATTTTCCTCTCTACGCCAACCGCCTATAAGAGGGAGGAGGCTATCATGGCAAAGAAGTTGGGACTGATGACCTTCAACGAAGTGGTTTCCAAAGCCAAGGCCGAGCGCTGGACAGGGACCCTGACCATCGAGAGCGCGGAGGTATGCGAGCACGTGGCCTTCGCCCACGGGGAGGTGGTAAGCTTTTCCTCGGACGAGAGGAAGAAGCTCATCGGGGACATCCTGACCGAGGCCGGGAAGATCGACCGCGAGCAGCTCAAGCAGGCCCTGAGCAAGCAGCGAGAGTCCGCCGGGGCCACACGCCTGGGGGACATCTTGGTGGATATGGGGCTGATCGCCCGCCAGGCCCTGGAGGAGACCATCGCCCTGCACCAGATGAACGTGCTCTCGGACTGCCTGACCGAGGTCAAAGGGGAGCTCTCCTTCCAGGAGGGGGCAGGCCTGCCTCCGAGATAGGCCTTTTTGAAGCGAAGCAAGAAAACAGACGGTAGACCCTCCTGGGACGAGTATTTCATGGGCATCACCGACCTCGTGTCCCGGCGTTCCACCTGTCTGCGCCGGTCGGTGGGGGCCCTCCTGGTCAAGGACAAGAGGATCCTGGCCACGGGATACAACGGCCCGCCGGCCGGGCTGCTGCACTGCGATGAATTGGGGGGCTGCCTACGGGATCGCCTGGGCGTTCCCTCCGGAGAAAGGCATGAGGTCTCGCGGGCCATCCATGCCGAGCAGAACGCCATCATTCAGGCGGCGACCTCGGGCGTGAACATCCAGGGCGCGACGCTTTATTCCACGCATCACCCCTGCGTCCTGTGCACGAAGATGGTCATCAACGCAGGGATCAAGAGGATCGTGGTACGGAAAGGGTACCCCGACGAGCTCTCCCGACAGATACTCAAGGAGGCGAAGCTCAAGGTGGAGCTGTTCAAGCCGAAGGCCAAGTAATGCGCTGTCCGGTTTGCGGATTCCAGAAGGACCGGGTGATCGATTCCCGGCTGTCCCGGGACGGAGACGCCATCCGCCGCCGGCGGGAATGCCTCTCCTGCAAGCGGCGCTTTACGACCTACGAGTACGTGGAGCCACCCCTGGTGGTGGTCAAGAAGGATGGAAGGCGGGAGCCCTTTGACCGGGAGAAGCTGCTGCGGGGCATGCGGAAGGCCTGCGAGAAGCGGCCGATCGGAATCAACGCCCTGGAGAAGATCGTGGAGAGCGTGGAAGGGGAGCTGACCGCCACGGGCAAAAGCGAGGTCACGAGCCAGGAGGTGGGGGAACTGGTCATGGAAGCCCTGAAGGACTTGGATGGCGTGGCCTACGTCCGCTTCGCCTCGGTCTACCGCTCCTTCAAGGACAGCAAGGAGTTCATGGAGGAACTGCGCAGGCTGTTAGAGAAACATAAGTAAGATGAGAGATCCGCGAATTACGGAACGCCCTCTGGAACATCGCCTTCCGGAGGGCATCGGTCTGTCGGGATGAAAAGGATCCTGCGGGGGCGCCCGTTCCGGGGGGGGATTCCCCTTTCCAAAGAGCCTGCCTGGCAGACTCCTATCGAAACCATTCCGGTTCCCAACTGGGTCGTGGTCCCCCTCCTTGCCCTCGATGGAAGAGCGTTGAAACCCGCGGTCCAAAAGGGGAGCAAGGTCAAGGCCGGAGACCTGTTGGCCGAGGACCAGGTGCCTTTGCTGGCGCCGATCTCCGGAAGAGTGGAAGCGATAGAGCTTTTACCGCACCTCACGGGGTTCCAGGAGCCATCGGTCAGGATCGAACGCTTGGACGAAAAGGAGGTCTTTGAGCCGACCCGTGATTTTCGCAGGCTCGGACAGGCGGAACTTCTTAAGACCGTTTGGGGAAAGGGCTTGAACTTGCCACCCATCCCGGAGAGGGCCGTAGAAGTTCTGGTGGTCACCGGCTTTCATGACGACCCTTATTCGGCAGGAGCACAGAGGCTGGTCTTGGAGTTCTCGGATACGATTCGGGCAGGCCTGGAAATCCTCCAGCGCCTCTATGCCTGCCAGAGAGTCTTGATCGCTGTGGAACCGAGACCTGCCCAGGTCTTTGCGGCCTGGAAACGAGTGGTGAAGGCTATGGAGAACATTGCGCTGGTTTGCGTCTCCGGGCTCTATCCCCAGGCTGAGGAAGATATTTTGCTCTCCACGATCCTGCCTCGAAGGGTGCTGAAGGATCTGGTCGACGATGCAGGATTCGCCCTTATCGTAGAGGCCGAAAGCATCTTTCTTCTTGCTGAGGCGATGATCTGGAGGCATCCTGTTCTTGAAAGGTTGATCACGGTGTCCGGAAGCGGAATTTCCTCTTCCCGCAACCTGAGGGTGCGGATCGGGACTCCGCTCTCAGCGGTCCTTTCCTTTTGCGGTGTCGAGCCCGAGAGTCTGGGGAAAGTCGTGGCCGGGGATGCGATGCGGGGCTGGGCGCAGTTCGATGACCGGGCCGGGATCGGAAGGGAAACGCACAGCATTTTCCTCATCAAACGCGAAGACGCTGAGATCCTGAGGGAGGAACCCTGCCTCCGTTGCGGCTGGTGCCTGGAAGCCTGCCCTCACGATCTAAATCCCGCCCGCCTCTTCGAGGCCTGCCAGTTAGAGGATTGGGAAGTCGCCCGGGCCTATGGGCTGGAGGAATGTAGCGAATGCGGAGCTTGCGCCTGGACTTGCCCCTCGCACCTCAAGCTGGTCCATGGGTTCCGGTTTGCGAAAAAGGAATTGGAGAAGCGTGGCGAAGGTAGAGACAGAGTTCCTGCCTCTTGAAATGGCGCTCCCCATGAGGCTAAAGGGAGTGATCGTCTCAAGCTCCCCTCATGAGTTTTCCGGGGCGTCGCTGTCGTCCTATCATCTCAGCTGGGGATTGGCCCTCCTCCCCGCCGTTGCTGGCGCCCTCTTCCTCTGGCGCCTGGAGAGCTTCGTCCTTCTTGTCTCGGGGATCCTAACGGCCATCCTGGCCGAGAGTTTGTGTTGCCGAATGCGCGGCCTTCCCTTGAGGATTACGAACGGCCATGGCGCTCTCATGGGCTGTCTTATGGCTCTCACGCTTCCTTCCGGCGCCCCTCCCTGGCTGGCGTGTGCGGGAACCGCTTTCGGAATCCTCATCGGACAGGAGGCGTTCGGAGGAAACGGCTTCTACTTTCTCCATCCGGCCCTGGCCGGGAGGCTCTTTGTCTATCTTTCCTGGCCCAACTATTTTCACCGCACCCCGATAAAAGCCGACTTTCCTTTAACCCTTCCCGACACCTGGCACGGCATCGGGCTGGCCTCGGTAAACGATTTCCTTTTCCGTCCGGGGCATCTGAACGGAGAAGCCTCGGCGGCACTCCTGGTTCTGGGCGCCGTCTTCCTTCTTGGTCAGGGCATAAAATGGAGGATCGCCATGGGCGCTCTCCTCCTTGTCGGACTCGGAACGCGTCTGGGGGATGGGTCCCACGTCTGGTTTCACGGAGACATCCGGCAAGTCCTGTGCATGCCTTCGCTTTACTTCCTGATCGTCTTTCTATCCACGGATCCGCTAACGACTCCCCTGGCGCACGGAGGTCAGTGGGTCTTCGGGCTCTCCCTGGGAGCCCTGATTGCCCTCCTGCGAGGAATGGGAGGGGACCCCGAAGGGCTTTTCGTTTTGCCTTTGGCGGTCAGCCTGGCTACTCCGCTCCTGGATCGGCTCGGAGACCGTAGGCGATGAAGCTAACCTCGGGCGAGATATTGACCAAAGGATTCTTTTCCGAGAACCCCTTGATTCGGGGCATCGCCGGGCTCTGTCCACTACTGGCCCTCTCGACCACCCTCAGAGAAGCGGCACTCATTTCCGCAGCCCTGGTGGCCGTGCTCCTGGCAACAAACCTCACGGTTTCCCTCCTTCGGGCGTTCCTCGGAGCCCATTATCGGCTGACGGCGTTCATCATCGTCGCCACGGTCTACACGGCTCTGGCTCAAGCGGCCACCCATGCCCTGTGGGGCGGTTTGGCGATGCGCCTGGGGATATTCCTTCCCCTTTTAGCCGTGAACGAGATCGTTCTGGGAAGGGCCGGAGCCTTCGCCAGGCACCAGACGGCTGGTCATTCGGCGGTGGACGCGCTGGGGATGGGCCTCGGATTCAGCGGGCTCATGATCGCGATGAGCTTCCTGCGCGAGCTTTTAGGCCTGGGAACGGTCTGGGGGTTCCCGATCTTGGGCGAGAAATGGCATACCCATGCGGCCTCGGGCTTCGCTCTGCCTTTTGGTGCGTTTCTTGTGGTCGGGTTAGGCTTGGGATTCCTGGGGAGGGTCAGGCGCCGTGCGTGAAATAGGATTCGCGCTCCTCTCGGCCGGACTGGCTTGGAACGTTCTCACCGACAGGCTCGTCGTCCCCGGCGCGGCCTTGGGGTTCACTCAGAAGTACCGAACCGCTCGCCCCCACTTCGCCGCATACTTCCTCGCGCTCCTGCCAAGCCTCTGGGTCTGCTGGGTGATCGCTCCTTTTCTTGGTTTCCTCGACGGGTTTAAGTGGATTCTCTTCCTGGGGGCGGCGAGCCTGGTGATATGGGGGGAACGAGCGGTATCCCTGAAGTGGTTTCCGGAGCAAGGCTTTACGTCTCACCTCAGTCTGCTTCCGGCGAACGGCGCTTTCTTTGGCACGATTCTCCTGATCCTTTCCGAGCCTGAGGGCTTTCTTTCAATGACTGCGAAGGGCTTGGGGGCAACCCTGGGCTATGGCCTTATCCTCTTTCTTCTGGCGACTTTCCGCGGAAGGCTTAAGGGGGCGCCGATCCCGAAATCATTGAATGGCCTTCCCTCGGTCCTAATCCTCCTCGGCCTATTCTCGATGGTCCTGATGGGTCTTGCCCGGGCGTTTCGCCTCTACCCCTGAAAAAGGTGACATGAATACAGAAATCGAAACCATCGATAGCGAATCTTCGAAAACAACTCCATCACAAAGAACCGAAAGGATCCTCGACCTTCTTCCGGGAAGCAACTGCGGCCTGTGCGGCGAGGAGAGGGGATGTATTGGATTCGCCGTCTCCCTTACCGATCACAAGGTTAAGCCCAAAGCCTGCCCGTTCCTGGGTGAAGTGTTCCTGAGGGAACTGGATCGGGTCTTCCTGGATGACTTCGTACCCGAGGAGAAACAAGCGATCGCAGTCTTAGCCTGCCAGGGCGGGAAGGAGGAGTGCCACGAACGCTACCGCTACGACGGGATTCCGGACTGCCGGGCCGCGATGCTCCTAGGCGGGGGTCAGAGGACATGCCTGTTCGGATGTCTGGAGATGGCGACCTGCGTGGCGGTCTGCCCGGAGGATGCGATCCGCATGGATGAACAGCGACTTCCCCGGATAGAGGAGTCCACCTGCACCGGATGCATGCTCTGCGTGGCCATCTGTCCGAACGATGTCCTCGTGATGATCCCCAGCCCTCAGAAGGTCTACATCGCCTGCCGGGCCGAAGAGGCGGGTGAAATGGTTACTCAAAAGTGTTCCCGGGGGTGCGATACTTGCGGGAAGTGCGCCCCGGTCTGCCCGGATAAGGCCATCTCGTTTGAAAGGAACCTGCCGGTCATCGACTTCAAGGCTTGCCGCTCTTGCGGAATCTGCGCCCACCTCTGCCCTCCCCGGTCCTTCGTGGATCGGGTGCCGGTGCGGCCCACGGCATTCATCGGGACGACCTGCACGGGTTGCGGGGACTGTCTCGTGGTCTGCCCCACGCACTGCATCGTGGGCGAGCCCGACAAGCAGCACAAGATCACCCGGGAGGCCTGTATCGGGTGTGGTCTGTGCTTCGAGGTCTGCAAGCCCAGGGCGGTGACCATCTTCGGGGCGCTGGGCCATCTGGAGTTCCGGTTATAGAGCGATGCCCGAAGAACGAGAGATGCCCTTTCTCGAACACCTCGAGGAGCTGAGAGGGCGCCTGATCGTCTGCCTCGCGGCGCTGGGGACGACCTCCATCGCCGGCTTCTTCCTTTTCCCCCGGGTCCTGGACTGGCTGGTCATTCCCCTCAAGGCGTTCCGGCCGGACACCAAGCTCTACTTCTTCGGCGTGGCCGGAGGGTTTCTGGTACGCTTTAAGGTAGGGCTGGGCCTGGGCGTCCTTTTGGCCCTCCCCATCCTGTTCTACGAATTCTGGGCCTTCGTTTCCCCGGCTCTGAACCGGCGAGAAAAGGGCAACATCATTCCGGCGGCCTTTGCCTCCACAATCCTCTTCATTCTAGGGGTCCTGTTCTGCTACTACGGTATCCTGCCCCTAGGGATCAAGATGCTCCTCCTGTTCGGGACCGGACAGGTGGAGCCCCTGCTGGAGGCCAACAGCTATCTCGGCTTCGTGTTCTGGTTCATGCTAGCCTGCGGGCTGATCTTCGAGGTTCCGGTGGTCATCGTCTTCCTGGTGCGCCTGGGGATCGTGACCCCGCAATCCCTGAGAAAGCAGCGTCGCTTCGCCATCGTCATCGCCTTCACCATCGCGGCCCTGACCCCGACCCAGGACATTTTCTCGCTTTTCATCCAGGCGGGAATCCTGATCATCCTGTACGAGATGGGGATTTGGATCTCTTATCTGGCGGTGAAGAAAAAGGAGAAGACCGCAACCCAGTTAGGCGAGGCGCGGGCGGCATGAACCCCATCGTTCGAGGAGTTCTCGTGTTGCTGTTGCTCCTGTCGGTGACCGATGTTGCTCAAGCAGAAAGCCTGGATAGTAAATGGTATCGGCAGATCCACGAGCGGTGGCATTCGTCGACCCTTGACCCGGTGATGAAGGGAGCTTCCAAGGCCGGGGAGGCGTCGGCAGGGATGGCGCTCTGCCTGGCCGGAGAGACTTTCGGAAAGAGGCGGGAGAAAGACAGCGCGAAACTGGCGGCTATAGCCCTGGGCGGGAGCGGTTTAGTAGTCGAGGGACTTAAAGGGATGGTGAACCGCACCAGGCCGGACGGAGATGAATCCGGACGCTGGAATTCCTCGTTTCCCTCGGGACATGCGACTGGAGCCTTTTCTTTGGCCACGGTCGTTGCTGCGAGGTACCGGAAATTGGCTATACCTGCTTATCTGGGGGCAACGGTTATCGGGCTTTCCCGCATCTACTTAGGGAGGCACTACCCCTCGGATGTGGCTGCGGGGGCGGCGCTGGGGGTCGCGTCAGGGATACTGGTCATCAAGTTCCAGGGACCGATCCTGAGGTTCGAACTGTAGAGGAGAGGAGGTGTGAGGGAGGGTTGAACGCCCACCGCTCCCCCATTAAAAGCCCATTGCACGCCCACATCCCTCCCTCTTTCCTCCCTGATCCCTCCCTGTTACCTCCCTCAGCTCCGAGGCGGGTTGCTGATCCGTGATCCCACCCCTACGGGGTGGGATCACAGGGGAATGAAGGCGAAGAAGGCCGCAAGGATGTTTCGCTGTAACGCCATAGAAGTCAAGCGATTGCGTCAAATCCCGCAGGAACATATCCTTAGGCTATTGACTTTAGAGTTCCTTTCGTTTATAATAACTATCTTGCGCTTGAAAGGTTGCGATGAATAAAACCTGGCCATTCGTTCTGCTGTTAATCCCGGTTCTGGCTTGGAGTTCCGCCCCGGGAACGACGGCGCTTTCCTTCCTCAAGATCGGAGCGGGGGCGCGGAGCGCGGCCATGGGGGACTGCGGGACAGCCCTTGCCCGGGATGCCTCTGCAACCTACTGGAACCCGGCCCGGCTTTTGGGGTTCCGGGGACAGAACATCGCCTTGGGACACAACGAGTGGATGCAAGATGTGCGTTATGAACAGGTAGCCTGGGGGGCGAGCACGGGGGGTATGGCCTTGGGGCTTTCGCTGGGCGGGCTTTATGTGGGTGGCTTGGAACTCAGGGACGAGGCCACGGAGTTTCCCTTAGAAACCTTCTCCGCCTATGACTTCGCCTTCGGTGCCAGCTTGGCGATGAAGTTCGGCGAGAATCTGGAGGCGGGTTTCACCTACAAGCGGCTTTACGAACGCATCTACGTAGACCATGGCACAGGCTGGGCCTGGGACCTCGGGGTGGCCTACAATACGCCGTTCAGGGGTCTCAGGGCCGCAGGGGTCGTCGCCAACCTCGGACCGAAGTTCAAGCTAGTTAGGGAGGGCTACAAGCTACCTACGACTTTCAAGTTGGGCATGGGATACGAGCCCGAGCGGAGGATTTGGAGAGGACGAGGATCGGCGGGGATGGACTTAGTCAAAGCCGTGGATATCCCGCTTAAAGTCCAACTCGGCGGGGAGTACTGGTACCGAGAGAAATTGGCATTAAGGGCGGGATACAAGTTCCGTTCGGACACGGAAAACCTGTCCACCGGTGTGGGATTCCGGGTTGGGAAGATTATCCTGGATTACGCCTTCGTCCCGAACCGGCTCGGGCCGACCCACCGGGCGGGGTTGGGCTATTCCTGGTAACAGGAAAAGTCACATTCTTCCAAGCTTTAGAAGCGAGTTTAAACCCGGCCTCGTTCTGTTATTGGCCGTGTCCCTCCTGACGGGCGGAGGATTTGCCCAAGAGGTCAAGAAGAAACCCAAAGCCCCGTGGTTCGGTAAAGACAAGCTCAAACATTTTGCGGTTTCCCTAGCGCTGGCCGGGGCAGGATACTACGTCGCCTACAAGAAGATGGGGATGCGAAAAGAGCAAGCCCGGGCGGCCTCGTCCGGGGTGACCCTGTCCATCGGCCTTGGAAAAGAGGTTTATGATCGCAAGCGGTCTCCCACGGGGTTCTCAAAAAGAGACCTGGTGGCGGACGCCTTGGGGTGCGGGGCGGGCATCGCGGCTTTCACGACGCGTTAGAAGATGTCAGACCACTATCTCGAGTTCGAAAAGCCGATCGCCGAAGTGGAACAGAAGATCCGGGAGCTCCAGGCCGCGGCCGCAGCCGGGAACCTGGATGCCCGGGACGAAATCCGACGGCTGGAAGCGAAAGCGGTCCATCTCAAACAGGATATCTTCAGCCATATGACCCGTTGGCAGCGCGTCCTTCTGGCCCGGCATCCGCAGCGGCCTTACTCCCTCGACTACATCGGACGAATGGCTGAGGAATGGTTCGAGTTGCACGGCGACCGCCTGTTCCGTGACGACCAGGCGATCGTCGGCGGTTTGGCCCTAATCCAGGGGAAGCGAATGATGATCGTTGGCCAGCAAAAGGGCCGGGATACGAAGGAGAAACTTAGGCGGAACTTCGGCCAGGCTCACCCCGAGGGTTACCGCAAAGCTTACCGGCTGTTTCAGTTGGCGGCCAAGTTCCACTTTCCCATCCTCTCTCTGGTGGACACCCAGGGAGCCTTTCCCGGTGACAAGGCCGAGGAACGGGGGATTGCCGAGGCCATTGCGAGGAGCCAGTTCATCATGGCCCGGCTTCCGGTGCCCATCGTGGTGGTGATCCTCGGGGAGGGAGGCTCGGGCGGGGCGATCGCGATTGCGGTCGGGGACCGGGTGTTGATGCTGGAACATGCGTATTACTCGGTCATCACGCCCGAGGGGTGCGCCTCCATCCTCTGGCGTGACGCCGGACGGGCTCCCGAGGCCGCCGAGGCCTTCAAGCTGTCCTCAGCAGATTGTCTGGAGTTGGGCATCGTGGACAAGCTAATCCCGGAGCCCTTGGGCGGTGCGCACCGGAACCCGGACGCGATGGCCGAGACCCTGAAGCGCGAGATCCTTTCCGCCTTCGAGGATCTGGAGGAGATCCCGCCGGAGTCACTTATCGCCCAGCGCAGCGATAAATTCGCCAGTATGGGCCGCTATGCGGCCACTCCATAGAGTTTTTTTCTGGTAGCATAACCCCAGGTTAGGAGCAGCCATGGCCTTAGAAGGAAATCTTCAGGATTTTGTGCTCACGGATGTGATCCAGCTCGTCCATATGGGCAAGAAAAACGGCGCCCTGAAAGTCAACACGGACGACGGCGACGGGACCATCTACTTCCAAGAGGGGATCGCAGTGCACGCCACCTCCTCGACCCTGGTAGGGGACAAAGCGATCTGCCGGGTCCTGCAGTGGCACTCCGGACGGTTCGTGTTCGAGCCCGATCTCAAAGCTAACCTGAAAAGCGTGGAGTCCTCGATCCAGCAGCTCGTCCTGGAGGTGGCCCGGCAAACGGACGAGTGGGCCGAGATCAAGAAACTCGTCCCGCACATCGACCTCCTCGTCACCATCGTCCCGGAGCCCAGCCCGGAGCTGGAGAACATCAAGTTAGAGCCCCACGAGTGGAAGGTCCTGGCCCTGGTGGAGGGCACCCGGACGATCCGGCAGATATGCGAGGAGTGCGCGATGACCGAGTTCGAGGTCTGCAAGGTGGTTTATGAGCTCGTGGCCCTGGGTCTTCTCAAGGTTACGGAGAAGCCCAAGGCCGAACCGATTCCAGCTTATGTTCCCCCCAGCCCGGCGGCTGCTGCGGCGAGCGACGATAAGGCCAAGGCGGGCGGGTTCAAGCTTTTCGGCGGCGGTAAAGGGAAGAAATAGATGATCTTTGGGAGAAGGCGCGTCCGATGAGCAGGATCGGGCTGATCGCGGGAGCCCTGGTCCTTTTCGTAGTCTCCTGGGCGGCAGGGGCTGATTATGTGACCCCGCCTTCCAATCCGAAGTCTTCCCCGGCCTGGAAAGCGCACCTTCTTGCTGATCCCGATGCCCCGGTGAGGGCCTGGGTCTTTTTCACGGACAAGGGCTTCACGGACGAAGCAACCTTTGAGGGGGAAAAAGAATCCTTTAAGAAGAGGCTTGACCCGCATGCCCTGAAGCGGCGGCTCAAGGTTCGGAGAACGGAAAACGTTGTCTCCTTTCTGGACCTGCCCCTGGAGGCTCGATATATGAGGGAACTAGAGGGCAGGGGTGCCCGGATTCTGGCTCAGACCGAATGGTTGAACGGAGTATGTGTCGAAGCTTCCGGTAGGGCGCTGTTAGAGATCGAGGGCCTTCCTTTCGTTCGGGAACTGCGCCCTGAAGCGGTCTATATCCGCAAGGCCGAACCTATCGTGAAACAGGCGGAACGGCAAGGGATACCAGGCCCTGCGGGCCTGGATTACGGCCTTTCAGACTTCCAGCTCCGACAGGTGAACGTTACCGGCCTTCACCAGATGGGTTATACCGGTGCCGGAGTGAGGCTGGCGATTTTCGACACGGGGTTCGACCATGACTGGGTTGATTCACTAGGCAACCGATACCCCGGCCACGAATCCTTGAAGCGGGTGAGGATAATTAAGGAGTGGGACTTCCTATATAACGACAACCACACGTCTTTCGATGAGAACCAAGACACGACATGGGGTGAAAACCCTCCGTATACCCGGATACAGACTCAGCATGGGACCGCGATGCTTTCCATCTTAGGTGGATATTCATACGGACGCCTTATCGGCTCGGCGTTCGGGGCGGATTTCCTCTTAGCCAAAACCGAGCACAACAAGTCCGTGGGGGAATTCGACACGAAAATCGAAGAGCATCGCTGGGTGGAGGCGATGAGGTGGGCCGAAGCCAACGGCGCGGATATCGTTTCGAGCTCCTTGGGCTATGCTATTTTCCCTGGGGACACGGGGCAGCAATATACCCGGGACAGCATGGATGGACGGACTGCGGTGACGAGCAAGATGGCCTCTATTGCCGCGGACAGCTTCGGGATCTTGGTCGTGAACGCCATCGGGAACGTCCACGACGGGCAGACGTGGTTGAAGGCTCCTTCGGATGCCTTTAACATCGTGGCGGTGGGGGGATGTTCCCTGGACGGAAGCTGGTGGTCCAAGTCCTGTGTGGGGCCTACCGCCGACGGACGCATGAAGCCAGAAGTTTCAGCTTTAGCGTATTTAGTCATAATGGCCAGTAATTCTTTTAACGACACCACAGGCAAATACGACCATTTAGTCGGCGGCACAGGGACATCCACCGCAACAGCAATCGTTGCAGGGCTGGCGGCTCTGCTCTTGGAGGCGCACACAGATTCGCTCAACCCCTCCCGCTCCTGGGGACCGAAACAAGTCCGAGAGGCCCTGATGATGACCGCGAACCAGGCCAGCGCACCGGACAACAAAATAGGCTGGGGAATTCCGGACGGGGTGAGGGCGGTGAATTACACTCCTCAGGGGTATCCCTATCCTCCCAAGACGGGGGTGGAGCAAGAGGCTCTCTTCGAGCCCTTCCCCAATCCCTATGAGCCGGCCAAGGGTCCGCTCCGCATGCCCTTTTATCTGACCAAAGGCGGGGATGTCAGGATTTATATCTACGCCTCCACCGGGGATTTAGTGAGAGAACTCGAGGTGGGAACCAACCTGCTTCCAGGGCGTTACGACCGCGGCAACCTGATTCCCCTGTGGGATGGAAAGAATGAATCGGGGAAGGCGGTGGCTAGTGGTACCTACTTATGTCTCTTGAAGAGCGGGTTCGGTCACGATGTAAAAAAAGTCCTCCTCGTTCGATAGACTTTTGACTTAAGAAAGGAATGTAAGTTTATGGTAAGACGGTTAACGGTTGGGTTGACGGCCCTCCTCTTTATAGCCCTGGCCTCCGGGGCTTGGGCGATCTCGGAGGGGGGAGCGATCTTCCTGATGATACGACCCGGGGCCCGGGCCGCGGGCATGGGCAGCGCCTTCGTGGCCATTGCGGACGATGCCACGGCGATTTACTACAATCCCGGAGGTCTGGCCTTCCTTAACCGCCGGGAGTTGGCCCTGATGCACTCCCCCTGGCTCAACAACATCTGGCGCGACGTCGGAGACCTGTACTACGAATTCGCAGCCTATGTCCAGCCGGTGAAGGGATGGGGGACGGTCGGCGGGAGCCTCATCTTTCTCTCCGAGGGCCGGAGCCTGCGGACAGACCCTGAAGGAAATGTCCTGGGAGAGTTCTCGAGCTACGAGATGTCCCCCCACCTCTCCTACGGCACCAAGGTGGGAAAGAAACTGGGGCTGGGAGGAAACTTCAAGCTCATCTACAGCCATCTCTACTCCGGGACTATTGACGGGAGCCGCGGGACTGGGGTGGCCACGACCTGGGCCTTCGACTTCGGGATGCTCTACAAGGGGCCGTTCAAGCGCATGAGCTGGGGCGTCACCGTGCAGAACATCGGCCCGAAGCTGGTCTACCTCGAGGCCGAGAACGCCGATCCTCTATCCCGAAACCTGCGGGTGGGCACGGCTTACCGCCTGATGGACAACCGGGTGAGCAAATGGGTCCTGTCCGCGGACGCGACGAAGATGCTCCTGAACCTGAATGACCCGATGCGAACCCAGCTCTACGAGGTCGTGACCCACCTGGGCACGGAGTTCGTCTACTCCGACCTCCTGGCCCTGCGCACAGGCTACGTGACCGACGAGGCCGGGCACATCAAGGGCCCGACCTTCGGGGGCGGGGTCCTGGTCAAGCGCTTCAGCTTCGACTACGGCATGGAGCCCGGGGGCGAACTCCAGAAGTACAATCAGAAGTTCTCCCTGTCCGTAAAATTCTAAAGCAAACGAAAAGGAACCTTCAGTGAGTCGGGTTCCTTTTCAGGTTCATCCGGGTTTAGAGCGGGTGGTGGGCAGGTTCCGAAAAATCCGGGGCAAGCCGGAGGCTTTAACTTTCGCGCGTAAAGAGGGCAGACAAAGCTCAGTTATCCCGTCCTCCGACGGGACAAGCTCCCGAGGGGGAGGGCCAACAAAGCTCCGCAATCCAAGAGGGGTTTCCGCCCACCTCACGCCCACTTCACGCCCACTTCACGCCCTCCCCACATCCTGTTAGCTAAAAACACAGTTAGTGATGTGTTTTTAGCCATAGAAAGATGTCTTTAGGCATAACCGCTTTAACCGGCATGGCCTAAGTGCCACGATAGCAAGCCGATACAAACCCATGATCTGTTGCAGCCTTGATAGCGTGTCTCAGGGCCACTTTAAAAGCCAGAAGGGAACTTTTTAATTTCATAGCTAATAATGAGGAAAGCGCGTGACAGGGAAAACCTATAAGATTTTTATACTGCTGGGCTTTTTTTGGGCCGGCAACGTATCAGCAGGGGACAGGGTAAAGGTCAGCTTAGGCCCTTCCGCTCCCCCGCGCATTCCAAAGGTCCCGATGAGCACCTGGGCCAAGTTCCCCAAGGACCAGGTGCGGGGCGTGAACCTCCTGGAGCAGAAGCGGTCGCGGCGACGGCACCTGATGGGCCCCTCTGCCGATGCGCTGGGGGATACCCTCCGGGTTCTGGTCCTCAAGGTGGAGTTCCAACCGGATGCGGAGATTAACTCTTACGGGGACGGACGGTTCCAGCGCACGGCCTTTCAGGAGTCCCTGGACGCTTCGGGCAAAAAGAACATCCTCCACGACCCGGTCCACAACACCCGGTATTTTCACCGCCAGATGGAGTTTCTGAGGAACTTCTACCTGGCCAACGCCGGGGGACGCCTGAAGTCGGACTCCACGGGGTATGAGGGCGGAAAGGTGGAGATCCTGTGGGACATCTATCCCAAAGACGCGGACAGCCTGGACAGCTGGGCGGCGTATACCGTGCCGCATCAGATGGGCTATTACAGCGACTACGGAAGCTGGTACACGCAGGGAACCAACAAGCTGGGCTGGGGTCTGGGCCAGCTTTTCGTGGACGCGATCCATGGCGCAGAGGCCGATGTCCCCCGGTTCCAGAACTACGACGGCCTCTTTGTATTCCATGCCGGGGTGAACCTCCAAATCTCCGCGGGCTTCGCCATCCAGGCTGGCTATGCCCCCTGGGACATCCCGGCGGCGAACCTGACTTTCGACCTCCTCTCCGACCCCTTCGTGGTGCACCACGGGACGGACACGGTGCCGGGAGGTTCAGTGATCGGGGAGACGAACCGCTACGAGGAGGCGGTCACCGGCCTGCAGGGAACCATCGTCCACGAGTTCGGTCACCAGCTCGGACTGCCGGACCTCTACGACGTCTACTACGAGTCCGCGGGCCTGGGAAACTGGGAGGTGATGTCCGGCGGGGGCTACAACGGCGATCCCCCGGGTTTCTTCCCCTGCCAGCTGGGGGCCTGGCCCAAGAAGTTCCTGGGCTTCGTCAAGCCCCAGGTCGTCCAGAGGAACGATCTCTACTCTCTGCGGGCCGTGGAGAACCTGCCGCAGACAATCCTTCAGGTTCTGATCAACTCGCACGAATATTTCCTCCTGGAGAACAAGCAGACCGACCTCCTCAAGAACAACACCGTGGGCGCGACGATCCGCAACGGAGTGGAAGTGAGCGTTGACCAGTTCGACTCCTTCCTGCCGGGCTCGGGGCTGCTCATCTATCATGTGGACGAGGATCTCATCCGGAGTCGCTGGAAGAACAACGAACTCATGGTCGGCCTGCCCAAGGCCGTGGCCCTGATGGAGGCTGACGGGATCATGGACCTGCAGCACTGGACAGACTCGCCCTTCTGGAACGGGGACTCCGCGGACGCCTTCAGCGCGACGAACAACCCTCGGTTCGCGGACGGAACCACCCCAAGCTCCAAAGCCAACAACGGAACGTTCAGCCACATCACGGTCACGGACATCGGCGCCTCGGACACGGTCATGCCCATGCATATCTCCCTGGACTGGGCCCAGCCGGGGTTTCCACAAATCACAGGAAACGCTGTGGACTGGAACTCGCCGATGGTCGCGGACCTTAAAGGGGACGAACAAAAGGAGATCGTGCTGACCTCCACGGACGGCCGGTGCTACGCCTGGCATCTGGACGGAAGCAAACTCATCTCCAACCCGGACTCCTTCTACTGGTACGAAAAGCAGGGCAAGGACAGCATCAAAGTCTTGGCCCCGGCTGCGATCATCGCCGAGACAGACAGCTTCGTGTATTCTACTCCAGCCATTGGAGATATCAATGGGGATGATACGTTGGAAATCGTGTTCGGGTCTAATGACGGCTATTTATATGCCCTGAAGCCAAAGCCCCGATGGGACCCTGTCCGAAGAGATACCCTGGCCGAGCCGGTACGAGGATTTCCCAAACGCGTCGGGGACTTCGTGGAGTCTTCTCCGCTCCTGGTGGACCTGAACGGAGACAACCACCTGGACATCGTGTTCGGATCGCATGACCGAAAGCTCCATGCTTGGTGGAGTCCGAGCGTCGGAGATACCTTCCGTGAGATGCCGGGATTCCCGGTGGACATAGGGGTTGAGGTGTTCAGCTCCCCGGCAGCGGCCGACCTCTTCGGCGATGGTCAGAAAGAGATCGTTTTCCTCTCGGGAGATGGTCGGCTTTTTGTGTTGGGCGCTGATGGAAAGGCTAAACCGGGCTGGCCTAAAATCGTTGAACGCCTGGGGTACGGCTACACTTCTCCGGTCATCGGAGACATTGACCGAGACGGACAACAGGAAATCGTGGTTGCGTCCGCGGTCAATACCCTTGAGAAGAAGCTTTACGCCTTCAAGCCCGATGGCTCAATGGTTGCAGGCTGGCCTGCGAGCCTTGGGAACGACCCCTTCGCCACACCGGCCCTCGGGGACATAGACCAAGATGGCTATCTGGAGGCCGTGGTGAGCGCCGGGCGTCACCTGTACGCCTTCAACTACAACGGCTCTATCTGCACGAACTTCCCGATCAAGATTTCCGATTCCACCTCGGTGCAATCCTCTCCGGCGCTCGGGGACGTGGATGGAGACGGGAAACTGGACATCGTGGTGGGCTCGCCGGACGCCAAGATATATGCGTTCAACGGCAAAGGGAAGTCTCTGGATGGATTCCCTCTCACGGTGGGCGGGCCGGTCCTATCTTCCCCAACGATCTTTACCTTTTACCCAGCTCCCATAAGCCTCTATTCCCACGTTGGATTAGCTATCGGTTGCGATGACGGCTATCTCTATGTTTATCATTTGCCTTACTCTACTGAGGGTCCTCCCGAGTTTCCTTGGCCGATGATTCACCAGAACATCCAGCATACGGGTTTGTACCCCGCGGCCCTCTATCCACCTGCCCCCGCGGCCTCGGGAGAGCTCCTGCCCAATTCCAGCGTCTATGCCTACCCAAATCCCGTACGGTCGAGCACTAAAATCCGCTACTCGCTGGGACAGGCGGCTCAGGTGAAGGTGGAAATCTATACCCTGGCCGGGGAGTTGGTGAGCAAGATGGACGGGACGGGCTTTCCGGGGACCGAGAACGAGGTCGTCTGGGACGCCGGGCCTTTCGCCAGCGGGGTCTACTTCTTCCGGGTGGAGGCCAAAGCGGGCGGAAAGAGCGAGGTCAGGATCAAGAAGATAGCGGTGGTTAAATAGGAGCGATGATGAGGAAGATTATCCTGCTGATCGTTGCGGTCGGGTTACTTCCTTCTGCAGCGAAAGCATCCGGCCTCTACTTGGAATCCCATTCGCTCCTTCTGGTTCAGGAAAATGATACCCTTAAGATGAAGGAACCTGCTCTTCCGGGCCACCCCGCAGGCTGGAAGTCGCCCAAGCGGGCCATGCTTTACTCCCTGGTTCTGCCGGGGATGGGGCAGTGGTATGCAGAGTCCAAGGGAGCAGCCAAGCTCTATTTTACGATAGAAGCCGGTCTGTGGACCTATTTCCTGGTGAGCAAATCCCAGGAGGGAATTCTCCGGGGCGGGTATACCGCTTTCGCCGCAGGCAACGCGAGCACGAATCCCTCCGGGGCACCGGACCAGTACTTCAAGGATCTGGGGCAGTTCTTCTCCAGCGACTCGGCCAACGAGTGGATCCGCCGCGAGGCCCGGGAGCAGTATCCCAACGACAAGGCGAAGCAGGAGGAATACATCAACACGCGGATTTACTCCGGGGACCGGACCTGGGCCTGGAGAGACCAAGCGGCCTGGTTCAGTTATCGGGACCAGAGGCTCAGGAGCCTGGAGGCAAGGCACCGGGCGAGCTACGTGATGGGATGGGCCATCGTGCACCGCATCCTGTCGGGACTGGACGCGGCCCGGGTTGCTGGCAAGCACAACCGGAGCTTGAGCGCAGCCCCGGAGCGTTGGGAATGGAGGCTGGGCATGGCTCCGGACCTTGAACCCGGGGTTTCTCTGTCCGTGGGAAGAGGCTTTTAGAAAGGAGGAACAGGAGATGCGTACAGTCTTGGGAACCCTTCTCGTTCTCGCCTGCGCCCACGGGGCCCTGGCGGGAGGTTATAACAACTTCACGATCTGGACAACCCAACCCTTCCTCCGCGGGGTCTCCGGAGACTACATGCAGAACTCGGACCAGTTCTTCTGGGACGAGTTCAACCCCAACCGGCGGGTCTGGGACCTGTGCGCGGATACGTTGAATTGGCCGGGCGTGGTCCGCGTCCCGGCCTCCCTACGACCTCGCACCCAGGGAAGGCCCCCGGCCCCGGATTCCTTTCCCACGGCCCAGCTCGTGGAGTTGGATACCCTCTCCGGGGTGGAAAGCTGGGTCTATGAACGCCGGGATACTTTCGCCACCTGGAACATGGGCTTCGACCAGGAGCAGGGGGGATTCAGGTTTCTTATGGTTTACAAACCTTCCCCGGGGGTAGATATGTACCGCTTCCCGATGCGCCCCGGAGACAGCTGGCAACGGATCGTCACCGCGTCCTACGACTTAGGGGGATTCCCCTACGAACTTAACGAGGGACACCGCAAGAGGATCGTGGGTCGTGGGAAGGTCAAGGTTCCCTTCAGCGGGAACAAGTTCTGGCCCTGCGTCATCCTGCGCGACCGCTACACTTTCACCGACAACTTCGGGACCAACGAGACCCGGGTGATCTACGAGTGGGACACGCCCGGGCGGTTCTGCGGGGGGAACGGGGTGGCCGCGGTCATGGGGGCCAACGGCGCGGACAGTAACTTCGTGGTCGTAGACAAGATGTTCCTGCAACGCCGGATCCAGGCCGCGGACACGGTCAGCGGTCGGCCCTGGAACTTCTACCTTCCGGACTTCGCCAACTCCACGGTCTGGCCGGACACCCAGTTCTCAGGACCGTTCAGTGTGGCGAGCACGATTACGGATACCGCGACCTACAGCGGAGGAGTCTGGCGGGACTCGCTGTTCTACAACAAGCGGCCCGGGGATCCGGACACCCTGTACCACGGAGTCAGCAGGGATAGCGTCCGGGGGAATCGTTACTACTACACGATTCCTTCCGTGGCCCAGGCTTGCACCATCCGCTATTTCCTCTGGGCCACGGACAGCTTCAGCGTAGCCAAGGGGATCAACATCTGGAACACGGACCCGATCGCTGCGCCGGAGAGCATCACCTACCGCTTCGTGGCCCGGCCGGGAAGCGGGGTGGAGGCGGGTCCAAGCCAGCTTATTCCCTCGGAATACGGCCTTTCCCTCCATCCCAACCCGATGAGGGAACGCACCGAAGTCCGCTTCCAGGTTCCCCGAAGAGCCTGGGTTTCGGTCTGGGTCTACAACAGTCTGGGACAGAGGATCCGCAAACTTGCGGAGGGAGAGTCTTCGCCGGGGAGCAAGCGGGTGGCCTGGGACGGTCGGGATGGAGAAGGACACGCGGTGCCCAACGGGGTTTATTTCTGTCGTTTCGAGGCCAGGGAGCGGGGCGAGCCAGCCTTCAACACCACGCGCCGGCTCACGATTCTGAGGTAACCTCTTAAAAAAGGCCAAACGATGAAAGGCCGTCCCGAGACTTGATCGGGGCGGCCTTTTGACCGAAACGACATGTCAGCAATCCTCCTAAGCCTATATCTCTTCCTCATCCAGCCACTCCCGGCCATGCCCGGAGGGACGTTCTCCCCGAAGCTTCTGGCCACGATCGGAAGAAAGGGGACCGGACCAGGGGAGTTCTTCTCTCCCGGGGCATTGACCCTGGATGAGCGCGGAACGCTCTATGTGGCCGATGCGGGCAACAACCGTGTCCAGGCCTTCGATTCCCTGGGGACGTATCTCAGGGAAATCCCAGGAGAAGGGCTTTTCAGGGGAATCACCGGACTGGCGCTCTCCGGGACCTCGGGCCTTTTGGTCTCGGACCTTCCGGGAAGCAGGATGATGCGTCTGGACCGTTATGGGGTCTCGTTAGGCGACTTTTATAAACCCGAGGAGGTCCTATTCCTCCCCCAGGGCCTGGTTGTCGCCCGAAGCGGGGACGTGGTGGTCTGCGAAAAAGGGAGCCACCGAGTCCTGGTCCTATCCGGAGCCGGAAGCCTGTTACGCTCGTTCGGAGGGTTCGGGACAGGGCTCGGAAACCTCTCCGAGCCCATGGGCGTGGCGGTAAGCGAACCTGATAAAACCCTCTGGGTCGCGGAATGGGGGAACAACCGGATCCAGTCCTTCAGCACCTGGGGCGAACCCCAGAGCATCCTCGGGAAGGGAAGACTCAAAGCCCCGGAGAGCGTGGCCCTGGACGGCAAGGGAAGAATATGGGTCGCGGACACAGGCCACGACCGGGTCGTGGCGTTCTCTGAGGCCGGGGAGGAGATGGGTGAGATCAAAGGGCTTGCCCGTCCAGGGTTCGTGCTCTGCTCCGGGGCGAAACTGTACGTCTCGGACACCGGAAACCACAGGGTCCTCATCTATGATCTGGAAGGACCATAGGGTAGTCCTCCTCTTCTTGGTGGTTCTTGTCCTCCCGGCCCTGTGTCTGGGGGAGACGAGGACCGATACGCTCGAGGGGCGAGGGGATGCGGGGCCTTATACCCTTTCCCCGGGTCGTATCCTGATCGGGAGCGAGAGCGTCCGCATCCTCCGAAAGTCCGAGGGCAAGGGGGACAGTCTTCTTGTCCGAGACCGGGAGTATGTCTTGGACTTCGAGCGGGGAGAGATCTACTTTGCCGGGAGACTGGAGGCAAGCCGGAGGGCGGTCGTCTCCTACGAGGTCCTGCCCTTTTCGATGAACAGGTCCTACACGCACTTCCGGGTCAGGGAGGACACCGCTCAGGCCCTGGTCGCTGTCTCGGACAGCCAGGCCAAAGCCCCGGGGGCGGAGAACCCCGCGGAGTTCCGGTTCGGAGGAAGCAAGACCTTCGGGCTTTCGGTGGGAACCCAGCAGGATCTTTCCCTGGAACAATCGCTCAGGCTCTCGCTTTCGGGACAGGTGACGTCCGGGGTTGAGATGGAGGGGCTCCTGTCGGACGAGAACCTGCCCATCCAGCCCGAGGGAACGACCGAACGTCTGGAGGAGATAGACAAGGTTTCTCTGGCCGTCCGGGGGAACCGGGGCCAGGCCCTGGTCGGGGACTACGACTTCGCTTTGAAAGACGGGGTCTGGACCGCGCTGGAGCGCCGCCTGACGGGGGCGAGGGTGGACCTAAACTTCAAGCCCGGGACGCTGACCCTGGCCTATGCCGTGCCCAAGGGTCGGTTCGCGGAGAACCGATTCTCCGGCACGGAAGGGAAGCAGGGGCCTTATCCCCTGACGTCCGAGACCGGGCGCCGGGAGATCGTGATCCTGGGCGGGACCGAGAAAGTCTGGCTGGACGGGGAGCTCCTGAGAAGGGGCGAGAACAACGACTACACGATAGACTACACCAACGGGGAGCTCTTCTTCACGCCCAGGAGGCTGATCACGGGCCAGTCCAGAATCGCGGCAGACTTCGAGTACACCAACGACCTGTACCGCAGGAATTTCGCGGGAGGAAGACAGACCCTTCTAGGGCTCAGGGACAGGCTCAGCCTGGTTCTCACCGGGCTCAGGGAGGAGGATGAGAGGGAGAGGCCCTTGAGCTTCGCCTTGAGCGATTCCACCAGGGAGGCCCTGAGGGCGGCGGGCACGGACCCCAAGAAAGCGGTCATTTCCGGGGCCAGCTATGTGGGCCCGGGAAACGGGGATTATATCCGGACCGACTCCATCTTCACCTATTCAGGCCGGCCCCGGGGGGACTATCAGGTGAGCTTCTCCCGGGTCGGCCCCGGAAGGGGGGAATACCGCTATGACGGGACGCTGGGTGGGTATGTCTTCGTGGGAAACGGGGCCGGGGAATACACCCCGAGGACATTCCTTCCCCTGCCCGAGCGGATGGAACTCGTGGGCGCCAGCCTGGGTTACAAGGTGAAGGATGCAGGGGGGGCGAGCTTTGAATTCGCGGCCTCGCGAAGGGACCGGAACACCTTCAGCGACCTTCCGGGACACGTCTCCCGAGGAAAGGCATTCAGGGGAAGCTGGGATTGGACCCCGAAGAGAATGAACTTGGCGGGGAAGGGGCTTGGGGATCTGGAGTTCAAAGGGAGGGGCAACTGGGTCGCCCCTGAGTTTTCCTCCTTTTATCAGCAACGGTCCCTGGATCACGGCTATCAGTGGAACCTGGACCAGGGACTCGGCCTGGGCCAGAAGGACGCGGAGGCAAGCCTGGTCTATAAGCCCAGGCCCAATTGGTCGCTAACCGGCGAGGCCGGGAGGCTCTCCCGGACGGACGGGCGCTGGGCGCTGAGACGGAGCGGGGGTCTGGAGTTATCCGGAAACACGATGGTCAAGGCCCAGGCCGAGCTGGTCAGGTCTGCAGATACCCTTTCCTCCTCCCCGGATTCGGTGAATGAGCGGAGAAGAGAGAGACAGTTTTACTCCCTGGGCCAGAAGATCAGGTGGCTCACTCCCAGGGCGAGCTATGCCCATGAGCGCTGGAGCGGATACGGGGCGGGGCTCCTGCGCTCTGGCTACGAGTACGAGGAACCGGGAGGGGGACTCGGCTATCGCCTTGGGCCGAAGACCGGAGGAGGCTTGACCGGAGAGCTCACCGGGGGCCTGAGGAAGGACAGGGTCTATGAGCCCGGTGGATGGGTGCTGGATTCCAGGACGCGGACGTACGGAGGAACGGCAGGGTTTTCCTCAACCGGGGGCTATTCCACGAACCTGTCCTACACCCGGAGAAGGAAGGTCATGGAGCCGGGAAGGGTGGGGAGCGGGGTGATAACCGAACTGGGAAAGGCCCTGTTAGATTATTCCCCGAGCAAGGGGGCGCTCACTTCCAACACCAGCTACGAGTTCACCAACACGGCCACGGCGCTCAAGAGCGAGCAGTTCTATCAGGTTACCGAGGGACAGGGGGACTGGCGTCGTGATCCTGCGACCGGAAGATACTACCGCTCTCCGGGAGGGGACTGGCGAAGGGTGCTCCTGGACCAGGGAGGAGAGAGCCCGGTGACCACGCTCAAGGCCTCACAGAGGCTCATCCTTCTGGGCCGGGGCGCGGGACTCTCGGCCATCTCCTCGGACGTGTTCGCCTCGGTAGAGGAGGAGAGCCGGGAGCAGGACCGGCTGAAGGTTTATCTTCTAAACCCCGGCACATTCCAGAGGGACGAGGCCACGGTGTACGGGAGGACGTACCTTGAGGCCAGACTGAGTATTTCCCAGAAGACGGAGCAGGTCCAGGGAGAGTGGATCTACCGCATCCGGAGGAGCGACGAGGAAGACAACCGGGTGGAGGGGCGGCATGCGGAACGGTTCGAGATCGAGCACGAGGGGACCTACCGGGTGGCCGCCACCGAGCGGACGACCTTTGAGCTGGTTGGAGACCAGAGCCTTTCGCGGAACGGGAGCACGGAGATCGGGATAGAAAACAAGGTCCTGGACCGCTCACTCAGAGCGGGCTGGGTGCACCGGCCGTCTCTCCCCTGGGAGATACGGCTTTCGCCGGGAGCGATGTGGACCTGGGTGGAGGAGCCGGCCTTCTATCCCTACCTGGGAAAGATGGAGCTGTTCGCCTTGCAGGCAAGGCCGGGACTCAGGCGGACGTTTGCGACCAAAGGCCAGTTTGAACTCAGCGGGGTGCTCACCCGCCGGACGACCAGGACTCCCAAAGAGCTCCTGCCCGCGGACGTGATCACGGAGAGGCCCGTGGGGTTCTCGGGCGACTTCAGTTTAGGAGGGGAGATGAAGCTCAACGAGTACATCACCGGCCGGGTGTCCTATTCCGGAAGGACCCGGGAGGGAGCCCGGCCCCAGGTCCTGGCCAGGGCCGAGGTCCGGGCGTACTTTTAGGGCTGAAATGAGCTGACGGCAATCGCTAAACAAATCCAACCTATTTTTCTTCAAGTACTTACAGCGACAGTTCCAAGTTCAAGCCCACCCTTAAGCTCCCCCCTTTTAGCCATAACTCACAGTAAACCAACGCACTATAGGAGCACCTCACGCCATCTTCACGCCAAGTTCACACTAAGTTGTGTCTAATTTAACACTAATTTAAGTCTAATTTAACACTAATTTAACACTAACTTCTCTCTAATTTCACGCTAACTTCACACTAATTATTGGCGCAGGGAGCGGAGACAGGCGGGGCAGGCTGAGGGCGGGGCTGGGGGAAAGACCGAGAGAACCACGGATGGAAGGGATTAACCCCCCAGACGGGAAGGCATGAAAAAAGTCAAAATGAGGGCTTGACAAAATCGGGGGGTTCGCCTTATGATATAAGGGTCTTTGGAACAGAGGCATAAAGCCTGTTCACCCGATAGGTACGGAAAGGAGGAAGCGATGTGTTACTTGAGACTCGTCTTGATCCCGGCCGTGCTATTTTTATTGCCCGGATTCGGGCAGGCCGGATGGTTCTGGCAGAACCCCCTGCCGCAGGGGAACACGCTGGCCGGACAGTGCTTCGTGGACGAAAACACAGGATACACGGTCGGAGCCTATGGAACAATGATGAAAACTACGGACGGGGGAGCCACATGGAGGGTCCTGACCTCGGGAACAACCTTCACCCTACGTTCTGTGCATTTTCCGGCAGGGCCCCAAACTGGCTACGCCGTGGGGGATTCCGGCATCATACTCAAGACCGTAAACGGCGGAACCTCCTGGGTCCGGCAGACCTCAGGGTTCACCACACGCCTTTACTGCGTCCACTTCCCAGCAGGGGCGGATACCGGGTACATCGCCAGGGACGACGACGGCAGCAATACCACCATCCTCAAGACCACCAACGGGGGTGCGACCTGGGCTCCGCAGCCGTTGTATTACAACCCCGGCCTTCGCTCGGTTTACTTTCCGGGGAACGCCCAGACCGGATACGCCGCGGGACGCGGAGGCGCCATCCGAAAGACCACAAACGGGGGAGCCGTCTGGGACACGCTGCATTCTGGAACCACGGACGACCTTTATTCGGTCCATTTTTCTGTGGACGCCACCACGGGGTACGCAACGGGCTCCAACGGAAGGATATTAAAAACTACCAATGGCGGAACCACCTGGGCTCCGCAGAGTGCAGGCACGTCCCACAATCTCTATGCAGTCCATTTCCCCATGAATGCCTTAACCGGTTATGCTGTGGGAGCACGAGTTGCCTTTTCCGGCGTCATTCTAAAAACGACGGATGGCGGAGCTACCTGGGCCAATCAAGTTTTCTCAGTAAAGGATTCTTTGTTATCCGTTGGTTTTCCCCAAAACGCCCAGACAGGATACATCGCGGGAGAAGGCGGGTCGGTTCTAAAGACGACGGATGGCGGAAATACCTGGGTGAGAAAAACTCAGGGAATAACCTATGATTTGCTCTCGGTCTCCTTCCCAACAGGCGCTCAGACCGGCTATTCCGTCAGCCCCTGGGGTACTATTTTAAAGACCACCAACGGAGGGACCGTCTGGGCAAGCCCGACTGCGGACACATCCTTTTCATATACTCGGGCCGTGCATTTTCCGGTGGACGCCCAAACCGGCTACATTGTAGGGGCGGATGGGTATGGAGCGTATGCCTTGAAGACCACGGATGGCGGGGCGATTTGGACGCGACAGAACACTGGAATATTTAGCCCACTGCGCTCCGTCCATTTCCCCGTGAATGTCCAGACCGGCTATGCCGTAGGTGACCAAGGCGCCGTCGTGAAGACCACCGACGGGGGCTCAACCTGGGTGGACCAACGAATCATTACGAACAATTACCTCTGGTCGGTCTACTTCCCTGTGGATGCAGATACCGGTTACATCGCGGGAGATGGAGGTATCTACAAGACCACGAACGGCGGGAGCAATTGGGTGTATCAAAGTTCAACGTACCCCTCTCTCCTGTCGGTGCACTTTCCGATCAATGCTCAAACGGGCTATGCCGCAGGGGCTAACACCATTGCGAAGACCACCAACGGAGGGACAAGCTGGACAAGGCAGGATTCAACTCATTATATCTTCTCAATCTATTTCCCGGTGAGTTCTCAAACCGGATATGCCGTGGGAGGAGATTACAGTCGAGGTCTGTGCACCATCCTCAAAACCACGGACGGGGGAAGCCATTGGACGGGCCAGGATCCGGGATCGTCCACCATCCTTCACTCGGTTTATTTCCCCGTTGATAACAACACAGGGTACGCCGTCGGAACGGACGGCACGATTTTGAAGACCACGGACGGCGGAACGTCGTTCGTGGAAGACCAACCCTCGGTTAGATCGTTGGACGGGTTGACGGTTGGACGGTTGAAGATCATACCTAATCCATTCGTCTCGTTCACCACGGTGCCGGGCCACGAGGCCGAGCGATTCGCGCTCTACGACATAGCGGGACGGAGGGTCGGGACCTTCCGGGGAGACCGGGTCGGGGAGGGGCTGGCGCCGGGGGTGTACTTCCTCAGAGGGCTGGAAAGGGAGGCCGGGTTAGGGAGGATTGTGAAGGTGAGGTAGAAAGGAGTGAGGAGGTACGGCGAGATTGCTTCGTCGCTACGCTCCTCGCAATGATGCCGGGAAGAGAGATGCTGAAACAAGTTCAGCATGACGAGATTGTGCGGATCGTGAAGGTGAGATAGTGAGACGGAAGGAAAAGAAGAGTAATGAATAGTAAAAAATGGTAATGAGTTGTAACAGGAGGGGGGCGGGGCTTCGCCCCCGCCCCACAAACACAAGGGCCGCCCTTTTGGGCGGCCCTTTTTACTTTATCCTTAGATTGCGCCGGGGGGCGGCTATGAGGGCGCGGGATGGGTGCCAGCCATCCCCTTCAGCTCCTCCGGGGTCTCGGTCTTCTTCATCGCCTCCTTTTTGGGGAGCCCCTTGATTTTCAGCCCGGTTTCGAGTATAATCCTCTTAGGTGAGATAAGAAACGACGAGATCCTGAACCAAGTTCAGGATGACGAGCAAGATGATGTCCGCGGTCAGCCCGGCAACAGAACCCATCCCATAATACGGGGAAGACATGGCCTACGAGGTCCGGTTCAAGCCCGGAGCCGTCAAGGATCTGGAGCGTCTTTCGACCCGGGCGCAGAGCCGTATCCTGGAAAAGATCGAAACCATGCTAAAAGACCTGCGGGGAGACGTGAAGCACCTCACGAACTTCACTCCGGAATACCGCATGCGAGTCGGCGCATACCGCGTGCTGTTCGAAGTGGACGGGAGAACGATCATCGTCTATCGCATCCGCCACCGCAGAGAAGCCTACCGATAGGGAGAAGCCATGAGCCATATGGAAGCCCAGATCATCGAAAAAAACGGGAGAAAGGCCTTTGCCGTTCTTCCCTATGCTCAATTCCTAAGGCTCCGGGAGGAGCTGGAGGATTACGAGGACCTGCGCTGTCTGCGCCAGGCCAAGGAAAGGGAAGGCAAGGCCGCGACGATCGGGTTGGCCGAGATCAAACGGCGACTGTCCGGGCGAGCGAAGCACGGCCTCGGACCCCGGAAACGCAGCTCCTGAAAATAGACCTTGAGCCCACCCCGCAATTAAAGGGCCGCCCATTGGGCGGCCCTCTTCTTTTGGCGGATTATCCTTTTCTTTAGGAAGCCGAAGGCTTGCTTCCGGCCATCCCCTTCAGCTCCTCCGGGGTCTCGGTCTTCTTCATGGCCTCCTCGAGGGTCACCACGCCCCGCTTGACGAGCTCGGCGAGGTAGGCGTTCATCGTGGACATGCCCAGCCTGGCCCCGGTCTGGATGGCGGAGGGGAGCTGGGCCGTCTTGCCCTCGCGGATCAGGGAACGCACGGCGGCGTTGACCAGCAGGATCTCATAGGCCGGGAGCCGGCCCTTGCCGTCCGCCCGGGCGAGGAGCTGCTGACAGATGATGCCGCCCAGGTTCACCGAGATCTGCAGGCGGACCTGGGATTCCTGGTGGGCCGGGAAGATGCCGACCATGCGGTCGATCGTCTCCACGGCCGAGGAGGTGTGCATCGTGGAGAGGACCAGATGCCCGGTCTCGGCCGCGGTCAGGGCCATGCCCAGGGTCTCGCGGTCGCGGAGCTCCCCGACCATGATGGCGTCCGGGTCCTGGCGCAGGACACTGCGCAGGGCCTCGGCGTAGGAGAGGGTGTCCACCCCGATCTCGCGCTGGTTGACCAGGGCCTTCTTGCCCAGGTAGACGAACTCGATGGGGTCCTCGATGGTCATGATGTGGCAGGGCAGGGTCTGGTTGCGGAACTCTAAGAGCGCCGCCAGGGTCGTGGACTTGCCGCACCCGGCCGGGCCGGTCACCAGGACCAGGCCCCTGGATTTCAAGGCCAGGGCCTTGGCCGCGAGCGGGAGGCCGAGGTCATCCAGGCTGGGGATCTTGCTCCTCACCACCCGGGCGACCATGGCCAGGGTTCCCTGCTGGTGGAAGACGTTCACCCGGAAGCGGGCGAGGTTGGACAGGCTGGTGGCGATGTCCAGCTCGAGGTCCCGCTCCAGCTTCTCCACCTGGACCCGGGTGAGGATGGAGAGGACCAGGGCGCGGGTCTCGTCCGCGGTGAGGGGCGGATAGGCCAGGGGGATGAGCTCGCCCTGGATGCGGACCAGGGGCGGGCTGCCGGCCTTCAGGACGAGGTCGGAGGCGTTCTTGGTGAAGGTGGCGTAGAGCAGGTCCAGCATCTGCATGGGGATCAACCCACCCTGCAAAAGTTAGACGGTTGAACGCTTAGACGGGTGGACGGAAACATCGGTTCGTTGGTTAGCTGCCCTTATGGTATGGCTAAGTATTCGGCGAAGGAATTGGACTCGGGCACAGGAAGCTTGTCCTCCTCAAGCCCCCGAACGTGCATCTCGATGGCCTCGTGCATGTTCCGTTCGGCCTCTTCGCGGGTCGCGCCGGTGGCCGCGCACCCCGGAAGATCCGGAGAATAGGCCGAATAGTTCCCGTCGGCCCTTTCGATGACGATAAGGAAGCGGTGCATTGCTAGTTCAACTCCTTCAGTCGGGCCTGCTTCAGGATACTGTTCAAGGTTCCGGCGGCCAAGTCATGGTTAGGCTGGCCGGCAATGGTTACCCGTCCCAGTTTCGTGGGATGCTTGTATTGGCGGTGGCTGCCTTTCGTGGCTATTAAAAACCAGCCATCCGTCTCGATCCTCTTGATCATATCACGAACCTTCAAGCCCGTCAGCCCCCCGGGCCCCGGGGGGGCTGGAGGGCATTGATGGCGCCCTCGAACTCCTGGGGGTTGGCCGAGCGGGCCAGGGCATCCTCGGCCGAGACGATGCCCTTGAACAGAAGCTCCTTCAAAGACTGGTCCAGGGTCTGCATGCCGTAACGGCTGCCGGTCTGGATCAGGGAATATATCTGCGGGGTCTTGCCCTCGCGGATGAGGCTCTTGATGGCCCCGGTACAGGTCATGATCTCGAAGGCGGCCACCAGGCCCGGGCCGTCGGTCCGACGGAGCAGGGTCTGGGAGACCACGCCCTGGAGCACGGTGGAGAGCTGGAGCCTCACCTGGGTCTGCTCCTCAGGGGAGAAGGCGTCGATGATCCGGCCCACGGTCTGGGAGGCGTCCATGGTGTGCAGGGTGGAGAGGACGAGATGCCCGGTCTCGGCCGCGGACATGGCCAGGGACATGGTCTCATGGTCGCGGAGCTCGCCGACCATGATGACGTCCGGATTCTGGCGCATGACGTGGGCCAGGGCCGAGGCGAAGGAACGGGTATCCACCCCGATCTCGCGCTGCTCCACCACGGACTGCTTGTCGTGGTGCACGTACTCCAGGGGGTCCTCGATGGTGATGATGTGGCTCCGGCGGGACTCGTTGATGTAGTCCACCATGGCGGAGAGGGTGGTGGATTTGCCGGAGCCGGTGGGCCCGGTGACCAGGATGAGCCCTCTGGGCAGGGTGGCGAACTGCTTGATGATCTGGGGCAGGCCCCAGTCGTCGATGGACTTGAGCTTGAGCGGGATGACCCGGAGCACGGCGCCGATCTCCCCGCGCTGGCGGAAGACCGAGATGCGGAAGCGGGCCACGCCCTGGATGGCGTAGGACATGTCCAGCTCGCAGGTGCGCTCGAAGCGCTCGCGCCGCTCCTCGTTCATCACGGCGTAGAGGAGCTTCTTGAGCTCGTCGGCGGAGAGGGGGGTCAGCTCGGAGCGGGTGAGCTCGCCGAACACCCGGTAGGCCGGGGGCTCGCCCACCCGGAGGTGGATGTCCGAGGCGTTGCGCAGGACCAGCTCCTCGAGGAGCTGGTCGATGGGCAGGGCCTCGAGCGAAACCAGGGGCGCTTCGCCGTATTCGTGGGTGAAGTCGTTTTCGGGCATCGTAATTTAGCTAAGAGTTTACCAGATTTAGGGCCTCAGGGTCAAGGGGGTGGTCCCCCCGATACCAGGGGGAGTGATGTCTCCACTCCTAAGAGTGACGGCTCCGCTCCGGGGAGTGACGGCTTCACTCAGGTGAGTGGCGGCTTCACTGGGGTGAGTAGCGGCTTCACTCAGGTGAGTGGTGGTTTCACTCAGGGGAGCGACGGCTTCACTCAGGTGAGTGGCGGCTTCACTCAGGTGAGTGGAAGCTCCACTCCAGGGAGTGGTTTTAATGCCCAAGCGTAGTTGGGACAATGGGTTAAGGCCTTTCACATGTCATTCAGGCGGGGAGCCGCGGAACTCGTAGCCGGTGTCAGGCTCCCCCCCGGCCCCGCCGGGGGCGGGGGACTGCTTGAGGCTCAAGGTCTCATAGGAGAAGACCCGGTTCTTTCCGGCCCGCTTGGCGGCGTACAGGGCGATGTCCGCGGCGCGGACGAAATCCCGGTGGGTGGCCGCATCGTAGGGATAGGTGGCGACTCCCAGGCTGATCGTCATCCGGCCCCGGGGAAGGTCCACGCCGGGGTAGACATGGCCCTCCACCTTGGCCCGGATGCGCTCGGCTGTGGCCAGGGCGTGCTCCCGGCTGGTCTCGGGCAGCAACACGGCGAACTCCTCCCCGCCGTAGCGGGCCAGGAGGTCGCTCTTGCGCGTGAGGGTGGGCAGGATCTGAGCCATCTCGCGGAGCAGGTTGTCCCCGACCTGGTGGCCCAGGGAATCGTTGACCTTCTTGAAGTCATCGATGTCGAAGAGGATGAGGGACACAGGCTTGCTGTAGCGCTCGGCGCGCTCCATCTCCTTCTTGAGCTCGTTGTAGAAGTGCCGGCTGTTGGCCAGGCCGGTGAGGCCGTCCAGGATGGCCAGACGCTGGGTCTCGTCGAAGAGCCGGGCCTTGTGGATGGCGATGGCGCAATCGTCGGCCAGGACCCGAAGGAGCCGGAGATCGGAGGAAGCGAACCGCCGCTCTCCGAGCTGGGACAGGGCCAGGGCCCCGATGGTCTTCTGCTCCACGACGAAGGGAACGGCCAGGACCGAGAGAAGAGCGGGCGTCTCGGGAAGGTCAAGGCGCCGGGGGTCCTGGAGGACGTTGGGGCAGTTCAAGGGCTCCTTCTCCTGGGCCGACCACCCGACCAGGCCCTTGCCGAAAGGCACGGGAAAGGTGCGGAGCCGGTCGATGTAATCCTGGGGGAATTCCGACGAGGCCAACCGCACGATCTGGGGGTGAAGCGTCGTCCCCCCGGAATCGGAGAAGTAGAGGATGGCGGTATCGTAGGGGATGACCTTGCGGATCTCGTCCACGACGGTCTCCAGGGTCTCGGAGATGGAGATACCGGCGTTGATCCGACCGGTGATCAGGGAGAGGATGTCCAGCTCCTTGACCCGCTCCTCGAGGTTGGCGTAGAGCCGGGCGTTCTCGATGGCGATGGCGGCCTGGGCGGCGAAGGAGGTGAGCATGCGCAGGTCCTTCTCCTGGAAGGCGGCGACCTCCTGGCTCTCCACGTCCAGGACCCCGATCACCTCCTGGCCGATGCGCAGGGGCACGGCCAGCTCGGAGCGGCTGGAGACCACCCCCTCGACGTAGCGCCCGTTCCGACTCACATCGGGGACGTTCAGGGGCTCCCCGCGGGCCGCGACCCAGCCGGTGATGCCCTCCTCCCCGATCCGGATGCGGCGGTTCCGGATGACCTCCTCGGTGTATCCCCGGGCCGCCTTGATGAAGAGCTCGTTCTTCTCCCTGTCCAGGAGCAGGATGGCGCAGTTCAGGTAGCCGAAGGATTCCTGCATGGCGCCTAAAATCTGGTCCAGGAGACTATCCAGGTCCAGGTTCAGGGTAAGGTTGCGCCCGATATCGTAGAGGATGGCCAGCTCCTTGGCGCGCTCCGAGGTGGCCTGGTAGAGCCGGGCGTTCTCGATGGCGATGGCCACCTGGGCGGCGAGGGAGGTGAGCAGGCGGAGGTCGCGGTCCCCGAAGGCTCCGGGAGCCGGGTCCTCGATGTCCAGGACTCCGATGACCTCCCCCCCGATCTTCAGCGGAACCGCGATCTCGGAGCGCGCCTGGATCAGTCCGGGGGCATAGCGCGGATCCCGGGTGACGTCGGAAAGGACCACGGGCTCGCCGGTCAGGGCCACGTGCCCCGAGATCCCCTCGGCCCCGATTTTGAACCGGACCTTCTCCTGGACCTCCTGGGGATAATCCGGAGGGCAGGCCCGGATGAACAGCTCATTCTTCTCCCTGTCCACCAGGAGCAGGATGGCCCAGCGGTATCCGAGCTCCTGGTTCAGGACCTCGAGGAAGCTCGCCAGCAGGCTGTCCAGGTCCAGGGAGGTGGAGAGGCTCTGGGCGATGCGATAGAGGATGCCGATCTCCTTCATGCGCTGGCTCGTGGACTCGTAGAGCCGGGCGTTCTCCACGGCGATGGCGGCCTGGTGGGCGATGGTGGCCAGGAGCTCCTGGTCGTCCGTGCCGTAAGCATCTTCACGGGTATAGCTCTGCACCGCAATGACCCCGATGATGGTCTCGCCGATCGTCATCGGAACCCCGAGATAAGATTGAGACAGGCGACCCATCAGCTCGACCCCGAGGTCCTGGCAGGCTGCGGCGATGTTTCCGGAGATGAGCAAGGGTTTCCGGCTGCGCAGGATGTGTTCGGTCAGGCCGTTGGCCATCTGCCGGCTCTGGCGCTCCGAACGCTTGCGGTCCTCGACGAAATATTCGAAGGTCAGGAGGTTCTTCTCCGGATAGGCCAGGGCGATGTAGAAGTTGGCCGTATCCATGACTCGGCTGACCTGCCAGTAGATCAAATCCAGAAGCTGGTCGAAGCGCAGGGTGGCGCTGATCGCCTGGCTGATCTGGTTCAGGACCCCGAGCTGGGCGATGCGACGCTCGCGCTCGGCGAGGAGGCGGGCATTGTCCAGGGCCACGGCGGCCTGGTCGGCGAAGATGGCGGCCAGCTCCACCTCTTCGGGACGGAACTCCCGGGGCTCGCCCTTGCTGTAGATGTTCAGGAGCCCGGAGAGCCCGGCCCTCCTTCCCCGATGGATTGGGGTCCTGGACCCGGCGAGGGGGATGGTCAATAACGAACAGAGGCCTTCTTCCCTGTTAAACTCCATTTTTCCAAAGGGCTGTTCGGCGAGTTCAGCGAGAATGATCGGAACGAACCTTCCGTCGGGGGAGGTCTCCAGATTCAGGGTCCGTTCCCGGGGAATGCGGTATTCGGAAGCGTATCTCGGGCTGAGGCCCTGGCTGGCCCGGATGAGGAGATGCTCTTCCTCCTCGTCCCACATCATCAGGCTGGTGGCCTGGGCGTGCATGACCTCGGCGGCGCGGGTCACGATCATCTTGAGCAGGGTCCCGAGATCGTGCTCCGCGGAAAGGGCCCGGACGATCTCGGAGAGCCCGGCGAGCTGGGCCCGGCGGCGGTGCTCGGATTCGTAAAGCCGGGCGTTCTCGATGGCCGGGCCGATCTGGTTCCCGATGGAGCCGAGAAGGCCGAGCTCCTCGGGGCGGAACTCCCGGGGCCCGCGAAACACGAGATGCATGACCCCGAGGACGCGGTCCCGGGAGAGCAGGGGAGCCGCGACATAGAGGGTCTCCCCCCCTTTGCCGTAGGTCTCCTCCATGCGGCGGAGGATGTCGGGATAGTCCTGGTAGAGGTCGGCCATGTTCCCGACGCGGGGTGGGCCGCCCGCCTTGGCGGTCTTACCGCCGAGGCCCGCGCCGAAGGGGAGGGTCCCGGCCATCGTCAGGTACCAGTCCGGCGCATTGCGGGAGGCGGAGAGGATGAGGCGTTCCCCGGCCTCGTCCACGAGATAAAGCGTCCCGCCCTGGGCCTGGAAGAGCTCGATGATGTTGTCCAGGGAATCGTGGAGGATGGCCTCGAGGTTCAGGGAGCGGCTGATGCTGGCCGTGATGGAGTTCAAAGCCAGGAGTTCCTGGTTCCGGGTCTGGAGGTCCTCTTGCAGGCGGAGGCGCCTCAGGCCCACGCCGAGGGGAGTGGCGACCGAGGAAATGAGGTCGAGATCTTCCTGGGTAAAGCGCCGCTCGCCCTGGGCCGCGACCTCGATGCCGCCGACGAACTCCCCGGCTACGAGGAGCGGCATGATCACCAGGGAGGAGATGCGGAGCTGCTTGATCACTTCCTGGGAATTGCCCACCGTGAAGGAAGGCTGGGAGACATCCGTCACCAAAATAGGCTGGTGGGTCTTGGCGACCTGGGCTGCGATGCCGGAACCCGTCTTGAGGGAAATCCGGGCATAATGGACCGCCAACTCCGGGGGAAGTCCGATGATCGCGGCGGTGACCAATTCGCCCTTTTGGGAATCGTAGAAAGCGAGGCCCCCGATCTCCAGATGCAGGAGCTCCAGGATCGTCTCCATGGCGCGCTTGGCCAGGCTCTTGGCGTCCTTGGCCTGGCTGACCGTGGCGACGATGGCCTGGATGGCGGCCAGTTCCCGCGCCTTGCGTTCGGCCAGCACAGCCCGGTAGAGTTCGGGGATTAAGCGTGCGGTTTGAGCGAGATGGTCCCGGGCAGCCAGCACGAGAGGCTCGGGGAAGTTCGGGACCCGGCCTGCCTTTTGGAGCAAAACCTCACTGGGAAGAGAGAACGCATCGGCGATGGGCGCAAGCGCGGCCGGATCCGTGGGGGGAGCCGAGAGACGGAGCAGGAGGACGCCCAGGGTGTGGCCGCCGAACAGAACGGGCTCGGAGTGCATCAGGCAGCCTCCGGGGCAAGACCGCTCCAGTGGGGTCTGGGTCCGTGCGGTATCCTGTACGAAGGACGAGTAAAACCCGGTGCACACCGGGGAACCGTCCCGTTCTTTCAGGGCCTGGCAATAGTCACAGGGAGAGAGCTCGACGAGAGCCCGGCCCTGGGGATCGAACAGGGCAGCCCGGGTCGGCAGATAACCGATGATGGCCGCGAGCATATCCTCGATGACCCGCTTGCCGACCAGGGAGGCCAGGTCCTTTTCCTCACTGGGGAGTCCGATGGTTTCGGTCTCGGAAGTCATGGTTTTCTAATCTTATAAGGATACTATGGATAAAGGATTTTGTCAAGGTCAAGGTGTGGAAAATGCAGCCGGCCCATTTCCATCTCGCTTCGACGAAGCAGGCCAGGAGGTAACTCCGGGCTTAACTTCCCTTGACTTTTCAAGGGGAAAGGTGTTAAACTGATAAGTTTGAGAATCGTGAGAACTTAGGAGAAGTCGGCCCATGAAATGGAAGCTCGGGATCGCCTTCGTGGTGGTGTTTCTGCTCTTTGCCCTGTCCAAGGGCTCCACGCACCGCCGCCAGGCGATGGTGGTTGAAAAACTGGGGGCCAGGATCGTGCATGTCACGACCAGCGAATGGATCGGGGACGGAGACGCGCCGGTCAAGGCCATCATCACAACCACGAACCCGCTTTACCCGGGAAACGTCAAGCTATATTATAAAATCGGGAAGCAGGGCAACCTCTCCTGGGCACCCATGGAGCGCGTCGCGCTGAGGGACACCTTTTCCGGGTTCGTGCCGCACCAGGAGAAAGGCCAAAGAGCTTATTACTACCTGCAGGTCGAAACGCCCCAGGGCCAGGTGGTCACGCTGCCGGATGCCCAGGCGCCGGGATCCAAGTCTTTCCTGCTCAAGTTTAAGGGTGTGGTCCATCCTTTCGTGACCATCGGACACGTGCTCTGCATGTTCGCGGCGGTGTTCATCCTGCTCGTGGCCTTCTTCTACTCCTTCGACATCCTGGGTGGCAGGCGGCCGGTGCATCAGGCCTTGAAGCCGATCCTCTGGGCCTTATTGTTCCTGTTCATCGGGGGATTTCCCCTGGGGTGGATCATGGCCGCACAGACCTTCGGCACGCCCTGGAGCGGGTTTCCGTTTGGATGGGACATCACGGACAACAAGACTCTCCTGGCCTTCGGTTACTGGTTCGTCTTGCTCATCCTGGTCTACCGCTCGCTCTTCCAGAAGGATTCCACCCGGGACCTCATCCGACCCAAGGCCTTTGCCTGGCTGACCATCCTGGGGACGCTTTTGACCCTCTGGATATACCTCATCCCGCACAGCGTGACCCTGTCGGATTAGCCATGGAGCCCAAGGACCTCGTCCTCTCAGCCTGCGACCTGGCGCGAAGCCGGGGCGCTTCCTATGCCGACTGCCGTTTCGAGGAGATGGAGGACGAGTCCTTAACCGTTTCAGGAATGACTCCGGAGGGCATCTCGCGCACCGCAAGCCGGGGGGTTGGGGTGCGCGTGCTCGTTGAAGGGGCTTGGGGGTATGCCGCTACGCCGGAAACCGACAAGGACAGCGTAAAGCGGGAGGTTGAGAAGGCACTCGAAATCGCCAAAGCCAGCGCCAAGCTGAAGAAAGAAGCCGTCCACCTGGCTCCGCTGGGAAAGGTCGCAGGAACCCATACCACTGCGATTGAGAAAGATCCGTTCGCGGTTCCGCTGTCGGAGAAGGCATCCTTTTTATCCCATCTCGATGAGTTGATTCAGAAGGTCAGGGGGGTCACCAAGGCTACGGCCACGGCAGAATTTCACCGTACCCGGACCTGGTTCGCTTCGACGGAAGGGAGCGAGATCGAACAGACGATCTATCAGTCCGGAGCCGGCATCGAGGCCACAGCGATGAAGTCCCGGCGGGAAGTAGGAACAAGGAGTTTCCCGCAAGGGGGAGGACAGTTCGAGACCCGGGGCTATGAATTACTCAGCCTATTGGCGATGGAAAAGGAATGCCAGCGGATCGGGGAGGAGGCCGTGGCCCTGCTCTCAGCTAAGGATTGTTTTCCGGATATTACGATACTCATCCTGGACGGGCCAGCGGTTTCGCTCATCATCCACGAATCCATCGGACACCCTCTAGAGCTGGACCGGGTGTTCGGAGCCGAGAAGAATTTCTCAGGTACGAGCTTCGCCACGACCGATAAGCTGGGCAAGCTCAAGTACGGCTCGGACCTGATTACTGTCACCGCGGATGCCACCTCGCCCTTTGGGCTGGGAACCTTCGGGTACGACGACGAGGGCGTTCCGGCGCAACGGGTTGAACTCATCAAAAACGGCCTCTTAGCGGGCTATCTTACGAATCGGGAGATGGCTACGAAGATCGGTCGCCAGAGCACCGGCGCGATGCGGGCCCAGGGTTGGCAGAACCTGCCTTTGATCAGAATGACTAACATCAACCTGCTCCCTGGCATTTCTTCTCTTGAGAAGCTCATCGCCGAGACCGACCACGGCATCCTGATGCTTGGGAACTCCTCCTGGAGCATCGATGACCGGAGGGAGAGTTTCAAGATGGGCTGCGAGATCGGATACGAGATCCATGGAGGGAAGCTGGGTGCGATGGTCAAAAATCCGCTTTATTCCGGGAACACCGTGGAGTTTTGGAACGCCCTAGATGGAATCGCCGGGGAGAGGGAATGGAAGGTCTGGGGCACTCCGAGCTGCGGCAAAGGCCAGCCGGGACAGAACATGCGGACCGGCCAGGGTGCGGCGCCGTGCCGGTTCCGGAAGGTCAAGGTGGGAGGGACATAAGTGGACGAGAAAAAAGCCCTCGAGATCCTCCATCAAGCCCTGTCTCTCTCCAAGGCGGACCAGACCGAGGCGGTCCTCGAGGAGACCACCCGGGCGCTGACTCGGTTTGCTGAAAACGCCATCCACCAGAACCTTGAACAGCACGATCATACCCTGACCGTCCGGACGGTCCTGGGCAAGCGCATCGGGATCGCCCAGACCAATGCCCTGGACGACGCTTCGCTCACGAGGGTCGTGGAGCAAGCCGGCAGCATTGCGAGGGAAAGCCCTGAGGACAAGGATTTCGTGAGCCTCGCCCACCCTTCCTCCGTGAACCCGCCTTCGCTCCCCGGTTACAATGAACGGACTGCCAAGTTCTCGCCGGATGACCGGGCCAGGGCTGCTGGGATTGCGGTAAAAGAGGCGAAAGCCTCCGGGTTTACGACTTTCGGAGCATTCGACCAGACGATCACGCTTCTGGCCGTAGTGAATTCCCTGGGCGTGAACCGGAGCTTTCGCGATACCGCGGCCTCGTTTTCCCTGACCGTGAGCGCGGATGACACCACCTCGGGTTGGGGCCAGGCGGTGGGGCGGGATGCCGCCAAGCTGGGGGTGGAAGCATGCGCCAAGCTTGCAGCAGAGAAGGCCCGGAGGTCTAAAAATAAAGTAGAACTCCCGGAAGGCCTCTACACGGTCATCCTGGAGGAGGGGGCGTTGGGGCATCTGCTGCTCCTATTGGGATTCCTTGGATTCGGGGCCAAGACCTTTCTCTCCGGCCGCAGTTTCATGGCCGGGAAGATCGGTCAGAAAATCGCCGGGGAGAACGTGACCCTGGTAGACGACGCCTATCACCCTCTCCAGATCGGACGGCCCTTTGATTACGAAGGCGTCCCTAAGCAAAAGGTCGTTTTGATCGAGAAGGGCGCAGCCAAGGAGGTAGTCTTTGACACCTATTATGCGAACAAGGCCAAGGTAACCTCCACCGGCCACGCGCTCCAGCCCGGGAACACCTTCGGGCCATACCCGAAGAATTTAGTGATGATGCCGGGGGAAAAGACGCGGGAGGAGATCATCGCCTCCACGGACAGGGGTATCCTGATCACGCATTTCTGGTACGTGAACTACCTGAATCCGATGAAGACCGAGGTGACCGGGACGACCCGGGACGGCACCTTCCTGATCGAGAACGGCAAGATCACCCGGGCCGTGCGGGATATGCGCATCGAGCAAAGCATTCTGGAGATGCTCAGCCACGTCGAGATGGTCGGGAAAGACCTGTCCCTGTACCAGCAGTACGGGGCCAATCTTCTGGTTCCGCTGGTCAAGGTCGGGAACTTCAAGCTCACGAAGGGGGACTAGTGGAGAGACGTTCGTTTCTGAAAGCTGCGGGAATGGCTTTCCTGGGATTGTTAGGGCTTGGATTAGGGCCCGTGCAATCCGAATTACAAGAGGTCATCTCGGCCGACCCCGGCTATTTAAAGTCTGAAAGCAAAAATCCAAAATACTGGATGTCCGGCCATCCTCAAGGCTGCGCCCCGTCAGCGCCCCAGGCGTTTCTCGAGGAGGTCTGAAGATTCGCATTCACATCATTGACCTGAGCAAGACCCAGGAAAGCTATCCCCGGTTCAAACGGGACTTCGGGCCGGATCACGAGTGCATCTATATCAACGGGTTCAAGGATCGCTACCCCGATCCCCTGGAGGTTGGAATCCTGGTGCTCACGGGCTCGGAGTATTCGGTCACCGAAGACTACCCCTGGCTTGAGCCCCTCCTTGATTATGTCCGAAGGTTCTTTGAAAGCGGCAAGCCCATGTTAGGGGTCTGTTACAGCCACCAGCTCATCGTTCGTGCGCTTCACGGTCGCCGGGCCGTTTCCAAGGCGCTGGTCCCGGAGATGACCTATACCTCGGTCGAGGTCACCAAACCCCACCCGCTGTTCCACGGCTTGCCGAATCCCTTCTGGGTCATGTCCGCGCACTATGATCAGGTCAGCCGGCTCCCGGAGGGATTCGAAGCCGTTGCGCGCACCCGGGATTGTGCGATCCAGGCGATGGTGCACAAGACCAAGCCCGTGGTGGGCTTGCAGTTCCATCCCGAGATCGAGATCGAGAGAGGGCGGAAGTGCGTGCTCGACGAGTGGGAGAAACTGCGGCAGCACGGGCTCGAGCCCGAGGTTCTCCTGGCGCAGATTCCCTCCGCCCCCACGGGTGCCGACCGGGTGCTCAGGAACTTTTTGAGCTTCGTGAGATGATGCTTCCTTACCCGCCCCGCATCGAGCTGGCCCACCTTCCCACGCCCCTGCAGCGGCTGGACCGGATGTCCGACCGGCTGGGCGTGGAGCTCTGGGTCAAGCGCGACGACATGACCGGGGCGGAGCTCTCCGGGAACAAAGTTCGCAAGCTGGAGTTCCTCATCGCCGAGGCTTCCGCCCGGGAGTGCGACGTTGTGCTCACCTGCGGAGGGGGACAATCCAACCACTGCCGGGCCGTGGCATTCGCGGCACGACAACGGGGCCTCGATTCCCTTCTGTTCTTGCGCGTCCCGGACCCGCAAAATCCTCCTTCCGTTGAAGGGAACATCTTCCTGGATAAGCTGGCGGGTGCACAGATCCGCTGGATCACGCCCGAGGAATACAGCCGCAGGATGGAGGTCATGGGCCTGGCCGCAGAGGAGTTTTTAAAAGCAGGAAGAAAACCGTATGTGATTCCGGAGGGGGGCTCGGATGAGGTGGGGGCCTGGGGCTACATCAAGGCGGTTGAGGAACTGGCACATCAGGTCCCGTCAGGCGAAGCCACTTTTATTTACGCCTGCGGTTCGGGGGGGACCGGAGCGGGACTCATTTTGGGGGTCAAACTTCTGGACTTACCCTGGCGGGTCGTGGGGGTGAACGTCTGCGACAACCGGGAGTACTTCGTGAAGACCATCTCGGGCATCGTGGAGAAAGTGCGGGCCCGGTTTAAGTTATCCTTCGACTTCACTCCTTCAGAAATCGAGATCCAGGACGGCTATGTGGGAAGAGGCTACGCCCTCACCCGGCCCGAGGAGCTTGCGTTGATTCGGGAAGTGGCCCGTACGGAGGGCGTGGTCCTGGACCCCGTCTATACGGGAAAGGCCTTCTACGGCATGGCCCATGAACTTGCGAAGGACCACCGGCGTTTCGGAAAGCGGATCATCTTCCTGCACACCGGGGGCATCTTCGGTCTTTTCCCCCTGGCCGGGGAGTTCGACCTCACTTAACGTTTCTCTCGAGAATAAACCTAAAAAGAGGAGTTGACCCATGCAGTGGTTCTGGTTCTGGCTCGTGCTCGGGGTCGTGGCCTGGGCTGTCCTGAGCGCGGCAAGGAGTGCCTCGGCTCAATCCGCAGTGGTCCGGGGCTTTGTGGATCCGGTCAAATTCCGTCGCTGGGGCCTGCGGGCTTTCCTCGCCGCCCTGGTGATCGGGCTTCTCGGGACCTTCGTGCGCTCGGTCCCGGCCGGGCACGTGGGCGTGATGGACTTCTACGGCTGGGTCTCCGGCCCCAAGTATCCAGGGCTGAACTTCGTCATCCCGTTCTCCAAACTGGTGATGACCCCCACCCGGACGACCCAGGTCCAGGAGATCATGAATGTTCCTTCATCGGAGGGCTTGAACGTCCACCTGGACGTCTCCGTGCTCTACCACGTCTCCCCGGACCGGGCGGTCTCAGTTTATAAGGGCATCGGAAAAGATTACGACAACGTCTTCCTCATCCCCCAGACCCGCTCAGCCAGCCGGGGGGCCACCGTGAAGTACGAGGCCAAGGCGCTTTACACCTCGAGCCGCGAGCTGGTGGCCTCGGAGATCCACAAGGAGCTCTCCGATTCCTTGCTCGCCCGGGGCTTCATCCTGGAGCGCGTCCTGCTGCGGAGCATTACCCTGCCCGAGGCCGTGTCCGAGGCGATCAACGAGAAGATGGCCGCGGAGCAGCAGGCCGAGCGGATGAAGTTCGTCCTGGATAAGGAGAGGTCGGAGGCCGACCGCAAGCGTATCGAGGCCAAGGGAATCGCGGACTTCCAGGCCATCGTGTCCGCCGGAGTCACCCAGGGACTTCTGGACTGGAAAGGGATCGAGGCCACGGAGAAACTGGCCGCTTCCCCGAATTCCAAGATCGTGGTCATTGGCAACCCCAAGAACGGGCTGCCCTTGATCCTGGGAGGGCAGTGAACGCATTCCGAGCCAAAGAGTCCACGATCCTGGTCGTCGAGGACGAGGTTTCCGTCCGCCAGGTCATCCAGCGGGCCCTCGAGGAGTTCGGGTTCAAGACGGTAGGCGCGCCCGACGGAGAAGAGGCATTGGCCAGGATGGGTGACCCGTCTCTGTGGGGGAGCGGAGGGCTGCCGGGGCTCATTCTCTCGGATGTGATGATGCCCAAGATGGACGGCTTCAAATTCTGCAAGCGGGTCAAGGGGGACCCCCGCACCCGGCCCATCCCCTTCCTCTTCCTCACCGTCCGCTCCGGGGTGGCCGACCGGGCCGAGGGTCTTCTCCTGGGCTGCCAGCGCTATCTCGTCAAGCCGTTCCGGAAGATGGACCTGCTCCGGGTCGTCAGCCAGTGCCTGGTGGACGCGGGCCAGACCCGGGTCCTCCTGGCCGAGCACTCCGGAAAGGTCGAGGGCGACCTCACCCAGGTTTCCATCCAGAGCCTGGTGGACCAGTTCCTGGTGGGAGAGAGGAGCGGAATCCTGAGCGTTTCCCGGAGAGGGGTGGAAGGGCGCGTGGAATTCTCGGAAGGGCGGATATCCCGGGTGGCCTGGGGGCGGATCGAAAGCCAGGAGGCCCTGACCGCGATCCTCTGCCTGACCGAGGGGAACTTCTGCGCGGAGCGCACCTGAAGGATTTTGGATTTTGGAATAAGGGATCGATAATCCAAAACTCAAAATCTAAAATCATGGATCCCTGATCCCTGTCATGATGGTCTCCCCGTGACCAAAGAAGAATCCTCCGACCCCCAGGGCCCAACCATCCTGGTGGTTGAGGACGATGAGTTCACCCGCAACCTGGTGCTCAAGGAGCTCGGCGAGGCGGGGTACACGGTCGTTGGCGCCGAGGACGGGCAGGCGGGCCTGATCAGGATGTACACCGATCCGGCTTGGGGGGAGAAGGGATTTCCGGACCTCATCGTCTCGGATATCTTGATGCCGAGGATGGACGGATTCGCCTTCTGCGAAAAGGTCAAGGCGCACCCCGAAGCCCGGAACATCCCGTTTCTGTTCCTCACCTCCAAGGGGGACCTCGCGAGCCGAGCCCGGGGGCTCCTGCTGGGCTGCCGGCATTACCTGGTCAAGGCCGAGGTCCGCAAGCATCTGATGAAGGCCGTCTCGGACTGCCTCCTGGAAGCGGAGTCCATCCGCATGCTCTTAGGGGAGCACGAGCCGGTGATGGAGGGGGCCCTGCAGACCACGTCCATCCAGGGGCTGGTGGACATGTTCCTGGCCGGGGGCTGGACCGGGCGCATTGACCTGGCCCGGCGGGGCACCTTCGGGGTGGTCCAGTTCAAGAACGGGGCCATCGCCAAGGCCAAGTGGGCGAAGGAGGAGGGCGAGAGCGCCCTGGCCAAGATTCTGGAGCTTCAGGAAGGGAGCTTCAAGCTGGAGCGGAAGGATGCGTAG
>CAYGWX010000005.1:0-7019 GCA_964353855.1 uncultured bacterium | reverse complement strand
CAAGATTCTGGAGCTTCAGGAAGGGAGCTTCAAGCTGGAGCGGAAGGATGCGTAGCAGGTATGGGTCTCCAGCGGAGATGGGGGAGTCCCCAACGGGAATGGGGAAGTCCCCACCGGCAATCGGGAGGTACCCAACGGGAATAGGGATGTCCCCGACGGGAATGGGGAGGTCCCCAACGGGAGTGGGGAGGTCCCCAGCGGGAATGGAGAGGTCCCCGACGGGAGTAGGGAGGTCCCCGACGGGAATAGGGAGGTCCCCGACGGGAGTGGGGAGGTCCCCAGCGGGAATGGAGAGGTCCCCAGCGGGAATGGGGAAGAGTGCTATTATAATAGACAAGTCTTTTTATCACAAGAAGTTACATCTTTTGGAGGCAGTTGGATGACTGGCAGGCTATCTCTTCTAAGTCTTTTCCTTCTGGGTGTTTTGACCCAGTTTGCTATGGCCCTTGGCAAGCCCGAGGTGACCCGGCTCAGGAACGGGATGCAGGTGGTCCTTCAGACCGATAAATCGGCCCCCCTGGTGACCTGCGTGGTGGGGGTGAAGGTGGGCTCTGCCTACGAGGGCGAGACGACCAACGGGCTGACCCACTTCCTGGAGCACCTTCTCTTCGACGGCACCGAGAAATTCTCCCGCGAGGCCCTGAAGGCGGAGTACGATAGTCACGGGATTTACTTCAACGCCTTCACCCGCGAGGATTACACGGCCTACGAGATCGTGGCTCCCAGGGATTTCATCGGGGTCGGGATCAGGGCCCAGGCCCAGCAGCTTCTTCATTCCACGTTTCCGGATGCGGAGTTTCCCAAGGAGCGGAAGGTGGTCATCGAGGAGATCAAGAAGGACGAGGACAATCCTTCCTCTCAGGCCTCGGACCTGTTCAACAAGGCCTTTTACAAGGGCACCCCCTACGGGCGGCCGGTCATCGGCTACGACACCCTGATCTCGAATGTGCCCAGGGACTCGGTCCTGCGGTTCTACCGCGACCACTACGCGCCCTCGAACATGGTCGCGGCGGTGGTCGGGGACTTCGACCGGAAGGCGGTCCTCGCCGAGCTGGAAGAGTCCTACGGAGGGATTTCACGGCGTTCCGCCCCTCCCGCGCCCCGGATTCAGCTTCCTTCGTTCTCGGGGGAGGTCCGGCAGGAGCAGGTGGCGGTGACCCGAAGCTACCTCGTCTCCCTGGGCTTTCCGGGGCCCCTGGTGCAGACCAAGGACGGCGTGATCTTCGACCTGATGTGCCAGGTGCTGGTCGGAGGCGACGACTCGCGCATCGTCCGGGCCCTGACCGGGGGAGGAGAACCCCTGGTGAACAGCGTGGAGGGCGGGTACTCCAAGCTTCTGGGAACCGGGACCCTGACGCTTACCCTGGTGATCTCAGATGGGAACATGGTGGAAACGGCGATTGCAAAAATTAAAGGGGAGCTTTCCCGTGTCGTGCGAGAGGGCGTTTCAGAGAGCGAGCTGGCCCGCGCCAAGCGGGTCTATCTGACCGACGCGGTGTTCGCGAACGAGCGCCTGGTGGCCAAGGGGCGGGACCTCGTGCAGTGGGCCGCCCTGGGGGACGTGGGCCTCAGGGAACGGTACCTTAATGGAGTTCTTAATGTGACGGCAAATGAGATTCAAGACGTCGCTAAAAAGTATTTAGGGAAGTTGAACTGTGTGGTTACGATCCTGAAGCCTAAGGGTGGTAAGATGCCCAATATTGTTAATATTACAAAAAACTCAACTCCCTCAGAAACTAAGGCACTCACTCAAGCTTCTCTTCCTCCGCCCAAACACCACGCTCCGGGGGGCAAAGAGGTCGTCACCGAGAAGGCCGTCCTGCCCAACGGCCTGGTGATCATCGCCTGCCAGAATCCCTATACCGAGATCACGGCGACCAACGTGCTCGTGGGAAACCGCATCCAATGGGAGAACGAGCGTACGAACGGCGTGGGAGACCTGGTTCAGGAGCTGATCGACAAGGGGAGCGGGGGGAAAAGCGCTGAGGCAGTCGCCCAGTCCCTGGCCTCCATCGGGGCCCGGCTCAAGACCACGGACCTCACCTGGATGGATTTCGACGACTACTATTTCTCCAAGGACTACGCTTACCTCCGGCTGGAGACCCTGAACGATTTCGACGAGCACGGCTGGGACCTCCTGGCCGAGATAATGTTGCATCCGTCCTTCCCTCCCGGGGAAATCGAGAAAGCCAAGGCCAACGCCCTTTCCCTCATCTCCCGCGACGAGGTGCGTACCAACAAGGCGGCCAAGGCCCTCTGGTTCAAGACCGCCTTTCCCCACAACAACTACCGATTCCCTATTTACGGCACGTCTCAAAGCATCAAGGGCCTCACCCGCGAGGACATTCTGTCCTATTACCGCAAGGCCTACGTCCCGAACAATCTGGTCATCGCAGTGGTCAGCGACCGCTCGCCCAGGAACGTGATCGGGTCTCTGACGAAACGATTCAGCGGGATGGCCAAGGGGGAGGAGAAGCCGGCGGCCCACGTTCCGGAGATCCCGCCCCAAGCTGCTGTCAAGGTTACGCAGTTCGTGGACAAAGAGCAAGCTTACCTCCTGCTCGGCAACCTGCTCCCCGGCATCCGGAGCGAAGACGTTCCGGCGATCGAGGTCATGAACGAAATCCTCTCCTCGCGCCTGGGCCTGAGCCTGCGCGAGAAGGAGGGCCTGGCCTACTCCGTGGGCTCCGGGGTGGACTTCTCGAAGGACGTGGGCTGGTTCTACGCCGCGATGGGCACACGTAACGAGAACCTCGACCGGGCCGCGGCCGGGCTCTTGGAGCAGTTCCGGCTGATCCGGGAGAAGCCGGTTACCGAGGAGGAACTTCAGACCAGCATCAACTCCTACTGGGGCCACTGGCTGCGCTACCATCAGACGGCCGTCAACCAGGCCCACTACCTGACGCTCTACGAGTTTCTCGGCGTGGGCTACGGGTTCGATTCAGCCTACCCGGACAAGCTGCGCAAGATGACGGCCGCGGATGTTCAGCGCACAGCCCAGCAATACCTTTCGACGGACCGTTACATCCTGTCCATCGCCGGAAGGGTTAAGCCCTGAGTGGAGACCAGCGGCTACAGCAGCCTGTTGCGGAGGCTCCCGCGATTTCTTCGCCGGCTCATCGACCCGCACACCGAGGCCATCGAGGATTTCATCCGGGAGGGTGCCGCGCTCGTCCGGAAGGGAGGGAGTGTCCTGGACGCCGGGGCCGGGGAGTGCCCGTACAAACGGCTTTTCCCTGGGTCCCATTACGTGGGCGTGGACCTGGCCGTGGGCGACCGGCTGTGGGACTACACGGCGCTGGACATCAACGCCGACCTCTTGATCCTGCCCTTCCGGAACCGTACCTTCGACCTGGCCGTGAACACCCAGGTTCTGGAGCATGTGCGCGAGCCCAAGGCCATGATCGCCGAGCTTTACCGGGTGCTCAAACCCGGGGGGCGCCTGTTGTTGACGGCCCCTCAGGGATGGTACGAACACCAGGCCCCCCACGACTACTTCCGGTTTACCTCGTTCGCCCTGCGCTACCTGCTGGATTCCGCCGGGTTCACCGTGGAGGAGTTGAAACCGATGGGAGGATATTTCCGCTACCTGGGGAACCGCATTGGACACCTCTCCAAGGTCCTGTTCCCGAGCAGGCGGGCGCTGGCCTGGCGGATTCTCTTTTTCCCCGGGGAGCTTCTCGCGGTCTTTGCGTTCTCGGGGTTGGTGCCGATGATCCTGACCACGATAGATTTTCTGGATCGCGAACGGTCCTTCAGCCTGGGCTACCGGTGCCTGGCCCGCAGGCCCGGAGAGGCTTGACTTGAGACTTAAGGAGGCATGATGGCCATTTCATTTTGGACGAACTTCGACTGGCAAGGGACCCTCCTGGGGCTCCTGTGGGCTGCGCTCTTTTACGCTGGGCTCACCCTGCTGCAGAGGTTTCTGAACCGAGCCAGGATCTTCAAGCAGGTCTCCACCTCTCTGAATCTACTCTTCCTGTTCTCAGCGCTAAACCTTTTCCTCGCTGAACCCCTCGGCAGACTCCATCCCTATGTGATGAGCGCTATCTGGGCTGTGGTCCTGTTCTTCTTGGTCTATATTGGCATCCGGCTCCTGGACGTCTTCCTCCTGGACCTGGTGGTTCGCTGGCGGAAACGCATCCCTGTGCCCATCGTTCTCCGCGACATCGGGCGCTGGCTCCTCTCCCTGGTGGCCCTGATCCTCATCATCCGGGTGGTCTTCCCCCAGGTGAACCTGAATGTCTTCGCCGTTTCATCCATAGTCGTCGGCTACATCGTGGGCAACGCCACCCAGGATACCTTGGGAAATCTCATCGCCGGGCTGGCCCTGAACACAGAACGGCCCTTCGCCATCGGGGACTGGGTGACCATCGCCGGGAACACAGGCGTGGTCGTGGACATGACCTGGCGGGCCACCCGCTTGCGCACGAAATCCAATGATTTCATCGTGATCCCCAACGGGGTGATCGCCAAGGAGCCGATCTACAACTACTCTCAGCCCAGCCAGATGCACGGATACCGCGTCAAGATCGGAGTCCATTACGACGTGAGCCCGGACCATGTGAGGCGCGTGGTCCTAGAGGCCCTCCGGACGATCCCCGAGGTCTTGCAGGATCCGCCTCCCCGGGTGTGGCTGAGCGAATACGGGGATTCTTCCATCGTGTACACGGTGCGTTACTTTTTCGGCGACTTCGCTCACCTGGACGACATCCATAGCAACGTCCTCTCCCTGATCTGGTATTACTTCAAACGCGAGGGAATCTCCATCCCCTTCCCAATCCGGGATGTCACGATGAAGCAGATTACCCGGGAAGACGAAGAAGCGGAGCGCAAAGTCGAGGTTGAGGACATCGTCCGCTCCCTCTCAAAGATTGAGATCTTCCATCCCCTTTCCCAGGAGGAGCTTGCCTCGGTGGCCTCCAATCTCCGGGAGCAGATCTTCGCCAGTGGCGAGGTCCTGGTCCGGCAGGGGGAGGAGGGGGACACCTTCTACATCATCCGCGACGGGAAGGTCGCGGTCTCGGTCAACGATGCCGAGGGCCGCAGCACGGTGGTAGCCCACCTCGGGAAAGGAGCTTTCTTCGGCGAGATGTCCCTGCTGACCGGCGAGAAACGGACGGCCACGATCACGGCGGAAACGGATACGACCGTGCTGGCGCTTTCCAAGGCAATCTTCGCGGATGTGCTCGAGACCAATGCCCAGATCGCCGAAGCCCTGGCCAAGGTCCTGGAGAAACGCCAGCGGGAAAACCTGGAGAAGATGGCCAAGACCAAGGAGCTCTCTCAGGACAAGCTGGACGCAACCTCCTCCCAGACCATTCTCCGCAAGATTAAGAGCTTTTTCGGATTGGGTTAGAGGGGAACCGAACCCAGACCAGGGATTGTTATTCTAATACCCTGCCCGAACCAAGGGCCTAGTAAGAACATGGATAGGGAAACCGCGATACTCAAGTAGAGATTGCCCCGGAAAAGATGCATTGAACATGGTTACCGAAGAACAGGTTTTTCAAGCGCTTTCTAGTGTTCGCGACCCGGAATTGCCTTTGAATATCGTGGATCTGGGCCTGATTTACGACGTGTCCATCGAGAACGACGCCGTGAGCGTCAAGATGACCCTGACGACCCCGGGCTGCCCGATGCATTCCACCATCAAAGGGGAGGCTGAGGAGGCCCTGAGAAAATTGTCCGGCATCCAGAGCGTCCGGGTGGAGATCGTCTGGGATCCCCCTTGGAACACTGACATGATGAGCGAGGAAGCCAAACGGATGCTTCGCAGGGCGTGAGATGCAGATCCTGACCCTCGTCCTGCTCCTTGCGGTTTTCGCAGCCCTGCTCGTCCTCCTCTTTCAGCTCCGGAGGAAACGGGAGGAGCCCGGGCTCTCCCTGATGCAGCAGCAGATGGACGGGCTTCGCCAGCAGGTCCAGGAGGGCCTCTCGGCCCAGACGAACCAAGTCAACCAGCAAATAGGACAAGTGGCTGTCCAGGTGAACCAGCAGTTGGGCCAGGTCGTGCAGTCCTTGCAGACTACGACGGGCCAGATGGGTACTCGATTGGACAATGCGGCCAAGGTGTTCGGTGAAGTCAAGCAGAACCTCGGTGAACTTTCCGAGGCCACCAAGCGGGTGTACGAGATCGGCAAGGACATCTCCGGGCTGCAGGACATCCTGCGCGCTCCGAAGTTGCGCGGCAGCCTGGGCGAGCTCTTCCTGGGGGACCTCCTGTCCCAGATCCTGCCCTCCTCGAATTACACCCTGCAGCACACCTTCAAGACGGGCGAGACGGTGGATGCGGTCATCCGCATCGGGCCGGCCCTGGTTCCGGTGGACGCGAAGTTCCCCCTGGAAGCCCTGCAGCGGGTCCTCAAGTGCGAGAACGAGGAGGAGCGCAAGAAAGCGGCCAAGGACTTTGTCAGGGCCGTCAAGGGCCACATCGACGACATCGCCGGGAAATACATCCTGCCGGACGAGGCGACCTACGACTTTGCCCTGATGTACATCCCGGCCGAGAACGTGTACTACGAAACGATCATCCGGGACGAGAACGCCGATGCGGACAAGGGGCTCCAGGCCTACGCCCTGGAGAAGCGAGTCATCCCGGTATCCCCCAACAGCTTTTACGCCTACCTGCAGGTCATCATCCTGGGGCTCAAGGGGATGAAGATCGAGAAGTCCGCCCAGGACATCCTCCATCACCTGGGCCGCCTGCAGGTGGACTTCGACAAGTTTAAACGGGACTACGAGATCCTGGGCGGGCACCTTTCGGACGCCCGGGGCAGTTACGAGCGGACCCAGAAGCGTCTGGACCGCTTCGACGATAAACTCCAGAGCCTGGGTCAGGTCCACGAGCTCACGGGCGAGCAGGCCCAATTGTTTCTGGAAGAGGAGAATTGATTGGGAAAAGCAAAGAAAGCGGTGGCCTTTTGTCCAACTCCAACCTCTGTTTCCTTAAACTAAAATGAATGGGGATTATAAAGCATTTGGTACGAATTGACACAGGTTTTGCACCAGCCGATCAA
>CAYGWX010000004.1:30610-92144 GCA_964353855.1 uncultured bacterium | reverse complement strand
TAATCCTCAACTTCCACAACCCCTTTTTAGTCCAGTTTAGCGGGGGCCAGTCCGGGTAGTGTAATAAACATTGTGCCTGCTGGCCCCCCCGCTATGATAGACCGCATGCAGGATACTTGTACCCTCCTGCCGAACCAGCTTACGTTGGGAGTTGTAGTCCGAAGCCTCGGAACTCGCCGAGGTCAGGGACTTGAACTGCCAGGTTGGGGTGAGCTTTTGCAACCGATCACTTGAAGATGGCTGCGGCTCCTGCTGAATAGCCGCGAAGATGGCATCGGGGTGATAGTAATCGATCTGCAGGTCTCTCACTTTTGTCCCTGGCAAGCCCTGGCTTATGTTTGTCCAGGCCGCACCCCCGTCCACAGTAAGGAAAATTTGCGGACCCTGAAGCAGAGCAAGCATGCTCGGCTCCACAGGGTCAATAGCGAAGCAGTTTTCCGGCCAGACCCCATGTAGGGAGTTCGAAAGAAAGAACCAAGATGAGCCTCCATTCGTAGTTTTATAGAGCCCATTCGTGGTCCCGCAATAAGCAATATCCGGGGTACTGGGATCTACGACGACGTCCTCGACAATCTCACTCGGAAGCCCACCACTCGCTGGATACCAATTGGCGCCGTTGTCTTCGCTTTTTAAAAGCTGATTAGGGGAAGGAGCGTTTGTACCCATGTAGAGCACGTTGTAATTCACCGGGTGCACAGCCAGGCAATTGACAAACCAGTTGTCATGGTAAAACTCTTCGATGTTAGTCCACCAGTTTGGGCTTCGGAGGAAATACTTTGTATTCGTCGCCAGATAGACATAGTCGCTCATGCTGGGATTGGCGGCGAAGAACTTCTGATTCATCACCCCACCCGTCCAGCGCTGCTCCCAAGTCCACCCTCCGTCCAACGACCGAAGAAGCGCATCAACATCGACATTCCCTTCGAAACAGACGGCAACCTTGTCGGGATTCGTGAGGTGAGCCACCATCTCCGAGGGACCACTCTGTCGAGTAAACATCAAGGTCCAGGTGGCTCCAGCGTCGGTGGTTTTCCAAATGTTGGCATCCACATGAACGTAGATGACCCCGGGCAAGACAGTTTGGATAGTCCCATAGCCATAATGCTCACGCCAACCATGGTCCCACTGAACCCAGGTATCCCCATTGTTTGTGGAACGGTAATTGGCCTTCTCGCCACCGGCCCAGATTACCCCGTCACCGCTCCGGTACAGGCTGTAAATCAAACTATCCTGAAGATGATAAACCTTAGGACTCCAGGACGTGCCTCCATTATCGCTCCGGTAGACAACTTTGACATTCGGAGCTGCGGGGTCGCCCCCGGCAAACACAACCGATGTGCCCGGAATGGTTGCCAGAGCATTGACCTGAAGGAATGGACTGCTGGTCAGCGCAGACCAAGACACCCCTCCGTTGATACTCTTATAAACCCGGTACTGGCCCGCGGCGGTCGCCCCCCCAGCATAGGCCGTGTTCGCATTGGCCCAGGCAACGGAAAAGAAGTCTCCATTGATCTTTTTAACCCAACTGCTACCGCCGTTGGTGGAATACCATAGGCCCCCGCTCGCCCCAGAGGCCCCGTCGTTGAAGCCGGATAAAACACGTTGAGAGTTGGCGGGATGCACGGCGAGTGCGTTCGCCCCTGCATTCTGATCGGGCAAGGGCTTAGCGGTCCAAACATCTCCGCCATTGGTAGTTTGGAAGACGGAGGAGAACCCTGACACGGGCGAGCACCCTAGGTATAGCACGCTGCTCACGCTCGGGGCCATAGTAAGGCAGACGGGATTGGAGTTAAGGATGCCGTTGCTTTTCCCATACCAGGTTAGCCCTGCGTCCATGCTCTTCCACACCTTCTCATTATAAGGAGGCACGGGGATCCGGGCGATGTAGATGGTCTGGTAGTTATTCGGCTCTGAGGCAACCGAAACTGGATTCATCGCTTCATCACGGGGGATGGAATCCCATGCGGTTACTGAACCTGTGACGCTATACAACCTTGAGCCTTTGTCCGCAGCGTACACGAACCATCTGATATTGGGAGCGTCGTAGGAACTGGAAAAGGCGTCGGCATGGCCAGCCTGGGGCGAACGCATGGGCTGCCAGGAGGGCATTCCGGCACTCAGAGATCCTGCAAATCCGAAAAGCAGGATCGCAACGATGGTCAAGTTCCTGAACATGGTAAAAACCTCCTTTCCTGGTTTGCGCGTCAGCGCATTAAGATGAGTTTTTGGGTTACGCTACACCGGTCCGTTTTCACCCGAACGAAATATATCCCACTCTTCACCTCCTTCCTTTGTTCATCCCGGCCATCCCAGCGAAGCGCGAACGGCGCAAGACGTGAAGCGTCAGACGTAAGAGTCTTTATCAAACGGCCTTGAACATTGTAGACATGAACTTCTTTCACCACCTCACCTTCCACTTGGAGCACACAACCCCCTCTCGTAGGGTTGGGAAGAATTCTTAAAAAAACACCCCTTTGCCTTTGACGGTCAGAAATCTCCTGGGATGGCACGCCGGACGCCTTGAATTTGCGCTTATAATAGATATCCCTCCAATGGGCGAGAGTATCGTCTCTCTCATCCACCCATACCAAGTGAACATAGTTTAGCGTTTGTCCCAAACATGGGAAAATAGAGACCCCTGGAGCTAAGGTCAATCGCACTTCGGAACTCCAGTTCACACCCAAGTCCGTGCTTATTCGATAATACATCTCAAAGTTCGTATCAAAGCCATTACGGTCATCATCCCAGACCAAATGCAAGGTGTCTCCCTGGGCAAGAATGCTGGATCTGACAGCCCGGTGAACAACAGTAAGCGAATCTGGCGAAATCCACGCGGTCCCGGAATCGCGGCTTAAGGTATAAAAGATATCCCCGGTCCAGGGGTAGGGAGAATAACGGTAGTCGTACCAAGTCACGTGAGGGTTGCCACGATAGTCCACTGTCAGGGCAGGCGCTTGAGATCCCGCAGAGTCGGTATCTGAGATCAACGTATCACGGCCCCAATTCCGACCACCATCCGTGCTCCTTAAATAATAGGTCTTCAGAGTTCCAGCAGTGGAATCTAAGGGGTCTTTGGCGATATGGAGAAAAGGAATGTGCACACTCAAAGGTAAACGCTGGGACTGACGATAAGAGATGATACGATATGGGGTCCATGATCTACCTTGATCTGTGCTCCAAGTATACACCTGCCAATGTTGGGAAGGAGCATTCCCAATTACATAAACACTATCGCCCACGGCGGCAATGGAATTACCAAAGGTCAGATCATTACCCAAGAGAGTATCTATCGAGTCCCAAGTTACTCCGTAGTCCGTGCTCCGACGATACATGGTCCCGATGCCATAGTCATTCCAGACCACATGAACATTGGTTCCAAATGCAGCTATGACCGGTAAAACCGATGTCTTGTTGTCCTCTGTACTCAGCCTAACTTCTTGTCCCCAGGTCGAACCTTCATCCGTGCTATGCATGTAGAAGACTTCCCGATGAGAGGCACCCAAGGAGTCAACGTAGTCCTGGTACCAGACCAAATTCAGATAATTGGAGAGCCCAGCAAGCATGGGTCCTCCAGCCCCTGGACGGGTGGTCAGTCGCACATCCGATCCCCAGCCTGCCTGGGCGTGAAGGGCAGAAGGGGAGCAGAGGAGCAGAGGGAAAAGAAGAGCAAGGGAGCATGGGAGCAAGGGGGCACGGGAGAAAAGGCGAACTGCATTTCGGATTTCGGATTTCGAATTTCGAATTGAACGACGATTCGAACGGATGCATGAAAACCAGGGAAGACGGGAGAGGAAAGAAAAGAGTCGAAGGACGAGCCGGCCCCAGGGATGCAAAAACCCCTGAAAGCGACCTGGTTTAAGATCTGACGCTGGCAGGGATTCGATGGACACGCTGTCCTCCTTTTTTCAAGCCCTTTACATCTAACTCATCACGGAGAAATCCTAACATAATCAGATTGTTTTGTCAACCCCCGAACGGCCGCATGGGAGCCCCGATAAAGATCGGGATTTCGCAAGGCTCAACATGGGGCAGGGGGGAAAGACAGACAAGGGGACAAGGAGAAGGGGGAAGAACGGCGAAGCTGAGAAGTTAGGAAGCTAAGAAGCGGGGAAACGACCGAAAAGAAGAAATCGGACCTGTCGGACCCGTAGGACAGGTCGAACGGGACACAACCCTATAAACCCCAAGGAATGATAGCCAAGAGAGATGCCGAAACGAGTTCGGGACAGGCTCCATGACGACCCCCCAAAAAAGAGCAGGCGGGATCCAAAGATCCCGCCTTACCCATCTATTGAAAATTTCTCTATCGAATAACCGGCGTGTCCTTGCCGATGGTCAGGGGCACGTTGGTCAGGATGATGTTCCCCTTCCCGTCCGAGACGAGGTACACCGGTGTGGGCTGTCTGGGGGGCTCGGGGTAGAAGGTCTTGAGGTCCACCGGGGTCGGCAAACTTCCCGTATCCGCAGGCATGGTGCCGGGAGGAAGACTCACCGGACCCTTTCCGTACCGGCCCATGATCTTGGAGACATAGTTCCGGGTCTCCGGGATCGGCGGGATTGCCCCGTACCACAGCACCCGCTTCGGACCGGCATTGTAGGCCGCGAGCGCCAGCTCGGTCGTGCCCTGGAACGTATTCAGCATGTTCCGCAGATAGCGCACTCCGCCGTCGATGTTCTGGGCCGGGTCCCAGGGATCCAGGACCCCGAGGTCCCGGGCCGTCTTGGGCATCAGCTGCATGAGGCCGATCGCGCCCTTGGGCGAGCGGGCCTTGGGGTTGAACCCGGACTCCGCCCGGATCACCTGCCGGACGAGCTCCGGGTCCATCCCGTAGCGCGCGCAGGCGTCGCTGATCAGGCTGTCGAAGGGCGTGGGCCCCAGGCTCCTCCAGGGCACGTAGGGCAGGTTCGTCAGGAGGTCCCCCTTGAGGGTGTAGCCCTTGTCAAGGGACGTTCCCGCTGAATCGTATCGGAAAGGGACCGGAGGAGAGGGAGAGTAAAAGGACACGGTCTCAATTGGGGCCGTGACCGGCTTCTGGCCCTTTGGCGCGTTGCCCAGCAGCGGGATGTTGGTCAGGACTTCCTCGTTGTCCCGTCTGTTCTTTCGCTTGATAACGCCCTCCTCCCCCTGCGCCGGGAGGGCGATCAGAAAGAACAGAAGGAACGATAAAACCAGACGGCTCATTCCTGTCCCTTTTGCGCCAAAAGGTCGATGTGTCTCTGAAGCCGGGCCTTGGTCTGGGGGTCGGAGGTCAGGTCCAGGGCCCGGGTGAAAGCGTCCAGAGCCCGGGTGGTGTCTCCCAATGCGCTCTGGGCCGCGCCCTGTCCGTAAAGGCTCTGCGCCAGCAGGTCACGGGGAATGTCCGGCTGGTGGGAGAGCTTGATGAAGAGCCCCACGGCCTTGGCGTACAGCGCCTCGCCCAGGAGGCAGTTCCCCTGCCCCAGCTGAGCCTCCAGGCTCCGCCGTCCCCTGGTCCGCGTTTCAGCGTTCTGATAGGCATCGAGGGCCTCGGCGTAACGACCCTCCCGGTCGTAGGAGCGGGCGATCTCCAGCAGGGCCTCCTCGGTCTCCCCGGCGAACCAATAATCCACGAGGAGCCTGCGGAGTTGGTCCCGCGCGATGTCATATTGTCTCAGGCCCTGGTAGGCGCCCGCCAGTCCAAGGAGGGCTTGGGGGGAGACCTCCGGATCCTTGCGATCCAAGGCCGCCTGGTATTCACGGATCGCCGAGCTGTGATCGCCCATGGCTTCGTTGATCCTCGCCCGCAGGAGGTGTCCGCGCAGGGCTTCCGATGAAAAAGGATAGTCCTCCTCGAGCCTGGCGAGGGTCGCGAGCGCCTTCCCCCCTTTGCGGACGGCCCGCTGGTATTCGGCGATGTCCAGGAGCAGACGCGGAGCGCGCGGGCTCTCCGGGTAGCGAGAGATGAACTTCTGGGATACGAGCAGGGGGTCGCTCTGTCCCCGTTTTCCGAGCTTGGCGCTCTCTCTCCGGTACCGGGCTTCGTCCCGCAGGCCCTCAGGTCGGGACGTCCGCTCCGCTTCGTCAAAGGCCGCGATCGCGGCCTTGAACTCCCCGGATTCCAGCAAGGCCTTCCCCAGGGCCAGTTCGGCCCCGGGAACCAAGGGATGGGAAGGGCAGGAGGACAGGAACTCCCGATAAGCCTCGGCCGCCTTTTCCGGACGCTTAAGCTGGTCATAGGACTGCGCGACGAGCCAGAGGGCGCTGTCATGGTTCGCGGGAGCAGGGTCCAGCGCGGCATACTTTTTCAAAGCCAGGATCGCGGACTCCTCCTCCCCGCCCAGAAGCGCGCTCACCCCGCTCCGGAACAAAGCCTGCCCGGCCTGGGGAGACGAGGGATTCGTCGCCCCGAAAGCCTCGAACGCCTGATGAGCCTCTCGATATCGCTTCCCGCGGTACGCAGACCACCCCAGCCCCAGCCGGGCGTCATCGGTCAGCCCGCTGTTGGGGTGATCCCTTATCAGCCTCCTGAACAGGCTTCCCGCGTATGCGAAATCCCTCCGTTCATAGGCCAGTTCCCCGAGGCGGAGGAGGGCCTGTGAGACATACGGGCTTTCAGGGTGACCCTCCACCACCAGCTCGAAAGATCTGCCAGCCCAGCGGGGATTCCCGTTTTGGGAATAAATGAGGCCCAGACGGAACAGGGCCTCGGCCCCGAAGGGCCCGCCGGTCAGGGAAAGAAGCGCCGGCTCCGCCTTTTCCCACTTCCTCTGGTCGAAAAGGACTGTGGCGTTAAGCAGCTTGGCCCGGAGCGAAAAGCCTGACCCGGGGAAATAGGTGTTCAGATAGGCGAGCAGGCTTTCGGCTTCGGCAGGGTTCCCGCTCTTGTAGTCGCAAAGGGAAAGGAGGAATAAGGCTTCGTCCGTGTAGAAATGCTGTCCTCCCAGAGAGTCATGGCGCAGGGGGACCGGCTGGAGAGGAAGCGGGCCCGGGCGGGTCAGCAGGGACTTGGTGCTTTTGTTGACATAGAACCGCGGGTGAGCCAGGATGACCCTGCGGAAGGCCTCTCCGGCCTCGGGCAGTTTCCCCAGGTAGTACTCGGAGAGCCCTAAAAAGAAGTTGGCCTCAGCGGAAAGCGCGGGGTTCCGCGTCTTGGCGAGGAAAAGGCGGAAGGCCTGGGCCGCCTCGTCGTGGCGCTTGAGGGCCAGGAGGCTCGCCCCGGTCAGGAAGGCGACCTCCCCCTCCTCGGAGGTGCGGATGGAGTCTGGATAGACCCTGGCAAAGCATCCCAGGGCTTCCGGATACCGCCCTAAGGTATAAAGCACGCTCCCCTTGCAGAAGAACAGGGTGAGGGGCGAGTAGGCGCTGTCCCGGGCAAGCGAGGACTCGAAATCCGAGAGCGCCCGGGGATAGTCCCCGAGATGGTACCGGGCCACTCCGGAGAGGAAATCGGCTTCGGCCTGGACTCGGGATGAGAGCCCGGCCTTCCCTTGGAACGGGGCCATCCGGAGGGCGCTCAGCTCCGCGAGGACAGACGAATCCTCGTGGAGCAACAGGAACGAGGCAGCCCGTTTGAGATGGGCGTCGTGGGATACCGGGGCCCGGGCGGGCTCAAGCAACAGGACTCCGGCCTGTGAGAGAAGGGCTTTCTCCTGGCCCGGAGGGAGAAGGCTGTTATCCGGCCATCTTGCCGAAGGCTGAGCCGATGCCCCGGGGGTAGTTAAGGCAAGAATGATAGTGATAAAAACAATTTGATTAACGCCGAAGTATCGCTTCATCCCAGAGCCTTTTCGCTCGCCGGGTCGAACCAGGCGAGATGGGCCGTATCGAAGGAGAGGGAAACCGGGGACCCCGGGGCAAGCGGGCGGATTCCCGGGAGCCGCAGGACCAGCCGGGTATCCTCCTGGCGGACGAACAGCACGGTCTCTGCGCCCACCGGCTCCACGACCTCCACGGCGGCGGTGAGGACGGGGGGAGTCCCGGAATCGGACAGAAAGATATGTTCCGGGCGGATGCCCAGGATGACCTCGCGTCCTGCCAGAGGCAGCCCGGGGGGCGGATTCGGGACCGCCAGGGGCTGTTTCAACGCCGGATGCGAGAAGCTTACCCCGCCTTCGACCAGCAGCCGGCCCCGGAGCAGGTTCATCGGCGGGGAGCCGATGAAGGTGGCGACGAACAGGTTCGCGGGATGCCCGTAGAGCTCCAGGGGGGTGCCCAGCTGGAGGATGCGTCCCTCCTTCATCACCGCGATGCGGTCGCCCAGGGTCATGGCCTCGACCTGGTCGTGGGTGACGTAGATCGCCGTGGTCGCCAGGCGGGCGTGCAGGCGTTTGATCTCGGCCCTCATCCCCACCCGCAGGGATGCGTCCAGGTTGGAGAGCGGCTCGTCGAAGAGGAAGACCCGGGGATGCCTCACGATGGCCCGCCCCAGGGCCACGCGCTGGCGCTCTCCGCCGGAGAGCTGTCGGGGCTTGCGCGCAAGCAGGGCCTCGATGCCCAGGACCCTGGCGGCCTCCGCGACCCTCTGCTTGATCTCCTCCCGGGGAGTCCTTCTCATCTTGAGCCCGAACGCTAAATTATCGAAGACGCTCATATGCGGGTAAAGGGCGTAGTTCTGGAAGACCATGGCGATGTCCCGGTCCTTGGGCTCCACCCAGGTTGCGATTTTTCCTTCCCTGACTCCGGTCACGAGCCGGTCGCCGATGGTGATCTCCCCCTGCTCGGGCTCCTCCAGCCCGGCGATCAGCCTCAGCACCGTGCTCTTTCCCGAGCCGGACGGCCCGACCAGAACGAGCAGTTCGCCGGAGCGGACCTCCAGGGTGACATCCCTGACCGCCGGAACGCCCCGAGGTCTGTCGGGGCGGGGGGTGGTGTCGAAGGTCTTGGTGACGTTTTCCAGGAGGACGGTGGACATGGGCCTCAGGACGACCTAGGTGCTCCCTTCACGGCCTTTTTCCCTCAGCGCATCTTCCCCGGGCTTCAGAAACTCCAGCAGGAGCGAAAGCGTCTTCTTGAGGTTCTTGCGGTGGACGATCCGGTCGATCATCCCGTGCTCTAAGAAGAACTCCGAGGATTGGAATCCCGGTGGCAGGGGCTGGCGGATCGTCTGCTCGATGACCCGCTTCCCGGCGAAGCCCAGCAGCGCCCCCGGCTCGGCGATGATGACGTCGCCCAGGGAAGCGAAGGAGGCCAGGACCCCGGCGGTCGTGGGATCTGTCAGGACGCTGAGATAGGGGACGCCGGCCTCGGCCAGTTCGGCCAGGGCGATGGAGGTCTTGGCCATCTGCATCAGCGAGAGGATGCCCTCATGCATCCGGGCGCCTCCCGAGGTCGAGACGATGATCAGGGGGATCCTCCGGTCCCGGGCGTGGCGGATCAAGCGGGCGACTTTCTCGCCCACCACCGAGCCCATGGACCCCCCCATGAAGGCGAAGTCCATGAAGGCGATCGCCACCTCGCGGCCGTTGATCTTTCCGGTCCCGGTGATCACGGCATCCTTGAGCCCGGTCTTGGCCTGGGCCTGGGAGAGCTTCTGGGCATATTCCGGAAAGGACAGGGGATCCCCGGCCCGGAGGTCTCCGGACAGTTCTTCCAGCTTGCCCTCGTCCAGGAGCAGGCTCATGTAGAGCTTGTGGCCCCCGCGGAAGTGATGGTCGCACTTGGGGCAGACCCAGAGGGTCTTCTCCAGGGCTTTGTGATACAGGATCTCGCCGCAGTCGTCGCACTTCAGCCACTGGGTGTCCTTGCCGTTTCCCCGCTCGTCCCGGGCGGAGTCCGGCCTCTTCAGATTCGGGAGCTCTTTCCTAAACCAAGGCATTTCGGGTCGTAAAATTAGGATCTTGTCTTTGGCATTACAGGTAAAATTGAAAATGTTAATTTTGCATTTTGAAATGATCCGTTCGGATCTACCATTCCTCCACCGTCCGGCGGAGGATGTCCCGGGAGAGCTTCTGGACGGCGTCCCGGATACCCGCCTGCTCGGAATCCGGCGCTAAGGCGCAGGTCGCCCAGGACTCGAATCCCGCAACCTTCCACAGGGTGGAGTCGGTCTTGGTGTCCTTGAGGGCGAAGTCCACGAACAGCCGGACCTTGTAATTCTGGAGCTGCTCCTGACGGTCGTAGGTGAACGGCTCTTTCTTGTAGTCCGTGAGGGTCCCGAGGAGCAGGAGGTCGGCCTTGGCCGGGTCGGTCACCCTCAGGCGATTGTCCTCCCGGAAGACCTGGATGACGGCCTGGGTGATCTCGTCCCTTATCCCGTAGCGGGCGGCCTTGCTCTCGAAAGGGGGGATGGCGATGGCCTTCCCCTGTAGAGCACTCGGACTTCGAAAGGAATAAGAACAGCCCTGGAAAAGCAAAAGCAGACCTATACAGGCCCTCAAAGCCCGCAAGCCTCTTGTAGTAGGCTCCTTACTCCGCACGCCTCCTGCCTTGCCTTCTTTATGATGCATCCGTGATATTATAAAGGAATGCCCTTGAAAATGCAAGATGGCCGCCCGGCTACCGGCCCCCTCCCTGCCCCTCCGGGGAACCTATCCGCCCCGGTTTGTGTTTAAAAAGTCATTATCCCGTGTCATAGCTAAGAACATTTATTTACGTTTTTTCCCTATTTTTTTCGATGGGGGTCTTGACAAATCAGGCCCAAAACAGCTATAGTTATAGGAATTCCCGGGGCATAACCAGGAAAAGACGGAAGGAGGTGGTCCCTTAACGCCCTTATTTGGTAATGATTTTCTCCGTCCGTTCCCCGTGTAATCGGGGAGAAAGGGCTGCTCCCAATGAACAGCACCCTTGTGGACATTGTTATTCGAGCAGAGGGGAAAATTCGACCCCAAAACTATGGGACTTGTGAAGACCAGATGGAACGAAGGAGGTGAGGATTTAAGACCAAAACCAGCTGTTCAACTGCTCTCTCCGGATGGAGGGAACGAGGGGTACATGCGAGGAGGTCTTAGAGGTTAGGGACCGCTTTAGAAGTCAAGTCAGTCATTTTCCTCGCCAAACGAAAACGAAACGAAAAGGAGGTCAAAGCACAATGAAGCGCATCTTCCTTGGAATAGTCACGGCGGCTTTAGCGCTGGGACTCATCGGAAGTGCATTCGCCGCTCCGTCGATGAGCGGAAGCAGGGGTTTGTTCCAGATCATCGACGCCAACAACCATGGCCCGATGTCGTTCAGCATCGGAAGCTATGTCGAGTATGCCACCAAGAGCAAGACTTACGGCACCGGTGCAACGGCCTACACCTATAAGCAGGACCTCATCGTGGCCTACCCGGCAGTCAGCTTTACGCCCATCAAGTTCATCGAGCTCTCGGCAGGAGTTCCCTACGCTGTCTCGATGAAGCAGACCCAGAGGGATACCGTTCGCTACAATCCGACCGGAATCGGCGACGCCGAAGTGGGCCTGAAGTTCTCCTATGTGTTCTCGCCCATGTTCACGGCTGGTCTGCGTGGTGTTGCCATGGTCCCGACCTTGGCAGATACATTTAAGGGGCCAAAGAGTACGGCTGGAAACTTCGCGATTCAGAACAATGTCGATGTGGGTGGCTTGGCGCTCTTGTCCTTCAATTTCATGGACAAAGCAAAACTCCATATAAATGGCGGAGCTCTCTATTCAATGGATAAGAGAGATTCAGCCAATACATACGTGAAAATTAACTCTCCGATCACCGTCGGCTTCGGTGCCGGCTTGGAGGTTAATGCTTTCCCCTACGTGACCCCGATGGTCGAGGTCACGAGCGAGTACCCGATGCTCGGGGATAGCGCGAAAGACTACGGTCGGTACATTCGTAAATCCGGCAGCACCGCGTCGGTGAAGCCCGGCCCGATGGACTATCTTTGGGTGATGGGCGGTCTCCGCTTCGGCTACACCTTTGGCGGGGTCCACAACCTGAACCTGACCGCGGGTGCCGAGCTTCCGATGGGCAGCGATATTGTCGCTGGCGACACCTTGAAGAGCGGCTCGTTCTTCGATTGGGTCGGGGTCGGCGGCCTGACCTACGCCTACGTTCCGCCGGTTGGCCCGAAGGTTCCTCCGACCGGCTCCATCGCCGGGACCGTGACGGACCTGGACGGCAACCCGGTCTCGGGCGCGGACGTGGCCTTCACCGGAACCTCGGTGGCCCCGGTGACCTCGGGCGCGGACGGGAAGTTCGCCGCGACCGGCCTCCCGGTGGGCATGATCACCGTGTCGGTGTCCAAGGACGGGTTTATGACCAAGGACGAGACCCCGACCATCGCCAAGAAGAAGGTGGTGGACCTGGCGGTCAAGCTGGAGAAGAAGCCCGTTCCCAAGGCGACTCTGGCTGGCAAGGTTTCGGACACCGATGGCAAGGCCGTGGCCAACGCCACTGTGAGGGCCGAGGGCTCGACGGCGACCACGGACGTGTCCGGAAGCTACACCATTGACGTGGTCGTGGCACAGACCGGCGGGACCTATAACGTCGACGTCACGGCAGCCGGTTACAAAGACAAGAGCGCGACCGTGGCTCTGACGCCCGGACAGCCTGCAGCCAAGGACTTCACCTTGCTTTCGATGACCCTCAAGATGAAGATGGTCATCAACTTCAAGGCCGGCAGCGCCAAGATCGTCGGCGCCTCCGCGGATATCGACAAGGCGGCAGGGATCTTGAAGGACAATCCGAATGTCAAGGTGGAGATCGCCGGATACACCGACAGCCGCGGCTCCTCCAAAAAGAATCTGAAGCTTTCTCAGGCCCGCGCGGATGCCGCGATGGCGGCTCTGGTTGGGGCGGGCGTGCCTGCTGGCCAGATCACGGCCAAGGGCTACGGCGCGGCTGACCCGATCGCGGACAACAAGACCCGGTTGGGTCGGTTGCAGAACCGCCGCATCGAGCTGCACGTTCTTTAATCTAACCTGAGCTTTTCGTCAGGCATCCCGCCTGGCAGGAAACACACGAGGCCCCGATTTTCTCGGGGCCTCGTTATTTTTTCAGCCGCTCTCCCAGGGGTTCCCCCGGCTTGCGATTGGCCCTTGACTTTATTCGTCCGATATTGTTATAATTCACCTTTCGAGCATACCCTTTAAAAAGGAGGTCTGGTTATGAACCATCGGCATTTCGTCCTCGGACTCGCTGCGTTAATGGCGCTCGGAAGCCTGGCCCAGGCCTCCGACTTCCAGTACAACAAGATGGGGGTCTGGCTCCTCGGGGGCGGGACCCAGCTCCAGAAAGGGTTCACCTCGGACGAGCAGAACAGCTTCTCCTCGATGGGCCCGACCGTCAAGTTCGGGTTCCACTACCGTCCCATCCCGCTTCTGGGCATGGGCTTCGACATCAACGCCGGCGTGGTGAAAAACAAGTCCTTCCCCCTGGCCACGGCTAGGGACTCCGCCTACCGCTATCGCTGCGGGTTCGGGAACGGCGACATCTTCCTCTCCCTGAACTTCCAGCAGTTCATCCCCGGCCGGCACGTGAACCCCTACATCACCCTGGGCGGCGGAGGCACGATGTGGCGGGCGACCCGGGTGCACAAGGACAGCATGAGCCTCAACGGGGAGCGCGACTACGTGCTCTGGAGGATGACGGATTCCACCGCCACGGGGGCCGTGTTGGTCAAACAGCAGACCTTCACCCCCGCGTTCTCCGTGGGCGGGGGCCTGGAGATCTTCTTCATCCGGGCCATCGCCCTCAACCTGAACGCCACCTACCACGAGCTTTTTCTCGACAAGGACAAGTTCGTCATGCTTCCGGGGAATTCCAGGATTTTGCAAGGCCAGTTTATCACCGTCTATGACTCCGCCAATTCCATGCGGGGCGGAGGGGCCCTGGACTTCTCCGCCGGGTTCAGCTTCTACGGCGTCTCCTCGACCAAGCCCCTGCCTCCCACCGGCTCCATCGCCGGCCTGGTGAAGGACAAGGACGGCAAGCCCGTGGAGGGGGCGGCTGTGGAGTTCCCTCAGACCGGGATCGCGGTCCAGACCACCGGGGCGGACGGTAAGTTCGCCGCCAGCGGTTTCGCCCTGGGCCCGGTGACCGTGAAGGTCACGAAGGACAAGTACCTCCCGGGCGAGGGCGCGGGCACCATCAAGAAAAACAAGATCGACACTGTGAACGTGACCATCGAGAAGAAGCCCATCCCCAAGGCCACGCTCGCTGGCAAAGTTTCCGACCAGGACGGGAAGCCTCTGGCTATGGCCAAAGTGGTGGTCGGCGATGCCACGGCGGCCACGGACATCACGGGCTTCTACAAGGCCGAGGTCACAGTCCCTGAGGAAGGGGGCACCTTCCCGGCCAACGCCACAGCGGACGGCTACAAGCCCAAGTCCGCCACCGTGGCCCTGAAGCCCGGAACCCCCGAGGCCAAGGACTTCACCCTGGTCTCGGCGACCTTGAAGATCAAGCTCGTGGTCCTGTTCCGCACCGGCAAGTCCGAGATCGACGACTACGGCGATGTGGACAAGGCCGGCAAGCTCCTCAAGGACAACCCCGAGATCAAGGTTGAGATCAGCGGCCACACCGACAGCCGCGGCTCCAAGAAGAAGAACTACCGTTTGTCTCAGATGCGCGCGGACGCGGTCATGCAGGCCATGGTCTATCGCAGCGGGATAGACCCCACGCGGATCACGGCCAAAGGCTACGGTCCGGAACAGCCGGTGGCCGACAACAAGACCAAGGCCGGGCGCCTGATGAACCGCCGCATCGAGCTGCGCGTTCTGTAATCTTAGGCTCGTTTAAGAGGGCGGCCACGATGGCCGCCCTCTTTCTTGATGTCCGGAGATATTAAGGCGACGGCTTGCGGATCCCGGGGCCTGAGGCGTTGACAAATCACGGGCTTTTTTGTTATAGTTATCCCTTAAAGGCAATCACAGCCGTTTCTTGCGAGCAATGGGAGGAGGACCATGAAGAGACCGTTGACCGTCGCGCTTGTCTTTCTGCTGGGCTTTGCGGCCTCGGCAGGAGCCTTGAAATACTCTCCCCCGGGCTTCACCGGAGGCCGGGGGCTCTACCGGGTGACCTCGGCCCGGACCCAGGGCAAGGGGATGCTGGGGACCTCCCTGCACGGGTCCTGGTCCCTCATCCCCTACGGATCGGACCTGTCCAAGTTTCCGATGTTTCAGGGGGACATCACGGGGGCCAGGGACGATGCCCACCACTACGGGAACATCCACTTCGCCCTGAGCTATTCCGCCCTGGAATACCTGGAGCCCTCCTTCGCCCTGAACTTCACCGGCCAGGCCGACAACCGGCCCTCGGGCCCCCGCCGTTATGACGATCCTCCACCCTCCCAGGCGAACGCCGGCCTGGTCGGCAACGAGGGGCTGATCAAAGTCCAGGATATCGAGTTCGCCATCAAGGCCGTTTATCCCTCCAAAGAGTACGGGACTTACAAGATGTCCTACGCGATCGGGCTTCAGCCCTTCCTGGCCGTGGGCCTCTCCCGCGAGTCCTCCATCTTTTACAACTACAAGAGCGCCCTGGACAAGCGGGCGGCCGACTCCTCCATGGTCGCCCACGGGTTCCCGAGCTTCGCCGGCCACGATCCCGATTTCGGGGCCAAGTTCCTGATGGACTTCGCGGTCAAGCCCGTTCAGCTTCACGTGAACCTGGGCTACCGCAAGTCCGGGGAGTACAAGGACAGCACCTTCGCGGTTTACAGCGACACCTTCTACGCCCGCCGCCACATCTGGGCGTCCAGGCCGGCCCTGCCCAAGCGGACCGACCGCTTTCTTTGGGGCACGGGCATTGAAGTCGCCGCCGGTCCCTGGGTGACGCTCATCCTCGAGGGCAGCGGGGATAACCCCATCGGCGCAGAAGCCGCTGATTCAACTGGCCGCAACCGCATCGGAGGAGGGGTCCGTTTCAACACCCCGGCCGGGGTGAGCGTGGACATGGGCGGGGAAGGCCTTGCCGGGAAGACCCGGCCCGGCGACCCGACCTGGTCGGCTTTCTTCGGCCTCTCGGTCTCGGCCTCGCTCCTGCCGCCGCCCAAGCCCAAGCCTCAGGGCACCATCGCGGGCAGGGTGCGCGACAGCGAGACGGACAAGCCGCTTTTCTCCGCGGACCTTAAGATCGCCGAGCTCCCCACCGTGAAGATCACCCTCGACTCCCTGGGCGGGTTCCGGGCCATCGTCCCTCCGGGCCTGTTCCACGTCTCGGCCACAGCCGGGGACAGCTTTATTTCTCAGGACAAGACCGTCACCCTCCAGGACCAGGGCTCGGCCTACCTGGACTTCACCATGAAGCGCAAGGAGTTCCCCAAGGGGACCCTGGTCGGCAAGATCACGGACTTCAAGACCGGGGACCCGGTCATGGGTTCGGTCTCTCTCGGAGACACGGCCAAGGCCAAGCCCTTCGTGGCCGACGGTACGACCGGCATCTTCAAGGGCGAGGCCCCTCCCGGGGTGTACAACGCCACCTGCTCCGCCCCGGACTACCTGCCGGTGACCCTGCCGGTGACCATCAAGAACAAGGAGACCACGCTTCAGAACTTCCAGCTCAAGCCCAAGCTCAGGGTCGGCGAGAAGTTCGTGATCAAGGGCGTGTTCTTCGACCGCCGGGGCGGCCTGATGCCTGAGTCGCGCGTGGCCCTGGAGGATGTCGCCCAGCGCCTCAAGGACAACCCCACGGTCATCGTGGAGATCAGCGGCCACACCGACAGCCGGGGTGTCGCACGGCGCAAACTGACCCTCTCCCAGAAGCGGGCCGATAACGTCCGGCTCTACCTGATCAACACCTTCTCCTTCCCCGGGGAGCGGATCGTCTCCAAGGGCTACGGCAAGCTGTTCCCGATCGACACCAACACAACCAAGGCCGGGCGGGCGAACAACAACCGCATCGAGCTCAAGGTCATAAGCCGCACCGACCTTAACAAGTAAGCCTGGAAAAAGGGGTAGGGGCACGGCATGCCGTGCCCCTGCTTTTTACAGCCAACTCCTTATTTAATAGCAACTTACGCTGAAACTAAAGGGGCTTCCCTCTGTCGCAGGGGGAAGTCCCTGTTTCGCGGAGGGAAGCCCCTCCGCCGGAGCGGGAAGTCCGTCTGCCGCACAGGGAACCCCCTCTGTCATAGACGGAAGTCCCTTTGCCGGGGAAGGAAGTCCGCCTATCGCGGAGGGAATCCCCCTGTCGGAGCGGGAAGTCCCTCTATCGCGGACGGAAGCCCCTCTGTCGTGAACGGAAGTCCCTCTGCCACAGCGGGAAGTCCCCCTGCCGCAAGGGGAGAGTCCCGTCAAAGAGTTGACGGGACTCTCCCCTCTTGCCTTCCCTTGAACCCTTAATCCCTCGGCCCCTCGAACCCTACTTCTTGTACTTCGCCACTAACTCCGGCACCTCGTCCGTGACCAGGAGCTTGGTGAAGCGGTAGAACTTCCCCCGCTCCGGGATTTGGACCTTCACCGGGAACACCCCCTCGGCCCGGCCCTTCTTTGCGAACATCTGCCGGGCCTCCCGCTCCATCTGGACCTGGGGGATGGCCACATTTGACTGTACAGGAGATGGCGCATCCTTCGCTGCCATTTCGGCGGTTTGGTTTTCCTCTTCATCCATCCTCTCTCCCCGAATGGATCTGCTCATCGGCGGGGGCGGGGGTTCCTTATACTCCTTCACGTTCCCCTTGAAGTCCGAGTACTTGTACTCGTCCGGCAGCCAGCAGGACCAGAACAGCTCCGAGGTCGGGATGTCGCTTTTGGGAAGGAACACGTCCAGCTTCCCGCCTTTCTCGAACTTCTGCCCCTTGGTGAAGTAGACGACCTCCACCGGGAAGGGCCTCACGTTGTCCTGGCCCGTGCTCGAGCGCTCCAACTGCACCAGGATCTGCCTCGGCTTCTCCCCCTTGGTGGGCTTCACCGGCCGCCCGGACACGAACGTGCTCCACACCTCGGTGGACTCCGGCAGGGTGAGGGTCACGAACTGCTGCAGGTTGTTGCGCACCTGGTAGACCCCGCGCGTCACCATCTTCCCGTCGTCCGTGAACAGGGTGGTGAAGTTGGCCTGGTCTATCGTCGCGGCCAGGACCGGCAGGCCCTCGTGCTTCACGATCTCGATCCCCGCCAGGTAGGGATGCTTGATGTACTTGAAGGCCAACAGCACCGGGTTCACGGTGCGGTCCCAGACCGAGGAGGGCAGCTCCTTCACGTCCACGGCCTCCACGCTCCCCGAGATCTTGGTCGCCTTGACCTCGATGTTCGTCCGGGCCTCCACCCCGATGTAGCCCTTCTCCCGCTCCACGTTCAGGACCTCGACCTCGGGCAGGTCCGCGGTGGCCGTGGTCTGGCCCAGGCTCTGCTCGAAGGAGAGACCGACCCAGGCGCTTCCCGAAGCCTCCTGCGCCGGGGTGATGGTGATGACTTGCTGGTCGGCTTTTTCCTCGACCTTGAAGTCCCCGCCCGAGACCTCCAGGACTTTGACTCCCTTGGGCACGGCGACCTGGAACTCGCTGACCGAGGACTGCAGGATGGTGTAATTGACGCCGGTCTGCCCTGAGAGCGTCCCTTCTCCGACCGAGAACAGGGTCGAGACCTCGGCGTACACGATGGGCTTGGGCTTGGCCTCCGGCGCGACGTACTTCTCCCAGGCCACGGTGAGCCGGTCCGTCTCCGGAACGACCACGGTCAGGATCCCGGCCCGCGCGCCCAGCTCATCCACGGCCAGCGAGGGCTCGGCCGTGGCCTTGATCCCCTTCCCCGGGACCTCCAGGACGAACACCCCGCCCGGGGCTTTGAGCATCGGGATTGTGGCCCGGGTCTTGGGCAGGCCCGGCTCGGCCTTCACGGAGTAGACCAGGCGGAGGACGTGCGAACCGGATCCTTTGACCGCCAGCTTGTAATATCCACCCTCGGAGTAGATCCCCGCCCGCTTGGTCCCCAGGGTCGCTGAACGCAGCGCGAACCCCGAGCCGGAGTAGGCGCCGTACATCAGGCTTACCTCGGTCCACTTCTCCCCGAGGACTTCCAGGTCGCAGGTCGCGGTGACCGTCATGGTCTTGCCCTTGACCACGCCCCGGTAGGAGGCGTTGGACAGGGCATAGGCCACCGGGGGCTTCACGTCGTCCTTGTCCGCCTTCATCCCGGCCTCGATCAGCTTCTTGAGCTCGGTCCAGGGCACAGTGACCTTGGTGTCCGAGAGGTCCGGGATTTTCGGCTCCTGGGCGATGGCCAGGCCAAAGCCCGCGAGGAGCACGAGACAGATCACGATTCGCTTCATCCTTCCTCCTTGATGAGTTCTCATGGGTGAACCATTATGATACCTGATTCTTACGGCTAAAATCAAGCGTCCCGCTCCGTTTACGGGCGGGACGCATTTATTCTTCTTTCCCTTGAATCCTCGGACCCTGGAACCCTTGAACCCTATCTTTTCTCGGCGTCGTGCTTTTCTCTTCCGATATCCCGGCTGGTGCGGTTGAGCTGCCGGTTCAGGACCCGGCGCTCCCTCGGGGTCACGACCCCGTCGGCCCTCATCGCCCGCTTGGTGATGCGGACCAGCCTTTGCTCGACGCGCAATGTCCGGGCCTCTTCCGGGGTCAGCTCCCCGCTCCGCACGCCCTCCCGGATGCGCGCTTTCTGCTCCGCCTGGCGGATGTCCGCCCTGGGCGTAGCGGTCTGGGCGAAAGCCCCTCCCGTGGAGAGAAAGCCGACGAGCAAAGCCGGCATGATAAATCTTTTCATGGTTTGCACCTCCTTCTGACCTGTTAGACGCCCGAACCAACCAAAAGGTTTACTCCCCTTGAACCCTCGAATCCTTGACCCCTAGAACCCTTCTTTCCCAGCCTTCCATCTTTTTCTCAACGGCTTCCGCAAGGTCTTTCATCGGCACCCGGATCTGCTCCATGCTGTCCCTGTCCCGCAGGGTGACCGTCTCGTCCTGCAGGGTCTGGGAATCCACGGTCGCTCCGAACGGTGTCCCCGCTTCATCCTGTCTCCGATAGCGCCTGCCGATGGTCCCCCCGTCGTCGTAGAAGGTCGGGAAATGCTTGCGCAGGTCGTGTTCCAGCTTCTGGGCCAGGGTGTCCATCCCGTCCCGGTTGACCAGGGGCAGGACGGCCAGCTTGATCGGCGCCAGCTTGGGGTGAAAGTGCATCACCACCCGGTCCAGCTTTTTGTCCTTGAACTCCTCGTCGTAGGCGTCGGAGAGGAAGGCCAGGAGCGCGCGGTCTATCCCCCCCGAGGTTTCGATGATGTAGGGGATGAACCGTTCCTTGGCCGCGTCGTCGAAGTAGGACAGATCCCTGCCCGAGAACTCCTTGTGCCGGCTGAGGTCGTAGTCCCCCCGGTTGTGGATGCCCTCCAGCTCCTTCCATCCGAACGGGAATTCGTACTCGATGTCCACGGCCCGCCGGGCGTAGTGGGCCAGCTCGTCCGAGGCGTGGTCCCGGAAACGCAGCTTTTCCTTCCGGATCCCGAACTCCAGGTACCAGGCCATCCGCTTTTCCTTCCAGTACTCGAACCACTTGTCCGCCTCCGAGGGATGCACGAAGAACTGCATTTCCATCTGCTCGAACTCGCGGCTGCGGAAGATGAAGTTCCCCGGAGAGATCTCGTTGCGGAAGGACTTCCCGATCTGGGCGATCCCGAAGGGGATTTTCTGTCGGGACGTGGTGCGCACGTTCTCGAAGTTCACGTAGATGCCCTGGCAGGTCTCCGGCCGGAGGTAGACCACCGCCGCGTCCTCCTCCACCGGGCCCATGAAGGTCTTGAACATCAGGTTGAACTGCCGGATGTCCGACAGGGTCTTGTTCCCGCAGGCCGGGCACTGCCCCTCCTTCTTGATCTCGTCGGCCCGGAAGCGCTGCTTGCAGGTCTTGCAGTCCACCATCGGGTCCGTGAAGGAGTCCACGTGGCCCGAGGCTTTCCAGACCGTGGGGTGCATCAGGATCGCGGCGTCCAGGCCCTCCACGTCGTCCCGCCTCTGGGTCATCTCTTCCCACCACAGGCGCTTGACGTTGTTTTTTAAATTGACGCCCAGGGGCCCGTAGTCCCAGCAGGCGTTGATCCCCCCGTAGATCTCCGAGGACTGGAAGATGAATCCGCGCCTTTTGCACAATGAAACCAGCTTTTCCATCAGGGTTCTCGTTCTATCCGTTTAGGGTTCTTTGGTTGCCAGATCGGTCATGATCAGGCTTTTAGTATACCAGATAAGGGACTGTCGTTTCAACCGTCCCCTGGGACAAGGAACGGAATACAGCGAACCCCGGGCGAGCGGATGCCAGCTGAAGGAGGGCTAATAAAAAGGCCCCGCGTCGCGGGGCCTTTGAGTTCGTTCTATGTCTTACGTCCACGAGATGACCAGGCGGTTCGGGTCCTGCGGGTCCACCTTCGCGGCATAGGTCGCGCCCACGCTGATCTTGGGGAGCATGATCTTGGACACCAGCTGGCGGTACTTCTCCACCTTATACGGTGTCTTCCAGCCCTGGTGGATGCGCAGGTCGAACTCCAGGATCGGGTCGTAGTTGAAAAGCTGCCCGGTGTCCCGCATCGCCAGGACCTCGGCCTGGGCGTCCAGCCCGCTGGTCCGGAGCGCATCCGATAGGGTCTGCTGGTTGAGCATCAGCGCCGCCGCGGACATGGTCTCCGCGCTGTCCCGCATCATCGCCCCGAACCCCTTCATCTTGGGAAACCCCTTGAGCAGGCCCGCGAGATAGCGTCCCAGCAGGATGTCGAACAGACCCATGGGCGCGAGGATGACCGCGGTCACGCCCAGGTACGCTCGGAGGTCCGGGACCAGGATGGCGATTGCGCCGAGGACGAGCCCCGCGATCAGGCAGAGGTACCCCGAGACGATGATCCAGCCCATCGCCGATGATCTAAAAGAGAGAGGAGCCTACTTCAGGTACTCGTTGTAGAGGATCCCGTAGCGGTTCCGGACCGCCATGCTCTGGCCCATCCGCGAGACCCAGCCGTTCTGCACGGCCTGCCAGGTCCCCGGCTTCACGCCCATGGACTCGGCGAAGGCGTTCACGTTCTCCACCCCCATGATGCCCTTCTTCAGGAGCCCGGCCGAGATCTCGGCGTACTTGTCCACCGTGATGCCCTCGATCGGCGCGAGCGCCGGGTCATTGGGGTCCGCGGGCTGGGTAGCGGCCTGCTGCTGTTTCATGGCCTCGGCCTGCATTTGCTGCGCGGCCTTGGTCATCTCCTCCGCGCTCTTCATCATGTTCTTCATGTCCTTGAACATGCCCATCGTCTTCTCCTTTTTTAAATAGGTTGAGTTAAGTCCTTTTTTTTCTTCTGCCCCTAAGAATAGCCGTTTGGACTTCGGAATGCAAAGGGAGATGTCCGGCGGCTGCGAGGACTGGATGCGCCTCTATCCGGGTTGTCTGAGCTTCACCCCTGCCCCTGCCGCTTGCACAGCGAAACCAGCTTTTCCATGAGATTGCTCGTTCTATGTAATTTGAGGTTCGTTGGTTATCGACATCGGCCGGAATGAGGGTATCAGTATACCAGATAAAACCTGTTTTTTCAACTACATGGATTAAGGAAGGGGAACAACTTTCCCTTTCATTACCTGCTCCTCGGTGATTCTGACCCTCTGTATCGGCCTCTGCTCGATCTTCACTAAGCAGACTGTATCTGCCATGACCTCTCCGTTCCATCCGCTAACATAGGGCATTCCCAACGAGAACCGCCCGTCCGGGGAGGTTTTGGCTCTGTTGATGTAGTTGACGATGGTTCCGCTCGGGGTCAGGACTCTGACCGAAGCCTCCACGGTGTCTCCCGGCTTTGCCATTCCCTGAAGTTGGGCTCCGGGGACGAACTCGAAGATTTTGAGTTGGGGGAACCGGGCATCGAACAGCTGGAGGTCCTTTCCCGGGGATTCGTAGACCAGCCGGAAATGAGTCAGTGCAGGCTGGACATCGCCCTCGTAAGACATGGCTTGGCCGTTGAACATGAACAGCCGGCTTTCCACAAGGTCGAAGAAGGGCGTCTGGTACTCCTTGCGCCTGCTCCCGTCAGGGGAGACGACCGACCTCACGTAGTCTTCGAGCTTCAGGCCCAGGAGCCCGACGTAAGCCGGGTAATTGCACAGTTGCTCGGTGAGCAGGAGATAATGGATGCGGTTTTTCTTCAGGATCGCTGCGGCGGTGCTCTCCGAAGGGGTCATGAAGAACTTCGCGGCGTCCTCGAACCCCGGGACGTAAGTTCCGAAATTGGTCGCCAGCACGGGCCTCCGGGCGAGATAGGTGATGAAATGTCCGTAGTCCCAGCGGGCCAGGACTCCGTATTCCGGAGGAACCCAGGGCTCGTCGTAATGCCCGGTCTCCGGGGTGTGGTCTCTCATCCAAACCAGGGCATCGAGCAGAGATGGGGACATCCTGCCCCCCGGGATTCGGTAGGCCATAAAGGTCGGCCAGAGAAGGAGGACTAAAACCACGCTGGTTACGCCTGCTGGAACCCAGCGGGCCGCGTTCTTCTTTCCCGCCCACCTCCGGAGGGCGCGGTAGAAAAGGATCGCCGAGTATCCCAAGGTGATGGAAAACGGCAGGGCCAGGGCCACGGCGTGGCGGTACTCCGCGAGGGTCATGACGAAGAGGCAAAGGGTCCAGATGGCGAGGAGCCATTGGGCCGGATATCGGAGGGGCGAATGCCTGCTCCTGAAGAGTAGGAAGGGCAGCGCAATCGGCCAGACGAAGACGAAGACGCTCAGGAACCTCCGGGCTGTGAAGGTCTCGAATTTACCCCCCGGGCCGAAAAACAAGGGCGAGAACTCCTCGATGTTCTCCAGCCAGGGGCTTCGGCGCTGGAGGAATCCGACTCCTTGGACGATCTCCCCGAGGGCTTTCGGAAGGAAAAGCTTCGCCCCGAGGAAGAGCAGGAGCCCGAAGCACGGGACCAGGAGAGGCAGGAACGGATAGGGCTTTCCCTCAGGGGGGACCCCTCTCCGTGCGACCCAGAGCAGGCCCGCGAACAGGGATATTCCCAGGTAAAGGAGGGGCTGCAGCCAGCTCAGACAGGCATAGGTCCATCTTCCCCCGACCTCCGGGAAGGACCCGAAGGGCAAGAGGGCCAGGCCTGCCCAGAGGAACGACCATCCGAAGCTGGCCAGAACCGGGCTGTCCTCCGCTCTTCGTACGTGGAGGAACACGTATCGGCAGAGAAAGTAGAGGAAGGCGATCCCGGCGAAGACCGGGAATCCCACCCAGGAGAGCGTACCGAAGGCCAGCGCCAAGCCGGTCAGAAAGGACCAGAGCATACGCTTTCTCCTGCGTTGCCAGGCTTCCTCGGATCTCAGCAGGGAGTAGAAAAAGGCCCCGGAGAAGAACACCAGGGCTCCGTCGTGGTCGAAATATCCCACTAAGGTCCCCACCGAATGCGCCCACAATACGGCCAGGACGAACGCGGCGATGATTCCTCCCGCACGCCCGGCCACCCGTTTCCCGATCAAGTAAGCCCAGAGGAGCGTAAGGGTCCCGATGACCGGCGGGAGCCAGGCCCCGCAGAGTTCGACCAAATGCTTGGAGGGATGGCCCAGGCCCAGGATCAATGCTGGCAGGGCTGCCAGGAGCTCGAAGAACGGCGGCCAGCCCCCGGACCCGCCTTTGGGGAATCCCAGGTAGTAGTCGAAAGAGGGAATGACCGGGAAGGAATGGACCGCCAGGAACAGGCGCCGCATGTGGTAATACGGGTCCGTGTTCACGAGCATCGCCTGCCCGTTCAGGAACAGGCTTGAGGCTCCCGTGGCTCTGAGATAAAGGGCCAGGGCCCCGGCCAGGACGAGCCAGGCCGGGGTGAGGTTCAGCCGCCTGCGCGGGGGTGGAGCGGACCGAGGGGCCTGAGCCTTGGATGGCCTCTTCTTCGCCATGCGTTAAACTTTACCACAAAGCGGGAAGGGATGGCAAGAATGAAACCGGGCGGCCCGCAGGCCGCCCTGAATCTTCCGATCATTAGGGACGATGACGCAACGATCTCGTCATCCTGAACTTGTTTCAGGATCTCTCTTGGCTATTGTTCTTTTCAGGTTCTGTCGATGGACGTTCAAATCGCAATCCGAAATGTTATTCCTTTCCCAGCTTTTTATTAAGAGGAGCGGAAAATATGGTACATCCCTCCTGGGTTCTCCCTCTCCCGCCGGGAGAGGGGTTGAGGGTGAGGTCGGGTGGCCGCTGGGGCCCATGGGGCATATTCCTTATAGGGCGGGTGGGCGGGAATTAAACAATGTGAAACCTTATCTGCCCCCCTTAACGGAATATCAAAGGGCCGCCTCGAATGTCTCGAGGCGGCCCTTTGGGCAGGAAAGGAGGTTAGGAGATGCTCCGAGCACCGATCCACTCTATGTTTGTCCTGGTGCTCACTGAATGGATGCCTTCCCTTCTCTAAGGGTTGTCTGGGTTTGGGAAAAAACGAGCGGTTGCTTCTCTAAAATGCATTCCCAATTCATTACTATCACTTTTTGGGGCTCCTGTAGAGCGTTTGATTGGTGTTTCAGGGGTGGGCCAGGGGTGGTCGGGAGGTGGGGCAGAGGGCCTGCTGAGGTGGTGCACAGGTGGGCGATTAATGGGCGTGCAAGCATAGTTGAAGCATAGTTGAAGCCTGCTTGAAGCGTACTTGAAGACGTGAGAGGAAGGCTTCTACCCTCCCCCTTTGGGGGAGGGTAGCTTTTGGGTCTGGGGCGTTAAAAAGGAACTGAGGAGGGGTGTAAATGTCTGTCTCCCCCCTCTCCGGCCCTTGACGGGGCCTTTAAATCGTTTTTAAAGGGGGTTGACGGGTATGCTCAAGGTCCTGTTTTTGCCTTTCCGCCTTACGCCTCACGCCTTACGAATTACGAGAGGGCCTCAGCCACTAACTCCACCACGTCCTTGATGACGAGCTTCTCCTCCACGCCTTTGGCCTTGGCCGCATCTGTGAACATGGTCATGCAGAACGGGCAGGCCACCGCGATGGCTTTGGGGTCGGTCTTCATGAGCTGTTCGAGCCGGACGGTGCTCACTCTCGGCTCGTGCTCCTCTAACCACATCCTCCCGCCCCCCGCCCCGCAACAGAAGCTGTTGGACTTCGTCCTTTCTGACTCAAGGACTTTTCCCGAAGACGTCTTCCGGATGAGCTCCCTGGGCTCATCATAATGGTCATTGAAACGCCCCAGGTAGCAGGGGTCGTGATAGGCGATCCGGTCCAGGGCTCCCCGGCCGACTTTGAGCTTCCCCTGCCGGAAGAGGTCCCGGATGAAGACCGAGCTGTGCACCACCTCGTAGTTTCCGCCCATCTGGAGATACTCGTTGGCCAGGGTGTTGAAGCAGTGCGGGCAGGTCGTGACGATCTTCTTCACCTTGTAGGTGTTTAACGTCTGGATGTTCTGCTGGGCCAGCATCTGGAACAGGAATTCGTTCCCTAACCTCCTTGCCGAATCTCCCGTACAGGATTCCTCCGGCCCCAGGATGGCGAATTTAACTCCCGCAGTCTTGAGGATCTTTACAAATTCCCTGGCCGTCTTCTTGCTCCGGTCGTCGTAGCTCGCGGCGCAGCCAACCCAGTACAGGATTTCGAAATCAGGGGACTGGGAGGCCAGCGGCACATTCAGTCCTTCGGCCCAATCCGCGCGCTTCTGCTGGGGCAGGGACCAGGGGTTTCCGTAGTTCTCCAGGCCCTTGAAAGTAAGGTTAAGTTCCTTGGGGAAGTCGTTCTCCATGCTCGTGAGGTAACGTCTCATGTCCGCGATCCGCTGCACGTACTGGATCTCCACCGGGCAGACCTCCTCGCAGTTCCGGCAGGCTGTGCAGGACCAGATAACCTCCTTGGCGACGACCTCCTCGCTGATCAGGGACGGCCCCTCCCAGGCCTTGTCCTTGGCCTTGGCATTGAGGAACTTCTCCTTGGCGTAGAGGTGGTCCCGCTGGGCCAGGACCAGTTTCTTGGGCGACAGGGGCTTCTGGGTGGCCCAGGCCGGGCAGGCCGCCTGACACCGCCCGCACTCCGTGCAGGTGTAGAGGTCCAGGAGATCCTTCCAGGGATAAGCCTCCACCCTGTCTATCCCGAGGGTTCCTCCCGATTCAATGGTTTTCTCGATATCGGGCACGTGCCGGAGCTGGCCCTTGGGCTTGAGCTCCTTCAGGAACACATTCGGCAGGGCAGTGATCACGTGGAAGTGCTTCCCGTAAGGAAGGTAGTTCAGGAAGGCCAGGACGAGCGAGATGTGCAGGAAGAAGAAGAGGACGGAGATGACCTCCAACCCTCCCCTGGGAAGACCCCCCAGAAGCCCGCCCACCCACGCTCCCATCGGAGTCCATGGCTGTGCCTCCATGAGAAATCCAGAATGTGAGGCCGACTCGATATGCCCGCCGGACAGCAGGGCGAACTCCGCCCCGTCGTAGATGAAATCGGAGAGCATCAGGGCCCCGATCATGCCCAGGATGAACAGCGCCTCCCCGGAGAGCGTGAGCCTGGGCGGCCTCTCGATCAGCCGACGGTAGAACGCGATCGCGATTCCCAGGAGGACCAGGACCTCGAAAACCTCTTTGAGCAGAAGATAAGCGTTACCGATAGGGTTTCCCATGAGCAGATGGAAGAGCCAGGGCGAGAACCCGTAGATCGTGAGCGATACGGTTCGGAACAGGAGGACCAGGAAGCCCCAGAAGATGAGGATATGCATGATTCCGGGAAGGAACTCCTGAAGGAGGATCTTCTGCAGGAAGCCCGCCACGATGAGCTCCCGGATCCTCGTCCCGAAGCGGTCTATCTTGAAGCTCGGGGCCCCCTTTAAAAGGAGCCTCAGCCTGCGGAAAGCCGAAACCGTGAACGCGGCCAGCGATCCGACCAGAAGCAGGATAAGAAAAACCATTTTCCAGTTCATGGAGCCATCCTTATGGGTTTTTTGTCTGTGGTGCCCGTTCTTGAGAATTAATTCACTTTCCTTAAAACTTTAACACACTGTGACTAAAAAGTCAAGGAGACGAAGGAGCGCCCTGCGTTCCCGCAGGGCGCTCCGGGTGAAAAAAATCGAGCCTACCTGGTCACCACCATCTTCATCGTCTTCACGTAATTCCCCGCCTTCAGGCGGTAGAAATACACCCCGCTCGAGACCTTCGTGCCCTTCTCGTCTCGCCCGTCCCAGGTCGAGGAATAGGCCCCTGGCTTCATCCTGCCCTCGGTCAGCGTACGGACCCTCTCCCCGGCCACGTTGTAGATCGCTAGCCAGACCTGGGCCTCCTGGGTGAGGTCGTAGTGGATCGTAGCGCCCGAAACCATGGGATTGGGCGTGCTCTGGAATAACGCCGTCTCCCTGGGAAGCAGGGAGGGCAGCCCGGCGCCAGGGCCCTCCTCCACGCCCAGCCCTGGCGGAACGAACCCATACTGGCCCGTGCGCCACTCGTCGTGGTGGAAGGTCCACCACTCCAGCCTCACAGCCCCGGGCTGGGCCATGGTCTGCCAGATATAAAGGAAGTAGTCATAACATCCCAGGATGGTGCTCACCCGGCCATCTCCCAGGTCGCTCAGGGTCGGCGAGGATTTGAAGACCCCCCAGGTGCGGATCGGGGATCCCAAAAGCTTCGTCCCGTCCGAATGCCAGGCATAGGCCTTCTCGTCTTGGCCGCCGGCAACGATCTCCATCCGGCCGTCTCCGTCCATGTCCCCCACGGCCGGGGAGGAAAACGAAGACCCGCCCCAGGAGACCGGGAACCCCGGAAAGGCGCTCCCGTCTGCCCGAAAGGCATAGAGCTGATTGTCCCCGGCCACCACCACCTCGAGCCTGCCGTCCCGGTCCAGGTCCGCGATCACCGGAGAGGCATCTCCGCTTGCGACAATGACGGCCTGGGGCCAACCCGCCACCTCCTGCCCGTCCGCGCGCAGGGCATGGACTTGATTGCTCTTGCTCGTAAACACGATCTCCAGCCCTGGAAAGGAGGGATCTATATCGCCCAGGGCCGGTGAAGCATTAACCCCCTCGCTGAGTTGGATCGGAAAGTTGGGCTCCGGAGCCCCATCCCAGCGGAAGGCATAGAGCTTTTTATTCCTGATGTTCTCAAAGGCGCCCCCGCCCACCACGATCTCGGGCCGGCCGTCCCCGTCAACGTCCCCAACCGCGGGAGTGCCATGAACCCACACTCCCTGGCTGTCCGTGATTGTGGCGAACAGCCCGCTCGGGTCCAAGTACCCGGTGCCGTCGTGCTTCCAGACATATATCCTTCCGGGCATGGTGGCCTGGATGACCTCTGGCCAGCCGTTCCCGTCCAGGTCGTACAGAACCGGCGAGGCGTGGCAGGCGTTGCCCTCCAGCGACCGCGGCCATCCCGGAAGGTCGCTTCCGTCCGCCTTCCACACGAACACCCGGGGCGTGTCGCAGAAGAAGGTGCTTTCCACAATCTCCGGTCTTCTGTCCCCGTCCAGGTCCCCGGCCGCCGGAGAGGTCACGAAGAAATAAGCTCCGGGCACAGTTTTGAAAAGCCCGTCAGGATTCGTGAGTCCTGTGCCGTCCGCATGCCAGGCGTAGATCCGGTTGTCCAGGGCCGCGGCAATGACCTCTTTCCCCGGATAGGCCGGGTCCAGGTCGCAGACCAGGGGCGTGGCCAGGATCTGGTCGGGCATTCCCCTGGGCCAGCCCGGCCGGTAAAGCGGAAAGGTCGCTGCGGCCAGCTCCGGGGAGAAGCCGCTCTCGTTCAGGGAGGTGTCCATGGCCGTGGCCACGTAGTAATAGGTCCGCCCTCGCGACAGGCCGTCGTCCGAGAAACGGGGCGAGGCTACGGGGTCCGGGTTCACCCGGAGATAGGGCCCCCCGGACCTGTCCGCGCGGTAGAGGTTGTAGCGATAGGTCTTGGGATGGGGCAAAGGGTCCCAGTGCAGGGTGATGGAGACGGAGTCCGGCTCGTCCCAAAGGGCGCCGGGCCGCATCATCGGGACGAGCTCGAAGTCGCGGTCTTTCCTTCTCCCGTAGGCGTCTTCCAGACGCAGGCGAAGGCGGTAGCCTCCCCCGATGCGGTTCTTCTTGACCTTGAACAGGACCTCCTCTCCGGGGCTAGTCAGGCGCTCCCCGTAGGCCGGTATCCGGCCGACCTCGACCGTGCTGTCCAGGACCACCACCAGGCTGTCCCGGGAGAAGAGCTTTACTGTGACGCCCTCGTTCTGCCCCCCTCCGTAATTCTTGAGTCGGAGGACGAGCCCCACGGTCTCCCCGGGCTCCGGGATCCCGTTCCCGTTCCCGCGGGTCGGGGGAACGGTGTCGTCGTCCACGATCTGTCCGATCTGGGACAGGACCGGAGCCCGACCGTCGAAGGCGAGCTTCTGGGTGAAGACCGCGCCCGAGGAATCCGTCGTCGCCAGGCTGAAACCCAGGGTCTTGCCGTCCAGCATATCGCTCGCCAGGCGGAACCGTAGAGGCACCGGGCTCACGAACGTGTCCCCGGGTGCCAGGGCCACGGGGACCGAAAAGGCGCTGTCCAGGATCGCCACATAGGCCTCGATCGTCCGCAGGACCGTCCGAAGGCCACGGGTCGTGGCTCCCCCGGTGTTCTTCAACGAAAGCCACAGGGCGACGGTCTCTCCGGCCTCCAGGACCCCGTTTCCGTTCCCCGAGCTCGTCGCCGAGGTATCGTCCTGGACCTTCTGGTTATAGGCCGTGACGAACGGGGCCTGGGGATAGGCGTAAGCTGTTCCCTCCCGCACGAGGTAGTTGTCCTTTCTCGCCGCGACCTCGATCTCTCCCGGAGTCTGGGGAACGAAGGACAGGACGACCTCTCCCCGGCTGTCCGTGAACCCCGAGACGTACACCTCACCGGCTTTGCTCACGGTTACCCGGGCCCTTGAGACGGGACCCAGGAGGGACGTGACCCTGACCCGGAAGGTTGCTGGACCCAGGGGCACGGTCCCCGGGAAGTCCAGGGACACGACTTTGGGCGTCGTGGCCCACACCGCCAGGTCCGGGTCCCCCAGGAGCACATTGGATATCAAAAGCAGCCGGAAGGCGTTCTCGCCGTGGCTGGATCCGATGAACGGGATCTTGGAGTCGTTGACCGCCTCCCCGACCCGCAGGTGCCCGCGGTAAAACAGGGAATCGAAGAAGGTCGCGTCCAACAGGAACCCGGACTGGGGGTAGTTCAGCCGGGTGGCCCCGTAGAACCCGATGCCGCCTCCGTGGGGGTTGCGCATGAAGTGCTCCCCGAAGCAGTCAGCGTCCACGGCGTTGGCGTGGCAGTTGACCGCGTACCAGAAGGGCGTGCGCTCCCCGTTGGCCAGGGCGTCCATGTCCTGGCGGAAGAGTTTTTCCGGCCGCTGGATGCTGATCTGGTCGGTCTGGCCATGGGTCTGGGAGTAAACGAGCCCCTGGCCTTGATTCAGGTAAAAGAGAACCGAGTCTCTGGTCATGTTCCCCTGACCGTAGTCGTATTCGCAGAGTCGGATGATCCTGAACTCCGGCGGGGCGAAGCTCGCCATGATGTTGCACCATTCGCATCCGTCTCCGGCTTGGAACACCGTTTGGCCCAGGAGGAGGAACGTCGTCTGGTAGCTTTTCTCCTGGGGGTCGAAGAACCGGAGGGTCTTGTTCACGAACACCAGGGCCTCCTCGGGGTTCCGCACCGGAGCCCGTCCGGCCATGAGCTCCGGGAACAGGTCCACGTCGTCCCCGTTGGCTTCCCCGAAAATCCCGTTGTGATTCTCGTCCCAGGTGCCGTCCAGGCACTGGTAGTAGTAGTCCCCGGGCGTGGTCTGCGGTGGAGTCCACCCCCCCCATTGGGTGAACCGGATGGGCACGATATCGCAGTCCCCGCCCAGGAGCACCGCGCTGGTCCCCCAGTTCCGGTAGGCGTCCCTGAGGAAGCTCCGGATGGTCTCGGCGTCGTCCACCCCCCGGGGATAGTGGGCCTTGATCCAGGCCACGGTCCGCACCACAGCCGGCGTTCCCGTCCGGGTCTTGTAGTCCGCCAGACCCTGGAATACCGGGGCCATCGCCTCGTTGGTGATGATCACATAGCGCACCGGGGACCCGGTGGGCGAGGGCTCCTCGGTCGGCGCGAACCCTCCGGGGAGGCTCCAGCCCGATACCTCCTCCGGCCGGGTGGGGATCCCCAGGGCCTCCGGATTGGCTGCGATCCCATGCAGGATCGCTTCGCGCTTCTCCCGGTCCTCGCTGAACTCTCTTCTCTGGACGAGCGGGGCTTTCGAGTCCGGCGCCAGTTCCAGCTCAAGGCGCATCCGGGAGGTGAACAGCAGCCGCCCTTCCGATGCCACGTATCTCAGGGGATGAACCAGAACACAGGCGATCCTCTGTCCGTGAAAATCCTCCTGGCCGACCAGCTGCGCGATAGTCCCGGGATAAGCAAGATTCGAGGCATAGGCCGCAGGATCCGGCTCCGTCCAGGCCGGCTTTTCGTTGGAAGGAACCTCCTTCTGTCGCGGGAAGACCCGGTATGTCCCCGGGAAAGTTTCTTCGCTCGCCTCCAGCACCCGGAGGCCGGAAACCCTGGTTCCGGGGGGCAGGATGATATAGACCGGCTTCTCGGGAAGCTCCGGGTTTCCGGCCTCCGGGGTCACCGGGACCGTCCGGGAAAGAATGCGGGTGTATCCTTTTTCCTGGGCTAAACGGAAGGATGAACGCTCGAACGTGAGCGTCTGCTCCAGGGAGGCGCCGACGCCCGCTCCGGCGAGTGCAAGAAGAACCGTGAGAATGATAAACGTACGCATGTCCGTACTCCTAACGATAAAGAAGGAAAGCCTGCCGACCCAGCCCTTTAAGTTTATCTCAAAACCCAGGTTTTGTCAAGCTGCAACATTTAAAAAGTGATGGCCGGGCGTTTCAGCCCCGGATCAGGAGCACCGGAATCTTCGTCTCGTGCCGCACCGCATCCGCCACGCTCCCCAGCACCCAGTCCTGGAATCCCTTGTGCCCGTGGGTCCCCATGGCGATCAGGTCGCAGCCCAGCTCCTCGGCCTTTTCCAATATCTCCTTGGGCGGGTCCCCGTGCAGGACCAGGAGGCTCACGACGAGACCTTTGCCTCTGAGCTTCTGGGCCTGTTTCTCCATGACTTCCTCGGCTTTCTCCTTCTCATGGGCGAAGGCGTCCCGGGTCTCGGCTTTGGCCACGCGAACGAGCACCAACTCTGCCCCGTGGACCCTGGCGAGCTCCCCGACGTGAGCGAGGATGGGCTCGTCCACCGGCGAGCAGTCTATCGGCACTAAGATCTTCTTATACATGAGACCTCCGATGAGTGAGGGTCAGAATTTTCCACCCAGGGATTGATACAACAGCAGCCCGTTCAGAGCCAGCACGATGAGGGCCACGGACCAGCCCAGGACTTTCTCTCCCCACCCTGAGGCGAACTCCCCCATCACCTTCCGGCTCCCGACCAGGAGGAGTAGCGGTATGACGGTAAAGGGCAGTTGGACGGAGAGCGCTACCTGGGAGAGGATCAGTGCCTTGTAGGAATCCACGCCGATCGCGATGATGACCAGGGCCGGGATGGATGTGGCAACCAATCCGATGCGGTAGACCCAGGCCTTGGGGTCCTCGGGTTTTCCCAGGTACCCCGTGACCACGTTGGCCTCGGACATGGACGAGGTGATCGACGAGCCCACCCCGGCGAAGAGCAGGGCGAGGCCGAAGAGAAGCTGTGCCAGGTTTCCCGCCAGGGGACGAAGGGTCTCCGAGGCCTGCTCGATGGAGGTCACCCCCACGCCATGCCGGAAGAACACCGCTGCGGCCACGATGATCATCGCCGAATTCACTACCCAGCCCAGGCCCATCGCCGTCACCGTATCGAGGAACTCCAGTCGGAGGAGCCGCTTCTTTTTCCCCGGCGGCCCGTCCCAGTCCCGACTCTGGATCACGTTGGAGTGCAGGTAGATGTTGTGCGGCATGACCACGGCGCCCAGCATCCCCATCGCCACCAGGATGCTCTGCGACGAGATCGAGGGCAGGACAACGTGGGGCAGCAGCCTTCCCCACTCCGGCCTCACCAGCACGAGTTCGATGACATAGCACCCCGCGATCACGGCCAGGAACCCGATGATCATCCGCTCCAGGCGCTTGTACCGTTGTCCGAGGATGGCGACGATGACCAGGGCCACGGTGAGCGGGGCCCCGAGGGACGGGGGGATGCGGAACAGGAGGTAGAACCCCAGGGCCGCGCCCAGGTACTCTGCCAGGTCCGTGGCCGCGCAGGCCAGGATGATCGTGACGCCCAGCAGGTTCGAGGCCCAGCGGGGGAAATGGATCCGGACGTTCGCGGCCATGGACCGTCCGGTGACGATGCCTAAACGGGCCGACATGTTCTGCAGCAGGATGAGCATCAGCGTGGAGAGCGAGATGACCCAGAGGAGCTGGTACTCGAACCGCGACCCTCCGGCGATGTTCGTGGCCCAGTTCCCCGGATCGATGAACCCCACGGTCACGATGAACCCCGGCCCCAGGTAGCGCAGGAACTGCCCCAGGGCCGTCTTGGTGAAGCTTTCGCGAATCCTCATCTTTTTAAGTATACCACGCCATTCCTCTGGGAATCAACGCCAAGGGGCCTTCGTGAGAAGGCCCCTTGACTCCGTTGGTGAAGAAGCTTACAGCTTCGCGGCGATGGCCTCGGCCATCTGCTTGGTGCTGGACGATCCGCCCATGTCGTAGGTCCTCGCCTTGCCTTCCTGGATGACCGTGGCCACGGCTTTCTCTAATTTCGCGGCCATGGCCTTCTCCCCCAGCCAGTCTACCATCATCTTGGCCGCGAGGATCGTGGCGATGGGGTTGACCTTGTACTGCCCGGCGTACTTCGGGGCCGAGCCGTGGGTCGGCTCGAACACGGCCAGCTTCTCACCGATGTTCCCGGAGCAGCCGAAGCCCAGGCCGCCGACCATCTGGGCGCAGAGGTCTGAGATGATGTCCCCGTACAGGTTCGGGGCCACCAGGACGTCGTAGTTGAAGGGGTTCTTGAGGAGCCACATGCACATCGCGTCGATGTTGGCCTCGTCGAACTGGATTCCGGGATACCCCTTGGCCACCTCCCGGGCGGTCTCCAGGAACAGCCCGTCCGTGGCCCGCACCACGTTGGCCTTGTGCACCACGGTCACCTTTTTGCGGTGGAACTTCCTGGCGAACTCGAAGGCCGCCCGGATGATCCGCTCCGAGCCCTTCTTGGTGTTGATCTTGCAGGACACCGCGTACTGGTCCCCGGGAAGGCCTTTGAACGGGGCGAAAGGCTTGGAGAGTTTGGCCAGGGTCTCGGCAAGCTCGGCCGGAACCGGGTTGAACTCCACCCCGGCGTAGAGGTCCTCGGTGTTCTCCCGGAACACCACGAGGTCTATCCCCTCCTTGAAGTTCAGCGGGTTCCCGGGGTAGGCTTTGATGGGGCGCAGGCAGATGTAGAGGTCGAATAATTGCCGCATCCGCACGATCGGCGAGCGGTACACCAGGCCCTTGCCCTTGAGCTCAGGGACGAGCTCGGCCTCGGCCGCCTTGACCGGCTTGGAGGTGATCGCCCCGAACATCGCGGCGTTCACGCTCTTGAGGAGGTCCACGGTCCTCTGCGGGAAGGCGTCCCCCTCCTTGCACCAGAAATCCCATCCGATGTCCCCGTGGAGGTATTCCGCGTCCAGTCGGAGCTTGTCCAGGACCACCCGGGTCGCCTCCATCACGTCGTTTCCGACCCCGTCCCCCGGGAGCCACGCGATCTTGTACTTCGCCATCCTCTCTCCTTTTTTACTGACCTCTGTGGTTCTCTATTTCAGGCCTAATTCTTTCTTCACGTGAGGAATAAGCCCGCCGTCCTCCACGATCCCGAGGACCTCCTTGGGCAGGGGGAGGAAGGTGTAGGTCCCAGCCTTGCATTTGAGCTCCCCCCTGGCGAAGTCTATCTCGATCTCCTCCCCCTTCTGGATCGCATCCGGGGCTTCCTTGGACTCCACGATGGCCAGTCCCTCGTTGATCGCGTTGCGGTAGAAGATGCGCGAGAAGCTCTTGGCTACCACGGCCCCGACCCCGGTGTGCTTGATGCAGGTCGCGGCCTGCTCGCGGCTGGACCCGCACCCGAAGTTCCATCCCGCGACGAGGATGTCCCCGGGCTTGACCTCCTTGACGAAATTGGGGTCCAGGTCCTCCAGGGCGTGCTGGGCCATCTCCTTGGGGTCCGAGATCGTGTAGGTATACTTTCCGGGGAAGATGACGTCCGTGTTCACGTCGTCCCCGTACTTCCAGACTTTCCCTTTGATTCCCATGGTGGGTTTCTCCCTTAGACCGTCCTGGGGTCCGTGATTTCGCCCTTGAGTGCGGAGGCAGCCACCGCGGCCGGGCTGGCCAGGTACACCGAGGCTTCGGGGTTCCCCATCCGCCCCTGGAAGTTGCGGTTGGAGGTGGACAGGCAGACCTCCCCCTTGGCCAGGATGCCTTCGTGCGCGCCTAGGCAGGGCCCGCACCCTGCGTTCATGACCACGCCTCCGGCCCGGCTGAGCTTCTCTAATAGGCCCTTCTTCATCGCCTCCCAGATGACCTCCTGCGAGGCCGGGAAGATCAAGAGCCTGACGCCCCGGGCGATGGTCTTGCCTTCCAATATCTTCGCCGCGGCCTCCAGGTCCTCGATCCTGCCATTGGTGCAGGTCCCGATCAGGGCCTGGTGGATCCTCGTGCCCGCGACCTCACTTAAAGGCTTCACGTTGTCCACGGTGTGCGGACAGGCCACCTGCGGTTCCAAACTTGTGACGTCGTATTCCAGGGCCTTTTCGTAGGAGGCATCCGGGTCGGACCAGACTTCCTCGTATTTCTCAGAGGTTCGGCCTTTGAGGAACTCCTTCACCTTGCCGTCCGGGTACATGTACCCGATCTTGGCCCCCATCTCCGCAGCCATGTTGGTGAGCACCATCCGGCTGGCCACGCTCATCGCGTCGATCCCCGGGCCGGTGAACTCCACGGCCCGGTAAAGCGCCCCGTCCGCCCCAAGGTCCCCGATGATCTTCAAGGCCACGTCCTTGGCCGAGATCCGCTCCGGGAGCTTTCCCTTGATCACGACCTTCAGGGTGTAGGGCACCCGGAGCCAGATTTTGTCCGTGGCCCACAGCGCCGCGGCCTCGCTTCTCCCGATGCCCGCGGCGAAGGCCCCGAACGCCCCGTAGGTCGTGGTGTGGGAGTCGCTTCCCAGGATGAGCCTTCCCGGCAGGGCATGCCCCTTCTCGGGTAGGGCCTGGTGGCAGATCCCCACCTCCACGTCGTAGAAGTGTTTCACCCCCTGGGCGGCCACGAACTCCCGGACCTCCTTGTGGTTCTGGGCGTACTGCTCCCCGGCTGCGGGCACGCAGTGGTCCAGGAAGATGGCCAGCTTGTCTGGGTTAACGACCCTGGGAAGGCCGATCTTCTTGAAGGTCTTGTAGATCGGGGCGGTGTTGTCGTGGGACATCACCACGTCCGGGGACACAGTCACGATCTGCCCCGGCACTACGTCTGAAAGGCCTGCTTTCCTGGCTAATATCTTCTCAGCAAATGTCTTTCCCATTTTCAATCTCTTCTCCTAACAGTCTTCAGCCTACAGCCTATAGCCTAATGCAGCGCCTCGAAGTTCGTGAAGTCCGCGTGGTGCAGGATGATGGCCTCCGGGCTGCGCTTGCCCCCGTCCCCCTCCTTGGCGTGCACGGCTACGATGTGAGTGACCTCGTCCGGCATCCCGGCCTCGAAACACAGGTTGGCGCCGGAGAAGGGGTGTCGGAGGTAGTTCCCGGACTTGCTCTTCACGAATTTGCCTCCCTCCTCCTCGTATTCCAGGAGCTTGCCCACGTCGTGGCACAGGGCCCCGACCAGGAGATGGTCGCGGTGGATGGGGATCTTGCCTCCGTAGACTCTTTCCAGGACTTTGGCGGCTTCCAGGCTGACCCCGGTGACGCCCCGGACGTGGGAGGCGTAGCTGATCTTGCAGTCCGGGATGAGCAGGGTGAAGGGGATCCGGCCCATGTCCTCAGGGCTCCACCCGCCCAGGCCGAGCGCCCGCTCGTAGACCTTGTAGGTCTTGTCCTTGAGGCCGGCGTCCTTGATTTCCTCGATCTCCGGCAGAAGTTCTTTGATCTTTTCTCTCATTATCAGTCCTCCATAAGGCTTGAAGTGAAAATTATAACATAGCCTGCGGCGTTTTGTCAAACCAGCTATCCAAGCCAAGAGTCTTAACTTTCCGCCCCCTTTGGGATAAAATGAGGGGTTAGAGAAGTCCTGTCTTTACCGAGGGCGGTTTTGCTGTAATGAATTGAAGGCTTGGGAAAGGCTCGTCATGCTGAACTTGTTTCAGCATCTCGTCGTTGGTTGTTACGTCTCCAGCGTAGCGTAGCGTTCCAGCGAGCGTAGTGATCTATCGTTTCCAGCGTTCTCAGTGAGACTTCGATTCATTACACAAAAACCAGCCCGAGGCTGCCTTTTTGATTGTGAACCTTTCCCCTAAGTGTGTGCTAAAATGAAACACATTTGGCTTTTTAAAGAAATTTTTGGTTATTTTGGGGGGAGATTGGGAGGGGAGGGCGTGAATACGGCGTGAGTATCGCGTGAATACCTCGGAAACCCCTTGGGATTTCAAAGGCCTTTCGGAGGTCCCCCCAAAAGGGGGCTTTTTCGTTCAGGGCACATAACTGGGTCTTCTCGGAGCTACTTACGCGAAAAAGTGGAAAAAGGCTCCTTATCCGGGGGCGTTTAAAAAAGGGCGAAATTTCTTGACCGTATCCTGAAATCTCCTTTCTTGATATTTAAGAGGCCCCGGAAACGGGGCCTCTTGAGTTCAGGGAAGAAGTTTTTTCCTTAGCAGAGTAACCTTTGGCTCTGACCATCCGAGAGACCTATAGAATATCTCTGCAGTCCGCCAGACATCCGAAAACAGGACCGGGCACTTGCGTCGCACCAACTCGTCTTGAACGCGCTGAACCAGTTGCTTCCCAATACCCCGTCTCCTGGCTGACCGATGGACAATGAGTTCACTCAGGTACGCTCGAAAGCCGAGGTCGTGGGCGCAGATGAACCCGAGTATGCTCCCCTCCTCATCCCGCACGAAGGCAAGGTCTTTGGCAGACCCAAGAGCTATCTTCAGAACGTCCGGCCTGTTATCCTGATTCCAGTATCCGGGTTCCGACTGCATCAACTGCTTGATTACAGGAATGTCTTCTTCTGTGGCTTTCCTAATCATCGCTCTCTACCGTAGAAGAAAGTCACACTGCCGGGGGTTTCATTCCCATCGCCGCCCATTCCTCGCACGAGGGGCCGTAGGTCCCTGTGACCGGGAGCCCGGCCTGGCGCATCAGGACGGTCATCTGTCCCCGGTGATGGGCCTGGTGCATGACCAGGGAAAACAGGGTCTCGCCCCGCTTCCACATCTCCCCGTACATGTCATCCTTGACCTCCAGAGTCTCGTCCTTCCAAAGGCTCTTGATCTGCTCCATCAGGGACTTCGAGGCCTTCTCGTAGGTTGCGAGGATGTCCGCGGCCTTTGCCGGGACCGGCGCTCCCGTGGCCGGGCCATTGATCTTAAGGCCCGTGCGCCCGCACATCTCCGGGATCGCGGTGGTCAGGTGCCAGGCCAGCCAGCCCAGGGTCGCGTACTGCGGCCCGACCCGCTGGGCGAGCGAGGCGTCGGTCAGCTTGCCGATGAGCTTCAGGGTGGCCGGGCCCTCGTATCCCCAGGCCTTCTCGAAATCGGAAATGGTCTTGAACATGAGTGTTCTCTCCTTTCGCTTGAGTGATGATTGCGATTCCGAATGATATTATACCCCACCCGCTGATTTTTTTCAAGATACTATGAGATCCAAATTTACGGCTTTACCTTCCCATACCTTATGGGGTTCTGACCAGGTCCAATGAAAAGGGCTGTCCGCTTTCCACCTGACCGAAGCCGCCTCTTGAATAATACGGGGTTTTGTGATAGATTTATATAGCCTGTTCTGTTCAGCCATACTGATAAGAATGAAATAACCATGCTATTCGGAAGATCGCGAAAGCCAGACAAGGAAGAGAAACCCAAAGCCAGAGGTGGCCTGGACCCAAAAACCAAGGCCCGCCTGTATTTAAGCTCTTTGATGAGCTGCGGATCATCGGAAGGGGCATTGGCCAATGCTCAAAGCCTGCAATCCTTGATGCAGGACCATCCCGATTCCAAGATCTTGACCGAGGAGGAGAGGGTTCAAATCGGCCAGTACCTTCGTAACATGGGGAACGAGCATCCGGAAACGGCTCAACCGTTCTTCAGCTTGGCTGATCTCTTCGGGGGTCCGACAGGAAGACCCTCAACCCGGGAGCCGGAAACGAAAGCAAGGCCCGAAGCCATCCCTCCTCCGCCGATCGAAGGAGCTTCGACACCCTCTCCGGTCTCCGCGGTTCCTGAAGGCTACGGCGGTTCCATCGCGGAGGTCGTTTCTCAATTTCAGGATACGGCTCCGAGTCCGTCTGGAGATATCGTCATCGATTACGGGGTTGAGCCCGGGGCAGAACATCGCTTCGCACCTTCGCTTCCTGCAAGTCCGCCTGCTCCCCCTCCGCCCGAACCACCGTCTCAACCGGCCGAGCAGCAGGACTCCGGGGCGTTTCAAGGGGTTGCTTATCAGGGGCCTGGGGCTGACCTCGGATTCGGGGACGAAGCGGTGGAAGCGCCCGCGAAAGAAGATCCGCTGAGGGAAGCGAAAGAACGGTTTTATGCCATGTACACGGATTTCGCGAACAAGGTGGAGGAGTATGCCCGTTCCGAAAGCCTGTCCGAGAATCAACGGGCGCTGAATCTGGGCTTGAAGCTGGAAAAAATGTTGCAGGAAAAACAGGTCGCCTTGCCCATGGAGGACGCGGTCAAGCTCAGGAACGCCTTTTCCGCTTTGAGGACGACCTTCGCAGAGAGAAACGAGGCCGGCCTTTCCCTCGAAGGTTTACGGCTTTCCGCGGCCTTCGGTGACGAAGAAGCCGCCAAGGCTTACGCCGAAGCCAGAGGTCCGAAACCGGATGAGCCCGCCGGGGAACCTGCACCGCAGGTCCGATCCTCACCCACACCTTCAACGGCTCCGGCGGGAAAAGGAAGGCCGTACGATGCTCCCGTCGACGAGCTCACCAGCCTGATCAACAAAGACCCCGTGGGAAGAGCAGACCTGGAAAGGGCCTTGGGGCCGGCATCCCAACTGGAGGACATGATCAAAGAGGGGGCCGCCGTTCCGCTGAAGGCCTTGCGGGATATTGCCGAAAAAGCCTCGTTGCTGGGTAACCGGTTCTCCACCGAAGAGAAATGGGTGGAGGCCAAGCTGGCTTATAAACTGGCGCTGGTTTTCAGCCGGGAGAAACAAGCGGCGTATGAACATGCTTCCGCCAGGGCCGAGGAAGCCCGGACCAGGAGGTTATTCGCTGATCTTGCCCGGGGCGATGCTCCGGTGAAGCCATCTCCTCCGGCAAGCCCGCCTCAAGAGCCCGGGCCGGGGTCCGCGGACGAAGCGAAAAGCGGCCCGAAGATTATCCAGGGGTCCGCTGAGGCTTACGGCTATTTGATGCAATCCGGTCCGGGACTTGAAGCCCCGGCTCAAGCGGCGCCGGATCCAGGAAAAGACATTAAACCCAAATACACCGACAAATATCTGATGGACCCCATGCATGCCTACGCGATCTTGGCAGGCAAGGAGGCTCCCTCCCCGGAGACCGTCCTCCGGATCATCGAGCTGCACAAAGGCACGGATCATTATACCGTGGATCTGGCTGTGAAGCACGCGGTCGTGAAGACCCCGGAGATGCAGGCCCGGATCGAGAAGATTTTGAAGAACTAGGTGTAAATCGCTCCCCGGAACTGGGGTTGCGTTGAGTTAATAGAAAGAGGGGCCTCCCGAAGGGCGGCCCCTCTGATTCCATCAAATATCCGACCTACTCCAGCTTCCTCTCCGGGGGTCCGTCGTACTCGAACTGCCTGGGCTCGATGACCCGCATCGGGGCGAACCGGGTCTTTTCCTCCCGGATATGGGCGATGAGCCCCGGAACCCGGGCGATGATGAAGAAGGCGTTCCCGATTTCGGGCTCGAAGCCCAGGTCCACGAGCAGGGCGGCGATGGCTCCGTCCACGTTCACCGGCAGGCGCTTTCCGGTGTGCTTCCCGAACGCTCCCTCCAGGGCCTTGGCCATCTTCACTCCTTCCCCGGACAGGCCCAGCTCCTCGGCCAGGGCGAAGAGCTTCTTGGTCCGGGGGTCGTCGGTGTGGATGCGGTGCCCGAACCCGTGCAGCCGCTTCTTGGCCTCGCGGTATTCCTTGATGATCTCCAGGGCCGTGTCCTGGATCGAGGCGTTCTTCCCCTTGCTCCGTTCCAAGCCGCCCATGATGAGCCTCATTCCTTGCTCGATGGCCCCGCCGTGGAACTCCGAGATGGAGAGGATCCCCGCGGCCAGGGCCGCGGTCAGGGAGGCTCCGGTCGTAGCCACGTTCAAGGCAGCCAGGGCCGAGGGCGGGGTCACCCCGTGGTCGATGGACGCGACCAGGATGGATTCGATGAGCTTGCCGACCTTCTCCGAGGGCATATCTCCCCGCAGGGCCAGGAATACGGCCTGGGAGTAGGATATCTTCCCCATCAGCTCGTCCAGCTTGTAGCCCCGGAGGAAGATGCGGTTGGGCTCGATCTTGGTGATCGCCGTGGGCCACTTCTCCCCGGTGGGCTTGGTCACTTTCTGGGTGGCCGTGATTCCCTTCCGGGCGAGCACGTCCTTGGTGACCCTGGGCAGATCTCCGAACTCCTCCACCACGGTGGCCCCGGCCTCCCGCAGGGCCTTCACCTTTCCCTCCCAGGTACCCCGGTTGCCTTCCACGATGGCTCCGGCGTGGGAGAACCGCGTCCCGGACTTGGCCGCCCGCCCGCCGATATAGGCCACCAGGGGTTTGGTGACTTCGCCCCGCTTGATGAGCTCCGCGATCTCCTCCTCCTGGCTGCCCCCGATCTCCCCGAACATCACCACGGCCAGGGTCTCGGGGTCCTTCTCGAAGCGCTTGACCATCTCGTTCAACGGCAGGCCGATGATCGCGTCCCCGCCCACGTGGCAGATCGTGGTCTGGCCGATCCCCTCTTGATTTAAATAATAGGACATCGAGGAGGTGATCCCCCCGCTCCGGGAGCAGACCCCCACCGGCCCGGGCTTGAACCAGGATTTGGCCGAGCGGGCGCTCCCCCCGATCATCCCCATCACGGCCTTGTCCACGGATAGGATCCCCAGGGTGTTGGGCCCCTGGAACCGCACCCCCTTCTCCTTGGCCACGGCGCAGATCTCCAGGACGTCATAGATGGGTACCCGGTCCGGGACCAGGAGCATGAACTTGATCCCCGATTCCATAGCCTCCAGGGCCGCGGCCTTCACCTGTGGGGCGGGGATGAACACCGCCGAGGCGTCCATCGGCCCCTCCTTCTCCACGGCCTGGGCCACGGAGTCGTACACCGGGACCCCGTGCACCACGGTCCCGGCCTTCCCCGGGGTCACCCCGGCCACCACGTTCGTGCCGTAATCCTTCATCAGCAAGGTCCGAACCATCCCCTCCCGACCGGTGATGCCCTGGACCAGTACTCGGGTCTTCTCGTTGATCAGGATAGACATTTTAGTTTCTTAGATTTTGGATTTGGACCGATAGTCGTCAAGCCCCGCGATCGGCAGCGAGATGTGGAGAGCTTTCTTCCCCTCGAACTCGCAGGCGATCTCGCAGGCCAGGCACTCCGTGCACCCGCCCTTTTTGGCTTCCTCCGGGGTCATCGCCAGGACCGGCTTGCCCTCCTCGATCTTGAACACGACCTTGGGACACTCCCAGACGCAGGGCTTCTTGGCGCAGGAGGGACACAGGGAGTGATTGATCTCGATCTCCCCGGTCTGGATCTCAAAGGCGTAGCGATTCTCATTGGGGATCGGCGCCCTCGGGGCGGCCTTTCTTTCTTTGGGCTGGAAGCCCTTCAGGAGGGCGACCAGCCGGTCCGCGCAGAACCCGGGAGAATCGTTCTTCCCGTAGGCTTCCACCGGGGCGGGCAGGTCTTTCGTATAGGTGTGGAGGATATCCATCGCCTTCTCTTCCTGGTTTCCCCCCAGCCGGATCACAGCCGGGACCGAGAGGTTCTCCTCCCGGAAGGCCTTAAGCAGTCCGCGCGCGGAGTGGAACTGCTCTTGGCTGGCGACCCCGGAGCCCGAGGAGAAGTAGCCCACGACGGGTCCGGTGGAAAGGATGATCTTGGCCGCGCGGTAGACCTTGGACGCCGGGGGGTTCCCGCTGGTGTCGCAGAACGTGGCCAGCTTGAAGCCACGGGATAGCACCGCGTCCATGCTCATCATCGAGCCCCCTCCCCCGGCCCCGTGGAATCCTAAATAGTTATCCTCCTTTTTGAAACCCTGGGCCATCTGGATGAAATAGAAGGTCCCCCGGTAGTCGTTGGCCTCCACCTTCCAGGCGATTTTCTCCAGGTCCGTGGCCGGGCGGTCGAACTCCCTGGCGATCTCTATCCCAAGCTCCGGGTGCCGGAACACGGCGTAGTCGTCGATCGAGACCCGGCAGTCCGCGGCGCAGAGCTCTCCGCTGTTCAGGAGGACCAGGGGGTTGATCTCGCAGGCTCGGGCCTCCCACTGTCTGGCCACCCCGTAGAGCGTGACCAGCGCCTCGGCGAGTTTCTCCGTAAGCCCGTTTTGAATCCCGGTCTTCTGGACCAGGCCCCTGGCCATCTCCGGGGTGAGTCCCTGGCGCACGTCCAGGTTCGCCCGGGCGACCTTGTCCGGGTATTCCTTGGCGATCTCCTCGATCCCGGTCCCGCCTTTGGAGGAGAAGATGACCACCGGGCATTTTTCGCTGTCGTTGATGATGACCCCGGCATAGAACTCCCGCTCGATGTCCAAGCGCTCCTCGACCAGGACCTGCTCGACTTTGAAGCCCTTCATCACGAGGCCCAGGATGGCCTTGGCCGCGGCCTCGGCCTCACCCGGGGTCTCGACCTTCTTGATCCCTCCCAGGGAGGCCCGTCCGGTGACCCAGGCCTGGGCCTTCACCACGCAGGGGGTCCCGATGGACTCCGCAACCTTGCGGGCCTCCTCCGGGCTGGAAGCCGGCCCTCCCCGGGCGGTCTTGAGCCCCGCTTTTCTCAGCAGTTCCTTGCCCTGATACTCGTACAGCCTTGCCATGCGATCTCCTTCTTATACCTTTAGGAAAATGAAACCGTCAATCCGTAATAATTATACGGGATTTTCCTCTAAAAACTCAAGCTCGCCCTGGTGGGTGAGCTTGGCATTTTCTGGCTCCTCGGGGAGGACTCGAACCTCCAACCAGCCGGTTAACAGCCGGCTGCTCTACCATTGAGCTACCGAGGAACCTTTCTCCGAATGCTGCCTTGAAGCCTATCTCGAAACCTTCTGCTCCTCTTGGGGCTCGCGCGCCTCCTGCTCGCTGGCCCTTCCCTGGGCAATCTCCCGCCGGATCCGGGCCGTGTGGATGCCCAGGTCTTCGCGGTATTTGGCGATGGTCCGGCGGGCCAGGTCGAAGCCCTCCACCCGCAGGAGCACTCCGATCTCCAGGTCGGACAGGGGATTCTGCTTATCCTCGTTCTCCACCAGGCGGGCGATCCGGTTCCGGACCCCCTGGTTTGAAATTTCGTTCCCCCCCCCGATTTTCTCTATTCCCCGGCTGGAGAAGAAGCTGCGCAGCGGGAACACCCCCTGGGGCGTCAGGCAGTATTTCCCGTGGGCGATCCGGCTTACCGTGGACTCGTGCATCTTGATCTCCTCCGCGGCCTGGCTCATGGTCAGGGGCCGGAGGTGCTCCGGGCCGTGGTCGAAGAACCCTCGTTGGTAGGCCACGATGAACCGCATCAGGTGGAGCAGGGTGTCCCTCCGGTGCTGGATCATCTTGACCACCACCCGGGCGGACTGCAGCTTCTTGGTCACGAAGTCCCGGTCCGCCTTGGGCGCGCCCCCCCGCTTTCCCAGGATGCCGCGGTAGGAGGCGCTGATTCGCACCCGCGGGATGTGCCGGTCGTTCAGGCTGACGAGGTAATCCCCGTCCACCCGCTCCACGATCAGGTCCGGGAACACGTAGGCGATCTGCTCGTTGGAGTAGCTCGACCCGGGTTTGGGCTGGAGGTTGGCGATGTGCGTCAGGGCCTTCTGCACCAGGTCCAGGGGAACCCCCACTTTTCTGGCCAGGGCCTGGCTTCGCCGCTTCTGCATGTCCTCCAGGTGGCTGCGGACGATCTCGATCGCCACCTCGTCCGGCGGCTCCTCCCTCTCCAGCTGGAGCAGGAGGCATTCCTGCAGGGTGCGGGCCCCGATCCCCGCCGGGTCGAACCCTTGGACGATCTTCAGGACCTCCCGGACCTTCTCCTCCGGGACCAGCATTTTCTCGGCGATCTCCGACGTGGGGCAGACCAGGTACCCGTTCTCGTCCAGATTTCCGATCAGGTAGGCCCCGACGCCCTGGGTCTCATGGTCCGAGACCGTGAGGCGGAGTTGGGAGAGGAGGAAATCCTCGATGCTCGAGGACGTGTCCTGAACCGTGAGGTTGGTCTCCTCGGCCTCCTCCTGTCGCCGGAACCCGGAGTCCAGCCCCTCCTGCATGAAATCCTCCCAGTTGATCCTTTCCTCGCCCATCGTCCCCTCGGACTCCTCCGGCGCGGCGGGGCCGGCCTCCGGCCCGCTCCCGGAAGGCTCGCTCTCCTCCTTCGCCTCCGGCTCCTCCTCCACCTCCTCCAGCATGGGGTTGGTCTCCAGTTCCTGCCGGATGAGCTGTTGCAGCTCCAGGGAGTTGAGCTGGAGCAGTTTGAGAAACTGCATCAGCTCGGGGGAGAGGATCTGGCGAAGTTCCGAACGCAGTCCGAGTTCCATGGATGAGCCTACAGCTGAAACCGTTCTCCGAGGTAAATCTCCTTGGCCTTGGAATCGTTGGCTAATTCCTCCGCGGTGCCCGAGATCAGGATCTGGCCGTCGCACATGATGTAGGCCCGGTCCGTGATCTCCAGGGTCTCGCGGACGTTGTGGTCCGTGATCAGCACCCCCAGCCCCTTCTTCTTCAGGTCCAGGACGATGGCCTGGATGTCCTCCCGGGCGATGGGGTCGATCCCGGTAAAGGGTTCGTCCAGCAGGAGGAACGATGGTTTGGTCACGAGCGCCCGGGTGATCTCCACCCTCCGTCTCTCCCCGCCGGACAGGGTGTAGGCCCGGTTCTTGGCCAGGGGGGCGGTGTTGAGCTCGGCGAGGAGCTCGCCCAGCCGCTCCTTCCTCTCTGCCGGGGTCAGGGGAAGCGTTTCCAGGATGGCCAGGACGTTCTCCTCCACGGTCAGCTTCCGGAAGATGGAGGGCTCCTGGGAGAGGTACCCGATCCCCAGTCTGGCCCGTTCGTACATCGGCTTGCGGGTGATCTCCACCTCGTCCAGGGTGATGGTTCCCCCGTCCGGTTTGATCAAGCCCGTGATCATGTAGAACGAGGTGGTCTTTCCCGCGCCGTTCGGACCCAGGAGCCCGACGACCTCGCCCTCCTTGATCTCGATCGTGACACCCCGGACGACCGGCTTCTTGTGATAGGCCTTGAAGAGTTGGGTGGCCAGGAGCTTCCGCCCTGCGCGGGCCGGTTCAGCTGATCGAGCTTGTGCCGCCGGGGCTGCTCCTACGGCCATACCCTTTCTCAGAAGCCTGCCGAGCCTGAGATTCTCGTGCTGTTGCCTAAGTCGTCGTCGCCCAGGAAGGCGTAATCCAGGCGGACCTCCCGCAGGTGCAGCGACTTCAGGAAGTTGAAACGTTGCTCGGTGCCTTTCACCCCCGCGCCGAACGAGAACCGTCCCACGTCCGACCCGATCCGCGCGGCCACGACCTCCTTGTACCAGAACTCCGCGCCGTAGTGCATGTCCAGCGAGGCCCGGCCCATGGAGTACTGGCTGGCCGTCCTCCGGTTTTCGTACCGCACGTCCCCGTCCATGGCCAGGGTCAGTTTTCCTTTTGCGAACGGAACCTCCGGGGAGATCGAACTACCCATCTTCAGGCACGGCGTGACGATATCCGTCGTCCCGGTGTTCCAGGCCACGAAGGTCGTGGTCGCGTCCTGCAGGTTCGCCCCCAGGGCCAGAATCGGCATCGGCCGGTAGATAAGGCCCAGGTCCAGTCCCAGCCCGTAGGCGCTGTTCGAGCCCACGGTTTTGTAGATCCCTTTGGCGTTCACGCCCCACAGCATGCGCCCGCCCCGCTTGCGGGCGTAGGTCAGGTATCCGGCCCACTCCGCGTCGCTGATCATCCGGATCTTGGAGAGGTCCAGCCGCTCCCCGGGGTCCATGATCCCGTTCCCGTTCAGGTCGATGAGCGCGTCGTTGGAGTACGGGATCTTGCCCACGCCCAGCCTCATCACGGCCAGGCCCACCGTGCCCTGCCGTCCGCGGAGCTTGACTGCGGGCAGGATTCCGGCCGCATAGTCGTACTTGACCAGGCTCCCGAAGGTCTCGGAGTGCATGAAGCTGGCTTCCCGGCTGGTTGCCTGGATGATCCCGGCCGGGTTCCAATAGGCGGCGGTGGCGTCGTCGGCCAGGCTCACGAAGGCTCCGCCCATGCCCAGGGCCCGCGCGCCAACGCCCAGGGCCATGAACTCGCCCGCGTACTTCGTCGCCCATCCGCCTGAGGCGGAAAGGCCCAGGAGGAGGAAGCTTACGACGAGGTTCCGTTTCATCGCTTCCTTTCTAAACATAGGGTTGATATTTAAGTATACCCTCAGACCCGAAGAAAAGTCAAGGGGGATACGGGAAGGGTTGGAGGGCTGTTCCCTAAGTTTAGATGCCGTTTAGGGTTCACGAGTTGCCGGGAGGAAATTGCTTGAGAAGGGAAGGGGAAGGACTTGGTTTTTACATTCAGCCTGGATCAAGGGCCCGGTGAACCACCTGAACCAAAGGAACTTCTTTTACTGTCTAACCGTCCAACCGTTTAACCGTCTAACCATCCTTTATGGTATTTTGAACTCCCACGCGCACCAGTGGCCCTCGGCTTTGGGGTCCGGGGGGCACGAGACGCAGCGGGTTTGGATCCTGGGGTCTATGGTCCGGGCGAACCCGGCGTATTCCACCAGGCCCACCGGCTTGCAGGGGAAGTCCGGCAGGCCTTTCTTCCTGCGGGCGTCCTGGACCCGGCAGGTCTTCATCCGGAACACGCACCGCCGCTCGGTCTGCTCCACGACGTCCTGTTCGTTCAGGTGGGCGTAGAGCCGGTAGGCCAAGGCCTTGACCAGGGCCGGGATGCCCCCGCCGGGCTTCATGCTTAAGCGCTTCAGGATGCGCTCGGCCTCGAGGACAGTGAACTTCTCCCAGGCCGCCTTATCGCAGGCCATGGCCGCCTCCAGACCGTGGGCCTCCTCCACGGCCTGGAACCACAGCCCGTCGTGGGCCAGCCAGTTTCGGGCCGCGTCCCCTAAAAGCTCATAGATCGCTTCTTTGGGTAGGCCCTTGATGTCCTCCATCCTTTTCCTTTCTGATGGTTAATGTTGAATCCTGCATTTATGCAGCAAGAAAAACCTTAGGGAGAAACTACTTAAGCCGAGTTAAGACCTTCTTGACCTCCGGAGCGGGCTTGAGTTTGAGCTCCTTCTTTAGATATCCCATATGGCGTTCCCCCCAGGCCTTGGCTTCCTCTCTCAGCCCCATTCGTGAAAGCACCTCGATCAAAGGTACCATCAGCCCGGAGCGGGAGAGATCCTTGAACAGGGCTTCCTCCAGGACCCGCCTGGCCTCGAGGGGGTTCCCCGAATCCTGCTCCAACTTCGCATAACGCTGGACCGAACGGAAGTAGAGCTCGCGAAGGTAATCCCGTTTCGGACGGAGCCAATCCTCGTAGGGGTATTCCTCCAAGTAGTCTCCGAGGTAGAGGTCCAGGGCCTGGCGGTAGGCCTGGCGGGCCTCCTTGAAGCGCCGGGCGCGATGGGCGACCTCGGCACGCTTGATACCTTCTTCGAAGACCTTCCAATCCATCCAGAATCGGTCTTGCGGGAAGAAGCCGTAAGCTCCGCGCTGGCTTTGGAAGAAGATATGGTCCATATCCGGCATATGCCAGGGCTCGAACAGCTGGCGAAGGTTGAAGAAAAGGAACCTCAGACCCTGGACGGGGTTCGCCGGGCGGGGCTTGATCCAAAACGTCTCGATTAGCCCCTCGGTGGCCTGCCACTCCCCGGGATTGGCATTGAAGTATAAGAATAGGCGCTTGACCCCGGGTCGGCCCCAGTCTTTGTCTGTGAACATCTTCCCTTCCAGGAAAGCCCGGAAGGCTCCGAGGGTATAGACCCGGCAGCTCGCGTGTTGCTGCCAATTTCCCAGAAGCATCCGGCAGGTCCGGCGGACCTCCCGGTCCGGGTCACTTCGAAGCTTTACCAACTGGGAACGAAAGTGGCCGGCCTCGTGGACTTTGAGGGAGCAGAGGAAGAGAAGCTTGCCCTCCGGGGAGCGACGGAGGAGACGCTTCACCAGGGCGGGATGGCGGACCTTGACGAGGAGGGTGCTTAAAGTGTCCGTCAAGGGCAGGTTGTCCCCCAGAAGGTGGAGCAGGGACACCAGGGTCTCGCGCTCGTCCAGGACCTCCTGGAAAGAGCGGGAGCGCTCCACAGCTGAGAGGCATTTCCCCAACCAATCCAAGGCTTCCTGGCGCTGGCCCAATTTCTCGTGCCCGAAAGCCTGGTAGAGGGCAATGGTGCTCAAGGTGCCGAGTTCCTTGCGGGATTCGGCCAGGGAGGCGGCCCTGCTGAGGATGTCGAGGCCTTCGCGGATGGAGCCCGTGCGAAGGAGAAAGCAGCCCTCGTGAACCAGAACCGTGTCCTCGTGCAGGGGCAGGCCTTTTTCCTGGATGCGGTGGTGGATCCTGCGGATGAGATGCAGGGCCTCTGAGAGATGTCCTTTCTTGAACGTCAGAAAGGCCTGGGAGATTCCCAGCCAGATCTCAAGCTCGGGGATGGGGAACTCCGCGAGGAGCTCGGCGGCCTCCTCATAGGCCTGTCCGGCTTTGTCCAGAAGCTTCATCCGCTCCCAGAGGTTGCCCTGGTTTAGGCGCAGGAAGATCAGGCGGTACTTGCTCCCTGACTCCTGAACGAGCCGTTCGGCCCTGAGGAGGCAGCGAGCGGATTCGGAGAGGTCGCCCTGGGAGGAGAAGGCCACTCCGAGGTTGATGAGGTGGTGTCCCGTGGAGAGGATGCAGTCCCGGGCTTGGAGTTGCTTAACGGCGCGCTGTAGGGAGAGGACGGCCTCCTCGTGGTGGCCCTGCTGGGTCAGGAGCACTCCGCGGTTTCCTTCCAATAGCCAGCGCGCAATGAGCTGGGGTTCCCGTGCGGCAACCTCGACCCCTTTCTCATAGGCGAGGTATGCCTGATCGTAGTTCCCCTCCAGGAGATGCAGGCAGAGACGGGTATTGTAGATGCGCGGGAGGAGCCAGTCCGGGGGCTTCTTGGCCAGGGCCTTGCTCAGAAGACACTTGGCCACCCCGAGGGCGCCCAGCCGAAACTGGGCACAGGCAAGTCCCCAAATGCGCTCGGCCTCGTAGGAAGGATGGGAAGGAATGGCGGTATAGACCTTCAGGGATTGGTTGAGGTCGCCGTACTGGTAGAGGGCTTGGGCGTGTATGAGGGCGCGGTCCGGTTCAGCGGTCGGATCGGGAAGTCCCTCCTTTTTTAAGACCTCCATTACTTTTCCAATGCGCTCCTTCTCGAATAGGAGCTGGCGCAACAGCAGTATGCTCATCCCTGTTTTGATTTGGGCCATGGGCTAATTATAATCGATTTTAATTGCCTTTTCAAGTCTCTTTAATATCAAAGAGTTGGACTTGATAATCATTCGATAATCATAAAACGGTATAATGAAACCTGTGATTTCAACGGTTCAAGGAGAAAGGAGGCTCGCAATGCGGTATCTGTTGACGATGTTGGGGGTGTTCGTTTCCACGGCCGCCCTGACCGCTTCACCCCAGGCTAAGCTGACCACGGACCTGGCGGACCAGATCGCGCAGGCGGACCCGGGCCAGAAGATCTCCTGCTTGGTTTATATGAAAGCACCCTATACTTTTGAGGCCTTGGCTGAAAGGCCCGAAAGGGAGAGGATCGCGGCTTTTAAGAGGATCGCAGAGCAAAGTCAAGCTCCTGCCCTCGCCTACCTGCGGTCCTTTCCCGGGGAGGCCGAGGTCGGACAGGCCTACTGGGTGATGAACGGGTTCCATCTCCTGGCCACGTCCAGGGTGATTCAGGAGCTGGCGAAGAGGGAAGATGTGGGCTGGATCAGTCACGACGGGAAAGCCCAACTTGATGAGCCGATCTATCATTCCGCTCCGCCTTCGGTCACGGCCGTGGAGTGGAACATCGTGAAAGTCATGGCGGATTCGTGCTGGGCCGCGGGCTACACCGGCCAGGGGATCATCATCGGGCAGACCGACACCGGCGTGGACTACACCCATCCCGCCCTGGCCGGGAAATGGACGGGATACTGGCACGTCTCCCAGGGCCTGCCGCCCTCGAGCACGCCTTACGACGACCACGGACACGGCACCCACATCACCGGAACGATCTGCGGGGGGGACGGGCCCGGCCCGTTCGTAAACGACATCGGGGTCGCTTACGGGGCCCGCTATGTGGCCGCCAAGGTTCTGAATTCCGGGGGCTCAGGGTCCTTCACCCAGTTGGTGGAGGGCCTGCAGTTCATCGCCGACCTGAAGGATTCGGTGGACATCAAGGCAGTCTCCAACTCCTGGCGCAACACCAATCCCCGGGATACGAACTGGTATCCCATCTGCCGCACGCTCAAAGCCGTGGGCATCTTCCCGATCTTCGCCAACGGCAACGAGGGACCGGCCCCGGGTACCCTGGGCTCGCCGAGCAGCTACACCGTGGTCCAGTCCGTGGGGGCTACGACCGAAGCGGACACCATGGCCAGCTTCTCCTCCCGCGGCCCCGCTCCCAGCGGCCCCCCCTGGAACAATCAGGCGGACTGGTACCGGCCGGACTGGAACTACATCAAGCCGGATATCTCGGCGCCCGGATACAACATCCGCTCCTCGTTGCCCAACAACCAATACGGCAACTGGGGCGGGACTTCCATGGCCACGCCCCACGTGGCCGGGGCCGTGGCGATCCTCTGCCAGAAGAACCAGACCCTGTCCCCGCAGGCCCTCTATAACGCCCTTACGAACAACGCGGACCAGCCTTCCGGGGGCGGACCCTATCCCAACAACAACTTCGGCTGGGGCCGGCTGAACGTCTGGAAGACCCTGCGGTCCATCCCCACGAGCAACCTGCCCTACGTGACGCTCCAGTCCCGGACCCTGGCCGATCCTCCGCCCGGGGGAAACGGCAACGGACAGCTGGACCCCGGGGAAACCGTGAACCTCACGATCACCCTGCTCAACATCGGGGCCAATGCCCGGAACGTAAAAGCGATCCTCCGGACCCAGGACAACTTCATTTCCATCGGGGACGATTCTTCGTTCTTCGGTAACATCCCCCGGAACGGCCAGGCGAACAACACCTCCGACCCCTACCGGTTCTCGGCCCACGTCCTGACGCCTCAAGGCCACCTGGCCGAGCTCAGCCTGGCCGTTTCCGCCCAGGGGGATAGTGGAAATTACGCGGACACCGTGAGGCTTTCCTTCCAGGTGGGGACTCCGCCGTCCCCCTATGTCATCTGGGAGGACGACTTCGAGTACGGCGGCGGACTGGACAGCCTGAACGCCTACTGGAACATCCTCTCCCCGGTGGGCTGGATGCGCTCCAGCGCCAAGTCGCGCTCCGCGCCCTATGCCCTGAAATGGTACCGGGACACCTCGTCCGCGAACACCGACTACATCGTTCAGCTCCGGAACCCCTTGGACCTGCGGGCCTACCCGGATGTCCGGATGACCTACTGGGACAAGTACTACTTCCAGCCCGTGACCTGGGGCCAGTGCTTCGTGGATATCTCCACGGACAACGGCTCCTCCTGGACCAACATCCGCTGGACCTCGATGTCCCCGAACGATTCCACCGGACCCTGGACCGAGTGGCCGTCGTCTCTGGTTCCGAGCCAGAACGTCCTGGTCCGCTTCAAATTCCATTCCTACGGGAGGCTGACCCCGGGGTGGTGGTACATTGATGACTTCAAAATCTACACCACCCCGGACAACGAGCCTCCGGCGTTCAGCAACACGACCCGCTGGCGGGACACGGTCTTCACCGGGCCCTTCCCGGTGGACTCAAAGATTACGGACGTAAACCGTGTGGATTCCGCTTACCTCTACTACCGGATCAACTCCGGGAGCTGGGTCCGGATCGTGATGAGTCCCCAGGGGAACGATAACTACCGGGCCACCATTCCCGCTCAGAGCCTCGGCGCGCGGATTGACTACTACCTCTGGGCCCGGGACCGGTGGGTGAGCCCGAACAGCGGAACCCTCCCGGTGGGGGCGCCTGGAAGCGGGATGTTCACGTTCTGGCTCCGCCCCTCAGGGGTGGAGGCGGGCGCACTGGCGGGAAGAAGTGTTTATTTCCTGCCCCTCCGTCCCAATCCCGCGCGGGGCCCGGTGGCAATCGCCTTCGGCCTGCCCTGCGAGATGCCGGTCAGGCTCTTCGTATACGACCTCCTTGGCCGGCGGGTGAGAACGCTTCTGGAGCGATCCTTGAAGCCCGGTGACTTCCGAATGGAGTGGGACCGGCGGGACGAGCATGGGAAAACGGTCTCCAGCGGGATCTATTTCGTGAGGTTTGAGACCGAAGGGTGTCGGAGGCTGGAGAAAGCCTTGTTGATCAAATGAGAAATCCGTGGACCTGGACGGCCTGGAATTTGTAGGAGATCTGCTGGTGGGATCCGGATCCTGCGACCGCAGGCCTTGTCGCCGATTCCCTCGACTGCCAGCAGGTGGACGCCTTATTCGGAAGTGGATCCCGGTCCCTCGGCGATAACCGGCCTGCATCGGGCAAGGCCGCACCGCCCGCGGGGTCCTCTCGCCTTTCTCCCCCCGCGGGCGGGTACCTTTCGTCGTTGGAATGAGATAAGATGATCCTGAAAAGAATATGCTTTGCCCGAAACGATGCGGAAATCAGGGAGGGTGACGTGGAGCGAATGATCCGATCGACGATCGTTGTGCTGATAGTTCTCATCGGACTAGCCGCCACAACGCCGGTCGTCTCAGCCCCCTGGGCGACCTACTGCGGCCAATACCAGGGGGTCTGCGCTTATTCCAACGGGTATCCCGAGTATTACGGGCCCGACGATATCTACAAATGGCGTTATCTCTGCATCGAATGGGTCAACCGGTTCTACGCCCAGGTCTTCCCCCATCAGAACATGAACTGGGTGTATGCCGCCTACGATTACTACGACGCCTACCAGCAGCTGGAGCTCGACCGCTACCCCAACGGCGGGACGATGCCGCCTCAGCCCGGGGACCTCCTCTGCTCCGACGGAGGGAGGTGGGGACACGTGGCGATCGTGCGGGAGGTGGGCTCGAATTATCTCAAGCTCATCCAGGAGAACTGGTACCAGGACGGGCGGGACAGTGCAATGACCCTGACCCTGACCGCCTCGGGCGGACGGTACACCCTTGCGCCGTTCAGCTCCCAATACCCGATCCAGGGCTGGCTGAGAAAGCCGGGATTGACCCTCTCCGACCTCCACCCCTGCGAGGATGACTCTTCCGAATGCACCCGTTACGGCACTCCGGGCCGCTGGCGTGAATTTGCGTTCGATCCCTTTTCCCGCAGCCTGTCCGATTCCTCGATCGGCGTCTGCCGCAATCATCTGTGGTTCGTCTACACCAACGGAAGCGTTCGGGATAATTATGCTGTCTGGCGGCCGTCCCTCTCGCGCAGCGGGTCCTACGACGTCTATGCGTTCATCCCATCGATCCGGGCGGATACCCGAAGCGCACGGTATGAGGTTCATCACGCGGACGGCTCGACGGTCGTCTCCATCAACCAGAACGATTCCTACGGAATCTATGTCGCGCTGGGGAGGTTTCGCTTCAACGCCGGGACAGCGGGCCATGTTTTGCTGGGCGACGATACCGGCGAAAGCTCGGGGTCAAGGATGGTCGCCTTCGATAATGTCTTGTTTATCTATCGAGGACCCAGTGCCGTCGAGGCCAGCGAGGTTTCCCGCCCCGCGTTCTGCGAGCGGATCCTTGCGGAGCCCAATCCATTCGTCTCTTTTACCCGAATCCCGGGCCATGGGGCCGAGGCTTTCGACATCTATGACCTGGCTGGCCGGATGGTGGGATCCTCCCGGGGCGACCGAATTGGAAGTGGGCTTCCCGCCGGGATCTATTTCCTCAGGCCGGAGGGGCGAAACTCAAAGCCCCTGCGGGTAGTGAAGGTGAGATAAGGGTGTTTTAACGGCCAAGGAAATAACCCTCGGACATCCCTTCTTCAGAGAGCGAGGGCACAAGAAAGTCAAAAATAATAAAGGCCCGCCTTTCGGCTGGCCCGTCAATCCACTACGGTCTTGTCTTCAGGACCCACGGCCTCGTCTGCCTACCCGTCCAGGAAGCCCGAGATCAAGAAAAACCGTTTAACCTATTTTGCCGTCCAACCGTCTAACTGTCTAACAGTCTAACCGTTTTTCCGGGGCCCACGGCCCTTTCTTCCTCACCCTCACCTAAACCGGGTACAGGGTTCCCCTGCGTTGGGCGAAGCGGCGCACGACGCGAAGGCCGACATCAGCCTCTCGGGGTGCTTCCTCCCGCATTCCGGGCAGGAGATGTCCCGCTCGTCCTCCTGGCGAAAGAGGATGGTTTCGAACTCCCCTCCGCATTCCCTGCAGCGGTATTCGTAGATCGGCATCTTCTTTTACGGCCCTCCTACCGGCTTAGAGGCTTGGTCCCGAGTCTCCCTTGAAAGGATCCGGCCATCGATCCCGATGGTCACCGCGTTCACCGGCAGGGTCGTTCCGGATATCTCCGCGGCCCGCTGGGCCAAACGCAGGAGCCCCCTGCAGCAGGGTACGGTCATGATCGCGACCGTCAGGGAATGCAACTCCTGCGAACGGATGAGCTCGACCAGTTTCTCGAGGTATCCCGTGGCGTTGTCGAGCTTGGGGCAGGCGACGACCAATTTCCGGCCTCTGAGCAGGTCTGGATGGAAGCTGCCCAGGGCAAAGGCCGTGCAATCGGCGGCGATGAGCAGGGCGGCGTTCCGAAAGTAGGGGGCCGCTGGGGAAATGAGGTGCAGCTGGATCGGCCACTGCGTGAGCTGGGAGCGGACCGCGGCCAGCGGCTCCTCCTGGGGGCCTGCGGCAGGCAGGGGGATCTCGCACGCCGCACTGCCCGGACAGCTCGAGAAGGGAGGGCGCGGAAGGCCATCGGCCCCATGAACCTTGGCCGCGGCCTCTGCCCCCCGGGTCTGAAGAACCTGCTGATAGGCGGCCGGAGCGCTGTAATCCTCGCTCTCCCTCTCCACGATCTGCAGAGCGGCCGTGGGGCAGACATCCAGGCAAGCCCCCATTCCATCGCAATAGAGCTCCCGGACGAGCACCGCTTTTCCCTCGGCATCAAGCGCCAAAGCCCCTTCCGCGCAAGCGGTGGTACACAACCCGCAGCCATTGCACAGCTTGCGGTTGATCTCGATTATCTTTCTCTTCGCCAAGAGCTCCTTTCCTGATCCGGCCTGGTTTACTCGGGTGGTTTTACGCTGCCCTGCGCGCAGTATCCTTGCATTGTTTTATCTTCGTCTGACGCTTTGCCCTACTTGAAGAACTGGCCCACGGCCAGCAGGAGCCCCGCGGCTGCACCGATACCAACGGTGATCCAGGGGCTGCAGGCGACGGTTCAGGCGCTGCCCGCTGCGCCCATGAACTTGCTGTAACCGAAACCCGCTGCCCCGCCGAGGGTTACGCCGATGAGGATCTTAACGATAAGCCACATCTTTTCTCTCTTTTCCTTCCGTCCTGTTGGGGAAATGCCTGACCTCGTATTATTTATAAACAATCAGGAGGGGTTCCGGGTTTCAGACCTGAGCGTGTGATTTAAGTTTTATGGGGGGATGATTTCATCCCGACCTATCCGACCCCCGCAAGGTCCTCGGCCCCGCCCGCGAGAAGCTCATCAAGATGTGCATCGCCAAGAACGAGACCGTGCTGGGCAGCGCTGGGAAGGCGTAGGGCCTCTTCAAAAAACGTAGGATCCCGCCCGTTCGAAACGGGATCCTTCCCTGTCCGGCTAAGGGGAGGAGGTTGACATATCATCTGAGAAACCGTTATAATATGTCAAACTTTAGTCGGCCACAAAGAGGAGGTTATGGATAATAGAGAGCGTCGGTTGCTGGGCGAGATCTTGATGGACCAGGGGCTGGTGGATCCCGGGCAGGTGGACGAGGCTTTTCGGAAGCAGAAGGACGAATACCTGAGCAGCTTGATGGGCGAGATCCTGATGGACATGGGTGCCGTGACCTTCGACCAAGTCGTGAGTGCCCTGGCGCTCCAGGCTGAGAACGGAAAGCCCCGCGGCAACGGTCAGTCGATCCAATCGCCCGGGGTTTTGTAAATCCTCCCCAGCCCAATAAACAACCGCTCTCCATGTAACGGTACCGCAGGGAGCAACATTCAGGAGCCCCGCCCTTTTTTGGGCGGGGTTCCTGGTTTAGAAAGCCTCAGTTATCTATTTTTCTGATCGTTCCCAGGCTGGTCACATGTTCTTCCACTGCCGGGCTTCCCCGGTAGCTCAGGGAGCCGACGCTGTTGACCGTGGCGGTCAGGGCTTCCGTGACCCAGAGGGTGGCGCTGCCTGCGCTGTTGACCAGGGCCTGGGCCTTCCGGCTCTTCAGGCCCCGGGCGTTGTAATTTCCGGCGCTGGTCTGCGTGACGGCCTGCTTTTCGACCTCGCCGCTCTCGATCGTCAGCCCTCCGGCGCTGTGGATGTTGACCCTCAAATCCTTGGACTTCAGGCTCTTGATCGTGGCGTTCCCGGCGCTGTTCAGCATCGCCGCGACCTCCGGGGCGTCCAGGGATTCCAGGGTCACGTTCCCGGCGCTGCCGACGACCAGGAGGAATCGCTCGGCCTTGATGGGTCCGGCCTCGATATTCCCGGCACTGGAGGCCGCGAGGGCGTTTAGCTTCTTCACGGTGAGGTGGAAGCGTACGGGTTGGGTGGGCCTGAGCTCGATGTCCTCCCGGGCTTTGATCACGAGCTCATCCCCTTCTACAGTGCTCACGAAATAGGGCAGGAGGTTGTCTTCGGCTTCGATCCGCAACTCCTCCTTGTCGCCCTGGGTGAGATAGAGGGTGCCGATGGTTGCGAGGTCCACTCTGGCGATGCCTTTGATCAGCCGGGCCTCCTGGATCATCCGGCCCGACCCGCGAACCGTTTCGCCGCCCAAGATAGCCTGGGCGTTAAAGGCAAACAGCAAGCATGCGGTCAACATAACACTAAGCTTTTTCATGACTTATCTCCTATATTTTGTTTGCGAAATGAAAAGGCCCTTACTCCCATGGTCCTTATCTCTTTATACGTATAGGAAGGTTTAGAGGTTACGGGAATAAAAAGAACCCCGCCTGCTAAGGCGGGGTTCTTTATGGATAGCCTTTTGTGTTGATTAAGACGGTGAGCCTGGTTTCTTCCCGACCCAGTCTATGCTGATGCCATGCTTGGTCAGAAGCCGGTCCATGAGCTGCCCGGCGTGGTGCTGGATGTGCCGGATGCTTTCCATCTGCAAATCCATTTTTTTGTACGGCTTCCAGGGGAACCCGGACTCGCTATCCAGGTTGAGCCCCGGGACCCTTTTCTCGACCTCCTTTTGGCAAAATTCGAGGTATTCCAGGACCTCAGCCTTGGTATAGGGCTCCCCGATCTTCGGGATCTCGTGGGGCGGCCAGGGCAGCGGGCCCATGAAGTTGTAGAAATCGCGGTGCTTGGCCCAGGGTCGGAAGTCTTTCTCCGCATTCTGAAGGTAAAGGTGCGTGTAAAAAAGGGCGTGGAACGCGATGTGCCAGAATTTGTTCCTGGGCTCCGGGTCGGCCCAAAGGGATTCCGGGCATTTCTCGACCGCCTGCTTCAGCATTTCCAGCGAGGCGTGGTATTGGGACTTTATGACTTCCCTGACGTCCATGGGTCCTCCTTATGCGGGCAAAGGCGTATGGATATGCCTTTCCGACTTTAATAGGGTTCCGGCTTGTTGTATTCGATCTCGGTAACCTTGACTTGGATGTAGGGAAAGTCTCCCGTCTTGAGACGCCAGACCGCCTCTCCTTGGGAAGCGACCCGCACGCCTTGGAACTCTCCGTAGCCCGTGATCGGCGTCGCCCAGGGTTCCAGGGAAAACCCCTTGTCCAGGCCCATGTACCGGTCCGCGGTCATAGTGACGAACCGGCCCTCGGGGTCGAAGTGGAAGACCGCTGACGCGGTCTCCCCTTGATAACTCATGGTGGCTTTCGCCGAGAGGGTATCGACCACCTCCCAGGCGATGGAGGGGTTCAGGACTGCGGTGGGGAACCACATCGTCTCGTTGAGATAGCGCACCAGCGCGCCCTGGTCGAGTTCCCTTCCCCGCGCATCGACGACCGGATAAAGCCAGCCCAGCTTGAAGAGCATCCGGCCTTTTCCTCCCTCGTAACGGTCCGTCCCGCCTAACCATACGAGCGGCGCCACCTTCACCCTCGCCGACCAGATGAACGCCGGGGGGTCGGTGGTGTAGTATTCCACTGCCGAAAACGGCATCCAGGCCCCCCCGGCTTTTAACCGGATGGACCCCTCCTGCTTCAGGCGCACCGCGGTGACCCGCTCCTTCCCGATGACCTGGGAGTAACGCAGCCAGCGCTGGACCGGCTCAGGCAATCCCGCAAGGTCCGCCTCGGAAATCACCCCTGGCTTCGGGGCTTTCCCGGCCGCGAACATCCCGGCCACTACTCGCTTCACCTGGTTGTCGAACCTCACCTTGCCGATGATCATCGCGACCGCGATGATGAGGAGGATTCAGAGCAGAACCCCTATGATGTTCCAGATGGTTTTCACCTTCTTCTCCTTCCCTTGTGCTCTTAGTTAATGCTCCCGGCCTTCATCCACAAGCATCTCCAGCGAGGCGTGATACTGGGATTTGATGACTTCTTTGACGTCCATGATGAGTCTGCCTTTACATTAAATGTTTCCTAACAGGAAAAGCGCTTCGGCTATTTCTCCGCCTCCATTTTCTCAAGCCAGCCCTTGGCCCCGAGGCGCTGAAAGATCTCTTTGGCCTGGACCCGGTACCACTCGCTCTCGCCGGGTTCTCCCAGCGCTCTCAGCCCCTGAGCGAAAAAGGAGCAGGTCTTGCCCAATTCCATCTCGTTGCGGGTATCCTTGAAAATGGCGATGGACTCCTGGAAGGCAGCCCGGGCCGCCTCCCCCTCTCCCCGCTTGACGTGCAACCGCCCCAGACGGCATTGCGCCATCCCCTGGAGGTCTCTGGAGTTCAAGGCTCCGGCCAGGTCGCGCAACTGCAGGATCCTCTCTTCGGCAAGCTGTAGGCGGTCCTGCTGTAAATACAGCGCCCCGAGCCCGGCCAGGATATGCGCTCCGAACTCCTTGGCTCTAATCTCCTTCGCCAGCTCCTCGCCCTGTAGAAAGGTCCGTTCGGATTCCGGGTAGTTTCCCAGTTCTCGAAGGACATCGCCGAGGTTGTTCAGGCTCGCGGCCTCGCCCCAGCGGTCCCCGATCTCCTGCTTGATCGCCAGGGAGCGGTGGTAACAGTCCAGGGCCTCTCCATACTCCCCGAGATTATTGTGCACGGCGCCGAGGTTGCTCAGGCTCGCGGCTTGGCCCCAGCGGTCCCCGATCTCCTGCTTGATCGCCAGGGAGCGGTGGTAACAGTCC